>CAVFTR010000001.1:0-515738 GCA_963625685.1 bacterium
TGCGTCAGCGTCCGGGAGCCGTTCAGCGACGAGCGGCGCAGGGCCGCCAGCGAACAGGCAAAGCAAAACGGCGTTCATAAAAAAGTTGCTGAATCAGCCGAGAGCCGACATTGATATGCGGTGTTTTGTGTGGTATAATTCAAAATAGCAAATTGGAAAATTGTGAATCATGGGGGTGCCGTATGAAAAAGAATATCGCCACAATTTTGGCAATATGTTTTGCTGTCTCTACTCTCGTATTTGCTTTTCTTTGGATTTCAGAAAAGAACAACAAAGATGATTTGAGAGAGCTTGCTCAAGCTGGGGCAACTCATGCCTACACGCAGTTCGCAATGTATCAGGATAATGGCGATATAAGAAGATATTGGGATGGTGTAGCTTCATTTCGAACCTTTCAGCAAGCATACCTCTCTATGTTTCAAGGGACAAACAGTTCAAGTAATTATCTGATTTGTGATGAAGTATATGGGTATCTCATTGGTGAACCAGAAAAGAGCCAGACTCACATTGCAGACATTGTTAATATTATGGAACTCTTTTCCAAAGATATTGAGGATTTGAATGGTCACGCGCAGATGCTAAATCTCCGAAACGCTCTATCATTTGAAGAATAGTACATAATTCTATAACTTATAACCCATTTGGGCTAAGTAGCACAAATAGATTGTTACGATCCCAGACAGGCTTGAGCTTCCGGTAGTTTCCAATATTCTTGATGAGCGGCTGCACCGTCCGCAGACGTGCTTCGACCGCTTTCAGTTCCTTGCCGGTGCGGTCATAGGAGCTGTGAACATCCTCGACCTTCCTTTCAAGATCAGCGTATTGGAGCAAGTTGTTTTCCGTGAGATAGTTAAGCGTCCGCGCCGCTTCCTTGAGGATCGTGAGCTTGGCTTTATACTCATAGGACTTGATTCTTCCGTAATTGATAGATCTGTTCTTGATGGATAGTTACTTGATTCTTCTTTATTTAATTGGGCGGGGTCCTCCTGAATTGGAGCATCCAACATTGGATTTGCCTGTACGGGATTTTCCCGTATAGGTTTTTCCTGTGTAGGTGATGGCGCTTTAGGCTGTTCCAGAATGGTGTACTCGATTGAGCCGAGCTGCCCGTTTGCACCACGGACACGCGCACGGACGAGGTAGCCGTGCGCCTCCAGCTCCCGGATACCGCCGCTGATGCTGTCAATGCCGTCCTTGCAGATACGGGCAAGACCCTTCATGGTGTAGTCCCAATTCTCCGGCAGGGACAGCATGAGAGATAAAAGCCCCTTCGCTTTCAGCGACAGCGACATATCCCGCAGATGATAGTTGGACATGACCGTGTAATCTCTGGTCTTTTCGATACGGAATACAGCCATCTTCGCACCTCCTTCCTCTGAAAATGAAAAGTGTTGATTTTGGGCGGTTTGTCTGCCTGTACGCCTCCGTCGTCTCCCGCATGGGAAAACACCCGCACCCTGTTCAGAGCGCAAGCCACGGCGAAAGAAAACACAGATTTTCCACCCTAATCACAACACTTGAATTTGGGTATAGAAAAAGGGCGGCTGTCTGAAAAACAGTCGCCCGAAAAGGGGATATATACAAGTTATTTGCTACTCGTCCGCCTTGAAAACCGTTGATATTACTGGCTTTTTCAAAAAGTTCTGTATCACCACTCGCACCAAAAAAGCCGGTCTCCCGCAGGGGGGCGGTTTTTTCCGCGCATCTCGGCAAAAATTCGGATTTACAGATTTGTAATTGCATTTTCCCTGCTGCCGGTTTATAATTTTCCTGTCAAGAAGGAGAAAAATATGAACGATTTTGAATATTTCAAGCCCTACGAGGGCGATAAACCATACATATTCATAAGCTATGCGCACGCCGACGACGATACGGTGCTGCCCATCGTCGGCAATATGCACGAGCGCGGCTATAACATCTGGTACGACGAGGGGATAGAGGTCGGCAGCGAGTGGCAGGAGTGCATAGCCTCGCACCTTGCCGACGCGCACCTTGTCGTTGCGTTCATTTCAAACGCCTACATGCGCTCGGATAACTGCCGCCGCGAGATGCATTACGCGCAGTCGAAGAAGATAAAGACGATCAATATCTTCATCGAGGATACGGCGCTCACGCCGGGCATGGAGCTTCAGATAGGCAATATCTACGCGCTGATGAAATATACCTATCCCAGCGACGGGTATTTTTACGATAAGCTCTACAGCGCTCCGCTTTTGAACAGCGAAAATTTTGCCGATTCCGCGCCGCGCCCGACGACGCAGACGCAGAGCACGGCGCCCGTCCCGCCGCCTGAAAAGAAAGAAAAAAAGCAGAGCGCCAAGGAAAAGAAGAAAAGCGGCAAGGCCAAAAAGATAGTCGGCTGGTCGGCGGCCGTCGTCGTGTTCGGACTCGTGCTCGCCGCGCTAATCGTCGGCTATTTTACGGGCTACCTTGAAAAGCTGCTGACGCCGACGACGCAGATAGAGACGCTGTCGGACGACACGGTGTGCGAGTTTAAAAACAGCGTTTTTGAAAATGCCGCGCGCGAATACGCCGGCAAGAGCGAGGGCGAGCTCACGGTCGGCGAGCTCAAGGGCCTTGCGGCGCTTTACATCGTGGGCGATGAATACAGCCTGAGCGAGCCGCAGTCCGGCGTGGGAAGGGTGAGCCAGAGCGACAAGACGGCAAGCTACACCGATTGGCAGGGCAATGAAAAGACCGTCAGCCGCGGAAGCGTGAGCGACCTCTCGGACCTTGCGTATTTTACGGGGCTCAAGACCCTGTGGCTGCAGTATCAGAGCCTGGGCAGCATAGAGACGATGCCGGCCTGCTCGATAACGAGCCTGAACCTCGACGGCAGCCGCGTCACCGATCTGAGCGGGATCGGCAATCTGCCGAATCTGCGCAGCATCAGCGCGGACTATGACCCCGTCGGCTCGCTCGGCGACCTCAACAAGTGCCACGAGCTCACGCACGCGTCGTTTATCGGCGCAAGCGTCACGGACCTTTCGGCCTTCAAGCCGCTGACGGGCATACAGTCCGTCGCGTTCTCCAACTGCTCGCTGAGCGACATCTCGCAGGTGCTGGACATGAGCTCGCTGCGCAGTGTGAAGCTTTACGACTGCAATCTCAGCGGCAGCTTCTTCTCCGCGTTCGACCGTGAGCGTGCGATAACCGAGCTTGAGCTGGTAAGCTGCACGCTCGATTCAACGAGCGGCCTTTCGGACTTCACGGGCCTTACCATGCTGCGTCTTACCGGCACGCGCGGAGTCTCCGACTGGTCGGAGCTCGACTCGCTCACGGCGCTCAAGACCGTGTATATCGACGAGGGCCTCGCCGGCAGCTTCACCGGCGAGCACCAGTATGAGATAGTGACGGAGTAAACAAACCACCCCGAGTGCAGAAGCACTCGGGGTGATCGTTTAATCGGACTTTTCGTCCTCCGGCACGGGCTCGGGCTTCGGCTCGACGGCCAGCGCGACTATCTTTTCCGTCAGGAGCTTATACAAGTGCGAGTATATCGCCGATTCCACGACGAGATGCTTTACTGCGGCGTCGTCCCGGCGCTCAAGGTCGAACACGTCGACGGCCAGCTGCCTTACCTGCTCGGTACACAGCCGGCAGAGGCTGCGATGCCGCATGACGAAGTCGTCATATATCTCGCGCACCTCCTCCTCTGATATGCCCATGGGTATGAGCCTGCTCACGACCGATATGCTCAGGCTCTGCTTGAGCGTGCAGATCATGATGAGATAGGCAAGATGTATCCTCGTATATTTTTTCTTAACGGGGGCGGGCATTATCTTCATGCGCACATAGTTGTTTATCGTGCTCGGAGTTATTATCGGATCGCTGCCCGGAGTGTGCGGAAACAGGTCGAGAAAGCGGGCCACGAGCGATACGACCTGGTCCATGTACAGCTCGAAATCGGGAAGCTCGTCCCATGACGGCAGCGAAAAACGTGTGATGTACTTATCCCATCTGCGCAGCTTTGCCGCGACAAGCTTACTGTTATATATAGGTCGTACCCCCTCATGAGCAGCTGTATTTAATACAGTATAGCACCAAATCGCAGAAGTGACAAGAAAATATGATAATCATTATTATTTATAAAGGGTATTTACTTAACGGCGAAAATGCGGTAATATGATAAAATATATTAGATCTGTTATGTATCTTTTTCATATGGAGGTGTATTATGTCGATAGAGGTATTTACCGATTCTGCGGCCAATATTCCGGCCGCAAAGCTCGAAGAGCTGAACATACATGTGATCGCGTGCAGCTATGAGCTGGGCGGCAGGATCATAAAGTGCCCGCTGGCCCCCGAACATTTTGACGGGCATGAGTTTTACGACATGCTCCGCGCCAAGACCGAGGTGCGCACGAGCATGACCAATTCGCACGATATAGCCGAGGCCTTTGAGACTGAGCTCTCCCGGGGCAACGATATCGTCTATATCAGCATTTCCTCCGGCATCAGCGGGACCTTCAGTGCCGGACGCCTCGCGGCAGAGGAGCTGCGTGAGAAGTACCCGGAGCGGCGGATAGAGGTCTTCGACTCCATGGGGGCGGGGCTCGGCATTGGCCTGCTGACCATGAAGGCGGCCGACTACCGCGACGAGGGACTTGAAATGAACGCGCTCATCGAGCGCCTCGCGTCAGACCGCAGCGGCCTGTGCGAGTATTTCACCGTCGACGATCTGATGCATCTGCGCCGCGGCGGACGGCTGTCGGGCATCGCCGCGATGGTAGGCACGGTGCTCAACGTAAAGCCGCTCCTGCGCGGCGACGAGGAGGGGAAGATAGTCGTCTTTTCCAAGCTGCGCGGCAGAAAGAAGGCCATCGAGGCTATCGCGCACGAGTACGAGGCCAAGGCCGTCGATCCGCAGCACCAGCGCGTCGCGATAAGCCACGGCGACTGCCCCGAGGACGCCGAAAAGCTCGCGGAGATGGTGCGCGCCATAGCCGAGCCGCAGGAGCTCATCATAGCTACCCATGAACCGTATACAGGGATACACGTCGGCCCCGGCATGCTCTCGCTGTTCTTCATCGGCGCCGGAAGATAATGATCGAATATTGACAGCATCGGGCACGGCAGCTCCTTTCCGGAGCGACGCGCCCGATGCTTTTGCCCTGCCAAGCTCTCCAGGCAAGGGACAAAAAGCGCGTGATCGCAGAGA
Organism: bacterium; assembly: GCA_963625685.1. Lineage (GTDB taxonomy): Bacteria > Bacillota > Clostridia > Oscillospirales > Oscillospiraceae > F23-B02. The sequence goes on from CAVFTR010000001.1 coordinate 5,162, forward strand.
TCACGCGCTTCAGACTGTCAAAAAACTATGCTGCTGCGTGAAGATATCCGCGCAGCGGGGGAGCTTGAGGGGGCAAGGCCCGCCTCAAGTCAGATAAACCGCCGTCGAGATCCTTGAAGCTTCAAGGATCTCGGTAAAAGCATTTTGAATTTTTCAAAATGCTCGGCGGAAAAGCGCAGTCAAAAAAGTCCCCCGAGGTACTTTTTTGACAAGCTGAGCGCGTGATCGCAGAGATCACGCGCTTTTTTTATGCCGGTATTCGGCCTTTTAAAGAAGGCAGGTGACTGCCCTCAGACGTCGTACAGGCCGTAGGCGTATGCCGGATAATCCTTGAGATAATCCTTCATGAAGTCGAGAAAGCCGCTCATCGCCGGACTGAGCACGCTGTCCTTTTTCCAGATAAGATGCGCCGTCGTATACATCGTGGGATTTTTTATGCTCTTGACGATAACGCCGTGGTACTTCCTTACGTGAGGGAGCATGGACGACGGAGCGAGGCATATGCCCACATTTTTCTCCGCGAGCAGCAGGCCGATGGACAGGCTGCTGTAGAGAATGATGGCGCGGGCCGAGAGGTCGAGCTCTGTCAGCAGACGGCTCAGCGACGGCATGCGCTCATATCTTACGGGAAGAATGAGCGACTGGCCTCTGAGCATGCTGGCGCTCATTTCGTTGAACTCGCTGCCGCCCAGAGGGCTGTCCTCGCTCATCACGGCCACCCATGTGTCGCGATGGAAGGGCATGCTGTCGTAAACGCGCTCGTCGACATGCATGCGCACTATGCCCATGTCGATTATGTTGCCGTCTATCAGCTCGCATATGCGGTCCGACTCCTCGGTCAGAAGGGTAAAATTAACATTTTTGTTCCGCTTGATATATTCGCTCAGAGCGTCGGGCAGCAGCGACATGCTGATCGAATCGATGATGCCGAGCACGATGTTTTCATATCCGCCGTTGCGGTAGCCGTGCAGCTCATCGAGCATTTTATCACGCGCGGAAATAAGATCGGCGGCCCGGCTCTTGAGCAGCTTTCCGGCGCCCGTGAGCTTGACTCCGTGCGGAGTGCGGATAAGGAGCGGAGTGCCGACCTCCTCCTCGAGCTTGCCTATCTGCCGGCTCAGCGGGGGCTGCGACATATGCAGCTTCACCGCCGCGCTCGTGATGTTGCCCTCCTCGGCGACCGTCAGAAAATACTTCAGCGCTTGTATATCCATTTTAGTACCGCCACCACCTTATTAAAAAAATTAATACCGATATTACCGAAATTTTGCGCTCCCGGAGCGGGAAAATACGACAGAATGACGAATGTGAACAATTTAATTATCGCATCGATCCGGCGAATTCAAATGGTATTTCAGGTTTTTTCTCCGAATATACGAAGAAAAACACCCGAAATACCTTTTTTGCATGGATTCGCTGCTTTCTTGATATTTTACTTTCCGGAATTCGAGGTCATATATTATAAACATGAAAAAACGGACAGAAAAAACCAATTAAACCGGCCTGCGCTTTGTGCAAATCAACAAACTTCTCAGGGAGGCAGGACGATAAGGAAGGAAGAGAACAGGTGAAAGCAGCCACAAAAATAGTACAGGACATTCAGCTTCCCAAAATGTACAAGGTACGTCAAGCCTTTGATCCGTATAGGCTTGAGGATGTTCCCGCCGCCGTGTGGGAGCAGCTTTCCGATGAAAAGATAGCGTCCCGCATAAGGCCAGGTATGACGATCGCCATAACGGCAGGCTCCAGAGGTATCGACAATATGCCGGAGACTCTGCGCACGGTGATAAAATTCATCCGATCACGCGGCGCGGACTGCTTTATTTTCCCAGCTATGGGCAGCCACGGCGGCGCTACCGCAGAGGGTCAGCGCGAGATACTGCGCAGCTACGGGATCACCGAGGAGACCATGGGCGTTCCCATAAAGGCCACGATGGAGACCGTGCAGATCGACGAGCTCGAGGACGGTATTCCCATCTTTGCCGACAAATATGCGTATGAGGCCGACGGCATCGTCGTCGTCAACCGCATCAAGGCGCACACGTCCTTCCGGGGCAAATACGAGAGCGGCCTGATGAAGATGTGCGTCATCGGCGTGGGCAAGCAGAAGGGCGCGGGCTACTGCCATCAGCGCGGCTATGACTATTTCGCCGACAGGCTCGAGCGCATGGGCAGGTCCGTGCTGAAGAATGCAAACATCCTCTTCGGCGTCGGCCTTATAGAAAACGCCTTTGACCGCACAAGAGAGGTGCATGTCCTCACGCCGGAGGAGATCATCGAGGCCGAGCCTGCGCTGCTCGATCACGCGAAGGAGTGCATGGCCAGGCTCAATTTCAAGGAATGTGACCTGCTCGTCGTCGACGAGATAGGCAAGAACATAAGCGGCACCGGAGCCGACCCCAACATAAGCGGAACGAGCACCATGCCCAAGGTCAAAGCGAACATATCCACAAAGCACATGGTCATCCTCGACGTCACTCCCGAATCGCACGGCGCGGCCGTCGGCATAGGCATGGCCAGCGCCACGACGCAGAGACTGTTTGACAAGATCGATTACGACGCGATATATGCCAATATCCTCACCAGCACGAACCCCGTGCTCGGCAAGATACCGGCTGTCATGGAAAACGACAAATGTGCCATTCAGGCCGGTATGAGATTTGCCGGCGTGAGCGCGGAGGACATAAAGCTCATCCGCATAAAGAACACCCTGGAGCTTGAGGATATCTGGATATCCTCGGCACTGTATGAAAGCGTAAAAGACCAGCCGGACTTTGAGCTGCTTGACGGACCGACCGACTTCAACTTCGACGAGGACGGACGGCTGCTGTGAGCCCGCACCCGGCGATCGGATAAAACAGAAAAAAACAATTAAAAACAGGAGATGAAAAAATGAGCGACAACGTATTGGTTTATCTGGACAAGCACACTGAGGGCATGGAGAGAGTTTTTCTCGACATATGCCCCAAGGAGATCGAACTTCGATTCCAGTACCCCATGGTAGGCAAGAAGGGCAGCATCGAGGAAGCAAACTACATTCTTGCCACCGTACATCCCGTTACCCGTGAAATGATGGACAGCGCTCCGGGGCTCAAGCTCGTCGGCATGCCCGGCGCGGGCTTCAACCACATCGACGTCAAGGCCGCGGCGGAGAAGGGCATCTATGTCATCAACGCCTCCGGCCAGAACTCCACCACCACCGCCGAAATGACCATCTGCCTCATGCTCGCCTGCTACCGCAGACTGTGCATGGTAGACCGCCGCGTCAAAAAGGGCGAGTGGCACACCTTTACCTACCGCCATGACAGCTACGAGCTGCGCGGCAAGACCATCGGCATCGTCGGCGCCGGCGTATGCGGCCGCGATGTCATGCAGAGGCTACAGGGCTGGGATGTAAACATCATCTATTCCGATCCCTACCCGATGAAGCCCGAATTCGAGGAAAAGTACAAGGCAAAGCGCGTCGACATGGAGACTCTTTTCAGAGAAGCCGACGTCGTGTCGCTGCACTGCCCGCTGACCGATTCGACCCGCGGTCTTGTAAACAAGCATTATCTGAGCCTCATGAAGCCCAGGGCCATCATCGTCAACGAGGCGCGCGGCGCGGTCGTCAACGAGCCCGACCTCATCGAGGCGCTGCAGAACGAGACCATCTGGGGCGCGGGCCTCGACTGCTGGGAGAAGGAGCCTCTCGATCCTGAGAGCCCGCTGCTGAACATGGAAAAGGTCATAACGACCTCTCACCTCGGCGGCTCGACCAGAGAGGCGATGGAGCGCTGCTTCGGCATGTGCTTTGACAACGTTCTGCGCGTCATGAACGGCGAGCGTCCCAACAACATCGTCAACGGACTTTGATCTGTATATAAAGACCCGGCTCCTTTCGATCGGACCGCGTCCCTGACGCGGGGCGCGGTCCGTGAGACGGCTCACGGTCTGTGCATAAAAAAACTGGAGGATAGAAATGGCCAAAGTAAATTTCAAATTTGAAGCTGACGCCCGCCTGTGCAAAGCCTGCGGGATATGCATGCAGCTTTGCCCGGTAAAGCACATACTTCGTGCGCCGGACGGCAAGCCGATGTCAAACCCCGCCGCGGCATGCATCGGATGCAAAACATGCGAATACCATTGCCCGGACTTCGCAATTCGTATAGGGAGGGACTGAAATGGGAGAGAAAAAGGTACTGACAGGCAATGAAGCCTGCACGCTCGGCGCGATAGCCGCGGGAATGAATTTCTTCGCGGGCTATCCGATCACCCCCGCGACCGAGATCGCGGAGCTCTCAAGCGAGCTGCTGCCCAAGGTCGGCGGCAAGTACATGCAGATGGAAGACGAGCTCGCGTCGATAGGCGCGGTTATCGGAGCGTCCTTTGCCGGCGCAAAGTCTATGACCGCAACGAGCGGCCCGGGATTTTCGCTCATGCAGGAAAATCTGGGCTACGGCGTCGTGGCGGAGGTCCCGTGCGTTATCGTCGACGTCATGCGTCAGGGCCCCAACCAGGGTGTTGCTACCGTCCCTGCTCAGGGCGACCTGTTCCAGTCGGCATACGGCTCCCACGGCGACCGTCCGGTCATAGCTCTCGCGCCCAATTCTGTCGCGGAGACCTACACCGAGACCGTCAGAGCCTTCAATCTTGCGCAGAAATACAGAACTCCCGTCGTTCTGCTTTCCGACGCGACGCTTGCACATATGAGCGAGCTCGTCGATATCCCCGATAAGGTGGAGCTCGTGGACAGAAAGCGCCCGACCTGCCCGCCCGAGGAATATCAGCCCTGCATGGATGACGGCACCGGCATCCCGCCGATGGCTGTCCTCGGCGACGGCTACCGCTGGTACATAAGCGGCATCCTGCACACCGAAAACGGCTTCCCGACCACCAAGAGCGAGGTCATCCAGAAGGAGGTCACGCGCCTGTGCGACAAGGTCCGCAAAAACGCGGACGACATAATGAAGTGGGAGGAGTACAGGGTCGACGACGCCGAGCTCATACTCGTCTCCCTGGGCCTTGTGTCCCGCTGCGCTAAGGCTGCTGTCGACGAGGCCCGCGAGGCAGGCCTTAAGGTAGGCCTGTTCCGCCCGATAACGCTGTGGCCCTTCCCTGAAAAGAGGATGCGCGAGCTCAGCGAGGGCGGCGCGAACTTCCTTACCTGCGAAATGAACGAGGGACAGCTCAACTTTATCGTCAGAGCGGCCGTAAAGGGCGGCTCGGAGGTATACTCCCTCACTCAGAACAACGGCAGGATCATCAGTGACGCCGCTATACTCGGCAAAATCAAGGAGGTGCTTTAAATGACTGAAAATGTCCATGTTTTTGACCAGTACCTGCGTCAGGAGCGCCTGCCGCATATGTGGTGCCCCGGCTGCGGCAACGGTATCGTTCTGCAGGCGATAATCAGAGGCATCGATAAGGCCGGACTTGACCAGAACAACGTCGTTATAGTCGACGGCATCGGCTGCTCGTCCCGCGCAAACGGATACACCGACTTCTGCGGCATCCAGGCAAACCACGGACGCGCGATCGCGTACGCGACCGGCATAAAGATGGCAAATCCCAAGCTCGACGTCATCGTCATCACCGGCGACGGCGACTGCACCTCGATCGGCGGCAACCATTTCATCCACGGCGCCCGCCGCAATATAGATATGACCGTCGTGGTGTTCAATAACTCAAACTACGGCATGACCGGCGGCCAGTTCTCGCCGGCAACTCCGGAGGGCTCCATGACCAAGACCTCCGTCTACGGCTCGATAGATCCTCATTTCGATATCTGCGATCTGGCAAAGAGCGCAGGCGCGAGCTACGTCGCCCGCTCGACGACCTATCACGCCGTCCAGCTTGCCGACCTCGTCTGCAAGGGACTCAAGCACAAGGGCTTTTCCGTCGTCGAGGCCGCCTGCGACTGCCCGTCGCTGTTCGGCCGCCTGAATAAGCGCGGAACTCCCGCCGATATGCTGCTGCGCTGGAAGGAGATAGCCGTTCCCGTCGAGAAGGCCGCAAATATGAGCCCCGAGGAGCTTGAGGGCAAGCTCGTCATCGGCGAGATGGTCAACAGGACCGACCGTGTGGAATATACAGAATCTTACGATGAAATAATCAAACGTGCAAGGGGGTTGGAAAACATATGAGCTTACATTATGAACTGCGTTTCAGCGGCTCCGGCGGACAGGGCCTGATGCTTCTCGGCGACGTTATGGCACAGGCGGCCGGCTGCCTTGAGGGCAAGCAGATACTGCTTACCAAATCCTACGGACCCGAGGCCCGCGGCGGCGCCTGCCGCAGCGAGATGATCGTTTCGGAGAGCCCCATAAGCTATCCCGCCGTGTCGCATCCCGATCTGATGCTGGCCATGTCGCAGAAGGCGCTCAACGATTACAAGGGCGATCTTTCCGAAAACAGTCTGCTCATAGTAGATGAAGATTTTGTAACAAACATACCAAATGAACTAAACAATGTCAAGCGCATCCCGCTGACGCGCCTGGCAGAGGAGGCCACCGGCAAGGCCATCGCGGCAAACGTCGTCGCGCTCGGCGCGATCTCCTACTTCTGCGACTGCGTCAGGGAGGAATCCGTGCTCGAGGCCGTGAGAGAGCGCTTCGCTCCCAAATTCCGCGAGTCCAACGACAAGGCCTTTGAGGCCGGCTACAACGCTGCGAAAGCTCTTTGAGGTGGCGCCGTGGAGAGAATAAAATGTCCCTCACTTCTTGATAAGGTGATGAGCGCCGAGGAGGCCGCGCTGCTCGTACACGACGGCATGACGGTCGGAGCAAGCGGCTTTACGGTGGTCAATTACCCCAAGGCCGTGCCCATAGCTCTTGCAAACAGAGTCAAAAACGGCGATAAGCTCAAGATAACGCTCATTAACGGCGGCTCTGTCGGAGACGAGCTCGACGGCGAGCTTGCGCGCGCCGGAGCTGTATCGCGCAGATACGGCTTCCAGAACAACCGCGACATGCGCGCCGCGATAAACAGCGGCGAGATACTCTTTGCCGATACCCACGTAAGCCGCCTGCCGTACCAGCTGCGCACCGGCTACTACGGAAAGATAGACCTTGCCATAATCGAGGTAGCGGCCGTCGAGGAGGACGGCTCCCTCGTGCCCGGCCTTGCCATCGGCATAAGCGAGACTCTGGCCGAGGTGGCGGAGAAGGTTATCCTTGAGGTCAACGAGACGATCCCCATGGTCATCGACGGCTTCCATGACGTATACGTCAGCAAGCTGCCTCCCCACACCGAGCCCATCCCCATCACCGGCATAACCCAGAGGGTGGGAAGCACCCGCATCCACTGCGACCCGTCCAAGGTCGTCGCGGTCGTGCGCACGAGCGGCTATGACGGCAACAAGAATCTTCCCGCACCGGACGAGAACATGAAGGCCATAGCGGGACATATAGTCAAATTCCTCAAGTCCGAGGTCGCGGCCGGACGGCTCAGCGATCCTCTGCCGCCGCTGCAATCCGGCGTCGGCGGCGTCGCGAACGCGGTGCTCACGAGCCTTGTCAATTCCGACTTCAGGCACATGACCGTGTTCACCGAGGTCATGCAGGACGCCGTGCTCGAGCTCATGGACGCGGGAAAGGTGGACTTTGCGACCGGCACGGCGCTGACGATATCGCCCTCGAACATACAGTCTGTATACAGCAGACTCCACGAGTACAAGGACAGGATCGTCATTCGCCCTCAGGAGATAAGCAACTCCCCCGAGCTCATCCACCGCTTCGGCGTTATAGCCATGAATACCGCCATCGAATTCGACCTTGAAGGCCAGGTCAACTCCACCCATGTGGGAGGCACCTCTGTCATGAACGGCGTCGGCGGCTCTGGCGACTTTGCGCGCAATGCCGGCGTGTGCATTTTCACGACGGCCTCCACCGCGAAAAACGGCACGGTCTCCTGCGTGGTCCCCCATGTCAGCCATGTGGACCACACCGAGCACGACACGCAGATATTCGTTACCGAGCAGGGGCTTGCCGATCTGCGCGGCCTCACGCCGTACGAACGCGCCATCGCGATAATCGACAACTGTGCGCATCCGGACTACCGCGAGTATCTTCACAGCTATGTCGAGCGCAGCCGCGAGTGCTCCAAGGCGAAGCATGAGCTCATGAGACTCGATAATTTTTAAACTGAATACTAAACTGGATATGGAGAGATAGAAAGTGAATATATTAGATATTTTCAACCTTGAATGTCAGCTCCTGCTTATGATAGGCGTTGGCTTCTTCCTCGCGAGGATCAACGTGCTTGATGCCTCGGCAAGAAAAAAGCTCTCGACACTGATGTTTTACGTCATTCTCCCATGCAACACCTTCAACGCCTTCGGCAAGGCCTTCCCCACGGACGCGATAGCTCAGTGCGGCATCGTTCTCATAGCGGCTACGGTCGTTGAGATAGTCTGCGTCTGCGGCAGCCCGCTTTTCTTCAAGCCCTTCAAGAAATCCGAGCAGCTCGTCATGACTGCCGGCCTGATCAATCCCAACCCGACCTTCGTCGGCCTGCCGATCATCATAGCCATCTACGAGGAGATAGGCGTTCTGTACTACAATATGACGCTGCTGCCCTTCCGCATATTCATCTGGGTCGCCATCGTCGCCATGTTTGAAAAGTACACCGGAGTCTCCAACGACGGCAAAAAGGAAAATGTCGTTCTCCGGCTGCTCAAGACCCCTGTCATCATCGCCCTGCTGCTCGGCTTTGTACGCCTTTTCCTGCAGCCCACGCTCCCCGTATTTCTTGACAAGACCATCGCATCCTTCAGCAACTGCACCTCTGCGATCTCGATGCTGATCATCGGCGCGGCTCTGGGCTCCTCCAATCTGCGCGGTATCTTTACCAAGGCTACCGTATGGTTCAGCACCGTTCGCCTTATGGTGCTGCCGCTTGCTACCTTCGGCGTAATGACCCTCTGCAAGTGCGACCCCGTCGTCACCGGCGTCGTTACGCTCCTTGTCGGAACTCCCGCCGGCGTCACCACGCCTACGCTCGCACAGAAATACGACTGCGAGCCCACGCTCTGCGCACAGACCGTCACATGCAGTACCGTGCTGATGCTGATAACGCTCCCGATACTCATGTACCTCGTAGCTGTCTGACGGGCTCGTCTGAGCCCGCAGTGTGTATAGCTTATCTGCATTGCCCCTCTGTTCTTCGGAACAAATCCCACAAAAGCGCAGCACCTCACGTTTACCGTGAGGTGCTGTGTTACTGTCTGAAAACTCCGCTGCCGGGTCCGATAACCGTGCAGCGGGGGAGCTCGAGGGGGCAAGGCCCGCCTCGAATTGGATAAACCGCCGCCGAAGGCCATGATTCATCAGGGTCTTCGGAAAAAGCATTTTGAAAGGCTTCAAAATGCTCGGCGGGAAGCGAAAAAATATCTGAAATTCCGCAAAAAAGCTCCCCGAGGGGAGCTTTTTGAATGTCTGTCAATGATGATCCTTTGCGTTCTTGCCCTTGTCGCCGACACCGAAGTGGAGCTCCTTCATGCCCTCGACCTCGTCGCAGATATCCTTGAGCTGGCAGACGGTGCAGTCGGTGGGCAGGCCCTCCATGATGTGGGTCAGGGTGCTGGTGATGGCGTCGGCCTTCTTGGCGTTATCGAGCATCGCCTTGAAGTCGAGCGTGGGATCGGTGATGAAAATGACCCTGACGTTGAGGACGTTGGGGTCTTTCTTGTACGCCTCGATGTAGCGGTAGCCGACCTGCTCGAAGTTGATGCCGCGCTTTATCGCCTTCTTGGAGACGCGCACCTGCTCGCGGTGGCTCTCGGGTGACATGCGCACCATGTAGCCCTCGGGGTAGACGTGGTATTTGCAGAACTCGATGTCCTTGAGCGCGCGATATACCTCCTCGTCCTCGCCCTCAAGAACGCCGACGCGCAGCAGAACTATGCGTGCAAAGGGAACGTCCTTTTTGATGGCCTTGAGGTCGGGACCGTAGAGCAGGACCTCGTCGCTTTTTACGAGCTCGGAGCTCGTCGTCGTGCAGATGTAGTTTGCCGAGCCCAGGCCGAGAGCGCCGAGCTCATACGCCGCATCCGACTGGAGCACCAGCTCCGCCGAGCCGAGATCGGGCCATGCCTTGCCGGCCCTGTACGGCCAGACTTTGGGCGAGCCCTTGGCCAGAAGCTCGTTCGTGTTTTCTATAAGAGCGTTGTAAAGTTCCATGCTGTAATCTCCTTTACCTATTTCCTTTGACTATATTATAGACTCTTTCCGGCAAGAAACCTGTAGTATATTCTACAAGAGAAGAGGCAAATGTTAAAAAATTTGCATAAATTGCGAAAAAACCGGGGGCCGCCGTAAGCGGCCCCCGGTCCTGCCAACTGGAATTTGCCGTCAGAACGAGCCGCTTCTGCCGCCGTGGGTGGCGCCGCCGCTCGATGTGTGCGTGCTGCTGAAGCCGCCGCCGGAGCCGAAGCCGCCGTGATGGCCGCCGCCGTCGTTGTCATTATTCTTTGGGCGCGCCGTCACGGTCACGGTGTGATACAGGAAAAGATCCTGCTGCCGGCCGGGCCTGAAGCTGCCCGGACGAAGGTAATCGGCCGCAGAGGACTGTCTGGAGACCGACTTCATGCCGCTTTTCATGATCTTCATGCCGATAAGCGCGGCGATAAGTCCGATAAAGAGCGCCATGAGCAGCCAGGGCAGGACGAAATAGCTGCCTGAAGTGATCGGATCATAATCGCTGTCGTAGTCGTTGTCAAAGTCGCCGGGGTCGTAGCTGTAATCGTCGTCCTCGAGCGATACAAGGCAGGGGCCGCAGTCGCTTATAAAGCTCGTGCAGGCGCTGAACCAGCTTCCGTCGGAGAGAGAGGGCAGAAAGTTTTCGGATATGTACTCAAGGTCATAGTCCGTGAATGCATATATGCACGAGCCCGTGGTCGTTATCGCGTATTGACGCTCCGAGGCGCTTATCATGAGCAGTATGCCGTCCATGCTCTCGCCCTGACCGATGCCGTTTTCATCGTAGAAATCGTCGGCGTATTCCTGAGCGGTCCTGCCGTCGAGAGAGGCGGCGGTGACGATGGCGACGTCGACGCCATAGGTGTTGTACAGCTCGGCAAGCCGGGTGTTTAAGGTGGATATCTCCGACTCGTCGAACAGGCCCTCCTGATCGTATACGACGCTCTTTGAGCCGTCGGCCATGACCGCCGGAACGAGCGCAAGGCAGAGAATGAGCACGAGCAGCAGTGATAACAGTTTTTTATTCATGCCGCACCTCCTCAATTAAACAGCAGAAGCTCGACGGCGTAGGCTATGACCGAGGCCGCGGCGAAGATACCGCCGAAATATTTCCAGTAAGCGCCCCTGTCCACCGGCAGGTCGCCGACGAATTTGCCGGTCTGGCCGTTCATGGCAAAGGTGTATTTATTGCCGTTCCACGTCGTGTTCAGAAGCCACACGGGGTAGAGGGCGTAATGCTTCCTGCCGCCGGAAAACTGCACCGAGAGGTTTTCGGGAGTGACTGAATCGTAGCCGACAGCAGTACCGCGCAGGGCGATATCCGCGCTGCGCTTTACGCGCTCGTTCGCCCTCTCGTTGCACTCCTCGGCCGGAACGTCGTATTTATCGGCAAGATAGCCGGAGAGGTAGGCGGTGCTGAACTCGACGGCCTGAGTGAAATCAAAGGGCTCGAGCGATTCCATGAGCTCGTCCGGCATTTTCTTCGAGCCGTCCACAGGGATGTGCTCAAAGCCCATGCTGCCGCTGCGCAGCAGGCTGAAGTGGCTCGTTTCCGTGTAGTCGTTCTCGCCGTCTGACCAGAAGCGGGTCTTTGTCGCGCGGTAGCGGCCCTCGGCCTCGGCGTCCGTGTCGAACAGCCAGAAGGGGACGTATATGCCCTTTATCTCGTCGATGTGGTTTTCGCTTTTGAAGACCTTCGGCAGGAGCCTCTTGCCGCTCATGTGCTTTTTGAGCGCCTCCTTGGCGGCCTTCCTGTCGAGCCTGAAGGGGATTATATAATCCGGCCGGAGCTCGCCTGAGAGCCGGGACTTGAAGATGACGGGATTTCCGCAGAAGGGGCAGCTCGCCGCGGCCGTCGTTTCCTCGGCCATTATCTCGCCGCCGCAGGACAAGCAGGAGTAGACGCACATGCCGTCGCCGTCGCCGTCAAAGCGCTCCTTTTCGTCCTCGGAGCTCCAGCTCATGTCGTCTGCCTTCTCGTTTTTGAGCCCCTCGTCGTAGCTTTTGAGCGTTTCAAGCTCAAATTCCGTGCCGCAGTAGGGGCACTTCATCTTGCTCACGCTGCTGTCGTAGGCTATGAAGCCGCCGCAGCATGGGCATTTGTATTGTATCATGCTTTCGTTTTCCATATCTTTTTAAACCTGGTCGCCGCCGTTGAACGGATCACCGCACTTCGGGCAGAACTTGGGCGGATGCGCCGGGTCCGCGGGCTCCCAGCCGCATTTATTACATTTATATCTGGGAACGCCGGAGGGCCTGGGCCTGCCGCATTCGGGGCAGAAGCTGTCCGACGAGACCGTGCCGCAGGAGCAGGTCCATGAGCCCGCGGACTGCTGCTGAGGCGCCGCTGCCTGCTGCTGGGCCGCCATGCCGTACAGCGTCTGAGCGTTTACGCCGCCGGCGTTTGCGGCCATGCCCATGCCCATGAAGCCGGCCATCGCGCCGCCGGTGTTGCCGGCCGCGATGCGCATCGCGTCGGCCTGAGCGCCGGTGATAGTGCCCGCGGCAAGCGCGGGATTTGAAAGCGCCGCGGCACGCTGGAGAGACTTTATGACATCCGCGTCCTCATCCGGGATGCTGACAGGGTTCATGGCTATCGAGACGACGCTCAGACCGCGCAGCTCAGACCATTTCTGCGTGAGCGTCTCGTTCATGAGCCCGCACAGCTCCGTCGTGTGCGCCGGTATCTGATTCGGGCGCATCCCGAGGTCGGAGAGCCTTGCAAATGCCGGCTGCAGGGCGCTTACGAACTCCGTCTTGAGCTGCGAGTCTATCTCCGAGCGCTCGTAATCGCGCTCGACATTGCCGCAGACGTTGGCGTAGAACAGCAGGGGATTGGTTATCTTATAGGAATATACGCCGTTGCATCTTACGCCCGTATCAAGGTCGAGCCCGACGCGGGCGTCGACGACGCGGAAGGGGATGGGGGTAGCCGTACCGAACTTGTTGTCGACTATCTCCTTGGTGTTGAAGTAGTAAACGCGCTGATCCTTTCCGGTGTCACCGCCGTAGGCAAAGCGCTTGCCGATGGTCTTGAAGGTGTCGAGTATGGACTGACCGAGGGGGCCGGAGAAGATGCTCGGCTCTGTTGAGCTGTCGTAGGTGAACTGCCCGGGCTCCGCGCAGACCTCGACGACCTTGCCCTGCTCGACTATGATCATGCACTGGCCGTCGGCAACTGCTATACCGGAGCCGTTTGAAATGATGTTGTCATTGCCCCTGGTGTTGGATGAGCGAGAGCCCGTGCGCTTTACGCCCTTTACGACGAGCGTGTCCTTATCTATCGAGTCGCAGTAGAAAAATTCCTTCCACTGGTCGGCCAGAGTCCCGCCGACAGCGCCGGCGCCCGCTTTTATAAGACCCATATCATTTATTCCCTTTCATAATGAAATTTTCCGAAGTTACAAAAATTATATCATGCGCCTTTGTCTCTTTCAACACTTGCGGATATTAAATTATAGTGTTAAAATAAATCGTTTGATAAAAAGGGGGTCAATTTTATGAGCATGATAAAAGACATGAGCCTCGCACCGTCGGGCGAAATGAAGATCAACTGGGTAGAGCGGAACATGCCTGTGCTGCGCGGTATAGGCCGCCGCTTTGCGGAGGAAAAGCCCTTTGCGGGACTTAAGGTCGCGCTGTCTGTCCATCTCGAGGCAAAGACGGCGTATCTGTGCCGCGTTATGGAGCTCGGCGGAGCTCGGATGTATGTCACTGGCTCAAACCCTCTTTCCACGCAGGACGATGTCGCAGCGGCGCTCGCTTCCGGCGGCATGAACGTTTTTGCCGAGTACGGCTGCACCGAAAAGCAGTATGACGACTGCCTGCGCGAGGTGCTCAGGATAGGCCCCAATATCATCATCGACGACGGCGGTGACCTTGTACACCTCATGCACGAGGAATTCTCCGAGCTCATCCCCGGGGTCATCGGCGGCTGCGAGGAGACGACGACGGGCATAAACCGTCTGCGCATAATGTCCGCGGCCGGAGCTCTGCGCTTCCCGATGGTCATGGTAAACGACGCCGACTGCAAGCACATGTTCGATAACCGCTACGGCACGGGCCAGAGCGTATGGGACGGCATATGCCGCACGACGAATCTCATCGTCGCCGGCAAATACGTCGTCATATCCGGCTACGGCTGGTGCGGCAAGGGCGTTTCGCTCAGGGCGAAGGGCCTGGGAGCAAAGGTCATCGTAACGGAGACCGACCCCATCCGCGCGCTCGAGGCCGTCATGGACGGCTACGAGGTCATGCCCATGGCCGAGGCGGCGAGGATAGGCGATATCTTCTGCACCGTGACCGGAGGCAGGGATATCATAAGCGCCGAGCACTTCCCGCTCATGAAGGACGGCGCGATACTCAGCAACGCAGGTCATTTCAACGTCGAGATCGATATGCAGGCGCTCGAAAGGCTGGCCGTTAAAAAATACGAGGCAAGGCATAATATACAGGGCTACGTCATGCCCGACGGCAAAACGCTCTTCACCATCGCCGAGGGCAGGCTCGTTAACCTCGCCGCGGCCGACGGTCATCCGGCGGAGATCATGGATATGAGCTTTGCCATCCAGGCGCTGTCGGCAAAATACCTCGCCGATAACCGCGGCAGGCTTTCGGCCGGTGTGATCCCCGTCCCGCGCGAGATAGACTGCGAGGTCGCGGAGCGCAAGCTCGAGGCAATGGGCGTCGGCATAGACAGGCTCAGCCGCGAGCAGGCCGAGTATCTCGGCAAATAACGGTATTAGACATTAATTATATGTAGCAGATTTCAGCGAAAGGAGGCTCCGCGATGGATAACATGGAGAATATGGACTTTGAGGCCATGCGGGACAGGCAGGCCGACGAGCTCATGCAGCTTCTCAATGAACGGCGAATGAAGGAGCTTCAGCTCCGCCTTGAGGACATGAACGAGTTCGACGTGGCGGAGTTTCTGTCCGAGATAGGCGATAACCGCATGCCGATGGTGTTCAGGCTCCTGTCCAAGCAGATGGCGGCGGACGTTTTCGCGAACTTCGACTCTCCCGAGCAGGAGCAGATAATAAACTCCATAACGGACTCTGAGCTGTCCGCGATCATCGAGGAGCTGTACGTCGACGACGCGGTCGATATGATGGAGGAGCTTCCGGCAAACGTCGTAAAGCGCGTTATGCGCACAGCGACGCCGGAGACGCGGCGGCTCATAAACCAGTATCTCAACTACCCCGAAAACTCCGCCGGCAGCATCATGACCGCGGAGTTCGTGGACCTTAAAAAATACATGAACGTGCGCGAATCCATCGCGCGCATACGCAGGATAGGCGAGGATAAGGAGACCATCTACACCTGCTTTGTCACCTCCGCTGACAGAAAGCTCGAGGGCGTCCTGTCGGTGAAGGATCTCCTGCTTTCCGACGACGAGACGGTCATCGAGGATATCATGGATACGAATATCGTATTCTGCATGACGCACGACGACCAGGAGGAGGCGGCCGAGAAGATATCCGACTACGACCTCATGGCGCTGCCCGTCGTCGATAAGGAAGGCCGGCTCGTCGGTATCGTCACCGTCGACGACGTCATCGACGTCATGGAGGCCGAGGCCACCGAGGACTTTGAGCTCATGGCCGCAATGACGCCCTCGGATAAGCCGTATTCGAGGACCAGCACCCTGGACATGTGGAAGCGCCGCGTGCCGTGGCTGATGTTCCTCATGCTCTCGGCTACGTTTACGAGCATGATAATAAACTCATTCGAGGACGCGCTGGCGGTGCAGGCCGTGCTCATAGGCTTCATCCCCATGCTCATGGGCACCGGCGGCAACTCCGGCGCGCAGGCCTCGACGGCAGTCATACGAAGCATCTCCCTCGGCGACACCGAGCCCGAGGACGTCGGCAGGGTCATCTGGAAGGAGTTCCGCGTCGCGGTTCTGTGCGGAATAACGCTCGCGGCCGTGAATTTTGTCAAAATGCTGCTGGTGGACAGGCTGCTTCTGAATAACGACGGCGTTACGCTAACAGTCGCTGCGGTCGTAAGCCTCTCGATTGTCTTCATCGTCATGTTCGCGAAGGTCGTCGGCAGCATACTGCCCATCGCGGCGGAAAAGCTCGGCGTCGACCCGGCGGTCATGGCAAACCCCCTGATATCGACCATCACCGACGCTGTCTCGCTTCTTATTTATTTTGAGATAGCAAAGCTCATGATAAGCTTTTGAACAGTAAGGATACATATATATGCTTGTTATATTTGAAAAAATGGCGCTGCTTGTCATCATCCTGGCGCTCGGATACATGTGCGTAAAAATAAAGCTCGTCGGCCCGGAATTCAACAAGGGCCTGAGCAAAATGGTCATGAACGTGTTCGTTGCCGGCATGATACTCTCGTCCGTTATAAACAAGGACCTCGGCATGACCAGGGGCGACATGCTCTTCGGCGTGGGCATGCTCACGATAGCACAGCTGATATGCCTCGCCGTCGGATACATGACTCCGGCACTCATGAGGATAAAGGACGGCGACAAGGGCATGTACCGCCTTGTGACGAGCTTTTCAAACCTCGGCTTCATGGGAGTTCCCATCATCTCGGCCGTGTACGGCGAAAACGCGGTGTTTCTTGCCTCGCTCGGCAACATACCGTTCAATATCCTGCTGTACACCGTCGGCGTCATGTTCCTGCAGAGCGGCGGGAGCAGGGAGAGGATCAGCATAAAGAGCATGATAAACGTGCCGGTCGTCGCGACGCTCGCCGCAACGGTCATATTCTTCTTTGAGATACCGATGCCCGTAATAGTCGAGGACGTGGCAGCGATGCTCTCGGACGCATGCGTGCCGCTTTCAATGATGTGCATAGGCCTTTCGCTCGGCGGCGTCTCGATAAAGGACGCGTTTATCCACCCGCGCCTGTACGCCCTGAATTTAATGCGCCTTATAGCCGCGCCCCTCGCAGTCTGGCTCGTGCTCCGCTTTTTCGTGAGCGACGTCGTGATGCTCGGATCGCTCGTCATAATCGCGGCCTGCCCCTCTGCGGTCATCTGCGCCATCCTCGGCCTGGACTACGGACGCGACGGCGTGGAGGCCTCGGAGACGATATTCCTCGGCACGGTGCTGTCCATGTTCACCATCCCGCTCCTGATATCGCTCCTCTGCCTGAATGTCTGAATATATGAAAAAGCCCTGACTTCGGTCAGGGCTTTTGAAGACTGTCAAAAAACCTATGCTGCTGCGTAAAGATATCCGCGCAGCGGGGGAGCTTGAGGGGGCAAGGCCCGCCTCAAGTCGGATCATAGCCATCAAAAATGTCCGGTTACGGACTTTTTGACGAGCGCAGCGAGATTTTTCGTGAAGCAGGAGCTTCACAAAAAATGTGGCGTTTTTGAAGCGTGCAAAAAAGTCACAGACTTTTTTGACACGCTGAAAAAGCCCTGACTTCGGTCAGGGCTTTTGAACAGCCTGTTCGTTCTCCTCCGGCACCGGGGCAGGGGAGAGCCTTGCCTCCGGGGCCTTGAGCTTTCGGTTTATGCTCATTACGTTCTGCACCAGAAGTATCGCCATCATGACAAATTCATAGGTCACGCGCAGTGCCAGCGGCCCGAGCAGCATGAGTCCGAGTCCGTACAGGAAGGTGCTCTGCGTGAATCTCATGCCGAAATAGCCGTAGTATTCAAAGCGCCCGAACATGAGAAGAAAGCCGACGAACACGCAGGCGCAGGTCAGAAGCACGAAGATGAGCTTCGTGAGCGCCTCGACGTAAAAGGTCTTGAAATTGAAATAGTCGTGCAGCAGCTGAAGAAATCTGTTTCCGAGCCTGCCGTCGTATTTCCCCGGCAATACCTTTACGCAGATAAAAACCGTCGCCGCGACGGCCAGCACGAGCCCTATGCCTATCAGAGTTTCCATAAACTGTCCTCCTTCCGCTTGAATATATCATATCAGACATACACGGCGCGCGCAAGTGTTTTGACAGCCGGGCGAAGAAAATGCCAAACAATTAACTATACAAAAAGTAATAATCGTTCCGGAGACAAAAATTGTGCAATTCAGAAAAATTGTCTAAAAAAACGAAAATTCCCGTTGCATTTCATGTTAATTCGGTGTTAAATATTAATGTTATATAATACCTTGGCCAATTGTCGCCAACTTGAGGAAGAATTTATGGATCTGGCAGATATTTTGTCCGTGACGGGCGCTGCACTGCTCGGACTGGGCGTCGCGTATGTCAACATGCGCATAAGCAAAGCCAATATGAACGCGTCGAACATGGCTGCCGTCATGGGCGTGAATCTGCTGCGCCTGATGCTTGACGCCGCGGCGCTGGCGATCTGCTTTTTTGTTTGCCGGGCCTATGATCTTCCGCTGATGGCGGCACTCATTGCCGCAGCCGTCGGGCTGTCGCTCGGCGGGATGCTGTTTTTAAGGCATATGGTCAAAAAAACTCAGCCGCAAAGCAAAGAAACGGCGGACGGAGGTGAAAATAATTGAAAGAATTTTTTGGAAACTTTTTGATGCCCACAAAGACCATATATTCAATGTGGGTCATCATGGCCCTGATACTGCTGCTCAGCTTCATAGCGACGCGGAAGATGAAGGACGTGCCGGGCCCGCTGCAGAACATTGCGGAGATGGCGGTGTCCGGGCTCCTGGGCTTCTTTGCCGGAGTTCTGGGAGAGAAGAAGGCGCGGCACTATTTTCCGATGCTCGCGTCGTTTTTCGTGCTGATCATCGTATGCAACTATTCGGGACTTATCCCCGGCGCGGGCGAGCTGTTCACGGTGCCGACCTCGGTGCTGACGGTAACGGCTGCGCTGTCGACGATATCATTCGTTGCGATCCAGTCCTCGGGCATAAAAAAGCACGGCCTCGGCAAATACCTGGGGACGTTCTTCAAGCCCTTCGCCTTCCTGTTCCCGATACTCATTCTTGAGCAGTTCACGCGCCCGCTTTCCATGGCACTGCGACTGTACGGCAATATCTACGGCGAGGAGCTGGCGGCGGAAACGCTGTTCGGCCTGTTCCCGGTGGGCCTGCCCATAGTCATGCACATACTGAGTCTTCTGTTCTGCTTCATCCAGGCGATGGTCTTCACCATGCTGCTTGCGGTATTTATAAACGAAGCGACCGAGGACGAAGAATAAAAATAAGTAAACACATACACGATCATAGGAGGAAACACAAATGTCAATAGCACAGGGTCTTATCGCAATAGGCGTAGCGCTGGCCATCGGCCTGAGCACGATAGGCGTCGGCATCGGCCAGGGTCTTGCAGCGTCCAAGGCGCTCGAGGGCATGGCCCGCCAGCCGGATATGAAGGGACAGCTCCAGTCTGTCATGATCCTCGCAATGGGCTTTATGGAAGCGCTGGCTATCTACGGTCTGGTCATCGCATTCATGCTTATTGCCAAGATGTGATTTGAAGAAAAGACATCTTGAAAGGGGGAGACCGGATTGATTTTAGACATAGTAGGACTTCAGATCAGCGTACCGGAGTTCATACTGACTATTATCAGCTTCTTCCTGTTTATGTTCCTGTTGAACAAGATACTTCTCAAGCCCGTTCTGAGCTTTATGGACGCACGTAAGGCGCGCATAGACGCGGGCCTTGCCGAGGGCAAAAAGGCCGAGGCGGCGCTTGAGGAGAACAAAGCCCTGCTTGCACAGGAGCTTGCTCAGACCGGCACCGATGCCAGAGGCGTGATAAACGCGGCGCGCAGCGACGCGGAAAAGGCAAAGGGCGAGGTGCTCAGCGCCGCCCATGCCGAGGCCGAGCAGCTCCACAAAAATGTCCGTGAGCGCGTAAAGAGCGAGGAAAAGGCGGCCGTCAGCGAGATAGACGGCAGCATGTCCGAGTTCGTGGCGCTGCTGTCCGACCGGCTCGTCGGCGGCGGCTCCGCGGAAAACAGACAGCTCATCGACGAGTGTGTCGGCAAGACCAGGGAGTGATCCCGATGTATAACAGGAAATACGGGAAAGGAGGGATAGTTCTCAAGTGGAAATCATATGGAAAATAGTTAACTTTATCATACTGTTCGGCGCTTTGTTCATCGTCTGCCGCAAGATGGGGCTTTTCGATAAAATGTTCGGAAGCCGCAGGCGCGGCATCGGCGAGGAGATAGAAAGCTCGGAGAAGGCCAAGGCCAAGGCCAGGGCCCTCGGCGAGGATATCGACAAAGCGAAGGCGGAGAATGAAGAGCGCAAGCAGCAGCTTCTCAAGGACGCCGAGGCTCAGGCCAAAGCCGACGGAGAGGCGATAGCGGCCGCAGGCGAGGAGGAGGCGAAGAGCCTCATCGAAAACGCCGAAAGCAGCGAGGAGCAGCTCATGGCCCAGATGCGCGGCAGGGTATCCGGCGAGGCTGTGCGCCGCGTGGCCGGGATAACGGCCGAGGTGCTGCGCAGCGGCAGCTTTGAGAACTCCAAGCAGGCGCTCAATGATAAATTCATAGAACAAATTAAAGAATTGGTATCGGCAATGCCGAGTGACATTTTGAACATGAACGAACTGAAAAAACTTGACATTTCAATAAAGAGCGCGCAGCCGCTGAGCGACGACGAAATGAAGAAGCTCACGCAGATCATATGCGAGACCTTTATCTCATGCCATAACGAGGTCGATACGGACGTGATAGGCGGCGTGCGTATGCAGGTGGGCGATACCGTGTACGACGGGACTCTTGCCCATACGCTCGACAGGCTCAGCCAGGATGTTGAAGACAACACCCGCCAAAGCGACAGTCAGATGAGATCCATCGCCGACGGCATCAAGCAGCAGCTTGAGAAGGTAAACGGCGATATAGACGTATACCAGACCGGCGAGGTGCTCACCCTCGGCGACGGCATCTGCCGCGTATCCGGCCTTGCCGACGTCATGGCCGGCGAGATGCTCGAATTCCCCGGCGGACTCAAGGGCATGGTACAGGACCTTGACAAGAACAATGTCGGCGTCGTCCTGCTCGGCCCCTTCGGCCATCTGCAGGAGGGCGACAGCGTCCGCCGCACCGGCCGTATCGTCGAGGTGCCCGTGGGCGACGCTCTCATCGGCCGTGTGGTCGACGCAATGGGCAGCCCCATCGACGGCAAGGGCCCCATCAAGACAGACTCCTTCCGCCCGGTAGAGAGCCCGGCGCCGAGCGTGCTTGAAAGACAGCCGGTGTCCGTGCCCATGCAGACAGGCCTCAAGGCCATCGACGCGCTCGTTCCCATCGGCCGCGGCCAGCGCGAGCTCATAATCGGCGACCGGCAGACCGGCAAGACCGCAATAGCGCTCGACGCCATCATCAACCAGAAGGGCAAGGACGTTATCTGCATCTACGTCGCCATCGGTCAGAAGGAATCGACCGTTGCGAGCGTTGTGGATAAGCTGCGCAGCTTCGGCGCCATGGACTACACCATCGTAGTCTCCGCAACGGCCTCCGAGCCCGCCCCCATGCTGTACATAGCTCCCTATGCGGGCGCGGCAATGGGCGAATACTTCATGTACAAGGGAAAGGACGTCCTCATAATATACGACGACCTGAGCAAGCAGGCCACCGCTTACCGCGAGCTTTCTCTGCTGCTTCAGAGACCGCCCGGACGCGAGGCCTACCCCGGCGACGTCTTCTACCTGCACTCGAGGCTTCTTGAGCGCGCGGCGCGCCTCAACGAGGAGTCCGGCGGCGGCAGCATGACCGCGCTGCCCATTATCGAGACCCAGGCGGGAGACATCTCGGCATATATCCCGACAAACGTCATTTCCATAACCGACGGTCAGATATTCCTTGAGAGCGATCTGTTCCACTCGGGCGTGCGTCCGGCGATAAACGTCGGCCTGTCGGTATCCCGTGTCGGCGGCGCGGCCCAGCTCGGCGCCATGAAGCAGGTCGCGGGCCGTCTGCGCGTCGATCTGGCTCAGTACCGCGAGCTTGCGTCGTTTGCACAGTTCGGCTCGGACCTTGACAAGTCCACGAGCGATACCCTGCACCGCGGCGCGCGCATGACCGAGGTCCTGAAGCAGAGCCAGTACGCTCCCATGAGCGCTGCCGATCAGGTCATCGCGATCTTCGCCGTGTCCGAGGGCTACGCGGACGATCTCGAGCTTTCGGATATCGCTCGCTTCGAGTCCGAGCTCATAGATCATGTAAACCGCAGCTATCCCGAGTTCCGGGACGAGGTGCTCAGCGGCAGGAAGCTGAGCGCAGAGCAGCAGGCAAAGCTTAAAGAATGTATCGTAAACTTCAAGAAAACGTTCTGAGAAACGAAGAAGGGAGGGGCATAAATGGCTAATATGCGGGCCATACGCACGCGGATAAAGAGCGTGAAGAATACCGAGCAGATAACCAAGGCCATGAAGATGGTCGCGGTGTCGAAGCTGCGCAGGACGCAGAGCAGCATGCAGGCCATGCGCCCCTTCGCCGAGAAGAGCCAGGAGGTCATTGACACCCTGCTTTCGTCGAGCACGGCGAGCCTTGAAAGCCGCTTCATAACGCCTCATAAAGAGGTAAAAAAGGTCTGCTATGTCCTGTTTTTGGGCAATCGCGGCCTTTGCGGCGCATATAACAGCGCGATACTGCACTACGCAAACTCCGTCATAAAGCAGTCTGGCAAGGACTACGGCCTTGTGGTCTGCGGCCGCTGGGGCAGGGATGTGCTGACAAACAGCAGGCTCAATGTCATAAGCACCTTTTCCGAGCTGAGCGACACGCCGAATTTGGACGAGGCGCTGGAGATAGCAGATTATCTCAAGGAGCTTTACACAAGCGGCGAGTATGACGAGATACATCTTATCTATCAGCACTATGTCACGGCCCTGCGCCAGGAGCCGATGAACGTGCAATACCTGCCGGCAGTGCCCGAAAAGAGCGAAAAGCGCGGCCCGGGCAGGATATTCATATTCGAGCCGGATATGGACAGCGTGCTCGAGAGCGTCATGCAGCTGTATCTCAACAATAAGATAATGAGCGTGCTGCTTGACGCAAAATGCGGCGAACATTCGGCGCGCATGACGGCGATGACCGCCGCGTCCGACAGCACAAAGAGCCTCATCGCAGAGCTCGATCTCAAGCTCAACCGCGCCCGTCAGGCGGCCATCACCACCGAGATCACCGAGATCGTCGGCGGCGCGTCGGCGCTTAAAAAGAAGAAATAACAATTGCTGAAACCCTCAATTTCAGGAGGTAAATGAATGGAAAACGGAATAATCCGAAAGGTCATAGGACCTGTTGTCGATGTCCAGTTTCCCTCCGGCAAAATGCCGGATATCTATAACGCGATCGAGGTAAAGCTCGAAGACCGCAAGATCGTCATGGAGGTCGTCCAGCACATTGGCGACAACAGCGTAAGATGCGTGTCGCTGTTCTCGACCGACGGTCTATCCCGCGGCTGCGCGGCGGTCGATACCGGAGCTCCGATCAAAATGCCTGTCGGCGAAGCGACGCTGGGCCGTATGTTCAACGTCGTCGGCGACCCCATCGACGGTCAGGGTCCGGTAAACGCCGAGGAGTACATGCCCATACACAGGGAGGCTCCCGCGTTCACGGATATCGCACCCTCGACCGAGATACTCGAGACCGGCATCAAGGTCGTCGACCTGCTCGCGCCCTACGCAAAGGGCGGCAAGATAGGCCTGTTCGGCGGCGCGGGCGTCGGCAAGACGGTGCTTATAATGGAGCTTATCCGCAACGTCGCTTACGAGCACGGCGGCTACTCCGTATTCGCCGGCGTCGGAGAGCGCAGCCGTGAGGGCAACGACCTCTGGCACGAGATGACCGAGTCCGGCGTTATAAATAAGACCGCGCTCGTGTTCGGTCAGATGAACGAGCCGCCCGGAGCGCGTCTGCGCGTCCCTCTGTCCGGCCTTACGATAGCGGAGAACTTCCGCGACGAGTCCGGCCAGGACGTTCTGCTGTTTATCGACAACATATTCAGATTCACTCAGGCCGGCTCCGAGGTCTCGGCGCTGCTCGGACGTATGCCCTCCGCCGTCGGCTATCAGCCGACGCTGGCGACCGAGATGGGCGCTCTGCAGGAGCGCATAACCTCGACGCGAAACGGCTCGGTGACCTCGGTCCAGGCGATCTACGTCCCCGCCGACGACCTTACAGACCCCGCCCCGGCGACGGCCTTTGCGCATCTTGACGCGACGACCGTTCTGTCGCGAAGCATATCCGAGCTCGGCATCTACCCCGCGGTCGATCCTCTGGAGTCGACCTCGAGGATACTCGATCCGAACATACTCGGCAAGGAGCATTACGAGACGGCGCGCGCCGTTCAGGCGGTGCTTCAGAAGTACAAGGAGCTGCAGGATATAATCGCGGTCCTCGGCATGGACGAGCTGGGCGTCGAGGACAAGGCCACGGTCAACCGCGCAAGAAGGATACAGCGCTTCCTCTCGCAGCCTTTCCACGTTGCCGAGAACTTTACGGGCACCAAGGGCGCATATGTAAAGATGGAGGACACCATCCGCGGCTTCCAGGCCATACTGGGCGGCGACTGCGACGATCTTCCCGAGCAGGCCTTCCTCATGTGCGGAACGATAGACGAAGTGCTCGCAAAGCGCGACCAGTTCAGGTAAAGCGCCATGGCAGATAAGATCCATTTTCAGATCGCTACGGCAGACGGCGTGGTGTGCGACGCACTATCGAGCTATGCGCATGTCCCGCTTGCCGACGGCGACGCCGGTATCCTGCCCGATCACGCGCCGATGATAGGCGCGCTCAGGGACGGCGTGGTCAGATACATCTCCGGGGGCGAGGAGCATTTTGCCGCGATAAGCGGCGGAGTGCTGAGCGTCGCGGATAACGAGGTGATCCTGCTCGCCCGCACGGCGGAGAGGGCGGAGACCATCGATCTCGCCCGCGCCCAGGCGGCCGAGAGAAGGGCCCGCCAGCGTCTTGAGCAGCACGCCGCCGACACGGACTTAAAGCGCGCTGAGCTCTCCCTCCATCGTGCGATCGCCCGCGAAAAGGCATATACGCTGCTTCACAAGTGATATGTATGAAAAAGCCCGCCTTGGGCCGGCTGAGACAGGAAAGCCCACGGTTTTGAGCGGCTCTTTTCCGCCCATACGGCATAAAAAATCCCGGCAATACACAAAGTATTGCCGGGATTTTGTTATTTTGTCTGAACGAAAATTTCTCGCTCAAAACTGCTGGCACCCGAAAAGGCTCAGCAGGTGCGAGGCCAGGGCGCGGCGGCGCAGGCATACTTTGTTATACCAAGCCGCCGCAGCGACGGCATTCGTGCACGCTGTGTCATTTCAGACGTGTGCTTTCTTATATCCGCCGGCCCAAAGGACGGGATCTTTTACTGTATCGATTCTTACTCGGTCCTCAGGGCGACCACGGGGTCCTTGTTCGCCGCGACGCGCGAGGGGATAAGACCCGCTACGACCGTCAGCAGCATGCTTATGATGACGAGCGTTACGGCCGCTGCCGGCGGCAGCACGGCGTTTATCGAGTAGATGCCGGTCAGGCTGTGTACGACGGCGTTTATCGGCAGGCACAGAAGTATCGTCGCCAGAATACCTATGAGCCCCGCGCCGAAGCCGACTATGACAGTCTCGGCGTTAAATACGCTCGATATATCCTTTTTCGAGGCGCCGATAGCCCTCAGTATGCCGATCTCCTTTGTGCGCTCAAGGACGCTTATGTAGGTTATGATGCCTATCATGATGCTCGAGACGACAAGACTTATGGCAACGAAGGCGATGAGAACGTAGGATATGACGTTTATGATCGTCGTGACAGAGCTCATGATGAGCGCGACGTAGTCGGTGTAGCTTATCTGATCCTCGGCTGCCTCCACGGTGGAGTTATACTCCTCGATGACCTCGGCGACGGCGTCCTTTGCCGCGAAGGTCGAGACATAGATGTTCACGCCGGAGGGGGAGTCGAGGTCGACATAGCCCAGCGTGCGGAGATTCTTCTCATAGCTCGAGCTCGAGAAGGTCTCGGGCATGAGCTGACTGTAAATGAGCTCGTAGCCCTCGTCGGTGAGGTAGCAGCTGTCGAAGGCCTGAGCGAGGGAAGCGGTCGAGAGCTGGCTCATCTGCTTTTTGACCTCCTCGGCGTAGGCCTGCTTTATCTGCTGCGTCAGCATCTCGCGCATATAGCTCATAAGCGTCTCGTCGTCCATGGCGCTGAGCATGTCCGCGTACTCGGGATAGCTTTCGAGCACCTGCTTTTCGATATCCTCGCGGGATACGCCGCCGAGCTTTTCGTCTATCATTGAGCTTACGTAGGAATCCGGCGCGAGGGACATGTATGCGATGTACAGCTCGGCCTTTTTCGCCTGATCTATGCCCGCGCAGTAATCCTGCACGGCCTGCTTTATCTCGTCCGCGGACAGGGCCTTATCGCTTGCCTTGAAGGGCAGACCGGTGAATATATCGTGCTGAGGGTCCTCGAGCTGCCGCTTGACGAGCTCTTTCTGGGCCGTCTGCTCGACCACGTATTTTGTCAGCGCGTTCGTGTAGCCTATCGCGCCGTTCATCATGCCGCTGACGGCGTCAGCGCTCTGACGCACAACGCCGACGATCTTCAGCTGTATGCCGTTTGAATACAGCGTCTTGAGCCCGAGCTCGTCGCCGCTTATGTCCTTATACTCGCCCGTCTGCGGATCCTTCTGCCAGCAGTCAGCGGGGAGAATGAGGCTGAAGGTCTTTTGGCACACGTCGGCGTAGCTCCAGCTTTCGAGCTTGGTCGTATCGCTCTGCTCTCCGCTCATATAGCCGGCCATGGCTGCGAGCATTTCGTTTGAGGACTTAAGTCCCAGCGCGTACAGCACCATGTCCGAGACCTCGTTGTTCTCGTCGACGATGAGCACCACCTCGTCATAGCTCTGCGGCCATGAGCCGTAGAGCACGTCGTACTGCCCCTGCAGCATCGGGCTTATCAGCCCGTCGTCGCCGGGCAGCATCTCCTGCCATACGACGAACTGGCTCTGCGTGCTGCTCATGCCGGAGGACGAGAACATGTCGTTCATCGACTGATTTACCGACTGCTCGGCGTCCTCGCCGATGACCCCGGCGCGCATCCTGCTCATGAGGCTCATCACGTCGGACTTGACGATCTTGCCGTCGGCGTCCTTGGTGTACAGATTCATCGGCAGATCGTAGGTGTACTGGATATTCGTCGCGTTGCGGCTGAGCTTTGAATCCGTGCTCATCTGCTCGTCGAGGAAGCCCTTGAGCTTCGTGACGTTGTTCTCCTGCACCTCGGCGCTGGTCATGGCGTTCATCATTTCGTACATGATGGTGTTGCCGTAAACCGCGTCCTTATCGTGCTTGCTCGCCGCGTCCTCGGCGTTTATGCCCATGAGCGTCGTCATGAGCGAGGACATGTCCACAGACTCTGCCTGGATGGATATCGGGTAGGACGACAGCGTGTCCTCCTGAACGCGGTCTATGTAGTTATTCACGCCCGTCGATATCGAGAGGATGAGCGCGATGCCGATTATGCCGATGCTTCCGGCAAAGGCGGTCAGTATCGTGCGGCCTTTTTTAGTCATGAGGTTATTGAGCGACAGTGACAGCGCGGTCATGTAGCTCATCGCCGTTTTGCGCTGCACAGCGGGGGCCGCGGGCTCGTCGACCTGCGCGCAGTATGGCATCGAGTCGCCGGTTATGAGGCCGTCCTTGAGCCTGATTATGCGCGAGGCGTAGCTGTCTGCAAGCTCGGGATTGTGCGTTACCATGATGATGAGCTTATCCCTGGATATCTCCTTAAGTATCTCCATGATCTGAACGCTCGTCTCCGAGTCGAGCGCGCCCGTCGGCTCGTCGGCCAGCAGGATATCGGGGTCGTTTACCAGCGCGCGGGCTATCGCGACGCGCTGCATCTGGCCGCCGGACATCTGATTCGGCTTTTTGCCGAGCTGATCGCCGAGGCCGACCTGCTCGAGCGCCCTTACGGCCCGCTCGCGGCGCTCTGTCTTGCTCACGCCCGACAGGGTGAGGGCGAGCTCGACGTTTGCGAGCACCGTCTGATGCGGTATGAGGTTATAGGACTGAAAAACGAAGCCTATCGAGTGGTTGCGGTAGGTATCCCAGTCGCGGTCGCTGTATTCCTTCGTCGAGCGTCCGTTGATGACAAGGTCGCCGCTGGTGTACTGGTCGAGGCCGCCTATGATATTAAGCAGCGTGGTCTTGCCGCAGCCGGAGTGTCCGAGCACGGCGACAAACTCGCTTTTTCTGAACTCAAGGTCGATGCCCTTGAGCGCGTGCACGGTATCGCCGCCGACGGCGTAGTCCTTTGTTATGCCTTTTAATTTGAGCATTCAGCAAATCTCCTGCATTATTTGATGTGTAATGGAGTAATTATCGGCTTTTTCGGTCCTAAAGTCAATAGCTGTAACAAAAAGTTAAGAAAATGGTAAGAGAAGGGGCCCGCTCTGCGGTGTTGACATTTTGCTCGCGATGAGTTACAATAACTGAGCTATGCCTCCGTAGCTCACCTGGACAGAGCGTGCGCCTCCTAAGCGCAAGGTAGTGAGTTCGAGTCTCGCCGGGGGTGCCAGAAAATAAGCCGAAAGCCCTTGAAAACAAGGGCTTTCGGCTTTGCTTGTTTTTATCTGAGCCGGTCCAACGGAGCAAAGCGTACTCAAGCCATGCTTGAGTCGGAAATTTTATTTTCAACGCACACCTGCTGGCAATGTGCCTGAATATATGTTAAGCTATAGCTGGATCAAGGAGGTGCGGCTATGAGCTTGGGAAATAACATTTCAAATGCGCGAAAAAAACGCAGGATCAAGCCGCTGTATTATGAAAATATCGGCAGGAATGAGCTCGCTTCGCTCGTCAAATGCATTGACCGATGCAATGACCTTTCGTGCATGACGGACGGATTCTCACGGCAGAAGATGATCACCTGTGTGTCCGACACCGAGCGATATCTTATGCCTCTGCTGGACGTTGTGAAAAACGTCCCCAAGTGGAACAATGCCGCGTGGCTGCTCAGGTATCAGGTGACCGCGCTGGTCGAAAGCTTCAAGCGCGTGCTGTAATCAAAATCGGAAAGGAGATATCACATGATGTGCGGATAAAAGCTTGATTATCGTTCCGTTTGTGATATAATAGCAGTACAGCAAAAAACAAATATCGAAATGCCTATGAAGAGTGCGCGAGAGACAAGCTCGTTGACCGCACGGCAACCTACCGGGGACGGTAAGGTGCCAAAGCTTGACCGATAGGACATCGCCTGCAGCCCTGTCGGAACGATGGGACTGCTTTTTTCGCTCTTTTTACGGCAGATAAAAGGAGCGGAAAGCATGAAATACAGCTTTGACAGTCAGAACAAATGCAGCGAGCCGAGGTATGTTTTCTTCCATGTGCCTCATGACGGCAGCCTGTTTCCCGAAGAGCTTATGGACTCTGTCTGCGTAGCGCGTGAAGAATTCATGCGCTACCATGACAAAATGCGTGACGTCGATGTAAGACGCATGATACCGGAAGAATATCTTAACAGCTCGGAGTGCTTTGAGGTGAGCCGTCTGCTCTGCGACGTTGAGCGCTTCATCGGGCCGCAGGAAATAATGGAGCGCTACGGCATGGGCTTCTGCTATGAGAAGGCCTATGACGGCAAAACGATCAAGCACGCAGACGAGGCGGCAAGGCTTGCCGCACGCAGGTATTACGATGCGCATCACAGGAAGCTCTGCGATGTATGCGCCGAACACCAAAGGGTGCTGTTTTTCGATATGCACAGCTATTCCGACGAGCTCATACAGCCGCATGCGGCAATGCGCAATACGCCGGATATCTGCATCGGAACGGACAAAGGCTTCACTCCGCCGCTTTTGAGCGGGATAATACGCAGCATCTTCTCGGAGCTCGGCTTCAGCACGGCGGAAAACGCCCCGTATGCGGGAGTTTATGTCCCCGAAAATGTGCTGTACGGGCAGAGCGGCTGTGATTTTGCAGGCGTCATGCTGGAGTTTAACAGGCGATGCTACTGCGATGCCGAAGGCCATTCTGTAAACAGCCGGCTCGAACTGATAAAAAACGCGGTACGCAGGATCATCTCCCGCTGCGGCTCACTGTGCCTGTAGGCTCATTCAAAATATCGGTTTACCGGTTCGCGCTATGCGTGAATGGGCAGACCGATATGCGGTTAGTTATTTGAAGCTATAATACTTTCCGCCATGTATAGCATGTATGGTACAATACTGTACCGGGGACTACACGAGGCATATCCGGAGCTGGGCGAAAAGGTAATTATCGATTACCTCAGAAAGTGCGGCGGCTGAGAGCATGCCGCAAAACGGCGCCTTGCAGCGGAAAATACACAAAAAATGAGAGGGTGAGAGCGTGGCATACAGCGAGCTTATAAAGAGCTTCAGGCGTATTCGGGAATACATGCGGGAGTTCTATGTTTACGGCTTCAAAAGCCGCGACGAATATACGGGCAAAAGCGCCCGCTCGTATGACGACGAGCGGCGCAGGCTGGAAAGCTGGCTGGGCGGCTATATGCAGTTCCGGCAGACCCCGGAGGGCAAAAACGTCTTTCTGTCCATCGACAGCCGCACCTCAAGGCATAATCCGCTGTATGCCGCGTGGAAGGCAAAAAGCTTTACCGACGGCGATATAACGCTGCACTTTATCCTATTTGATATCCTGCACTCGCCGGATATCTCGCTGCCGCTGACCGAGATCACCGACGCAGTCGACGGCTGTCTGCTTTCCTTTGACGAGCCGAGACTGTTCGATCCCTCGACGGTGCGGAAAAAGCTGAACGAATACGTCTCGCTCGGGCTCATCGTCTCCGAAAAGCGCGGAAGGACGATGTATTACCGGCGCGCTGCCGACGCGGGGCCGTGCGGCACGGACATACTGGACTTCTTCTCGGAGACCGCGCCCTGCGGGGTCATCGGCTCCTACCTGCTCGACAGGGCGGCTCCCCACGACGGGCACTTTGCGTTCAAGCATCATTACATAAGCTCGGCAATGGACAGTGAGATCGTCTGCTCGCTGCTCGCCGCCATATCCGAAAAAAGGAGCCTCACGCTCGAGACGATAAACCGGGGCAGGGGCAGAATAAGCGAAAGCCGTGTCGTCCCGCTGCGGCTCATGATAAGCGTGCAGAGCGGAAGACAGTATCTTATGGCATATACGCCGCGATTTGACCGCATCGCTCCGTTCAGAACGGACAACATCGTGTCGGTAAAGCCGGATGAGGTATCGGAGCGCTTTGACGAGCTCCGGAAAAGGCTCGACGATATGGCCGCGCACATGTGGGGCGTCAGCACCAAAAGCAGCTCGGGCGCGCCGATGGAGCACGTTGAATTTACCGTGCGCTACGCCCCCGACGAAACGCACATACACGGCCGCCTTGAGCGGGAAAAGCGCTGCGGCAAGGTCGAGCGGCTCGGCAACAGCAGCAGCAGGTTCAGCGCGGATGTGTTCGACGCGTCCGAGCTCGTGCCGTGGATCAGGAGCTTTATCTGCCGCATTACAGAGCTGAGCTTTTCAAACAAGGAGCTTCAGGAGCGGTTCGAGAACGATTTAAGGGAAATGTACGCCCTTTACGGACTGGAAGGAGGCGAGACGGCAGATGATCTTCAGTGAGCTTTACGGAGCATATTACAAAGCCGTCGCCGCCGTCATCACGGAGGCGGTAAAGCGCCCTCTGCATAAAAACGAGCTCAGAGCCATTATTGAGAAAAACGCCTTCGGCGAGAGCGTTCTCAATATCGAGCCCGCGATCTGCGGGGAAAGATGGCAGCTCATCCGCTCGGACGGAACGACGCCGCTGAAGCATGCGCCGACGCTGCCGCTGACGACCCTGGAAAAGCGCTGGCTCAGGGCGATCGCGCTCGACCCGAGGATAAGGCTGTTTTCGGATGAGCTGCCTGACTTTCCGGATGTCCGGCCGCTGTTTGAGCCGGAGGATATATCCGTATTTGATAAATATTCCGACGGAGACCCTTATGAGTCCGAGACCTACATACGAAACTTCCGTCTGATACTGGGCGCCATAAAGGAGCGCAGGCCTCTCCGCATAGACTCGATAAACCGAAGAGGCAATGTCGTCCACATGGTGCTTATGCCGGAATATCTTGAGTATTCCGAGAAGGACGATAAATTCCGGCTGATAGGCTCCGGATGCAGATACGGCGAGACCGTAAATCTCGCAAGGCTCGTGGGCTGCAGGCCGTATAACAGGCCGCTTGAAACAGCCCCCGGGACGAAGGAGCGCAGGGCTAAGGAAAAAGTGGTGTTTGAGCTGTACGACCGGAGAAAAGCCCTGGAGCGCGTCCTCATGCACTTCGCGCATTTTGAAAAAGAGGCCGAGAGGATATCCGAGGATAAGTACAGGGTCACGGTCTCATACGACAGGGACGATGAAGTCGAGATGGTCATTCGGATACTTTCCTTTGGGCCGATGATAAAGGTGACGGCGCCCGAGCGCTTCGTCGAGCTAATTAAAGTAAGGCTTCTGAGTCAGAAAAGCTGCGGACACTAAGCTGTTCGCAGCTTTTTTTCCATGATAAAGGGCTGCGGTGCAGCTATAATAAGGCCGTGATCAGGAGAACAGAAGGATCTCAAGATCACATAAAGACGCCCACAGCAAGCGATATCTTCCATATCTATATGTTTAATGCAAAGATTATGCCGCTCTTTTTATCGGAAGAGCAGACAAAGGCGGCGTCTTGTACTAAAGGCCCTTACAGCAATCAACGATAGTCGAAAAATATCAGACAGGCGGCTCGTAACCGCCGTGAATGGGTCAGCATCCCATGCATCGGGCCTTGTTTTTTTATTATCTGAAGGGAGTGAGTTTCATGCTGGAGTACATAAAGCAGGAAGCAAATATGACAAGGACAGAAAACGGCGCCGCCTCATATGCATCCACGGGCTCCGGGTGCCTTGACCTCTTTGCGTCCATCGGCGCACTGCGCAGGGAGAGCGGCGCGGAGATCGTAAGACGATTTGCGCGCGCGTATTCCGAAGACCCCGATGCGGCAATGAAGCTGCTCTTTTTTGCGAGAGATATCCGCGGCGGCCTCGGCGAGCGGCGCGTGTTTCGCGTTATCCTCGCCTGGCTTGCCGAAAACGAGCGCGCGTCCGTCCTTAAAAATCTGGAATTTGTCTCGGAGTTCGGCCGCTTTGACGATCTTCTCGCTCTTATGGGCACGCCCTGCGAGAAGGAGATGCTTTCCGTCGTGAAAAGCCGGTTCGACAGGGATATGGCGGCCTTGAGCAAGGCTCAGGGCGTTTCGCTGCTTGCCAAGTGGCTGCCGTCGGTCAACACCTCCAACAGGGAAGCCAGAAGAAACGCCCGGAAGATCGCAGAGGCCCTCGGCCTTTCCTGCGCCGGATACAGAAAGGCGCTGTCCGCTCTCCGCGCGAAGATATGTATCATAGAGAACAATCTCCGCGAAAGGGACTACAGCTTCAACTACGGGATGCAGCCGTCGAGGGCACTGTTTAAGTACAAAAAGGCGTTTGCCCGAAACGACTGCGCGCGCTACAGTGATTTTCTGCTCGCGGTGAGCTGCGGCGATGCCGTTATGCATACAGATAATGTAGCGCCCTATGAGCTCGTGGCTCCGTATCTCATAACGGACTGGCGTGACGTGAACGACAGCTTTATGCGGGATATAACGCCTGCTGAAAAGGACGCGCTCAACGCCGCCTGGGCGTCTCTGCCGTCATTCGGCAGCCATGAGGACGCGCTGGCGGTGATAGATACCTCGGGCTCAATGTACTGCGCCGCCAAGCCCCTTCCCGCCGCTGTCGCCCTTTCTCTCGGACTGTACTTTGCAGAGCATAACACAGGCGCCTTCAGAAATCATTTTATCGAATTTTCCGCGCGGCCTCAGCTTATTGAGCTCAAGGGCGAGACCTTTGCCGACCGGCTCAGGTACGCGGCGTCCTTTAATGAGATCGCAAACACGGATATCGAAGC
Organism: bacterium; assembly: GCA_963625685.1. GTDB lineage: Bacteria > Bacillota > Clostridia > Oscillospirales > Oscillospiraceae > F23-B02. Next base: position 39,188 of record CAVFTR010000001.1, read on the forward strand.
CGTATTTGATCTTATCCTGAGCGCGGCGGTAAGAAACGATGTTCCGCAGAGCGAGCTGCCCGCAAAGCTCATCATTATTTCCGACATGGAGTTCGACTGCTGCATGGAAAACGCGTCCGCCGTGAATTTCAAGAATGCGCAGACGAAATACGAAGCCCATGGCTATAAGCTTCCTCAGGTCGTTTTCTGGAATGTCGCGAGCAGGAACCGGCAGCAGCCCGTTACGCAGAACGAACAGGGCGCAGCGCTCGTTTCGGGCGTTACGCCGCGCATTTTCTCCATGCTTGCCGGCGGGCTCGTTTCCCCCTATGCCTTCATGATGGAGGTGCTGGGAAGCGAGCGCTATGCGAGGATAGCGGCATAGCTGTCAGACCGGCTCATTTTATGAAAGGGCTCAGGATATGCTTGAGATAAAGGGAAGCGTAAGCACCGCCGTCTGCTATGCGAAGGTGATCGAGGACGGCGCGATCGAGCAGATACGCAGGATGTGCGACTGTGAGCTGACAAGAGGCAGCCGCATACGCATCATGCCCGACGTCCACGCCGGCAAGGGCTGCACGATCGGGACCACCATGACCGTTGCCGGAAAGGTCTGCCCGAATATAGTCGGTGTGGATATCGGCTGCGGCATGTATACCGTCAGGCTCGCAGAAGCCGAGCTTGACTTTGAAAAGATCGACGAAGCGGCGCACTTCATTCCGTCGGGAATGAATACATGGGAGGGCCGCACAGAGAGATTTGATCTGACAGGCCTTAGATGCTGCCGTGATCTCCGGGATACAAGGCGGCTCGAGCGCTCGCTCGGGACGCTCGGCGGCGGGAACCACTTCATAGAGATAGACCGCGCCTCGGACGGAGCGTATTATCTTGTGATCCACTCCGGCAGCAGGAATCTCGGCAAGCAGGTGGCGGAGCTGTATCAGCGGCTGGCCGTTGACCTCCACGCAGGGAAGGAGGACTACTTCCTTCGCAGAGACGAGATCATCCGGACCTGTAAGGCGGAGGGCCGCCGCAGGGAGATCCAAACGGCTCTGGACGCTCTGGAAAAAGAGTATAATGCGAAGGAGCCGGATGCTCCGAGCGATCTTTGCTGGCTCTACGGCTCCTTTCTGGACGACTATCTGCACGACGTTGAGATATGTCAGCGCTTTGCCCGAAGAAGCCGCGAAAAGATGGCCGAGATAATTCTCGGGAGAACGGGAATTACGGGCCTCGAGTCGTTCCACACGATCCATAACTATATCGATACGGACGAGATGATCCTTCGCAAGGGCGCGATAGCCGCACACGCCGGAGAAAAGGTGCTCATACCTGTCAACATGCGTGACGGCTCCATTATTGCCGTCGGAAAAGGCGATCCGGAGTGGAACTTCTCCGCGCCGCACGGAGCCGGACGCATCATGTCACGCACGAAGGCCAAGGAAAGCCTGAGCTTAGCCGATTACAAAGCCGCGATGGAGGGCATTTACACAACATCCGTAAGTGCATCTACCATCGACGAGGCCCCGATGGCATACAAGCCCATAGACGATATCATCGACGTTATCAGAGATTCAGTCGATATCATCGACGTCATGAAGCCGGTATATAACTTCAAGGCTCCGGAGAATGAGCTCCCGTGGAAGAAAAATAAAACTTGAAATTATATTTTATAAGCTGACGGGAGCCGAACCATGCAATGGCTCGGCTCCCGTCAGCTTATGCTTTATTTCAAAATATACCCCTGTTGTACTTAAACTGTGCGTACAGGATAAAGCCCAGGCCGATGACAAGCGCCGGAATAACAATGAAAGGCATTGCCTTTTCGCTCCAGAACGTTGTTACAAACGCCGCTATCAAAGATGCCCCGATGATAAGCGTACCTGTGCCGACGGCTCTCCCATGCTTCGGTACATCCTCTTCCTTGACCTTTCTTCGGTTGTAGGAATGTATTGTGCTGATATTTCCCGTCATGTTCACGATCCCGATGACGGATATGAACACGCCCAAGATCAACAGAGCGATATTATCCATTCGCTTCCTCCTTAAAAATAAAACAGCTCTTCAAATTTCCTGTCCAGAGCAATGCAGAGGATCAATGCCAGCTTTGCGGTCGGATTGAATTGCCCGGTTTCAATGGAGCTGATCGTGTTTCTCGACACACCGATCATTTCCGCCAGCTGTGTTTGGGACAGCTTTTTCTCTGCGCGTGCTTCCTTGAGGTTGTTCTTCAATTTCAGCTCGTCATTCATTCCTTGACCTCCGCAAGCCGCAGGATGAAAAAGACAAGAAACATGAGGCACATCGTTAAATAGAGAATGCCAAGGATCAAGTCGGTTTTTCTCTTTAGACTTGCATACTTTACAAGAGTGTGGGTGGTAAGGATGCTGAAATAAACGACCCACGGACTTAGAAAGTATGTTTTTGTGAAGATACGAAAGATAAGCGTGAGAACAACGCAGACCGTAGCGCCGACACGACCGGCAATGTTTCCCGCCTGCGCGGTCACTTCCATCTCCGCCAAATCCCTGTTTTTGTTCTCTCTGCGGCTGCTTTCCAAAATCTTCTCTTTATTCATTGAACAGAATCGCCCCTTTCCAAGTTTTCTTGTCATTATTATAACGCCGCCAAGTAAACTTGTCAACAGATTACTCCGCAATAGTCTTAAGCTGATGGGAGCTGAATGAAAGCAACTTACATATTTTGTTGTTAAGGTGCACAAAAACGGGATTTGATAGTGCACAATATGTCGAAAATGTATAAATAAGTTGAAGTTTAATGTTACGAGTGATAATATTATAACATCCAGACTGCGAGGGGACCTGTGTCGCAGTCAAACGAAACGGGGGAACATTATGAGAGACCTGAAGCATCTGATCTATTTTGAAAGCCTCCTGCGGGAGGCCAACAACGCGCTTGTAAAGCAGGCGTGCTCCGAGGGCAGGCTGGCGCTTGCCTACAACTGCTCTTACATACCCGAGCCGCTGCTCGATATCGAGGGCTGCTTCGGCGTGAGACTGCGCGCACCGGGCTGCGTAAACCCGGATCTTGCCACCTATTATATGACAAACCGCTCCTGCCCCTACTCAAAGAGCATACTCGAGCGGGCCTTTGAGGGCGGATACAATTTCATCTCGGCCCTCATCGGTCAGGAATGCTGCACCACCATGAACCGCATGGAGCAGTATTTTGAATACTGCGGGCTCATCCCCAACGAAAAATTCTTTACCGCCTGCATCGACATGCCGATAAAGAAGGGCGACTGGTACGCGGGCTACTTCCGCCGTCAGATCGAGAAGAAGATAATCGCTCCGATGCAGGAGACCTACGGCGTCGACTACTCCGAGGAAAAGCTCATGGACGCCATCGGGAGGCACAACGAGATATGCAGGCTTATCAGCGAGATCGGCAGCTACCGCAAGCTCGACGAGCCGACCATCACAGGCTATGAGTTCCACATCATCCAGCTCGTCACGCTCGTGTGCCCGAAGGATCTCGTCGTCGACAAGCTGCGCGAGACGGCCGAGGAGCTCAGGACCCGCGAGCCGGACGAGAAGCCGGATTACAGGGCGAAGGTCATGCTCGTCGGAAGCGAGATAGACGACCCTGAGTTTACGAAGCTCGTCGAGATGTGCGGCGCGCGCGTCGTCGCCGACCGCTACTGCTTCGGCTCGCTGCCCGGCAGGGAGGAGATATCCGTCGCACCCGGACAGCATCCGCTCGACGCGCTGGCGGAGCACTATATGCGCATAAACGAGTGCCCCCGCGCAATGGGCACGGAAAATATCATTGCACGCAAGAGGTATCTCTACGATATCGCAAAGGAATACAAGGCCGACGGCATCATCCTTCAGAACATGAAGTTCTGCGAATACTGGGGCTATGAGCGCGCCATCGCCGCAAAGTGGCTGGCCGAGGGCCTGAACGTCCCGTCGGCGATACCCACCTGCCAGATAGAGCGCGACTACGCAAACGCGGCCACCGGTCAGCTCCGCACGAGATTTCAGGCCTTCGTCGAATCGCTTGAGATCAAAAAGCTTCAGGCCAATTGAGGAGGGGAACAGCTATGTGGAAAAGAAAGATCAGCATCAAAGAGCAGTACGGCAGCCTTGAGCATTTCCTCAAGGGAGACGAGCCCTGCCATTACATAGGCCAGAGATACATAGAGGGCACGAACTTCTACGCCCGCCGTGAGTGGCGCGGCGTAAAGGACACGGCCTTTGCCTTTTACAAATGGCTGTGCACCTGGGTCAAGATGGCGATATTCGTCATGCACGACCCCGTGCGCATAGCAAAGGCGTTCTGGAAATACCGCTGGCTGTCGGCGTATCTTGCCGCTCCCATGATGGTCGATAAATGGATAGAGGGCGACCGCGGCGAGGCGCTCAGGGCGGACCTCTACGCGCTCGACTGCATGATATCCGATTCGACCGACACCCTGTGGAAGAGCCTGCGCGCAGACCGCAGACTCGGAAAAACGAAATGGACCGACGTAACGGTCGCCTTTGACTACACTCTGCCCAAGCATATAATCTTCGGCTTCCCGGGACATTATGCCATCAACATGCAGCAGCACGCGGCCTTCATGCTGCCGCTGATGCGCAAGCAGCTGGGCTGCTACTACGTCGATCAGGCCGTCGCCTGCGGCATCCCCGGCGATATGTGCACGCTGCCTCTGGTCGAGACCGGCGTCGCCGTCGAAAACGAGTACCCCGATATCGGAAACTGCTGGCTGACGACGAACAACCCCTGCGACGCCAATATGATGGACAACACCGCGATGTGGCGCGCGCTGTCCGGTGACGGCAAAAAGGCCGTGCATGCCTTCACATCGCCGCTCATGTACGACGACCCGACCACCAAGGAGCTCGGCATACACGAGGTGTATTCGGCCATCGAATTTCTCGAGCAGCAGTTCGGCGTTCCCTTCGACTGGGACGCCTTCATCGAGCATATCGAGGACACCAACGAATTTAACCGCGGCTCGTTAAACCGCTGGGATATCTACGCAAAGAGCGACAACGGCGCTCTCAACTCCGTCGTTCAGGGCCTGTTCCGCATTTACTTCTATCAGCAGGGCGGCACAAAGTACTTCAAGAAGGCCAATAAGAAGATAAATAAGGTCTTTGAAAAGTGCGTGCGCAATAACATCCATCCGTTCCCGCTCGCGCGGCACCGTGCCCTGGCCTGGTCCTGCGGCTCTACCTACTACGCCCACGGCGTGCAGTGGCTGTATAACTGCTGGGGCATCATGACGGTCATAAACATGGACTCGCTCACGGGCCACAACATCGTCGATACCGCCGACCGCGATACAATGATGAGCGACATTGCCGACTGGCACGCGAGAACGCCCATGCGCACACACACCGTCGGCGGCAACCGCCACCTCATGCAGATGTGGGAGACGGCCGAGAAGTTCAACTGCGACACCATCATCATGTACGACGATATCGGCTGCAAGGGCATGGCCGGCGCTCAGGGCCTGCTCGAGGAGGAGTTCCACAAGCACCGCGACAGATTTAATATCATATGGATGCCGCACTCACTTATGGACTGCCGCATAGTTCCCACGAACGAGGCGCGCAAGACAGTCAATCAGTACATGCAGAGCGTTATGCACGAAGAGCCCGTAGACCCGACCCTCGTCGACTTCGACGACGAAATGGGCTGGTAAGAAAGGAGAAGCAGTATGAAGATCATGGCTAAAATGATGGGCGTCGGCAGTCTTACGCTCGCGGCGCTCTTTGCGGTATATTACTTCAATCTCGATATGCGCCTTATGCGCAGCGTCATCGTGCCCTTCCTTGATAAGCACTATGACAGCGTAAAGCGCGAGCATCTGATCTGAGGAGGGAAGACAATGAGCTATACAAATAACAATATCCTCCCGAGAGCGCTCTCCTACGAGGAGAAGGAAAACAGAAAAAAGGGCATATACGACAGCTTTGCAAACTATCTCGTCTACTGTCCGAAATGCAAATACGTCGTAAAGACCAATATGTATATCCAGCGCGCCGAGGCCTATATCGACGAGCTGCACGGGCGCGGCGCGGTCTGCCCCAAATGCGGCGAGAAGGCCTGGACGCTCGGCTACCCGCTCGGGACGCTCACCGGCTTTGTCAGGTTCTCGTGAAACAGGTCGAAATATAAAAAATTCAAAGCATCCTATTGTAGATAACGCCGAAAAAGCTGTAGGCGCTGGACTTTGACAGTAAAGTGCTTTATATTATAGTACAGATCGGCGGCCTGACCGCTCGAGAAATAGAAAAACAAAAGAAAAGGAGAACATTTGAATGAAGAAAAGACTCTCGCAGCTTCTTGCATTCATGCTCGTGCTGTGCATGTGCATAAGTCTTATGCCCGCGGCCTTTGCCGACGGGGATGAGGCCGCAGCCGACAGCGCGCAGGATACCTCCGCGGCAGAGGATACCTACAGCTTTGCTGTTTTATCCACGACCGACATGCACGGAAGATCCACGGCAAACGACGTTTCGACGCAGAAGGAGGACTTAAACTCCATGCTCAGAGTGGCCTCAGCGGTCGCAAAGGAGCGCGCCGAGTACGGCGATGAGAACACCATACTCATCGATAACGGCGACACTATCCAGGGCACCCTCGTCGCGCAGTATGCAATCACGCAGAATGCCGGCAAGGAAAACCCCATGCTCACGGCCATGAAATACATAGACTACGACGTATGGGGAATGGGCAACCATGAGTTCAACTTCACGCCCGAGCAGAGAGACGTTCAGACCAGACTGGCAGACGAGGCCGGGATAGCGGTCCTCAGCGCAAACCTCACGCTCCTCAAGGACGGCAAGAACTTCCGCGGAGAGGATACTGCGGCGGGAAGCTCCTACTACGACCCCTATGTCGTCAAGACCCTCGACGCAGGCAACGGACGCACTGTGCGCGTTGCGATAATAGGCATAGGCAACGCCGCAAACGCTACCTGGGACCTGGCTACCAATTACCCCAATCTCCAGTTCAGCAGCCTTGACAATCCCAACGGCGAGCTCGAAAACGAGATCAACAAGTGGACAAAGAAGATAACAGACGAGGATCTTGCCGATATCATCGTTGTCGCAGCCCACTCGGGCAGGGGCGGCAATGACGGCTACGTTCTCGAATCCCAGGCCTATACCGGCGCGGCGAAGTCGCACGGCGTTGATCTTCTTATTTACGGCCACGATCACAGGGCCAATATCGAGAAGGTCAAAAACGCAGACGGCGAGGAGATATACATAGTAAACGGCGGCGGCACGACGCTTACGAAAAATGTTTTTACCGTGAGCTTTGACGAGCAGGGCAAGGTCTCCGGCTTCACCGTCAGCGCCGATTCCGTAAAGCTCAGCGAGCAGGAGCCCGACCAGGTCCTCGCGGAGAAGCTTCAGCCCTGGTACGACGACACCTATGCATGGGCGTCCGCGCCTCTCGGCAAATTCGATAACGGCTGGGACGCAGTCAGCTCCGAGGCGGAGGGAAAGACCAATAACGACATGGTGCTCAGCCAGACCCAGCTGTCGAGCTTCATCCACAAGGCGCAGATATGGGCCTCGTGGCAGAGCTATGAGGACAAGGGCATAGAGGGCGCTGTCGTCTCCATCGCCTCGCCCGTGTTCGGCACGGCGAGCGGCGGCGTTCTGAGCTTCGTTCCGTCCGACGGAGCCGGCGTCTCCACACTGGAGCTTGCAAAGCTCTACCGTTACTCCAACAACCTGCTCTGCGCGGTCGATATGACGCCGCAGCAGCTTTACAACTGGATGAGCACCGTAGCGGACATGTACGCGATCAAGGACGGCAAGCCCGCGGTCGCCGACGGCGTGTCCATATTCGGGCTTGACACCTTCTACGGCGTAGACTACACCTTCGACCTTACAAAGCCCGCGGGCGAGCGCGTCGTTTCCGCGTCGATAAACGGCGTCGACCTTCTGAAAATGGAAGGCAAGATCCGCGTTGCCCTCAACTCCTACCGTCTGTCCGGCGGCTATGGCTTCCTTGAGGCGACGGGCCTGACCGAAAATGACTGCTGCTGGACGGCAAGCCAGTACCTGGGCGCCGACCGCGCGCCTGTTCCTACGCTGATAGGCGAGTATGTCGCCCATATGGGCACGGTCTCTCCCGCAGACAAGGTCTCCCACGGCAGCGATTCAAAATGGACTCTGCTTACGGAGTCAAAGAGCTTTGAAAATCCGTTTGAGGACGTATCGGAGAGCGACTGGTACTATGCCAGCGTTATGGAGCTTGCGCAGAAGGGCTATGTAAACGGCGTGAGCGAGAAGAGCTTCGCCCCGGCGGCAGACTGCACCCGCGCCGAGGCGGTGACGGTGCTGTGGCGCGCAGCGGGCAGCCCGGAGCCCAGCGCAGCGGGCAGCAGCTTCAGCGACGTGAAGGCCGGCAGCTACTACGAGAAGGCGGTCCTGTGGGCAGCAGAGAACAAGATCACCCTCGGCACCTCGGAGACAAGCTTCAGCCCCGACGAGAGCTGCACGCGCGCGCAGATCGTGACGATGCTCTGGCGTGCAAACGGCTCCGAGGAGGTCAGGACCTGGTGCGACTTCACGGATGTCGGGCAGTTTGACTGCTACTACGCAATGTCCGTGTCCTGGGCGGTCGAAAAGGGCGTCACCCTCGGTACCTCGGAGACCACCTTCAGCCCCGACGACAGCTGCACGCGCGCACAGCTTGCGGCGTTCGTCGCAAGAGCCGAAAAATAATTAAAAGCATATATCCCGTCATCCCGGCGGCGCTTCTGCGCCGCCGGGATTTTCAAGCTTTTGTGAAGAAAGGTGAAATCCGAAAAAAATGAAGCATATAATTGTAGATAACGCCGAAAAAGCTGTAGACGCTGGACTTTGATACGGAATTGTTTTATATTTGAGCCGAGAGGACGGCTTTGCCGCTCAAAAAAATTGAAAAAGGAGACCATTTGAATGAAGAAAAGACTGCCGCGCCTGCTCGCATTCGTGCTCGTGCTGTGCATGTGCATGAGCCTGATGCCCGCAGCATTTGCGGATGACAATGAGGTGGAGATACTCTTCCTCGACACCTCGGATGTTCACGGACAGCAGTTTGCAACGGACTATACCAAGGACCGGGAACAGTCCGGAAAGCATTATCAGTCCATGACCCGTGTTGCGACCTATATTAAGCAGCAGCGCGCCCAGTACGAAAACGTGTTCCTGAGCGATTCCGGCGACACTATCCAGGGCACCCCTCTTACCTATTACTACTCCTTCATGAAGCAGGACGCGCAGGACCCCGCGATGAAGGTCATGCGCATGCTCGACTATGACATGTGGGTAGTCGGCAACCATGAGTTCAACTACGGCCTGGATATCCTCCATAGGCAGCTGGACTATCTCACCTCCGAGTCAACCGAGACCGAGTCCCAGGTCGGAGTTTCCATGGCAAACTATCTTGACGCGGCCAGCAACAGCGCGGAAAGCAAGGACTGGAAGACCTGGAACGGCTATGCGCCCTATGTCATCAAGGACTTTGACGGCGTAAAGGTCGCCGTCATGGGCATCGGCAACCCCAACATCTTAAACTGGGACGTTCCGGAGCACTGGGAGGGCATATACTTTGCCGGCGTCATCGAGACCTATAAGCACTACGAAAAGGAGATGCAGGAGCAGGCCGACCTCATCGTTCTCGTCAGCCACAGCGGCATAGACGGCGACCCCGCGCTCTCCGATTTCGTCCGTGAGCTCGTCTCCACGACCGACAGCATCGACCTCGTTTTCTCCGGCCATGAGCACCGCAACGGCGTTACCAAAATCGCCAATACCGACGGCAGGGAGATCCCCGTTATTTCCCCGAGCACCAAGGCGGCAGCGGTAGGCCGCGCGCTTTTCACCTACAATAAGACCACCGGCGAGTACACCGTCGATGCACAGAGCGTTCCGATGACGGAAAACAGGACCGCGCTCTACGAACCCGACGCCGAGCTCGTCGCGGCGCTTCAGCCCTATGAGGACGCGACCTGGAAGGATTACATGCTCGAGAGCATCGGCACGGCAGACGGCGACTTCACGGCAAGCGGCCTCGGCACAGCTCCCTCGGCCTTCGTCGACCTCGTCAATCAGGTCCAGATATGGGGCGCATATGACCGCGGCGGCGTGAACACGCCCGACGACAAGAGCGACGATACGCCCGCGCAGCTTTCCATCACAGCGCCGCTTACCTCGGGCAGCGCGGAGAACCTCATACCCAAGGGCGAGATAGTGCTCGGCGACATGTTCAGCCTTTACCGCTACGAAAACTGGTTTTATCAGATAACGATGAGCGGCAAGGAGATCCGCACCTGGCTTGAATGCTCCGCATCCAAGGTCGTGACAAACGACGACGGCTCCTACGGCATCAGCGGCGGCCTGACCTATTACGACGTCATCTACGGCGACGGCTTCAGCTACGTCATCGACCCGAGCGCGCCCGACGGCAGCCGCATCTCCTCAATGACCTATAACGGCAGGGAGGTACAGGACGATGACAGCTTCACCGTTGTCATCAATAACTACCGCTTCAACGGCGGCGGCAATTACATCAGCTACATCAACGATCACGGCTGCAGCTTCACTCCCAACGACGAGAGCCGCGTTATCTACTCGACCCAGTACGACATGATCCAGGGCGAGGACAAGGGCCAGGCCCGCAACCTGCTTGCCGATTACATCCAGGAGCAGGGGACCATCACCCCGGAGATAAAGTCCACCTGGAAGATCGAGGCCAGGAGCTTTGAAAATCCGTTTGAGGACGTATCGGAGAGCGACTGGTACTATGCCAGCGTTATGGAGCTTGCGCAGAAGGGCTATGTAAACGGCGTGAGCGAGAAGAGCTTCGCCCCGGCGGCAGACTGCACCCGCGCCGAGGCGGTGACGGTGCTGTGGCGCGCAGCGGGCAGCCCGGAGCCCAGCGCAGCGGGCAGCAGCTTCAGCGACGTGAAGGCCGGCAGCTACTACGAGAAGGCGGTCCTGTGGGCAGCAGAGAACAAGATCACCCTCGGCACCTCGGAGACAAGCTTCAGCCCCGACGAGAGCTGCACGCGCGCGCAGATCGTGACGATGCTCTGGCGTGCAAACGGCTCCGAGGAGGTCAGGACCTGGTGCGACTTCACGGATGTCGGGCAGTTTGACTGCTACTACGCAATGTCCGTGTCCTGGGCGGTCGAAAAGGGCGTCACCCTCGGTACCTCGGAGACCACCTTCAGCCCCGACGAGAGCTGCACGCGCGCACAGCTTGCGGCGTTCGTCGCAAGAGCCGAAAAATAACAAAACGCATATATCCGTCATCCCGGCGGCGCAGAAGCGCCGCCGGGATTTTTGCACCTTTTTATAGAACTTCAAAAATATGAGATTATACAAAACCACAAATTCCATATACACTCTGCGGCTAAATGTCGTGATAATATACAAAAATCCATGAGATTAATATACAAAACAGAGAATGTGCATAAATATATTGAAATAAAATGTATCAAATGCTAAAATATTAACACGAAGATCCTCAGGGAAGGGATCGGAGAATACATGAAATGGGGGAGTTTAAAAATGAGAGACCTGAAGTATCTGAACTGGTTCGAGAACCTCCTGCAGGAGGCGAACAACGAGCTCATCACTCAGGCTAAAAAGGACGGGAAGATCTGCGTCGCGTTCGTCTGCGAAAACACGCCGGAGCCGCTTATGAACCTCGGCAATGCCTTCGGCATACGCCTGCACGCGCCGAACACCGGCTCCATGGACATCGCGACGTATTACATGACGAGCTTCCTGTGCGAAACGTCGCGGGCGCTCCTGGAGCGGGCCATCGAGGGCGGCTTCAACTTTTCCGACTGCGTCATCGCGCCGGACGGCTGCACGATGATAAACCGCTGCGTGGAGAATATGGAGCTTCTCAAGACCATGGGAGAGGGCAACGACAGGTTCTTCCACGAGTTTATGGAGATACCGCTCAAGGCCGACGATAACGGCGTCGAGCTGCTCGAGCTCCAGTGCCGGAACCACATACTCAGGCCGCTGCACGAAAACTACGGCATCGACGTCTCCGATGCGGCGATACGCAGGGCGATAGGAGAGCACAACCGCGTCTGCCGCGTGATAACGGAGATCGGCAACTTCCGCAAGGAGGCAAAGCCGCGCATCACCGGCTATGAGTTCCATGTGCTCACGCTGGCCACCTACGTCATGCCGCAGTATCTTATCATCGACAGGCTCGAGGAGACGCTCGAGGAGATAAGAACACGTGAGCCGGAGGATAAGGAGTACCGTGCGAGGATAGCGGTCGTCGGCTCGGAGGTAGACGACAGCGGCTTTATAAAGCTCATCGAGGAGACCGGCGCCTATGTCTGCGCGGACCGCTTCTGCTTCGGCTCTCTGCCCGGCAGGATGGAGATCGAGCTCAGCGACGGGGAGGACGCGCTCACGCAGCTTTGCCGCCACTATGTCTATAACGGCCACTGCCCGCGCATGTTCAACATGGAAAAGGTCTACGGCCGCAAGGCGTATGTAAACGAGATCGCAAAGGAATACGGGGCCGACGGCATTTTATATGAGCAGATAAAGTTCTGCGACCCCTGGGCCTATGAGCGCCTTCTCGGCTCGACCATGCTGCGCGAGGATTACAATTATCCGGTCCTGTCCGTCGACAGGCCGTACAACATAAGCTCGTCCGTCGGACAGATGCGCACCCGCGTTCAGGCCTTTGTAGAGAGTATTGAGATAAAGAAGCTTCAGGGAGGTGCAAAGTAATGGCGATCGTAGTAAACGATAAGGAGCGCAGGGGCGAAAAGCAGCTGGGCGTTCTGTATGATCATGGCAAGGTGCGCCGCCGTCGCGAGTGGCGCGGTCTGAAGGATACGCTGTATGATTACAGCCGCTGGCTCTACCTCCTGTCAATACTCGCAAGGGTCATAATAAAGCCGCGCAACGTGAAGGCGATGTTCCGCTACAGATGGTTTGCAAACTACCTCGCCGTGCCTCACATGCTCGATAAATTCACCATCGGACTGCGCGACGAGCCCCTGCGCATCACCCACACGGCCATGGACTTTGTCGTAAAGGACGTTGCGCAGTGCATAGATAACTCGATAAAGGGCGACCGCAGAACGGGAAACAATGTGGAATACTCCGACAAATGCGTTCTCTGGGACGAAAACGCGATGACGGCAGTAATGATGGGCTTCCCGACGCTCAACTGCATCCTGCGCGAGGTGCCGACGATGTTCTCGGCAAACCTGCTCAACCAGAACTCGGGCCTGCACTACCTCGACGTCGCCCAGCAGTTCGGCATCCCCGGCGACGTGTGCCCCATGCCGGAGGCTGAGCTCGGCGTTTCCATCGACGACGACTTCCCCGTGCTCGGCAAGTGCGCCGTTCAGGTAAACACGACCTGCGACGGCTCGCTCATGGGCAACGGCCTTATAGCAAAGCGCCTCGAGCGCGAGTACGGCATACCGACCTTCCAGCTCGTAGCGCCCATGCGCCACACTCAGGAGGACGTTCAGCGCTACGCCGCAAACGACGTAAAGGCCGCCATAAAGTTCATAGAAGAGAAGACCGGCGAGAAGTGGGACTGGAGCGCGTATTTTGAATGTGCCAAGCGCGTAAACGCTACGACGCGCAACCGCGTGAGCTGGCTCGAGGTCAACAGCACGCCGTATCCGCAGTTTGTCGGCGCGGTGTTCTCACTGTATAACGACACAAACTACATGGGCAACTGCGGACGCTACCCCGCCTTTGTCGAGATCGACAGGAAGATAATGAAGCTCGTGCAGCAGGGCTATAAGAACAGGACCATGATGGCCTCCGAGTACCGCCACAGATGCATCGTCTGGGGCGTGCAGCCGCAGTATATCATAGATATGCTCTACTGGATGATCCAGTGCTGGGGCGTCGTGCCGCTGACGGATATGCTCTCGATGGTCATAAGCGAGGAGATAGCCGAGGAGGATACGCCCGAAAACCGCGAGCAGGCATATTACGATATGGCGTGGCTGACGATGAACATGATCATGCGCAACCACACGCACGGCGGCTACAAGGTGCTCGTCGACGAGCTCTGGGAATACTGCGAGAGGATGAACGCCGACATGGTCATGATGTGGGAGCACATGTCCTGCAAGGCGCTGACCGGCATGCACGGCCAGTTCGAGGAGCAGGCCAGAGAGCGCGGCATACACCTCGTATGGGTCTGCCATGACCTTGCCGACCCGCGCGTATATCCCCGTCAGGCGATCCGCGAGCAGTTCAATCAGTACATGCGCACAGTTATGCGTGAAGAGCCGCTTGACCCCACCATAGAGGTCCTGCCGGATGAGCACGCGTGGTAAGGAGGAGAAACGATATGTCAAAATTAAAAATGCTGCCCATTAAAATGCTCGGCGGCGGAGCGGGGCTTTTCGCCGTGACCTTTGCGATATACTTTTTTAACCTCGATATGAAATTCCTCGCCTACTGCGTCGAGCCCATCCTTCTGTGGAACTACGACCGCATCCCAAGAAAGCAGTATGTGTAAAAACTCAAACGCCGCTCGGACTGAGCGGCGTTTCAGCTTGTCAAAAAAGTCCCGCTAGGGACTTTTTTGACTGCACTTTTCCGCCGAGCATTTTGAAAGCATTCAAAATGCTTTTACCGAAATCCTTGAAACTTCAAGGATTTCGACGGCGGTTTATCTAACTCGAGGCGGGTCTTGCCCCCTCGAGCTCCCCCGCTGCGCGGTCATCTTCACGCAGCAGCATAGTTTTTTGACAGCATGAAACGCCGCTCGGACTGAGCGGCGTTTTCTACACGTTTATCTTGCACAGTATTTTGTCGAGCGCGGCGGCGACCTCATCGCGCGAAGCCGACATTCCGCCCTTTAGCCACTCTTCCAGAATGCCCGTTATGCCGGAAACAACGAAAACAGATTCCATAGCGTCATATCGGACGTTGCCATCGGGGTGCAGCAGGCGGTTTTCTTTTATGACCTTTTCGTTCAGCTGCCGTGTGATCCGTTGAAGCGAGGAGCGGTTATCCTCACGGCTGAGCAATAAAAACAACTCGCGCTTTTCCTCTATGTAAGCTGTCAGCCCATAGGCAAGCCTTCTGCTGTTCTCCCTGTCTGTCGAGGGAAAAGCATCCTCAAACAGCCTGTACAGTCCTGCACCGGCCTCGTTTTCGACCTTGTCATAAAGCTCGTACACGTCCGTGTAATGCAGATAAAACGTGCCGCGTCCGATGTCAGCCATGCGGCATAGCTCCGCAACGGTGATCCTGCCGAGGCTTTTTTGCCCGAGCAGAATAAGAAAGCTGCTTTCGATCGCCTTTTTTGTTTTCCTCGTTCGCCTGTCCTCCATAGCTACCTCCCGTGAACAGCTTTCGATAAGCTGTGCAGTAATGCACGGCTGTCTTAAAGCTGAGTATTGGCTTATGCGCATAGGCTTATTATACTGCATACATGCACATTAGTAAACAGGTGTTTATAAAAATTCATGCGTATAGGAGGACAATTAAAATGATCGAATACCGTGAGGCAAGACCCGATGAAGCTGCATATATCTCAAAGCTTGCAACGCTGTCGTTCGGGCACTACCCGTTCTTTGACTTTGCTTTTCAGAGTGCCTTTGACAGCGAAAATGAGTATTTTACTTATATCGAAAAGCTGCACAGGGTGCACACGCGGGCAAATATGAAGCAGCATAAGTGCTTTGTCGGAGTAAGAAACGGAAGGATAGTTTCGGCGGCGCTTCTGCAAGACCCATCCAAAAGACGCATAAGCGTTTGGGACTATATCCTGTCGGGCGGCGTGAGCCTGCTGTTTCCGGTCGGTTTTTCAAAAATACTTGATTTCTTCAGCATTTCCGAGGAGGGACACCTTGACTGTGCAGAGCAGCATCCAAGCGCATGGTATATTGAGCTGCTGGCGGTAGACATGGGGATGAAGGGCTGCGGCCTCGGCAGCGGCATGATAAACGACTGCCTGATACCGTATATAAAGAATAACGGCGGCGGAGAGCTCGCCCTTACTACGAATACTGAGAAAAACTGCACATTCTACAAAAGGAACGGCTTCGACTGCTTTGCCGGGCGCAGCCTCACGCACGGCGGGCAGACGATCCAAAACTGGAGCTTTGTGAAAACCGTATGACGAAAAACCACTTCGGTCAGATGATCTGAGGCTTTGCTCTTAAATCTCCCTCGTTTCGCCCTCGAATACAACGCAGGTCGGGCCGGTGAGGTATATATCGCGCACCGAGCAGCCCTCGTGCGTGAGCGAAACGAACAGCTCGCCGCCGGGCATGGATATCCTCACGTTCTCGCCGGATACCAGCCCCATGAGCGTCAGCGCGGTCGTGATGCTGCCGCAGCCGGTGCCGCAGGCGAGGGTGAAGTCCTCGACGCCGCGCTCGTAGGTCACGGCCTTTATCCCGTCCTTTCCCGTGAGCCTTACAAAGCTCACGTTTGCGCCCTTCGGGAAGGCGGGGGAGTACCTGAGTGCCCTGCCGAGCGCGCGCAGCTCGTCCTCGGGCACGCTGTCCCAGTCGTCTTTAATAAGCACCGCGTGCGGTATGCCGGGGCAGCCGAGCTCTATGTACGCGCAGCAGAGCCCCTCGGATACGCGCTGCAGGTCGATGACCGAGGGGTCGTTGAGCCTTACGCGGTAGAGCGTTTTATCTATCCGCTCGCCTGTGACGAGACCGGCGGTCGTCTCTATGCGCTGCGTATTCCCCGCAAGGCCGTGCTCATAGCCGTAGCGCGCGATGCACCGCGCGCCGTTGCCGCACATTTCGCCGAGGCTGCCGTCGGAATTATAAAACAGCAGCCGGTAGTCCGCGCCGCCCTGCGCCGGAGCGACGAGCATGAGCCCGTCCGCGCCGACGCCCGTTCTGCGGCTGCATAGCGTTTTGGCAAGGCAGGGGACGGAGGAGGGCTCGATAGCCTCCGTGAGAGTGTTTATGATAACAAAATCATTTCCTGCTCCGTGCATTTTTGTGAATTTCATACTGACCTCCCTGTTCGTTAGAAAATAAATTATAGTGATTTCGCCCAATAAGGCTCGTCCGGCACTTGAATTTGACCGGGTACTATTATATAATATCATCAGCTTAAACACAATATTGTTTCAGGAGTGTTAAAAATGACCGATTTTAAAGCATTATACGCTGAAAAACTCATTAGTGCGGACGACCTTGCCCGGCAGGTCGAGTCCGGCTGGGTCCTGGGCATGGACACGGCGCCCTCGCAGACGCCCGCGATCATGAACGCGATCAGCGCGAGAGTAAAGGGCAGCGATATCAAGGGCGTGAAGGTACACACGCTTCTTGACGCATACCCCTTTGAGTTTTACACCGACCCCGAGCTTGCCGGCAAGATGACGGGCTATTCCTGGTTCAGCTCCGGATATGCCCGCAAGGCGGTGAACGGCGGCTGGGCGGACATCCTGCCGACCTATTACCGCGATATCCCGAGACATCTGCGCGCAGAGTACGAATTTGACGCTTTCTGCATCGAGGTCTCGCCCATGGACAGCCACGGCTATTTCAGCCTCGCTCTCAACGGCTCCTACGCCGAGGCGATGATCGACAAGGCAAAGCGCATTTTCGTCGAGGTCAACGATCAGCAGCCCAGATGCCTGACCGGCGCTCAGCTGCACGTTTCCCAGGTCGATGCCATCGTCGAGTATAATCACGAGCTGCCCGTGCTGCCTCCCGTCGTCATCGACGAGGTCAGCCGGACGATCGGCAACCTCATCGCGGAGCAGATACCCGACGGCGCATGCATCCAGCTCGGCATCGGCGCCATCCCCGACGCCACCGGCATGGCGCTCAAGAGTAAGCACGACCTCGGCATACATACCGAGATGTTCACCGATTCCATGGTAGAGCTTCTCGAGTGCGGCGCTGTGAACAACTCCAAAAAGCAGATACACCGCGGCAAGACCGTCACCACCTTCGCCTACGGCTCCAAGAGGATATACGACTTTGTCGATGACAACCCGGCGATGGTCATACTGCCCGTCGATTACGTCAACGACCCCAACGTCATCTGCAAGAACGACAATATGATCTCCATAAACGCGGCCATCGAGGTCGACTTCTTCGGCCAGGTCTGCGCGGAATCCGTCGGTACGAAGCACATGTCCGGCTCCGGCGGCCAGATAGACTTCGTGCGCGGCGCATGCCAGTCCAGGGGCGGCAAGAGCTTCATAGCCTTTGCCTCCACCGCAAAGGGCGGCACGATAAGCAAGATAAAGCCCACCCTCACGCCCGGCGCTGTGTGCACGACCTCGAAAAACGACGTTGATTACATCGTCACCGAGTACGGCATCGCACATCTGCGCGGCCGCAGCCTCGGCGATCGTACCCGCCAGCTCATCGCCATCGCGCACCCCGATTTTCGCGACGAGCTCACATTTGAAGCCAAAAAGCGCGGTATACTCATCTGATAAATACGAAAAAGCTCCCCGTGAGGGGAGCTTTTTCATGTGCTTTCGCCTTTATATTTTCTTCTCGTAGCCATACCGCCGCGGATGTGGCGCTCGGCCTTGTTGATATCAAGCAGCTCCCGCACCTGATGATACAGTGCGGGGCTTACTGTTTTCAGCCTCTCGGTGAGATCCTTGTGTACGGTGCTTTTTGAAATGTTAAACTGCTTCGCGGCGGCTCTTACCGTTGATTTATGCTCGATTATGTATTCGGCAAGATCGCAGGCGCGCTCTTCAATGCTCGTGTACAAATGCACCACTCCCCAAACTCACATAGTCCATATATATGAGCCGTCCGGCGGCCTTATGCACCGATACACATTTGCCGTAAATGTACAAAATGACGGGCTGCTGACACTTGCCATTATAGTGACAGAATAGTATAATGAGCATGGAATCGGCCGCGCGAGCGGCCTGCGGAGAAAACAGCGCTTAGGAGGAAAATAATGAACAAACGCATTATAAGCCTGCTTATGGCGGCCCTGATGCTCGTATCGCTCGTGCCTGCCGGCGCGATGGCGGCAGATCTCGGCGGCATAGGCGACATTTTAGGCGGCGGAGGCAGCGGCAGCACGGTGACGCTAAGCTTCACAAGACAGCCGCAGGACGTCACTGTGAATATCGGCGCAACGGCCACCTTTACCGCCGAGGCGAAGGCCGAGGGCGGAGCGTCCATAGGCGGGCTGAGCCTCAGCAGTGTGAAATACATATGGGTCGACGCTGACAGGCTCGTTAACGACAGCGTCGTCTCCACGCTCCTGTCCGGCGCCGGCGGGAGCGGCCTCGGAAGCAGCAATACCCTGACTATAGAAAATGCCTCGGCCGACGATAACGGCAAGCAGTTCAAGTGCATAGCCTACAGCAGCAGCCTCAGCGGGAGCTCGGGCATAGCCTATGCCGTCAGCGACACGGCCAAGCTCACCGTCACCGGCGGAACGACGCCTGCGTCTCCGAGCGTGAGCCCCGCGCCGAGCGCGTCTCCGAGCATACCGGTCCCGAGCATCGACATACCCATCCCGAGCACAGACACCGGCACATGCACGCATAAAAACGCCGAGCATCACGAAAAGTCGGACGGCACCTGCGATCCGCATATAGAATACTGGTACTGCGCCGACTGCGGGAAATATTTTACCGACTCGGCATGCACGCAGCAGATATCCAGGGCAAAGCTCGATAACGGTCTTACGAAGGATAAGAACAACCACAGCGACCTCAAGAAGCTTACCGCGCGCGCCGCCACCTGCACGGAGGAGGGCAATGTGATGTGCTGGTACTGCTCCGGCTGCGACAAATACTTTTCCGACGCAAGAGCGGCAAACGAGATAAGCAGGAGCGACGCCGTGACCGACAAGACCGACCACGACTACTTCTGGGAGGCAAACTCCGACGGCCAGACGCATTATAAAAAATGCTTGGGCTGCGGAAAGACCGGCTCCACCGGCAAGCACTCCGGCGGTACCGCAAGCTGCACGGCTCAGGCCGAGTGCGAGAAATGCGGAGCGGGCTACGGCGCGCTCGATAAGACAAATCATGTAAATTTCACGTATAAAAACGCTGTAAAGGCCAGCGGCACAACGCAGGGCTACACGGGCGACAAGTACTGCGCCGACTGCGGTGCCTTCATCGAAAAGGGCGAGTACTATTACGAGCAGTGCGCCGGCGGCTGCAAGGAGCTCAAGCTCGTCAAGGGCACGCCCCGGACCTGCACCGCCGACGGCACGATAGATTACTATCAGTGTACGAAATGCAAGAACAAATACAGAGACGCCAAGGGCACGATAGACCTGACAAACGAGGACCTCGTCGATAAGTGCACCGGCCACGATCTGCACCCCGGCACGAGCATTATAGGCAGCATCAACAGGAACAACCTCAAGCAGACCGCGCTCAGCTTCGGCATGAGCCTTCCGGATATCGCGCAGATGATGAGAGACGGAAGCTTCAGCTTCGACAACATCATCGCCTCGACCCATGTAAAGGATATAGACCATTGCAGCGACGATACCCATCACTGGCTCGGCTGCCAGCGCTGCGGAAAGACCCTCGAGGACCTGCGCGGCGAGCTTGAGGGGCTGGGGCTTACGGTGGATGAAAAGATATATGCCCTCAGCCGCAAGACCGCGCACAGCGGCGGCACGGCTACCTGCCAGAGCAAGGCGATCTGCGACGAATGCGGAGACGGCTACGGCAAGCTCGGCGAGCACAGATACAAGGCCGTCGTGACCGCGCCGACCTGCACCAAGGACGGCTATACGACCTATACCTGCGCCACCTGCAAGGACAGCTATAAGGATAATATAACCGTAAAGACCGGCCATATCATCGAATACGGCAGGTGCCAGAGCTGCAAGGGCAGGTTCCAGAATCCCTTCTACGACGTCGAGGGCACCGACTGGTACTACAGCCCCATCATGTGGGCGTATTACAGCTCGCCGCAGGTCACGACCGGCACGGGCGGCGCGTACTTCTCGCCCAAGGCCTCCTGCACACGCGCCCAGGTCGTCACCTTCCTCTGGCGCGCGGCCGGCAGGCCCGAGCCCGGCAGCGGCGGAAAGAGCTTTGCCGACGTGCCGAACAACGATCAGTACGCATATTGCTACAAGGCGGTCGTCTGGGCGGCGGAGAAGGGCATCACCACCGGCACCGGCGACGGCAGCGTCTTCTCGCCGAACAATACGGTGACCCGCGCGGAATTTGTGACCTTCCTCTGGCGCTATGCCGGCTCTCCGAGCCCCAAAAACCTCAGCAGCAGCTTCAGCGATATCGATTCGGGCCAGTACTACTACAAGGCGGTCGTCTGGGCGGCGGAGAACGGCGTCACCACCGGCACCGGCGCGTCAAGCTTTGCCCCCACCGCGTCATGCACACGGGCAGAGGTCGTGACGTTCCTGTTCCGCGCGTTCAGCAAGGGCGTCGTAAACTGAGGCAGAGGCAAAATAGCTGTTGAAATATGCGGCGAGGGATGATATCATGATAATTGTATTTTGAACTAAGGAGCAGACCTATGAGAAACGAATCAATGAATCTTTCCAAGAATGAAATGATGATGGTCATGCACGATCAGGAGCAGGAGATAGAAAAGCTCAAGGCTCAGGTCAAGGAGCTTCAGGCCAAGCTCGACGGATATGAGATAAAGGTAAGCGAGAGCGGAAGCCTTGCAGAGGCTGCCGCAAAGGTGAGCGGCCTGTTTGAAGCCGCGCAGCTCACGGCCGACAATTATCTTGCCAACATGAAAAGACGCGACGAGGAGGCGGAGGCCGTTTTCGCCGATGTTCAGAAGCAGGCCGACCAGATAATCGCCGAGGCAGAGCAGGTCGCCAATAAGCGCCTTGCCGCCGCCGACGCCGAGATCGAGGAAAAGTGGGCCGTTATCGAGAGCAGACTTCTCGTCATGTACGAGTCTCACAAGGGCCTTCAGGAGCTTGTCGAGTCCGGCATCTTCACCGTTCCCGGCAAAAACTGAGCACGCTCCCGAGCCCGCAAAGCACTGATAAACAAAGAAAATCCCGTAGTTTCAATGACTACGGGATTTGTTATATATTGGAGCGGATGACGGGAATCGAACCCGCGCAGCCAGCTTGGGAAGCTGGGGCCCTGCCATTAGACGACATCCGCATTTGTTCAGGCGAGGTATATTTTACACCAAAGCTTTTAAATATGCAAGAGCGAAGTTTGCGTTAAAGCACAGAGCGTTCAAAATATGCCGCCCGTGTTGACCTTAAACTCATGATATGGTAATATCTATATACATATAGTGTATATGCACTGTTCGGAGAATATTTTGACAGGAGGAGAATGATGAAGAAAATGAAAAAGCTGCTCAGCCTGCTGCTTGCGGTGCTGCTGCTTTGCAGTCTGCTGCCGGTAGCGGCGTCGGCTGAGAACGCAAACCCGGAGGATGAGTATCCCTTCGTGTTCGTCCACGGACTCATGGGCTGGGGCGACAGGTCGATGCTCGACCCGATCGTGCCGTACTGGGGCATGACCACGGGCAATCTTATGAAGTACCTCACGAGCAAGGGCTACGAGAGCTACGCCGCCCAGGTCGGACCGCTCTCCGGCGCGTGGGACAGGGCCTGCGAGCTCTACGCTCAGCTGACCGGCACGACGGTCGACTACGGTGCGGCGCACTCGGTCGAAAAGGGACATGAGCGCTACGGCATCACCTACGAAACGCCGCTGTTCGAGGGCTGGAGCGCCGAGAAGAAGGTCAATCTCATAGGACACAGCTTCGGCGGCGCAACGACGCGCCTGTTCCTCGAGCTTCTGGCAAACGGCAGCGAGGAGGAGGTCGCGGCGGCGAAGGCGGCCGGCACGAAGGTATCGCCGCTGTTTGAAGGCGGCAAGGGCGACTGGGTGTATTCGCTCACGGCGGTCGCCGCTCCGCATAACGGAACGACCTTTATCGAGACCTGCGATATCTCCACCAAGGTCGTAACCGATTTTATCTACAATTTCGGCGCGTCCCTCGGCTTTACCAAGCTCAAGGGCGTGTATGATCTCCAGCTTGAGCATTTCGGCATCTACCGTCAGGAGGACGAGACCGACCTTCAGTATCTCGTGCGCGTTCTCAACAGCAGCGACTTCATGAGCCATAACGACAACGCCATCTACGACCTGACCATCGACAACGCACTGAAGATAAACGACGGCATCGAGATGCAGAAGAACGTCTATTACTTCTCCGTCTGCGGCGACGCGACCCACGAGAGCGCGGTGAGCGGCAATCAGGTCCCCGACTCGTCGGTGTTCATGCTCCTCAAGCCCTTTGCGGCGATGATGGGCAAGTATTATGACGAGACGACGGCGGGCGGCGTTTATATCGATAAGACCTGGCTTCCGAACGACGGCATGGTAAACGTCGTGTCCGGCCTCTATCCCGTAAACAGTCAGCTCAAATGCGTCAACGCCGACGGCAGCCAGGCCTTCGTCGTCTGCGACGGATACAATAAGCAGGACTATGCCAGCGGCATATGGAACGTGCTGCCCACGCAGCCGTACGACCATCTGAGCATCGTCGGCGGCATACTCTCAAACACCGTTTCCAACACAAGGCACCTGTATCTTGAGCTCATAAGCCGCGTGACGAGCACCTACGGCAAGGGCGGCAGCACGCCGGACACTCCAATAGACGAGGACACCCTGCCGTTTACGGATGTTGAGCGCGGCCGCTGGTCGTATGATTACATCCTCAACATGTACCAGCTCGGTATCGTAAACGGCTGCACGGACACCACCTTCGAGCCTGAGGGGAACGTGACCCGTGCGCAGTTCGTGAAAATGATAGCCTGCCTTGACGGCGTCGATACGAGCGCTTACGCGAAATGCCGCTTCACCGACGTCAGCGACAAGAGCTATGCCGCGCCCTACATCGAGTGGGCCGCCGATAACGGCATCGTCAAGGGCGTGAGCGATACGAGCTTCCTGCCCGACGACAATATAACGCGCGAGCAGATGGCCGCGATAATCTGCCGTTATGCCGACTACGCCGGAATAAAGCTCTCCGAGGACGCTCCTGCGGTCACATTTGCAGACAGCGCGCAGATATCGGCCTACGCCGCTCCGAGCGTCGCCGCGCTCCAGCGCGCCGGCATAATCTGCGGCTCACAAAACGCCGACGGAAGCTACAGCTACTGTCCCACGGCCTACGCCACCCGCGAGCAGGCATGCAAGGTCCTCAGCCTCATATAAGTGTTTTAATAAAGCGTTAAAAACCGTGGCTTGCCACGGTTTTTTTATTGCAATGAGTTTATACGTTTAGTATAATATATCTAATATATACAGTTAGGCGGGGAAGATATGGCATACGTTGAATTTGAGAAGGTCAAAAAGACCTACCATATGGGCGAGGTGAGCATCGAGGCGCTCAAGGATGCGAGCTTTGAGATAGAAAAGGGCGAGATATGCGTCATCGTCGGCGCGTCTGGCGCGGGCAAGACCACACTCCTGAACATCCTCGGCGGGATGGACAGCCTGAGCTCCGGCCGCGTCGTGCTCGACGGGGAGGAGATATCGTCCTATAACGCGATGCAGCTTACGACCTATCGCCGCTACGACGTGGGCTTTGTTTTTCAGTTTTATAACCTCGTGCAGAACCTCACCGCCATTGAAAACGTCGAGCTCGCCGCTCAGATATGCAAGGAGCCGATGGACGCGGCGGAGGTCATCGACCTTGTCGGACTGCACGACAGGGCGCAGAACTTCCCCGCGCAGCTTTCAGGCGGCGAGCAGCAGCGCGTCGCGATAGCGCGCGCCCTGGCAAAGAACCCGAAGCTCCTGCTCTGCGACGAGCCGACGGGCGCGCTGGACTACAATACCGGCAAGGCGGTTTTGCAGCTTTTGCAGGATTGCAGCCGCAATAACGGCATGACCGTCGTTATAATAACCCACAACCATGCGCTGACCGCCATGGCCGACAGAGTCGTTTCGGTAAAAAGCGGCGTCGTCACGGAGGTCAGGCGCAACGAGCACCCCATTCCCATTGCGGATATCGAGTGGTAAGCCTCTATGAACAGATCGATATTGAAGCTGACAAAACGCGAGATAAAAGGCAGCCTCGGCCGCTATCTCGCCATATTCGCGATAATCGCGCTCGGAGCCGGCCTCTTTGTCGGCCTGCGCCTGTCGCGCCCGGATTTTCTGGAGACGTATAATAACTATACGCAGCGCACGCAGTTTTACGATTTCCGTCTTGTGTCCACCCTCGGACTTACAGACGAAGACCTTGCCGCCGTGACGGAGCTCTCCGGAGTTACGCTCGCCGAGGGCGCCGTCGGCGCGGACTTCCTGTTCAACACGCCCGAGGAGGATAACCTCATCATGATGGCGCAGAGCATTCCGGAGAAGATAAACCTCATCGACCTCAGGTCCGGACGCATGCCGGAAAAGGCGGACGAGTGCCTTGCAGACCCCAACCTGTACTCCGAGGAGGATATAGGAAGCACGGTGAAGCTGTCGGAGGATAACAGCACGCAGACCTTCGATACCTTCGCCTATGACGAATACACGATAGTCGGCCTGGCCGAGAGCGTTTTGTATATCAATATGGAGCGCGGCTCGAGCACGCTCGGAAACGGCAGCGTCAAGGGCTATATCTATATCCTCCCCGAGGGCTTTTCAACGGATTACTATACGGATATCTACCTTCGCGTCGACACCGGGGGATATGTGTACTCCGACGAGTACGAGGCAGACTGCGCAGGATACGTCGATGAGCTCAAGGAGTTTATGGCAGAGCGTGCGGAGATACGCCGTGACGGCATCATAGCAGAGGCGACGGCGCAGCTTGACGATGCGAAGGCCCAGTATGAGGAGGGCAGGGCGCAGTACGAAGCGGCAAAGGCCGAGTACGACAGCGGCTATGCCGCCTATGTGCAGAAAAAAAGCGCGACCGAGGCCGAGCTCGAGCAGGCCCGTAAGCAGATAGAGGAGGCCGAGAGCATGCTGGTCGACAGCTCCGTTCTCGACCAGAAGCAGGCCGAGCTCGACGCCGCCAGGGCCGAGCTCGATAAGGGACAGGCCGAGTACGAATCTGGCCTGAGACAGTTTAAGATAAAGGAGACTCTTACCTACGGCACGGTCTACGAGCAGATAAGCTACTACGAAAAGCGCATCAGCGAAAAGCAGAGCGAGCTGGCCGAGAAGACGGCGGAGTTGGAAAGCCTCAATACGCAGCTGGCCGAGGCCCAGGCAAACGGCGAGAGGATCAAGGCGCGGTTCCTGCAGGTCAAAATCACGACCGTCAACAACAGCATAAGCATTTTAAACGGCGAGATAGCGCTGTGCGGCGAGCGCCTCGAGACTCACCGCCAAAGGCTCGCCGCTGCGGACGCGGAGCTCGAGCCGTACCGCAAGCAGCTTGAGGACGCGAAGGCGCAGCTCGATTCGGGCTATGCGCAGATAGCGGAAGGTCAGGCGCAGCTCGACCAGGCGCGCGAGATGATAAGCAGCGGCGGAGCTCAGCTCGAGGAGGCAAAAAGGCAGTACGAGCAGGGCAAGGCGGAGGCCGAGCGCGGCTTTGCCGAGGCCGAAAAGGAGCTGAGCGCCGGAAAGGCGCAGCTTGACAGTGCCAGGGCTGAGCTTGACAAGGGAGCGGCCGAGCTCGACAAGGCCGAAAAGCAGATAAAAAACATAAACCACGCCGACACCTACGTCCTTGACCGCGATACGAACGCGGGCTACGTGTGCTTTGAAAGCGATACCAACGTCGTGCAGAGCGTAGCGGCGGTGTTCCCGGTGTTTTTCTTCCTCGTCGCGGCCCTGGTATGCCTTACGACGATGACGAGGATGATCGACGACCAGCGCACGCAGATAGGCATACTCAAGGCCCTGGGCTATTCCTCGGGCGCGGTGATGGGAAAATATATGATCTATTCCGGCAGTGCGACAGTGCTCGGCTGCATTTTCGGGATAGCGGCCGGAAGCTTTGCATTTCCCGCGATAGTGTGGTTCGGCTACGGACTCATGTATAACCTGTCCGGACTCACCTTCACGATGGACTGGCCGCTGGCGCTCGGCATAACGGCGGCAAACCTCGCCGTCACGCTGATAGTCACCTGGTACTGCTGCGCAAGGGAGCTCAGGAGCGTTCCAGCGGAGCTAATACGCCCCAAGGCGCCCGAGGCCGGAAAGAGGATACTGCTCGAGCGCATAAAAACAGTGTGGAACGACATGAGCTTCATGCAGAAGGTCTCCGCGCGCAATATCATGCGCTATAAAAAGCGCATATTCATGATGCTCCTCGGCATCGGAGGCTGCACGGCGCTCGTGCTGACGGCTCTCGGCCTCAACGATACGATCCAGAACGTAGTGGCGCGGCAGTATGACGACATAATCCTCTACGATTACGAGCTGACGATGGCCTATGACATGAACGAGGAGGAGCAGGAGATATTCTTCCGCGACGCGGGAGACAATATAAAGGACGCGATATTCCTGTACCGCGGCCTCGCGGAGGTCGACGGCGGAGACGCCATAAAGACCGCGACCCTTACAGTGACCGACGGCAGATATCTTTATAAGTACATAGACCTCAGCTATGACGGCGCTCCCATCGATTACCCGGGCAAAAATGAGGCGGCGATAAACTATAACCTCGCCCGCCAGCTCGGCGGCGTGGAGATCGGCGACGAGATAAAGCTCACGACAGCCGAGAAAAAGGAGCTCACAGTGACCGTGAGCGCGCTGTTTGACAACTATGTCGACAGCTTTGTGTTCATATCGCCCGAGACCTGCTCCGAGCAGCTCGGCAAGGAGCCGGAGTACAAGTCGGCGCTGGCAAACGCTCCGGATGATAAGGATGTAAACGCCTGCGCCGCCGCCATAGCAAACACGGTCGACGGCGTCAGGGGCGTCAGCCTGAGCGTCGACACGAAGGAGCGCGTCGGAAGCATGCTCGACGGACTGCTCGTCGTCGTCGCGGCGATAATCCTCTGCGCGGGACTTCTGGCGTTTATCGTGCTGTATAACCTTACGAACATAAATATCTCCGAGCGCATACGCGAGATAGCCACGATAAAGGTGCTCGGCTTTTATCCGAAGGAGGCGGCGCAGTACGTTTTCCGCGAGAATATCATCCTCACGGGAGCGGGCTCGGTGTTCGGCCTCGGCCTCGGAGTCGCGCTGCACGCCTTCGTCATGAACGCGATCAAGGTCGACACGATGTATTTCAAGCCCCACATAAGCTTTCTCAGCTTTGCCGTCTCCATCGCCATAACCTTCGTGTTTGCAGCCATCGTCAACTCCATCATGCGCCGCAGGATAGACGGCATCGACATGGCCGGCGCGCTCAAATCAATAGAGTAATTTGACAAGAGAAAGAGAATATATTATATTTAAAGGCAACTAATCAATAAATTATCAGGGATGCATGATATGGAGAATTTGCAATCATCGCTGCCCGGCTGGGAGATAGTGCGCTGCATTGGCAGCGGCAGCTCCGGCAAGGTATATGAGCTGAAGAAAAAAGATGAATACGGCGGCGACTTCCACTGTGCGCTCAAGGTGATAAGCGTTCCCGGAACTCAGAAGGAGTACGACGAAATGCTCGGCACGATGAGCGAGTTCGCCATGCGCGCAAAGCTGCGCGAGAAGGTCGAGGAGATCAGCAGCGAATACCGTCTGCTCGGCGCTCTGCGCGGTCATCCGAACATCGTAAACTGCGAGGATCAGATGATAATACCGCACGAAAACGATCTCGGCTGGGATATCTATATCCGCATGGAGCTGCTGCAGTCCCTGCCCGACTATGTCCGCGAAAACGGCATGACGGTCGAAAATGTTATAAAGCTCGGCAGCGACATGTGCTCGGCGCTCGAGCTGTGCCGCGAGAACAATATAATCCACCGCGATATAAAGCCGCAGAACATCTTCGTCAGCCGCTACGGCGTATATAAGCTCGGCGACTTCGGCGTCGCCAAGGCCTCTACCATCCGCAGCTCGGCCGATAAGGTCGGGACGTATTCGTATATGGCGCCCGAGGTATACAAGGGCAAGGGCTATGACGACAGAGTGGATATATACTCCCTGGGCATGGTGCTCTACTGGCTTTTAAACGAGCGGCGCGGCCCGTTTCTCCCGATGCCGCCGCAGACGCCGACGCCGGAGCAGATAAGCGACGCGCAGATACGGCGCTTTAGAGGCGAGAGCCTGCCGCAGCCGAAAAACGGCGGAGCGGCGCTCAAAAGGGCGGTCATGAAGGCGTGCAGCTATAAGATAGCCGACCGCTACTCCGGCCCCGCGGAGCTCAGGCGCGCTCTCACGCTCGCGGCCTCCGGCAAAACGGAGCATGAGCCCGTGCAGGTATCCTACGGCAGCGACGAGGCGACCGTGCGCGAGGACTTCAAGGCCGATCCGCGTCCGGAGTACATACCGGAAACGCCGCGTGAGCCGAGACCGCAGCCTCAGCCGAAGCAGAAGCCGCGTCCCGAGGCGGCGCAGACGAAAAAGGCCCCGCCCAGACAGGCGGAGCCGGAAAAAAAGCCGAAGAAGTCGATGCTCGGCTATATATTGGCGCTGGTGCTTATCCTCGCGGCAATGGCGACGGCGATAATCGTGTTCGCCCTTTCAGGCAACAATAACGGCGGCAGGGACGATACGCCCGAGGAGACCGTTCAGCCCACGCCGACGGCGACACCCGAGCCTGAAAAGCTCGACGTCAAGTCGGTCATGCTCAGCTCGCCGAGCCTTACGCTCACAGTAGAGGACGAGGCGCAGCTCAAGGTAAACTGCACGCCCGAGCCCACGGCGGAGCAGGAAGAGCCCGAGTATGTCTGGAAAAGCAGCGACACCTCTATTGTCACCGTTTCGCAGGAGGGCAAGCTCAAGGCCGTCAGCGAGGGCTCGGCGACCGTCATGGTCTATGTCAAGGACAAGATGGAGGTGTACGATCAATGCACAGTCATCGTCGAGCGGCCCAAGGTAACGGAGCTGAAGATAGAGGAGATGCCGGTCAAGACCGTGTACACCGTCGGCGAGGAGCTCGATACGACGGGTCTCGTGCTCAGAGCCTATTACAATAACGGCTCGGCAAAGCGCATAACCGACCCCGACGAATACACCGTCGACTGCGACATGACAGGCCTCGGCAACCGCGAGGCAACCGTCACCTACGACGAAAAAACCGTCACCTACACCGTAAGAATAAGCCTGTTCGGGGTAGGCTGACAGAAAGCGTGATTTACAAAATGACGCTCGATGAACAAATGCGAGCGATCGCAGCGGAGCTCGTTTCAGAGCACGGAATTCACTATAAAATAAGCCTGAAGGAGCTTCGCGAGCTGCTATACGCTCGTTTTGAAACAAACATGGGCAGCGTTATTCCCTCGGACTACTGCTACGACCGTGTCAACAGGGGGATCGTATTTGAAAATAAGCCCCGTCTGTTCCGATTTCTCGGCAACGGGATGTATGAGTGCCTCGGCGAGAACTATCCGTTCACCGGAGAAGTGGAGAATGCTAGCGACGGCACTGCCGCGGGCTCGTGGGAAAACGGAGCTTTTCACAAAAACGCAAACTGGGATATGCTTGGTCTGAAATGACGGGAGTTACCTGACTCCCGTCATTTTTTGCTGTCTTATCAGTCCTTGCGTCCGAGCCCTGCGAAGTATTTGAAAGTCATCGGCCAGACTATGCCGGCGAAGAGGATGACGATGAAATAGCGCACGCCGTGAGCCACGCTGTGCCCGCCGAAGAGCGCGAGCAGCGGCGCCTTCAGGACCGCCCTGAGCGCCAGCAGAATAGCGAGCCCGAGGGCGACCTTTATTATCTGCGCCCACCACACGGCCCGGGTGGGGAAGTGGAGGTATTTCGTGTCGACAAAGAAGGTCAGCAGCAGACCGGCCGCGCAGAACAGCATCATGTACGCGTTCTTGAGCCCTTCCGCGTAGTTGTCCGGGTCGATATCGGCAGGGAAGTCGTACAGCTCTACAAAGGCGACGAAGGCCGCGGCCATCACGATAAATACGCTGAATATTATGTAAACCTTTTTGGGGCTCTTGTCCATATCGCGGAAGAAGGGGTATATTACGAAAACGAGCACCGTTCCGACGATGAGCGACACGCCGACGTCAAGCGGAGTGTGGACGCCGACATACATGCGCGAAAAGGCCGTCAGCGCGATGAGCAGCACGAAAGCTATCCGCAGCGCCGTGCTTTTAAAATATCTTGCCGGCGCGC
Organism: bacterium; assembly: GCA_963625685.1. Lineage (GTDB taxonomy): Bacteria > Bacillota > Clostridia > Oscillospirales > Oscillospiraceae > F23-B02. The sequence continues at coordinate 70,307 of CAVFTR010000001.1, forward strand.
CGAACACGGCAAAGGCGTTCTGCGTGTGGCCGCTGGGGAAGGAATAGCCTGTGGCCTCGGCCCTGGCGCTTTCGACGATGGTGAAGCCCGGATCCTTCACCCAGGGACGCGGGATGCGGAACCACAGCTTGAGAAACTGATTTATTATCGTGCCGGCAAAGCCGACCGTCATCATGTAGTATCCGCAGCTCTTGTTCAGGCACCAGAACACGATGATGGCCGCCGCGATGAATACGGCCTCGCCGCCGAGATTCGTGACGAGCCCCATCACAGCGTCGAGAAACGGTGTGCGTATTTTTTCAAGTGCGTATAGAAGCTCCATAAGTCACCTCTGATTTTTTTCTTTAACAGTACCATAAAGTAAAGCCGTTTGCAACGCAAACGGCTTTTGGAAGTTTTCGCTGTCAGGCCTCCGCGATTATGCGGTGAATGACCTTCGTGAAGCGCGCCTCGTTGTAGATAACGGGGACGGGGTAGACGGGGTTTGCCTCCTCCATCGCCCAGACGCACATCTGATGAATGTCCTCCTCCTTGATGAAATCAAAGCCGGAGGGGATGTTCATGCGCTTGTTCATGGCGCGTATCTCCGCTATGAAGGCCCTGGCCTTTTCCTCGTCGCTGCCGCTTGTTTTGACGCCGGTGAGCTCAGCCAGATGCGCGAGCTTTTCGTAAACGGCCTCGCCGTAGTCCTCGAGGACGATCGGGAGGATGACCGCGTTTGCAAGACCGTGCGGGGTGTTGTACAGTCCGCCGAGGGTGTGCGCTATCGCGTGTACGTTGCCGACGCCTGCGCGGGTGAAGGCAAAGCCGGCCTTGAAGGCCGCGGTGAGCATCTTCTGGCGGGCCTCCATGTCGTTTCCGTCGTTGTATGCGCGCTCAAGGTATTTGAATATCAGCACCGTCGCCTCCTCGGCAAGACGCAGGGATTCCTTGGTGTTGTAGGTCCAGCAGATGTAAGCCTCGACCGCGTGGGTCAGAGCGTCCATGCCGGTCGTGGAGGTGGTCTTCTGCGGAAGATCGCGCGTGAGCTCGGGGTCGAGTATCGCGTACTTCGGGATAAGGCACAGATCCATGATAGCGTACTTGTGATGCGTCTCGGGGTCGGTGATGACCGCGGCTATCGTCGTCTCGGAGCCTGTGCCGGCCGTCGTCGGAACTGCGACGAAGGTGGGTATCTTATGCCTTACGCGCAGAAGCCCGGCCATTTTGTTCACCGGCGTGTTCGGGTGCACGACTCTTGCCGCCGCGCCCTTGGCAGCGTCCATAGGCGAGCCGCCGCCGATGGCGAGGAAGCCCTGGCAGCCGGTCTCGAGATACAGCTTCTGAATCTCGTTCACGACGGTGACCGTCGGGTTTGCCGACACCTCGGAATAATGCTCATAGGCGATGCCGGCCTTGTCCAGCGCCGCCTTTGCGACAGGCGCTATCGTCTTGCCGACCGTGCGGCCTGTAACGATCATGACCTTTTTGACGCGCTTTTTCTTAAAAAGCCTGGCGACCTCCTTCAGGGAGCCCTCACCCTCGATGGTGGTGGGCTTGCGCCAGGGCAGCGCGCGCGCGCCGATATTGAAAACAGCCTGGAACGAGCGATAATATGCATTTTTTATTGCATCCATATGATGTAATTCCTCCCAACGTTAGATATACATATTTTAATATATGTGTTGTGTTTAGTCAAGGAAAAACAAGCTTGACAAATATCGATATTCGATATATACTGAGTTTAACATCGATAATCGATATATCAATATATAGGAGACTGTCAAAAAACTATGCTGCTGAGGAAAGGTATCCGCGCAGCGGTGGAGCGTGAGGGGGCAAGGCCCGCCTCAAATTGGATCATAGCCATCAAAAACGTCCGGTACGGACTTTTTGACGAGCATAGCGAGATTTTTCGTGAAGCGCAGGCTTCACAAAAAATGTGGTGCTTTTTGAAGCGTGCAAAAAAGCCACAGACTTTTTTGACGCGCTGATATAGGAGGTGAGCCGATGGCAAGGAAAAAGTTTTCGACATTGACAGAGCCGATGTTTTACCTGCTCATGTCGCTGCTCGGCGGCAAAAAATGCGGCATCGACATAAGCGACTGCATCGCTCGCCGCAGCGCGGAGCGCGTGAAGCTCGGACCGGGCACGCTGTACGCGCTGCTTTCGGAGTTTGAACAGGAGGGACTTATAAAGTATGTCGGCGTTGAGGGCAAACGCAAGCTCTATGAGCTCACGCCGGCAGGGAAGAAGGCATATGAGGATGAGCTTACGCGGCTCAGACAGTGCCTTGACGACGCAAAGGAGGCGGAAAAAGATGAGCAAATATGTTAGACGCATCGTACCGTTCTGTTCGGGCGATCTTCCGGCCATACAGCGATGGCTGGAGAACATGGCGGAAAAGGGCTTGTTTTTCAAAGAAAACGGCCTGCTGTTTGCAAAATTTGAAAAGGGCGAGCCGAAGAAAATGCGCTATCGCCTCGATTTCTGCGATGTCGTGGCCTGCGACATTCCCGATGAGAAAAAGGAGATGTACGAGCACAGCGGCTGGCAGGTCATCGGAGAGTTTAAAAGCGATTTTGTAGTCGTCTGCACCGGCGATCCCGACGCACCGGAGATATACACAGACCGCGAGCTTTTGATCAAGCCGCTCAAAAAGCTTGCCGGAGAGCATTTGTTCATGGCCTTTGTCTTTCTCGCAATGGCGCTGTGCACGCAGCTTACGCCGTTTTTGGGAACAATGTGGGAGTACGGCGGCGGAGATATGCTGCACTTTTGGCTGAACATCAAGGCCTCATATGCGGTGCTTGTTATCATCATGTCGCTGCTCCTGCTTGCGGAAGCGATCGTGCAATTTTCGATATGCCGAAGGCACGGAAGGTTTGCGGCAGAGAATGTACCTCAGGCCGAAGAGCATAGCTCACGGGCAATGGCCAGATATGTGATCACCGCAATAGGCCTGCCTCTTGCCATCGTGTGGATCACGCATTGGTTATGCCCTGTAACGGCGCCGAACATGAGACTTCTGCCCGATGACGTATCAGCCATCGGTATCCCCACGGCTGAGGAGATCATACAGATCGGCACTTATGACAGAGATATGGACTGCTTCGAGACGGCAGACGCATTTCTGGTAAAGCATATCGGACTGCATCAGGCAAAAAACCTGAGAAACTCAGACGGGAAATTGGCCGATATCCTGTATTATAATGTAGATTATTACGAAGCTCCCACGGAGCTGATCGCAAAGGACTATGCCTCCAAACGCATGGATTACGTCAAGGAGTACTACGACCATGCTATCCTCATCAGCATGAATGAGATATCAAGAGCAAGGCTCATGGGATATGAGGGAGGAAATTTCCCATACTATCGTCAGGAGGAGTATGAAGAAGACGGAGCGGAGGTGTTCTGGCAATACTATAAAAGAGCCGGCAGCAGTGATGTGTATGGCCTGAACCAATTGATCGTAAGATCGGATAACAAGGTCTTGGAGGTCTATTGCCACGGAAACAGCGACTTTTATGATCATATTCCGGAGTATATAGACTACATCAAAAGTGCAAAATAGACAAATACGGGAGCTTAAAGCACAAGCTCCCGTTTTGATTTCGGTATTATTCACGATTGACTTTTATTGAGATTGCTTTAGAATATTAATATAAATTGATCTTAACAGTAAAAGAGGGTTTGGCTTGAAAAACATAACCAGAGTCGCGCTCATAACCTCGGGCGGCGACTGTCAGGGCCTGAACGCCGCGATGCGCGGCATCGGCAAGGCGCTGCACAACAAGATCGAAAATCTCGAGATATTCGGCATGTACGACGGCTACCGCGGCCTCATAGACGGCGATTATAAGTATATGGAGCCCCGGGATTTTTCCGGCATCCTCACTCAGGGCGGGACTATCCTCGGCACCTCGCGCCAGCGCTATATCCCGGGCAAGGATATCGTCGACGACGAGGGCAACAGCCTTATCCCCGCGATGAAGGACACCTACAACAGGCTCAATCTCGACTGCCTCGTCGTCATGGGCGGCAACGGCACGCAGAAAAGCGCAAAGCTCCTGATGGATGCGGGCATGAACGTCGTGACCCTGCCCAAGACCATAGACAACGATATATGGGGCACCGATACGACCTTCGGCTTCCAGAGTGCAGTTGACATAGCCACGAACGTCATAGACTATATCCACTCGACCGCCTCGTCGCACAGCCGCGTGTTTCTCGTCGAACTCATGGGACGCGACGCGGGCTGGCTCACGCTGCACGCCGGCATAGGCTCGGGAGCGGATATCATCCTCATCCCCGAGATACCCTATGATATAGACAACATTATAAAGGCCATAGACCACCGCCGCCGTCACGGCCGGAGCTTTTCCATCCTCGCCGTCGCCGAGGGCGCAAAGAGCGTGCACGACCAGATACTCACCGAGGAGGAGAGCCGCAGGCGCCGCGAGGAGTCGAGGCACTCGACCATATCCTACGAGATCGCGGCCCAAATCGAGGCGGCCCTCGGCCAGGAGGCCCGCGTCACCGTGCCCGGACACTATCAGCGAGGCGGCCCCCCGTGCCCGTATGACCGCGTGCTGGCCACTCAATTCGGCGCCGCCGCGGCAGACCTCATTATCAATAAGCAGTACGGCCGCATGGTAGCCATCCGGAACGGACACATCACGTCCATCCCCCTTGAGGAGGCGGCCAGCAAGACAAAATTCCTGCCGACCGACCATCCTCTCATTCAGGTCGCGCGCGATATCGGCATATCCTTCGGCGACTGAACTGTACTGTCAGCATTAAAAAATCCCGTTCAGATGAACGGGATTTTTTGCTTTATCATCAGTATTTAAACGGCTTTTTCTGCTGTCTGCACCAGGTTTTCAGAACAAAGCGCGTCGGCAGGAGCTTAACGCCGAGCACCTGCAATCTCTCCGGCAGGCCGAGAATGGAAACGGCCTTGTTGCGGTGCATATCCCGGACGGCCTTTTCGACGACCTCCTTAGGGCCGTAGTAGCGGTTAAAGTAGCTCACGGTATCGTCATGTATCGCGTGGCTGAAAAACTCCGTCTGTATCCAGCCGGGGCATACGGCCATTACGCGGATGCTCCTTTGGCACAGCTCGACGCGAAGCGCCTTTGAAAAGCTGAGCACATAGGCCTTCGACGCGCCGTACACGTTTATATACGGCACCGGCTGGAACGAGGACATCGAGCCCATGTTGTATATCTGCGCACCGTCGGGCATATAGGGGAGAGTTATATAGGTGATGCCCGTCAGCGCACGGTCGTTGAGGTCTATTATCTCAAGCTGCTTTTCCATGTCCATCTCGGTGTACGTTCCGAAAAGACCGAAGCCGGCGGCATTTACAAGCACTCTCACCTCCGGCCCTTCGGCCTCGAGCAGGGCCTTGAAAGCGGCGAGACTGCCGCGGTCGAGGAGATCGAGCACGATGGGGCGTATCCTTGCCCGTACATGCTGCCCAAGCTCAAGAAGCCTCTCCTCGCGCCGGGCTATTACCCACAGCTCGTCAAGCTCCATATCCTTATCTATTGCGTATACAAATTCTCTGCCCATTCCGGAGGACGCTCCGGTGATAACGGCTATCTTTTTCATAGCTTTCTCCTTTGGATCGTAAAAGGCACAGCCGACGCTGTGCCTTTATACTTTTTTTACTTTACTGCTCGCCGCCGTATGCGCCGCTCACCTTGAGGGCGTTGAGGCCGTTTACGAGAATATTGGCCAGCGACTGCGCGAAGGTCTCGGCCGGTATGCCAAAGTCGTCGAGTATCCACATATTATACGCGTGCATCGTGCCGCCGGCGATGAAGCGGGCATACACCATGGCCTTTTCCTGACCGCCCCAGCGCTCGACAAGCTCCTCATCCGACAGGATGTATTTCGTAAGCCAGGTCTTGAGATGAATACCGAGGTCATATACGTTTACAAATCTGAAAAGCCTCTTGGCAGGGTCGCGGCTGGCAACTATCATCTCCGCCGCCATCAGCATGATGGGGTACGGGTCCTCCTCGAGCTCGCTGGCCTTGTAGTCGCCGAATATCGCGTCCGCGTGATCGTAAAGATCGTTTATAAGCTGCTGGCGCACATCCTCAAGATTTGAAAAGTGCGCGTAGAAGGTACCGCGGCTGACATTGGCGCGCTTTAAAAGCTCATTTACCGTGATCTGCTTGAAATCCTTTTCATACATGATGTCCAGAAGGGCATCCTTGATCGCCTTCTTTGACTTTTCGACCATTCTGTTGTTAGTACTCATGAATAATTTCCACCCCTGAAAATTTTAAAGAATTTTTAACAATGAATTAAAAAAGTTTAATTTTATATCTGTAGTCTAATTGTAACCGATATTTTGATTAATTTCAATAGTTAAAACGAAAAAAGTTCAAAAATATATTTATGAACAATAAATGTACAGCTATATACGAAAGTGACAAAATTGTATAAAACGCTGCATCGGGAATGATTAAACTTAGCGAAATGTACAAAAGTGAACTAAATCACGAGAAAAGTATAAACTACTGGTTGACAAAAAGCAAAAATAAGTTTATGATTAGACAAAACAAGGTTAAAAGTTCAGCGCAAAGTAAGGAGGAAGAACTATGTGCAAACTGTTAAAGCCGTCAATTGAAAAGCCGTGGCTGAAGTTCTTTACGGAAGAGGCGAGGGAAGCGTCCATTCCCGAGAACACCATTTACCGTCATCTGCGCGAGTGCAGCGAGGGAGGGCTCGACAACACGGCGCTCAATTACTTCGGCAAAAAGATCAGCTACGGAAGGCTGCTCGACGAGATCGACAACGCAGCCGGAGCCTTCAAGGCCTGCGGGATCAAAAAGGGCGATATCGTCGCAGCGGCGACCGTCACGCTCCCCGAGATGATCTACTCGCTGTACGGCCTTAACAAGCTCGGCGCCGCGCCCGTCGTTCTCGACCCGAGGACCAATGCGCGCGAGGTCATGCGCTTCGTGAAGGAGACCGGCGCGAAGATATTCATCGTCATCGACCTGTTCTATGAGGCGCTCAGAGACGTCCTGCTCGAGTCCGGCGTCGAGAAGATAGTCGTTATCTCGGCCGACACCTCGCTGCCGGCGTCTATCCGCCTTCTCAAGCAGCTCAAGATGCCCGCTCCGAAGATAGAGACGAGCGAGAAGGTCCTCACCTGGACACAGTTTGCTGCGTTCGGCAAGGGTGTCAAGACCGAGACCGCGGCTTACGGCGAGAACGATCTCGCAGCCGTGACGCTCACCGGCGGCACGACCGGCGCGCCCAAGGGCGTAATGCTCTCAAACGACGGCTTCAACGCCATCGCCTTTGATTTCAAGCACTGCGGCGTGTCCTACAAGCGCGGCCAGCGCTTTATGAACATCATCCCGATGTTCGCCTCCTACGGCATCGTATCGAGCCTGCATATGCCTCTCACGCTCGGCCTCGAGGTCGTCATTATCCCGAAGTTCAACGCCGACAAGGTCGGCTACTATGTAAAGAAATACCGCCCCGAGCACACGCTGCTCGTTCCGGCGCACTACGAAAAGCTCATGAACAGCAAGGAAATGTCCAAGGGCTTCGACCTCAGCTTTTTCCGTACCGCCGGCTCCGGCGGCGACACCATGAACGCCGGCCTCGAGGCGAAGCTCAACAGCTTCCTCGAAAGCCGCGGCTGCCGCTATCCCCTTTCCCAGGGCTACGGCATGAGCGAGGTATCCTCGGCTGCGTCCTGCTGCTGCAACGGCAACTTCAAGAGCCTGTCGGTCGGATACCCTCTTCTCACCACGACCATCGGCATCTTCGAGCCGGGCACGACAAACGAGCTCGACTACGGCGAGGAGGGCGAGATCTGCATAAGCGGTCCGTCGATCATGCTCGGCTACCTTAATAATAAGGCCGAGACCGACAAGGTCATCGTCCGTCACCCCGACGGCACGCTCTGGGTACACAGCGGAGATATCGGACACATGGACGAGGACGGCTTTGTGTACATAAAGGGCAGGATAAAGCGCATGATCACGCTCTTTGACGGCCACAAGGTCTTCCCCTCGCATCTTGAAAGCATCCTCGGCCGGCACTCGAAGGTACTCAGCTGCGCGGTCGTCGGCGTAAATGACAAGGACCATGCTCAGGGTCAGCTCCCGCTCGCTGTGGTCGAGCTGAAGGAGAGAGGGCATGACAGGCACTTTGCGATAAAGACAGAGCTTCTGGAAATGTGCCGCAGGGAGCTTGAGTCCCGCTCCATGGTCTGCGATATCGTATTCGTGGACGAAATGCCCCACATGGGCATGGGCAAGATAGATTACAGCAAGCTTGCCGCTGATTACAAGGATATAAATTACGTCACCGAGGCTGTCTGACAGCGCAGGGAGGAAGAGAAAATGAAACATACAAAACGTATACTCAGCTTCGTCCTCGTGCTCGTCATGGTGTTCGCGCTCTGCGCGCCGGCGCTGGCGTCCGGCAGCTATGAGCCCTACAGATATTATATGTGCGTCGGCGACAGCATCGCCGCCGGCTGCGGCCTTACCAGGGACGGCAGCGAGACCTTTGAAAACAAGTCCATGGACGATGTCGAGGGGCTCATGGATCCCAATTACATTTATCACGGTTATGATTTTGAGGCCATTCCCACGGCGTATCACAGCATAGTTGCGAAAGCGCTGGACACAAAGCTCCTGCAATGCGCCCGCAGCGGCATGCGCGCCGTGGAGCTCAGATATTTCCTCGAGGGCGTATACAACGAATACGACGAGACCCGCTGGTGGGACAATTCCGTTTTTGATGTTGACGGAAACGGCTTTACCCTCGACGATCTCGATTCGATAAACGCAAAGGTCAACTATCCCGAAATGGTGAAGAAGACCAACGTTCTCAGCATCAATGTCGGCTCGAACGATGTTTTCTCGTTCTCGCTGCTCGGCAGCCTGGGGATACTGACCGCGGAGGATTCGGAAAGCGAAACGCTCAAGAATATCAAGGATTACCTCAACAAGGGCGGCAACATGGGCGTGGCTCTCGGAAAGCTCATCGAGTACTGTCAGACGATGGGGAAGATGACGGAGTTCGTCACAACGCTTACGGAGACCTTTGCAAAGACATATAAGCAGTTCACCGAAAACTACAGCGCAATTCTGAAGAAGGTGTATGAGCTCAATCCCGATATCACCGTCGTTGCGGTCGGCGTGTTCAACCCCTTTGCATATTTTACCCTCAGATCGGACAGCAATTTCGACCTCGGCGCTCTTATGGCCCCGATGGTAAGGCAGATAAACACCTACCTCAAGCTGCAGACCTATAAGTATGATAATCTCTATTATGCCGATGTCGTCGGTACCGAGACCTACGACATGAGCTATGATGAGCCGAACATCTGGCAGCTTTTCACCATAAAGGTACACCCGACTCTGGCCGGCCACAGATATATGGCCGAGCAGATACTCAGCGTGCTGCCCGAGCGCGGAACGCTCCCGTTTACCGACGTTCCCGCCGATGCATGGTACTACGACGAGCTCTACTACGCGTGGTATAACGGCCTTATAAACGGCACCTCGGCCACTGCCTTCGAGCCGGCGGCGACCACTACGCGCGCGCAGGCAGTGACGGTCCTGTACCGCATAGCCGGCTCGCCAAACGTGAGCGGCCTCACCGAGCCCTTTAGCGACGTCTCCGACGGCCACTGGGCGCATGACGCCATAGTCTGGGCCTATCAGAACGCCATAGTCAACGGCTACGACAAGACCACCTTCGGACCGGAGGACGGTCTGACCCGCGGCCAGTTCGTCGCCATAATGTACAGATACGCCGGCTCTCCCAAGACCAGCGGCGACCTCGGCGTGTTCTCCGACTCGGCCGATATCCCGGACGGCTTCCGCAACGCGGTGCGCTGGGCGGCGGCAAACGATATCGTGACCGGCTATGCCGACGATACCTTCCGTCCCAACGAAGTAATCACCCGCGCACAGCTCGCGGCCATCCTCGCACGCTTTGACAAAATGTGAGATATAAAAAATAACGGAGATATAAATGAAACATACAAAACGTATACTCAGCTTCGTGCTCGTGCTCGTCATGGTGTTCGCGCTCTGCGCACCGGCGCTGGCGGACAGAAGCTATGAGCCCTACAGATATTATATGTGCGTCGGCGACAGCATCGCCGCCGGCTGCGGCCTTACCAAGGATGGCAGCGAGACCTATTTCGATCAGGAGACCGACGACCCCAGCTACATAATGGATCCCGACTATCTCTATCACGGCTTTGACTTCACCGCCGTACCGAAGGCGTACCACAGCCTCGTTGCAAACGCGCTAGACGCAAAGCTCCTGCAATATGCGCTCAGCGGCATGCGCGCGGTGGAGCTCAGATACTTCCTCGAGGGCGTATACAACGATTTTGACTCGACCTACACCTGGGGCAACAAATGGTACGATTTTGACGGCAGCGGCTCGTTCACACTTGACGATCTCAAATATGTCACCGATCAGAAGGACTATGCCGAGGCCATCAAAAAGGCCAGTATCATCAGCATCAACCTCGGGTCGAACGACGTTTTCTCAATGTCCGCGTCCCTGGTCCTCAAGGAGTACACCGAGGACACGGAAAACGATTACCTCAAGGGCATAAAGGATTTCCTCAACAAGGGCGGCAGCATAGGCGAGGGCTTTGCAAAGCTCCTGCAATACTGCCAGACCGCCGGTGAGCTTGCAAAGCTCGGCACTATGCTGGCAGGCTACCTGACCGTTGCGTATAATCAGTTCACCGTAAACTACAACGCGGTCATCGAAAAGATATACGAGATAAATCCCGATATCACAGTTGTCGCTCTGGGCGTCTTCAACCCCTTCAAGTACCTGAAGATCAGCGACAGCAGCCTTACGAGCCTGAGCGCCGTCACGGCGCCCACCGTCACCATGATAAACACATATATCAGGAGCTTCGCGCTCAAGCACGATAACTTCCGCTATGTCAATATCCTCGGCACGGAGACCTATTCGCAGAACGTGACCGACAAAAACTTCTCTGCCTATTTTACCGTCAAGGCTCACCCGACCATCGCGGGTCACAGATATATGGCCGAGCAGATACTCAGTGTGCTGCCCGAGCGCGGAACGCTGCCGTTTACCGACGTCCCCGCCGATGCCTGGTACTACGACGAGCTCTACTATGCGTGGTATAACGGCCTTATAAACGGCACCTCGTCCACTGCCTTCGAGCCGGCGGCGACCACTACGCGCGCGCAGGCAGTGACGGTCCTGTACCGCATAGCCGGCTCGCCAAACGTGAGCGGCCTCACCGAGCCCTTTAGCGACGTCTCCGACGGCCACTGGGCGCATGACGCCATAGTCTGGGCCTATCAGAACGCCATAGTCAACGGCTACGACAAGACCACCTTCGGACCGGAGGACGGTCTGACCCGCGGCCAGTTCGTCGCCATAATGTACAGATACGCCGGCTCTCCCAAGACCAGCGGCGACCTCGGCGTGTTCTCCGACTCGGCCGATATCCCGGACGGCTTCCGCAACGCGGTGCGCTGGGCGGCGGCAAACGATATCGTGACCGGCTATGCCGACGGTACCTTCCGTCCCAACGAAGTAATCACCCGCGCACAGCTCGCGGCGATCCTCACACGCTTTGACAAGCTGTAGGCAGCATTTTGTATGATATGACGCTTAACAGTCAATTATCATAAATCCCCCATCCGTTCCGCGGCGCTTCCTGCCATACCTACTTCCTTTTCTTCCTCACCTATTGCCGCGGACAGGACCGGCCACATCAGTGGCCGGTCTTTTTTTGCCGCTTAAATGCGCCTGTAAAAAAGACCTTGTTATATTGGGCGGTTTCTGTTAAAATACAGTCAGTAATGTGTACGGAGGCAGAGCAATGCCCGTATTGAAGGGGAACGGCAAGGGCTCAAAACGAGTTTACATAATATGCGCCGTGCTGACGCTTGCAGTGCTTGGCGTCATTTTCGGCATACATAGATATAAGCTGTCGCAGGTCGCGCCGGTGTACCAGGTGCATATAGACGGCCTTGAGGCCGCGACGCCGGCCGAGGCTCAGGCCGCATGCCGGGCCGACTATCAGCGCTTTGCAGAGCAGGAGGAGAAGCACCCCGGCTGCAAGTGGGTGTGGACGGGCAAGCGCATGCTGTACCTCGTAAAGCCCGAAGCGCTGGAGCTCGACACCTCGGCCGGGGAGACGGGCTTTACCGCGGTGAAGTTTCTCAATGCCTCGGGACAGGAGCGCAGCGGCTATATCATCGACCCCGCGGCGGAGCCTGTGGAGCTCGGCAGGATAAAGATAGGCGGCGCGGCGGAATATACCTTCGATAACGTCAGCATGACTATCCGTGAGGGACTGCGCAGCGGCGAGATAAAATACGAAAGCGCCGTGTACCTGTGGGAAAAGGACTCCGACCTCGTGCTTGCCGTGCGGCCGGACACGTATACGAAGGTGGAGGGCAGCATCGTCAGCTTCACGGACGACGGCGGCCTTGCGCACACCTGCTATATTCTCGATACTGAAATTTAAAGGTAGGATCATAGATGGCAAACGCCGCAATGGAAACGGGCGCGGACGCAAAGCGACTGCTTGAGATAGTAAGGATCATCAGAAAGTATAAGATAAGGCAGGGCATGAGCCCGGACGAGCTGTGCGATATGCTCAGAGAGCTCGGCCCGACCTTCGTAAAGCTCGGCCAGCTCCTCTCGATGCATCCCGAGATGATCCCGATGGAGCATTGCAAAAAGCTTGAGGAGCTTCGCACGGACGCAAAGCATCTCGTCACGGCGCAGATACGCGAGCTCATAAGCGAGGAATACGGCAGGCCCTGGAATAAGGTATTCAGTCAGATAATGCCGTACCCGCTGGGAGCCGCGTCGATCGCGCAGGTGCACGAGGCCGTGCTGCTCGACGGGACGCACGTCGCCGTTAAGATACAGCGGCCGGAGATATATTCGGTAATGGAGCGCGACGTAAGGCTCATAAAAAGCGCGCTGAACGTCGTCAAGCTCAAGAAGATAAACAACGTCATGGACATAGGCGACACGATAGACGAGGTATGGGCGGTCGCGCAGGAGGAGATGGACTTCGAGCGCGAGGCCGACAATATCCGCCGCGTACGCGAGAACATCGAGGGCATAAAGTATGTCTATTGTCCGAGGGTGTATGACGAGCTTTCGACAAAGCACATCCTGGTCATGGAGTACATCGGCGGCTTTGAGCTGTGCAACAAGGCCGCGATGGAGGAGCAGGGCTACAGCGTGCAGGAGGTCTGCACGAAGTTCATAAATAACTACATCAAGCAGTTTTCCGAGGACAGGTTTTTCCACGCCGACCCGCACCCTGGCAACGTCCGCGTGTGGGACGGGCGCATCGTGTGGCTCGACCTCGGCATGATGGGAACGCTCACGAGCGATGACGCGGAGCTTATAAAGATCTGCATGAGGGCGATAGTCAGCAACGACTATATGAGCTTTGCGGACGCGGTCCTGAAGATCTGCGGGCACGGCCCGGAGCTTGACCGCGAGGCGTACTGCGGCCGCATGCAGGCGTACCTGGACAAATACCGCGTCCTGTCCATGGCGCAGATGAGCAGCACGGTCGATATTTTCGCCGACCTCTACCGCATCGCGCGCGACTTCGGCATCAAGGTCCCGAGATCGCTGACGATGTTTTGGCGCAGCCTGTCGATCATGGAGGGCACGGTGTCCGACCTCTCGCCGAAGACAGACCTCGCGGCGATCATCGCAAAGCACCTGGCCGCGCAGGCGATGCTGGGCGGCGTGGCCGGCAGCATAACGCGGAAGATATCGCACCGCAGGCTCATCTCCGGCAGCGCGCTGCACTATAACGGCAGCCAGTCCGATCCGGATGAGTTTATTGAGGAAGACTATGACGAGCTCGATCCTGAGCTCGATGGAGATAGCGAAGAATAGATGAGATTGGAAAGGGAAGCCCCCGGTCATTTGACCGGGGGCTTTTCTTTTTTAGAGGCGCTTTAGCGCCTCTAAAAAAACAACTGTCAAAAGGTGTACCTTTTGACAGCTGCACTTGTATGTGAAAATGATACTCGAAAACAGGCAAAAGCACAAGACTTTACCGTATTTTCGTTTGTATTGGCAAACACATGCCGCTTGATTTGTTCGTTTTGCCGAAACAAGCTGTCAAAAAGCTTGACTGTCAAAAGGTACACTATTTGACAGGGCACAAAATGAAAAAACGGGAGGAAAACAATGAAGAAAAGAATACTAAGCCTGCTGCTCGTGCTGCTGATGGTAATGACCCTGGTGCCTGTGAGCGCTCTGGCTACCAACGAGACATTTATCAGAGGCGACTTTACCTATGCGATCGAAAACGGTGTTGCCTGCGTTAACAAGTACAACGGCTCGTCGTCATCCGTCACGGTGCCGTCAAAGGTAGATTACGACGGTGTGACCTATAAGGTCAGGAAGATACACAGAGAGGCGTTCAAAAATTGTACGTCAATAAAAAAGCTGGTGCTTCCCGAAACAATGTCCAGCATTGGTGCACGTGCGTTTGCCAATTGCACGAGCCTTAATTCGCTGACGATAAACAGTGATCTGCAGAGCGTTACTACTGTTGATAATACGTTCTACAACATCGGTGCAAATTCCGATTATTTGGACGTTGTTTTCGGGCCGGAGGTCACTGCCATTCCCAGCAATCTGTTTAATTCGACATATTCAAAGACAGACGGATACTATCCACATATTACGAGCGTGACGATTCCCGATTCGGTAACATCGATCGGCTTGGCCGCCTTTGCAAACTGCCATGACCTTAAAAGCGTGCATATCGGCAGCGGGATGAAGAGTATAGGCACAAAGGCGTTCCTTGAAACGGGAGTACAGTCTGTGACCATTGACGGGGACTGCACTATCGGAAAGTATGCCTTCATGTACTGCTATTATTTAAAGGATCTGACCATAAACGGAAACTGCAAGCTTATCGAAGGCTGCTTTGCGCATTGTACAGGACTTGAGTCAATAACGATAAACGGAACCATAGCAGACACAATAAGCTCATCTCTCAGCGAAAATCCCGTTATATTAGTGCTGCCCCCGTTTAACAATGTCGGCAGCAATTCGGATTCGCTTAAGGTCACTTTCGGCTCGAACGTATCCAGAATACCCAAGCAGCTATTCGCTACGTCTTCATCTAAGAGCAGCGGTCACTATGCTCGCATCACGGAAGTTAATATCCCGACATCGGTAAACAGCATAGGGGAATATGCATTCTACAATTGCCATGACCTGCGCACTGTCAATTACGAAGGTTCTGCCGTCGACTGGTCGATAGTAGAAGTTGAAAGATATAACAGCTCGCTGACATCGGCAAGCTTTAAGTACGGCAGTGAGAGCATGTTTATAGACGTAAATGTCGGAGACTATTGCTACGATGCCGTCAAGTGGGCTGTAAATAAGAACATAACAAAGGGAACATCGGCAATAGCCTTCTCGCCGAATGATCGCTGCACGCGTGGCCAGGTCGTGACCTTCCTTTGGCGTGCGGCAGGTGAGCCGAAGGCAAGCACGGCTGTTAACTTCTCTGATGTGAATCCAAGCGCATATTACCATGATGCGGTTCAGTGGGCGGTTGAGAATAATATTACAAAAGGCACCGGAAACAACAGATTTTCGCCCGATGCTACCTGTACACGAGGTCAGGTAGTGACCCTTATGTATCGCGCGGCACATTCACCGAGCGTGAGCGCCGGAAACGGTTTCGTTGACGTTGCGGTTGGGTCATATTGCTATGATGCCGTCAACTGGGCAGTCAGCAATGGCATAACCAAAGGCACAGGCGGAAATTGCTTCTCCCCTGATGCCCCCTGCACCCGCGGCCAGGTCGTGACCTTCCTCTACAGAGAGCAGTAACAAAACAAAGCAAAGCCTCCGGTCTTTTTGACCGGAGGTTTTGTCACATATTCAGATTGTCAACGCCGCCGCGCATCTCGAACAGAAAGGCGATGAAGCTTTTCATGAAGGGGATGAACTCGCCCGAGTCTATCATCGCGAATATCTCGTCCTGCGTCGCCCAGCGCGCGTCCATGACCTCCTCGGCCTGAAAGCGCAGACTGTCGAGCGCGAGGTCCCTGACGATGATGTAGTAGTCGTCGAAGCCGCCCTCGAAGTTCACCGTCAGGCGCGGTCGGAGCTCCGAAAAATCTATATCGAGCCCCAGCTCCTCGCGCAGCTCGCGCTGCATGGCCTGACGGCTCGTCTCGCCGCAGAGCGCGCTGCCGCCGACCGTGACGTCCCATTTCCCGGGAAAGGTCTGCTTCTGTGTGCAGCGCTGCTGGATAAGCAGCCTGCCGTCGGAGCTGAATATGGCCGCGTGAACGACCATGTGGTAAAGTCCTGCGGGCTGCTTTTCTCCGCGTACCACGCTCTGCCCGCTCGGTATCCTGTCAACATTGTATGCGTCCCATTTTTCCATTTTTATCACCTGCAACACATTAGCATTTTTTCCGCTCCGCGTCAAGAGCGTATTGATATTGAAGCGGCAGGGGAGTATAATTTAAGAAAAAAGCACAAGGAGGCCGCATAATGCAGCGAATATATGATTTTCTCAAGGACGCAGGCACCTACTATCTCGCAACGCTCGACGGCGATCAGCCGCGCGTGCGCCCGTTCGGCACGGTGGATATTTATAACGGACGTCTCGGTATCCAGACCGGCAGAAAAAAGGAGCTGTTCGCCCAGATAAGCAAAAATCCCAAGGTCGAGATATGCGCGGTACGCGGCGGCGAGTGGATACGCGTCTGCGGCGAGGTGTATCCCGACGACAGCCTCGAGGCCTGCGAGCATATGCTCGAAAGCTACCCCGAGCTGCGGAGCATCTACACCCCCGGCGACGGCAACTGCGTCGTTCTGTACTTCAGGGGCGGCACGGCCACGGTATCGAGCTTTACTGCCGAGCCCGTCACGATCGAGTTCTGACGAAAAATATTACTTTACACAGGCTGCTCTATTTGCTATAATATTTGGGCGTAAATGCGCCCGTAGCTCAGCTGGATAGAGCGTCAGACTCCGACTCTGAAGGTCGTGGGTTCGAATCCCGTCGGGCGTACCATAATTAAACTTATAATATAGCATGTAAAAACCCCGATAAGATCGGGGTTTTTACATTATGTGTTCCATATCTCCCGGTCTCTCTGCGAGCGAATTTTCACCTCAGAGGGACGCTGCTTTTGAGCACCGAAAGGAACTGCGCCAGCACGGGATTTGAGTTCGAGCTCTGCCACGCGGCGATGATATCCTCGCGCTCGCCGCCGCCGACAAGCGGCACGAACACGAGATTGTCCGCGTCGTAGAGCTTGTCGGTGAAGTAGTCGGGAAGTATCGAAATGCCCTCCTCGGCCGCGACCATCATGAGGATGCACTCCGCGTCGCAGGAGCGGAAGAGTATATTCGGCTTGTAGCCCGCGTCCTTGTAAAGCTGCATGAAAAACGCGTCGCCGTAGGAATCGTTTGAGGCGTCGGGGGACATGTACAGTATCGTCTCGCCGCGAAGCTCGGCGCGGCTGAGCCTCCTGCGTCCGGCAAGCGGATGCCCTGCATACAGCGCGACGACGAGCTGCGCGCTTTCGACCTCGAGATATTCGACGCCCTCCTGGGCCTTGAGATTAGTGCTGTCCCAGGTGAATATCACGTCGTACTCCTGCTGCATTAGCCCCGCGGCGAGCACGTCTGTCGAGCAGCGGTAAAAGCTTATGAGCGCGTTCCGGTTCTGCATGTGAAAGCTGCGCATGAGCACCGAAAGATCGCTGCGCTCGTAGCCGCGCACGAAGCCGACGCGCAGAGCGCCGGTCAGGCCCGTTGACGCGTCGTGTACGCGCTCGGCGGCACGGCTCATGCTGTCGAGTATGGCCTTTGCCTCGCTCAGAAATATCTTGCCTGCGGGCGTGAGCGATATCGGGCGCGTGGAGCGGTCAAACAGCGCGCAGCCGAGAACATCCTCCAGAAGCTGCATCTGCTGCGTTACGGCCGTCTGCGAGATATAAAACTGCTCTGCGGCCTTGGTGAAGCTGCGGCTCTCGGCCGCCGCGACGAAGTATTTAAGCTGATTTCTGTTCATAATGCCTCTCAAAATAAGTTTTTCTTATTTTATCATACAATAACGGCCCTTGTAAACAGCTTTGTTCGGAGCTAAAATAAGCATCGGCTTTTAAGCCGCAAACGAAATGAGAGAGGACTTTACCATGAAGAGAGAATCCTTCGGCTCCAGACTCGGCTTTCTGCTGGTAAGCGCGGGCTGCGCTATCGGCATCGGCAACGTCTGGCGCTTTCCGTACATAACAGGACAGAACGGCGGCGGCTATTTCGTCCTGTTCTACTTTGTCTGCCTTATCGTCATGGGCATACCCGTCATGACTATGGAGCTTGCCGTCGGCAGGGCGAGCCGCCAGAGCGCGGTGCTAGGCTACAGGGCGCTCGAAAAGCCGGGCAGCAAATGGCATATCCACGGCTGGTTCTGCCTCATCGGCTGCTATCTGCTGATGATGTACTACACGACCGTCACGGGCTGGATGACCGCCTATTTCGGCAAGTTTCTGACCGGTGTTTTCAGCTCCGGCATGTCGGCCGAGGCCAGCAGCTCGGTATTCGCCGAGCTCCTTTCCTCGCCGGGCGAGATGGCCATATGGACAGAGCTCGTGGTCGTCGTCGGCTTTGTCGTATGCAGCTTCGGCCTCAATAAGGGCCTTGAGCGCATATCCAAGTTCATGATGCTCGCGCTGCTCGCGCTGATAGTCGTGCTGGCTGTACACAGCCTTACGCTCTCCGGAGCAAAGGAGGGCATGAAATTCTATCTCATGCCGTCTGTCGAATCCATCCGCAAAAACGGGCTCGGCAATCTCGTCACCGACGCGATGAATCAGGCCTTTTTTACTCTGAGCCTCGGAATCGCGGCCATGGAGATCTTCGGCAGCTACATGAGCGATAAGCATACGCTTACCGGCGAGGCTGCACGCATCTGCGCGCTGGACACCTTCGTCGCGATCATGGCCGGCACGATAATTTTCCCGGCCTGCTTCTCCTTCGGCGTGTCGCCCGAGCAGGGCCCGTCGCTCATCTTCGTTACTCTGCCGCAGGTGTTCGTCAACATGTCAGGCGGCCGCTTCTGGGGAACGCTGTTTTTCCTGTTTATGATCTTCGCGAGCCTTTCGACCGTGCTCGCGGTGTTTGAGAATATCATCGCCATCTGCATGGACACCTTCGGCATAAGCCGCAGAAAGGCCGTAGCCGTGAACTTCGTGCTGCTTGCGCTGCTGAGCCTGCCCTGTGTGTTCGGCTATAATATCTGGAGCGAGCTGCACCTGATCGGCGGCCGCGACGTGCTCGACAGCGAGGACTTTATCGTGTCGAATCTGCTGCTGCCCATCGGCTCGCTTGTCTACCTCCTTTTCTGCGTCACAAGGTGGGGCTGGGGCTTTGACAAGTACATCGCCGAGGTCAATAAGGGCGAGGGGATCAAAATGTCGCCCAGGCTCAAGCCCTATTTCCAGTGGGTGCTCCCCGTGCTCATAATCATTATCCTCGTCCAGGGACTCATATAAGACTTAAAGCCGCGCCTCCGCGCGGCTTTTTCATTTACATATTCACATAAATGTGTTATGATATCTTATTATAAAGTTTCAGGAGACAAAAATGCTGGATAAACTCAAACAGCTTGAAAACAGATATTCGGAGCTGGCTCAGCGGCTTGAAAACGGCGAGATATACGCAGACCCCGCGGCGTACACAAAATGTGTGCGCGAGATGAAGGAGCTCGAGCCGATAGCGGCGGCATACAGGGAGTATGTAAAGTGCGACAAGGCCATGCACGACGCGCAGGAGCTGACGTCGGACCCCGAGTTCAAGGAGCTCGCGCAGGAGGAGTACAACGACGCGAGGGAGCGTATGGCACAGCTGCACGAGCAGCTTAAGATACTGCTCCTGCCTAAGGACCCGAACGATGAGCGCAACGTCATAATGGAGATACGCTCTGGCGTCGGCGGCGAGGAGAGCTCGCTGTTTGCGCACGATCTTTTCAGAATGTACTCCATGTACGCCGAGAGCCGGGGCTGGAAGACAGATATCGTCAACATAAACGAAACAGAGCTCGGCGGCATAAAGGAAATGAGCTTCGTCGTGGAAGGGCAGGGGGCGTATTCGCGCCTCAAGTTCGAGGCCGGCGGGCACCGCGTCCAGCGCGTGCCGGAAACGGAGTCCGGCGGCAGGATACACACCTCGGCGGCTACGGTGGCCGTGCTCCCCGAGGCCGAGGAGGTCGAGTTTGAGATAAACCCGGCAGACCTTCAGATAGACACCTACCGCTCGTCCGGCGCCGGCGGCCAGCACGTCAACAAGACAGAGAGCGCCATACGCATAACGCATCTGCCCACGGGCGTCGTCGTCGAGTGTCAGGACGAGCGCAGCCAGTATAAGAACAAGGACCGCGCGATGAAGATACTGCGCTCGAAGCTCTATGAGGCCGAGCAGCAGAAGCAGGCCGCGGCCATAGCTGCCGAGCGCAAAAGCCAGGTCGGCTCCGGCGACCGCTCGGACAGGGTGCGCACATATAATTTCCCTCAGAACCGCGTGACCGATCACCGGCTCGTCGGAGACGTGCGCAACTTCAATATCCAGAGCGTCTTAAACGGCGAGCTCGACCCGATAATCGACGCGCTCATAACGGCCGATCAGGCGGAAAAGCTTAAAAAGCAGGCGGAGAGCTGATGAAAACAGAGATAATAGGAAAAGACAGGCTCGCTGAGGCGGCCTCGCTCATAGCCTCGGGCGAGCTCGTCGCCGTGCCGACGGAGACGGTGTACGGCCTTGCGTGCAGCGCCCTTGACGCCGCGGCCGTTGAGCGCGTGTACGAGGTGAAGGGCAGACCCGAGCTAAAGCCCCTGTCGCTTATGCTGCACAAGGGAGCGGCCGTGACGAGATACTGCGAAAACGTCCCCCGTCAGGCGAGAGCGCTCATGGACAGGTTCTGGCCGGGTCCCCTGACGATCGTTCTGCGCTCAAAGGATATCGTTCCGGACATTGTCCGCGCAGGCGGCGATACCGTTGCGCTCAGATGCCCCGATCACCCGATGACGCAGGCGATGCTCAAAAAGGCAAAGCTCCCCTTCGCGGCGCCCTCGGCAAATCCCTCGGGCGGCAAAAGCCCCGTGACCGCGAAGGAGGTGCTCGATTATTTCGACGGAAAGATAGCGGCTGTCGTCGACGGCGGACGCTGCGGCCTCGGGCGCGAGTCGACTATAATCGACATGAGCTCCGCCCCGTACAGGATACTGCGCCAGGGTGCGCTGCCGGAGGCGGATATAGCCTCGGCGCTTGCCGAAAAGCTGAAGATCATCGGCATAACCGGCGGCACGGGCTGCGGCAAGACCACGGCTCTGCGCGAGCTTGAGGCCATGGGCGCGCTGGTCATAGACTGCGACGCGCTGTATCATGAGATGCTCGATACAAATACACAGATGCTCGAGGATATAGAGCGCTCATTTCCCGGGACTGTAACGGGAGGCGTTCTCGACCGCAAGGCGCTCGGTGCGACGGTGTTTTCAAACGAGGCGGCGCTGCTGGACTTAAACGACATCACGCACCGCTATATAGGACTCGAGGTGGAAAAAAGGCTTGCCGACTGGGCAATGTCGGGTGGAACTGTCGCGGCTATCGACGCGATAGCGCTCATAGACAGCGGCCTGGATGAAAAATGCCTCGCCGTCATCGGCATAGTCGCCGAAAAAGCGACGCGCATCGAGCGTATTATGAAGCGCGACGGCATAAGCTATGAATATGCCATGATGCGCGTCAACGCGCAGTATCCGAACGAGTATTTCGAGCAGAAATGCGGCCGCGTCCTGCACAATGACGGCGACAGGGAGACCTTCAGAAAAGAATGTAAAAATTTATTTAAGGAAGTATTGAAAAATGGCTGATATCAGAGACGAATTATTTTATAAGCAGAAAAACGGATACGACACGATGAGCACGCAGCAGCGCCTCGACATGGAGGACTACTGCCGCTCTTACATGGCCTTTCTTAACGAGGCCCGCACCGAGCGCGAGGCGGTCAGGCTCGCCATAGAGCTTGCCGAGGACAAGGGCTTTGTCGAGTATGTTGACGGCATGGAGCTCAAGCCCGGCGATAAGGTCTACCGCAATAACCGCGGCAAGGCGCTCATGCTGGCCGTCATCGGCAAAAGGAGCCTCGAAGAGGGCCTCGTCATCGCGGGCGCTCACGTCGACTCTCCACGCATCGACTTAAAGCAGAACCCCCTGTATGAAAGCGACGAGCTCGCGTATTTCAAGACCCATTACTACGGCGGCATAAAAAAGTACCAGTGGGTGACCATCCCGCTCGAGCTGCACGGCGTCGTCGCGCTCAAAAGCGGAGAGACGGTCGATATCACCATCGGCCGCGACCCCGCCGACCCGCAGTTTGTAATAACAGACCTCCTGCCGCACCTTGGCAAGGAGCAGATGAAAAAGACCATGGAGGAGGGCGTCACCGGCGAGGGGCTCAACATCCTCATCGGCAGCATCCCCTATGCCGACGAGGGCGGCGACAGGGTGAAGCTCGCCGTCATGAGCATCCTAAACGACCGCTACGGTATAGTAGAGGAGGACTTCCTCTCCGCCGAGCTCACAGCGGTCCCGGCCTTCGAGGTCCGCGAGATAGGCCTTGACCGCTCGCTCATCGGCGGCTACGGCCACGACGACCGCGTGTGCGCATACGCGGAGCTCAAGGCGATGCTCGATCTTGAGCAGGCGCCCGAGAAGACCTGCATCTGCATCCTTGCCGATAAGGAGGAGACGGGCTCGGACGGCGTGAGCGGCATGCAGAGCAGCGCCTTCGAGTGCTTTGTCGAGGAGCTGTGCGGCAGTCAGGGCGTTCCCCTGAGAAGATGCTTTGCAAACAGCTTCTGCCTCTCTGCCGACGTCACCGCGGCCTTTGACCCGAACTTCCCCGAGGTCAGCGAGAAGCGTAACGACGCAAAGCTCAACTACGGCATGGGCATCTGCAAGTTCACCGGCGCGCGCGGCAAGAGCGGCACGAGCGATGCCTCGGCCGAGGTCGTGGGCTATCTGCGAAGGCTCTTTGCCGATAACGGCGTCGTATGGCAGATGAGCGAGCTCGGCAAGGTCGACCAGGGCGGCGGCGGCACTATCGCAAAGTACATGGCAAACCGCAATATCGACACCATCGACGCGGGCGTTCCCGTCCTGAGCATGCACGCTCCCTTTGAGGTCGTCGCAAAATTTGACTGCTACATGACCTATCTCGGCGTGCTCGCGGCATACAAAGCATAAGACAGCATTATAAAACCGCCTCATACCTGACAAAATAGGTATGAGGTGATTTTTTGGACGAGATAACGCAGCTTGGGAGCACGCAGCCGCGGGGCGGGGAGGGGAGCATCCACTGCCTTAGCATAATCGGCCATATCGAGGGGCATCAGATACTGCCCGAGGACAACAAAACGACGAAGTACGAGCACGTGCTGCCGCTTCTTGCCGCGGTCGAGGAATCAGAGGATATAAAGGGCCTGCTCATACTCTTAAATACCGTCGGCGGCGACGTCGAGGCCGGACTCGCCATAGCCGAGCTCATAGCCGGAATGAAAAAGCCCACCGTCTCGCTCGTACTCGGCGGCGGACATTCGATCGGCGTGCCGCTCGCCGTCGCGGCAAAGCGCAGCTTCATAGCGCCGTCGGCCGCCATGACGGTCCATCCGGTGCGCCTTAACGGCGTTGTCATCGGTGTCCCGCAGACCTATAACTACCTTGCGCGCATCCAGGAGCGCATAGTATCCTTTGTGACGGAGCACTCCAGTATAAGCCGCGGGAGATATAACGAGCTCATGACTGTAACGGACGAGCTCGCAAACGACGTCGGCAGCGTGATATACGGGCAGGAGGCCGTCTCCTGCGGGCTTATAGACAGCATCGGCACGCTCTCGGACGCGCTGGAATATCTGCATAAGGAAATAGACCGGCAAGCTCACTGATGTGAGCTTGCTTTTTATCATTTGTTATGATAAAATAACAAAGTTAAGTATACATAATATTACTGCGAGCATTAGGAGATAAATATATGAGTATACTGGATGCCGTGATCCTCGGCCTCGTGCAGGGCATTGCCGAGTTCCTGCCCATTTCGAGCTCGGGTCACCTTGCCATACTGCACAATCTTTTTAATATGTCCGACCTCGGCAGCAGCCACATGTTCTTTGACGTCCTGCTGCATTTCGGAACGCTTATCGCGATCTGCTTCATGTACTGGACGGATATAAAGGCCATGTTCACTCAGACGGCCGACCTGCTGTCCGGCAGGACCGTCGACGAGGCCGGCCGACGCAGGAGGTTTCCAGAGGCGCGCATGCTCATGCTCATCGTCGCCGCGACGCTGCCGCTGGTGCTGATACTGCCGGTGCATAAATACATAGAGGCGCTTTCAAATTCGACGGTGTTTGTCGGCATAGCGCTCATTCTGACAGGCTGCATGCTGCTCGTCTCCGACAAGATGGAAAGAGGCGCGAAGACGGAAAAGAACATGCTGTTTACAGACGCTCTGCTCATCGGCCTGTGCCAGTGCGTTGCGACGCTGCCCGGCCTGTCGCGCTCGGGAACGACGATAACGGCGGGCATAGCTACGGGGCATGACAGGGGCTACGCCGTGAAGTTTTCGCTTCTCATGAGTATTCCGGCCGTTCTCGGCGCTACGCTGCTTGAGCTTATAGACGCCATAAAGACCGGCATAGACCCCAAGCTCATACCGGCGTATCTCTTCGGCATGATCGCCGCCATGATCTCCGGCGTTCTGTCCATCGGACTTCTCCGCATGATCGCCCGCAGGACGCGCTTCGGCGGATTTTCCTACTACTGCTGGGTCGTGGGCGTCCTGACCATAATCCTCTCACTTATATTCTGATAAAGGCAGGGAAGCTTAATAATGGCTCAAACCGCTACAAAGAAAAAAACAGATAATTCCGCAAAAAAGCAGAGCGCGTCTGCGAAAAAGCCCAAAAACGCGCCCGAAGAGAACAGCGGCGCGCAGCGCATCATAGCCGCGGTGTGCTTCCTGTTTGCCGCGGTGCTCGTTGTCATCGGCATATTCGCGCATGACGGCGTGGTCGTCGGCTGGCTGTGCTCGCTTTTGAAGGGCCTGTTCGGCTACGGCTTCTGGATCTGCGCGCCGGTGTTCCTGCTGGCGGCGTACATACTGGGCGTGCGCAGAAACGAGCCCTGCACATGGCGTATGACGGCGGCCATGCTGCTGCCGCTGCTGTCGGGCTCACTGGTGAACCTCCTGCTGTCGCAGGTGGTCGTGGATAACCTCAGCGGCGTGGGCGAGCTGTTCTCGACGCTGTACGCCGGAGGCAAGGGCATGCTCTGCGCCGGCGTTTTCGGAACGCTCATAGCCTTTGCGCTCGAAAAAGCCTTCAGCATCTACGGAGCGGCGATACTGCTCCTTCTGACGTTCATATTCTTTACACTGTCTGCGCTCGGCATAACGCCCGGAAAGCTCGTCGCCTTCTTCTCCGCGGGCAGCGGTGAAAAAAAGGATAAAAAGCCCGCGAAGGCCGAGCCGGTTCCAAAGGCCGAGCCCGAGCAGCCTGCCGGGGAAAAAGCCGAACAGCTAAAAAAGCAGCGCCGCCGCGCGATAGATATCCCGCTCGACGATGAGCCGGCCTTTTCAAAGAAAGCGGCTGCATCCGAAGAGCCCACCGTAAAGGACGAGGCTCCGGCAAAAAAGGAGAACGGGCTTTTCGGCAAAAAGAACAGTAAACCTGCTCCGCTTGCCCCCGATAATATCGAGGTCGAGCCCCTGAGCGTTGAGGAAGCCGGGGCCATAGCCGGCGTTTCACCGGTAAAGCTCAGCGGCGACGGAGCCGTCAAAGCAGGCGCCGTGTCCGATCCACCGAAAAAGGCGACGGCCGCAGAGGTCGCGGCGGAGACCGAGGCCATACGCAGCGCTATCGAGTCTGCGAGCACCGAGGGCGAGTATGAAAAGCCCCCGATATTCCTGCTGAAAAAGGGACACGCGGTCGCCGCAAATGCCGACGATGAGCTCCGCACCAACCGGGAGCGCCTTGAGAGCACGATTAAAAGCTTCGGCGTTTCGGCAAGGATAGTCGACACCACCCGCGGCCCCACGGTCACGCGCTACGATCTTGAGCTCGAGCAGGGCGTGAAGCTCAGCCGCCTTACCAATCTCGCCGGCGATATAGCCCTCGCCCTCGGCGTCGTGAGCGTCCGCATAGCGCCGATACCCGATAAGATATCCACCGTCGGCATTGAAGTGCCCAACAAGACCGTCAGCACGGTCTATCTGCGCGATATAATCGACTCACCGCGCTTTGCCGCGTCAAAATCAAAGCTCAGCTTCGCCATCGGCAAGGACATTGCCGGTCAGGCCGTCGTCGGAAATATCTCGAAGCTCCCGCATCTGCTCATTGCAGGTACTACGGGCTCGGGCAAGTCGGTGTGCATGAACTCGCTTATCATAAGCTTACTGTATAAATCCGACCCCGACGAGGTCAAGCTCATCATGATAGACCCCAAAATGGTCGAGCTCGGCGTTTATAACGGCATCCCGCACCTGTATATCCCCGTCGTCACAGACCCGAAGAAGGCCGCCGGCGCGCTCCAGTGGGCCGTCACGGAAATGCTCAAGCGCTACAGGCTCTTCTCCGAGCTCGGAGTCAGAAGCCTTGAGGCGTATAACGAGCATCTGGCCGAAAACGGCCAGCCCAAGATGCCGAGCATCGTCGTTGTCATAGACGAGCTGGCAGACCTCATGCTCGTCGCGTCAAAGGATGTCGAGGAGAGCATCTGCCGCGTGGCTCAGATGGGCCGCGCCGCGGGCATGCACCTTGTCATCGCAACGCAGCGCCCGTCCGCCGACGTCATAACGGGCCTTATGAAGGCCAACATCCCCAGCCGCATCGCATTTGCCGTCTCCTCCGCGCTTGAAAGCCGCATCATTCTCGATAACGCGGGCGCCGAGAAGCTCATAGGCATGGGCGATATGCTCTACGCACCCATCGGCTGCGGCAAGCCTCTGCGCGTCCAGGGCGCCTTCGTCAGCGACGAGGAGCGCGATCAGATCGTGCAGTTTATAAAGCGCCAGTCCACCGCGCAGTACAGCGAGGACGTCATGGCTCAGATCGAAAAGGCAGCCGAGGACAAGGGCTCCAACGGCAAGGGTCACGCCGACGACGAAGAGCCGGGCGGAAAGCCCGAGTACGACGAGCTGCTGCCGCAGGCCGTCGATGTCATCTTCGACACGAAGCAGGCCTCCGTATCCATGCTCCAGCGCCGCCTCAAGCTCGGCTACTCGCGCGCTGCGCGCATAGTCGATCAGATGGAGGAAATGGGCATCATAGGTCCCTTTGAGGGCTCAAAGCCGCGCCAGATACTCATAACGCGCGACCAGTGGCTTGAAATGCAGACGACTCAGGGCACGGCGCCCACGGAGATACTGCAGATCCAAACCGAGTTTTCCGATGAGGAAGACGATATATAAAAAACGGGAGCGGTTGACATAATATTGACCGCTCCTTTTTCAGGTGATGATATGAACGATTACTTCTGCCCGCAGATGGAAAAAAGCGATATAAACGAGATAAGCATGCTCGGCCTTGCGCATATAGGCGACGCGGTGTACGAGCTGTTAACGCGCACGATGCTGTGCGTGGGCGGCGATAAGCAGGCGACGAAGCTGCACAAAAAGACCGTCGCCATCGTAAACGCTCCGGCT
Source organism: bacterium (assembly GCA_963625685.1). Lineage (GTDB taxonomy): Bacteria > Bacillota > Clostridia > Oscillospirales > Oscillospiraceae > F23-B02. The sequence continues at coordinate 98,070 of CAVFTR010000001.1, forward strand.
CAGGCCGCGGCCGCCGAACGGCTTCTGCCGCTGCTCACGGACGACGAAATGTACGTCTACAAGCGCGGGAGGAACACAAAGGTCAACTCCGTGCCGCAGAAGGCCGATATCGCGCAGTACCACGCCGCGACAGGCCTCGAGGCCCTGTTCGGATGGCTGTATCTTCAAGGAAAAACGCAGCGCATAAACGAGCTGTACGCAGTATGCACGGAGGGTAGCCATGGCGCTTGACGCGATACTTTTGTCGGGAATAATAGCCGAGCTGCGCCCCAAAATCATCGGCGCGAGGATAGACAAGGTGCAGCAGCCCGAGCGAGACAAGATAGTGCTGTCTGTCCGCGGAGGCGAGAGCCTGCGCATACTTATCGACGCGGGCGCGGGCAGCGGGCGGCTCCAGCAGACGAAAATGAGCTTTGAAAACCCCGCCGAGCCGCCGATGTTCTGCATGCTGCTGCGAAAATATCTCACCGGCGGCAGGATAGAGAGCATCGGGCAGCCGGATTGGGAGCGCCTCGTCATGGTTAACATAACATCTCGCAACGAGCTTGGCGACAATGTCGATCTGCGCCTTGCCGTCGAGCTTATGGGGCGCAGCTCAAACCTCGTGCTCATCGGCTCGGACGGGCGCATCATCGACTGTCTGCGCCGCATGGATTACGGCGGCGACGCAGAGAGAAGGCTGCTGCCGGGCATGATATACCGCCTTCCGCCCAAGCAGCGCAAGCCGCTCGTCTTTGACCTTTCGCAGGAGGAGATAGAGCAGGCGCTGTGCGCGTCCGACGCGGGGAAGAGCGCGGATAAGCGCATCATGGACTGCTTTTCCGGCCTGTCGCCGCTCATCTGCCGCGAGCTTGCCTGCCGCAGCGGAGACAATGCGGCTTATCTGCCCGAGGCGATCGGCGCGCTTCTCGACAGCGTCAGGGCAGGGGAGCTCACGCCCACGCTTTTTTCAGAGGACGGAAAACCGAAGGAATTTTCCTTCATGCAGCTGCGGCAGTACGCCGGTGTGTACGAGGCCCGCGAGCTTGAAAGCTTTTCGGAGCTTCTGGACGCGTACTACTCAAAGCGCGATATCCTCGAGCGCCGCCGCAGACGCTCAAAAGAGCTCGGCCACCACGTCAAAACCGCGCGCGACCGCATAGCGCGAAAGCTCACAGCGCAGAAGTCGGAGCTTCAAAAATGCTCCGAGCGCGACGATATACGCCGCTGTGCGGAGCTTTTGACGGCAAATCTCTACCGCGTACGCAAGGGCGACGGCTCTGTCACCGTCGAGGACTATTACGAGCCCGATTGCCCGCAGCGCACGATAAAGCTCGACGTTTTAAAAACGCCGCAGGCAAACGCCTCCGCGATGTTTAAGGAGTATAACAAGCTCAAGACCGCCGAGCAGCATCTGACAGGGCTCATTGCCGAGGGCGAGAGGCAGCTTGAATATCTCAACAGCGTCCTCGACGAGACCGACCGCGCCGAAACAGAGGACGATCTTGCCGAGATAAAGGCCGAGCTCGTCGGCACGGGCTACATTAAAAAGCAGCGCGGCACAAAGGAGCGCAGGCATAAAAAGCAGGGCCCCATGCGCTTTATATCCTCCGACGGCTTTGAGATACTCGTCGGCCGCAGCAACGCTCAGAACGACGAGCTGAGCACCAAGACCGCCCGCCGCACGGATATCTGGCTGCACACGAAGACCGTCCACGGCAGCCACGTCATCATCTCCTGCGACGGCCTCACCCCGCCCGAGCGGACGATAGAGGAGGCGGCGCAGCTTGCCGTTTACTACTCCCAGGCGCGTGACGGCGGCAAAACGCAGGTCGACTACACCATGGTGCGCAACGTCCGCAAGCCCTCCGGTTCGCTGCCCGGCAAGGTCATATACACAGACTACAGTACCCTCTCCGTCTCTGCGGACGAGGCCCTGGCCGAAAAGCTGAGGGTGAAATAAAATGATAGTATTTGACCGCTTGTGGAGCACGATGAAGGAAAAAGGCGTGTCGCAGTATAAGCTTATAAAAGAGTACAAAATAAGCACGGGGCAGTTAGATAGATTAAGAAAAAACGAGAATGTAAACACCTACACTCTCGACCAGCTATGCAGAATATTAAATTGCAGATTAGAGGATATAGCGGAATATAGAGAGAACTGAAAACCGGAAGGAACGCTCCTTCCGGTTTTCTTTATGCAGTTACCATTGATACCGCGCAGCCTATAAGCATCAGAGCCATGATGAGATTCAGCAGCCTTCCGTGCTCCTTCATGAGCCTTTGCAGAGCATTGCCCATAAATGCCCACAGTGCGGACGCTGCGGGGCAGAACACAGTCAGCAAAACCGTGAACACAATAAGCGCGCCCATGCCCGAATAGTAGGGCAGAATAAACGAGGCCCAGACCGTGATGCCGTAGAGAATGCACTTTGGATTTATAAGCTGCACCGCGATGCCGTACAGCATGTCGTTTCGCCCTGCGGTCTCGGTGCGGCCGCTTTCGCCGCTGTCTCTTGTTATATGCCATGCCAGCCAAAGAAGATATACGGCGCCGACCCAGCGCATTACGGGCTCGGCGGCGGGCAGAACGTCAAAAATGGCTGAAGATGCCGCGCCGCACGCCGCCATCAGCACGGCAAAGCCGACGGTAAGCCCGATGATAAAGCTGACGGTCCTCCTGACTCCGTACCGTCCGGCGTATGTAAGGCACAGAATATTGCTTGGGCCGGGTGTGAAGCAGGAGATAAAGGCGTATGTCAGAAGAGCCGCCGTATTCATCCTACATGGATCTCCGCTTCGCTGAACAGCGCGGCCTTACCGGCGAGGATAACGCGCTCGCCCTCGAGCCTTGCGTACAGCACACCGCCGCGCTTTGACGCCTGATACGCCGTAAACTCGCTCCTGCCGAGCGCTTTTGCCCAGTAGGGGATGACGTGGCAGTGTCCGCGGCCGCAGACGGGATCCTCGGCGACGTTGCATTTCGGCGCAAACGAGCGCGTCACGCAGTCGTAGCCGACGCCCCTTGCGGTGATGTGGAAGCACACGCCGTCAAGGCTTCTGATAAGCTCCTGATCGGGCTGCACGGCGCGAAGCTGCTCCTCGCTTTCGAGAACGCACAGGATATCCGCGCCCATGTAAGCCTCAAGCGGCCTTACGCCGCCGAGCGCCGCGGTGAGCTCGGCGCTGACGGGAAGCGGCTCAAGCCCGAAGGCGGGGAAGTCCATGCTCAGAAGCTCGCCCTGCTTTTCGACCGTGAGCCGGCCGCTGAGTGTATCAAAGCCGACGACCGTGCTGTCCGGCTCAACAAAGTTCAGGATAACATACGCCGTCGCGAGCGTCGCGTGGCCGCACAGCTCGACCTCGCCGCCGGGAGTGAACCAGCGCAGACGGTAGCTGCCGCCGTCCTTTACGCAGAAGGCCGTTTCCGAAAGGTTGTTCTCAATGGCGATCTTCTGCATCAGCTCATCGTCGAGCCACTTATCCATTACGCACACTGCCGCCGGATTTCCGGCAAAAACCTTGTCTGTGAACGCATCAACAACATATTGCTTCATGAAAATACCTCCTTTGATTTATGCTCAGATTATAATACGCTTGAGCCGAGCATACAATATTAAAATTGTATGCAAAACAATTATGAGATTATATCACGAATGATATGCAGAGCCTTTTCGAGCTCGTCGGGACTCTCCGGCGCGCACACCGCAAGCCGCGCTCCGGCCTCGGGAATGCTCCTGCCGACGGCGAAATGCTCCCCGCCGTAGACGCACACGCCCTTTGCCGCCGCCTCGCGCTCAAACTGCGCCCCGCTCATGCCGTCGGGCAGCACCAGCCAGCGGCACAGCGCATGCCGGTCGCCGCGCACGGTGAAGCCCCTTAATATTATGTTAACCAAATCGTTGCGCTTTTCTATACCCTCGACGCGGCGGGTAAGCAGCTGTTCAAGCTTATCTGACGCTATCATCCGCGCGGTAAGCTCGCCCAGCAGCGCCGACTGCGAGAGATTTATGCTGTACAGCGCATCGTCAAGCTGCCTGTAAAAGCGCGCGGGCGCGGCGATAAACGCCGTTTTCAGCGCGGGACTCAGGGTTTTAGACAGACTCAGCGTAAATATCGTATTCTCCGGCGCGAGATCGTGTATGCTGCTCAGGCTGTCCGACAGCAGCCTGCATATGCCGTCCTCGATCAGCAGCAGCTCGTTCTCAACCGCCATGCGCGCTATCATCTGCCGGTGCTCGGTTGACATAACGTGTGAGGTCGGATTCTGATAATCGGGCATGACAAACAGGGCGCGCACGCCGTCGTTCCTGACGGCGGAGCGTATTCCGGCCTGGCTCATACAGCCGTTTTCCTGCTCGATGGGCACGAGCTGTATGCCGAACAGCTTTGCCGCGCTCTTGACGCCGGGGTAGGTGAGGGGATCGACGCCGAGCCTGTCGCCGCGCCGCAGCAGGGCGGCGAAGATCGCCGCGATCGCGTTCTGGCCGCCGCCCGCCGTGAGAACATTTTCAGCCTTCACGCTGCATCCGGCGCGATTAAGAAGTCTGACCGCCGCCTCGCGCTGCCATTTTTCTTGCTCAAGCTCATACTGAAACAGCCTCGCGGGCTCGGGCTCTGCGAGCATTCTGCGCAGAATGGAAACAAGCTCGGCCTGCTCGAGCGTCTCCGGAGTCATGGCGTCGAGGCGTATGAGCTTATTCTGCGGCCTGTCCGTCAGACGCGTCAGGCTGCTGTACGAAACGTATGTACCGTCGCCGACGCTGCCCGTGAGCAGACCGCTGTCCGAGCACAGCTTAAACGCCCGCGACACGGTGCTCAGGTTTATATCGAGAAAATCGGCGAGCTCGCGCTGCGGAGGCAGCCTTGTGCCCGGCTTGAGCGCGCCGGACTCAATATCGCGCTCAAGCTGCTGTGCAAGCTCAAGGTAGATGGGCCTTCCAGAGCGCGTGAGGGTCGGTTTCCACGACATCGGATAGTCGTCAAATGAATTTACCGGCATAAAGTATCACCACCTTATGCGGACAATTATACAATTGTCTGCATCAAAAGGCAAGCTATCTTTCAGACAACACATCCATGGCGGCGGCGAGCATATCGGCGGCCTCGGCGCGGGTGAGCGCGGCGCTGTCGAGGCTGCCGCCGTCCATTATCCCGCAGGCATCGAGATTTGCGGCCGACTGCGCCGCCCATGCCGGAGCCGTGCTGCCGGTATAGCCGACGTTTGTGAGCCTCAGCAGCCGGTCGAGCATGACTCCGGCCTCTGCGCGGCTTATCTCGGCCCCCGCGTCGAACACCGCGCCCGCCGCGGCGGCCCTGCCCTTTACGACGCCGTCGTGCACGGCGCTTGCGACATAGGCGCGCTGCCAGTCGGGGATGCTGCCGTCGTCGGAAAAGCCGGTGCTCATGACGCCGCGCAGCACGTCCGTGCCGGTGACGCACAGGCACATGGCGACAAACTCGCCGCGCGTGAGCGTTTTCTGCGGCTCGAAGTAATATTCCCCGCCGAGCTGCGGACCGGTAAACGCGCCGCACTCGGCAAGGCGCACGGCGCTGCAATAGCTCGCATCGCCGTCCATATCGGCGTAGCAGACGCTTTTATTTTTCACGAGCCTGATGATGACGGTCGCCTCCTGCGAGCGATCGCCCTGCGCGTCGACGGCTCTGTAGCCGAAGTAGTCGCGCCCGCGCTTGCCCTCGGCGGGGGAGTAGACGAAGCTGCCGTCGTCATTGAGCTCGATCGTGCCCTTGCGCGGCTGCGTCGTTATCTCGAAGCTCACTGCGTCGCCGTCGGGATCGACGGCGGCGAGCTGCCCGCCGAAGGACACGCCGCGATAGGTCTCGAACTCGAAATTTTCGGCCACCGGCGCGCTGTTATCGGCCGCAGCGGGGAATATGAGCGCACACAGCGCAAGGCAGGCCGCAATGAGCGCAATGTATCTACGCATAAAAAAACCTCCGTAAAATATTCTACGGAGCTATTTTGCGCTTTTTCGTGCTTCAATATTCGCGCTTGCGCGACGGATGAATTTTTTTATGACAACCCCACCGGCTCGGCTGAAGCCGATCCACCTCCCCTTACACAGGGGAGGCTTTTTTGGAGGCGCACGAACTCAACTACGGATACGCATATTGCGTCAGCCCGGTATCGAAGCTTCTGTCGAAACCATGAAACCGCCGCACCCCTTGGCTCCCCTGCGTAAGGGGAGCTGTCAGCGTCAGCTGACTGAGGGGTCGCCAAATCGCCTTCCCCTTGAGGGGAAGGTGTCGGCGCAGCCGACGGATGAGGTGTTTTTTCAGAGGCGCATTCAGATAAAGCAAGCAGAAATTGCGTCAGCACGACCGGCAGCATATTCCTCGGTTTCCACCTCAGCTTCGACACCGGGACACCGCAATAAATGTATCGGTAGGAGACTTAATGCGCCACTAAAAAAACCGGTCGGGGAGACCCCGACCGGCAGTGCGTTGTTTAATTATGTGTTGGGAGTTTCGTCAGCGACGATCGTGAACACGAAGGTCTTGGGCGTTGCGAAGTAGTCGCCGCCGACGACGGAGGCCGTAACGAGGTACTTGCCGGGCTTGGTCGGCATCTCACTTCTGGCGTAGATCGTATTCAGACCGGTGAACCAGTAGTGGATATTTCCAACGTAATCACCCTCGAGCACAGTGTCATTTCTGGTGAGGACGCAGAGACCGCCGTTATCCTTGAAATCCTGAGCCTGAGAAGCGGTAATGGTATTGCTGTCACCAAGGACGCTGTTCTTCTGGAGCTTTACGTCCTTCCAGCTCATCAGGACCAAAACAGTGCCGGTGCCGTAAGCTCTGTTGTAGTTATCGCTGACGGTGATCGCAATTGCCTGATAGATGCCAGCATGGCTGGGAGAGCCGATAGCGAGCCTGAGATCATCCGCGAGAGAGGCGATCTGGCTCATGGTATCATAGAGACTCTTGAACTGGGCATAGGTGAAATTATAACCCATAAGCTCCATAACGCTGTCAAAAGTCATCTGCCCCAACTTGTTGTTAAGCGCGGGGCTGTTTACGATTTTATCCAGCGCCGTACGAAGCTCGCCGATGGTTATGCCGTCATTAAGCTTTTCCTCCAGCGTCGGACTTATTTTGAGATACCTCTGCGCTTTGCTGATCGCTTCAATAAGCTGCGTCTTGGATTCGGGCAGCATGAGGTAAACGGTGGTCTCCTTGTTGGTGTTTATGCCGACAAAGAAGGTGTAGACCTCGATGCTTCTCGTGTCATTGGGATCGAGTGTTATGAAGTTATCGGGCAGCTCGGTGTCGCCGACGTGCATAATGGTGAGCCGCTTGACGCTGACCTTGACATCGGCCTTCATGACGGTCACGTTGCCCTCGTTCGCGCAGCCCTTATAGTCGGCATTGCCCTTGTAGCTTATGCGGATGGTCTGGCCGTTTTCCTCGTCGGCGTTCATGTTGGGATAGCCGTCGTCGCCGACGATGGGGACCCACTCTTCCTTCTGACCAAGCTCAATGTCTCCGAGCTTTATGACCTTCTGACCAAGCTCAATGTCTCCGAGCTTTATGACCTTGATGGTCTTGTACTCGTAGGTGAAATCCTTGTAAGTCAGACCCTCGGGCAGGGTGGAATTAGTCTTGTCGATAACGTCGTTGAAGATAGCCTGAAGCATTTCATCGCCGACCATGTTGAAGGTGATGCTTGCGTTCTCGACATACGCGACAACGCTCTGGATGCGGTTATCCTTGAATGTTATCTCGCCGACCCACTCGAACGGCTTGTACTGAGCATTGCCGCCCCAGGTCAGCTTGATCTTCTGAGTGCCTTCACCGAAGGCGTTAGAATCAATTAGTGCTTTATAATTCAGCGGCTCATAGACTCCGGTCGTAGACTCATACTTAACTGTGATATCTTCAACGCCGAGATTTTCGTCAGAGGAGGTGACGATCGCGCGGATAGCGTTCTCAATGCCGGTGTAGTTGAGAGAGGTATCGTCGTTGAAGACGAGGCTTACGCCCTCCTCGGGAACATTGACGGTGAAGGGAGCAGCCACGCGGTTGTCTGCAAACTTGAGGTCTTTGAATTCAGCGCTGAAAGGCTTGTGAGTCGCATCGCCTGCGTAGGTCAGACGAATGTCGGTCTTAGTGCCTTTGTAGTACAATATCTTAGTTGTGCTCAGTTCAGAAAAATCATTGTAGCTGCCAACTGTCGGTTTATACTCAACCTTGATCTGGTCAAGCTCAACGTCGCCGACCTTGTTTACGAGCTGCTTGAGAACAGCCTGCTTGGTCGCCTCGACGTTTACGTTGTTGCCGACAAAGCCCATGCTGAGAGTCTCGGGCTTGTCCTTGGCAGTAAACGCTACAGCGCGGCTGTCGGTGAAATTGACAGTGACGTTTTTGGAAGTGCCATAGTAGTCATCATTGCCTGCGTAGGAGATGGTGACGGTCTGCGTACCTTCGCTGAAATTGCCGGAGTAGCTGAGATCGCTGTAGGTCAGACCCTCGGGAGTCGTCGTTATGTCGGCTGCGTCAAAGATGAGCTTATGCAGCGTATCGGTATTCACCGAGCCGTCGGCATTGTACGGAAGTGCAACGTCGATGGCATCGTTTGCGGCGCTGATGCTGCTCGTGAGCCTCGCGACCTTCTTAATGTACACAGCCTGACCGTTGAGGTACAGCGTGTATGCGCCGTCAGCCTGGTCCTTGAGAGCAGGGTAGACGTACGTGGCATCATAATACGGCCGCACACCGGTAGGAGAATATTGTGCCGTCTGCGTTTCACCAAAAACAGAAACAGTAGCCTCTCTTGCCTTTTTGGTAGTATATTCAATTCCTACCTTATACGTGCCCTTTACAGCGCAGGTATAAATCCAGCTCAGCGTCTGAGCGCCGACCTGATCTGCGTTAGTCAAAAGAGCGCTTGCAAGTGCGTTGAGCACCTGCTCGTCGCTGTAAGTGCTCTTTATAAGCACTTCCTTGGGAGCATCTGCGGAAGTTTCTACCAAATCAGGGGGGGTGCTGTCCGCAAACACGGCAGGGGAGATGCCTGTGACCGATATGAGCATCAGTACAGCAAGCAGCGAAGCGAGATAGCGCTTCAATGTGTGTTTCTTCATGCTTTACCTCCATAAATAATAAATATAGTATGTTCAGAGACCGCAGACCTACAAGATATACCTATTCTGCGGCAAATCTAACAATATATTAGCGAACTGTTTACAAATTTGCAATAGAAAATTCAGCATATCGGCAATATCTGTCATGACAGGAAACACCTGCATCGGAAAAACCATTGATTTTCCTCGCTTTTTTGCATTTGGGGGTATGAAAAATTTTTTTGGCGCGGCGGTGAAAACGCGGCGGAATCGACGCACCCTTGCCTTCCCCTTGCGAAGCCTGAGGGGAAGGTGGGTCGCGAAGCGGGCCGGATGAGGTGTCATCAAATCGCGGCGCCAGCCGCTCGCCGCGGCGGGCATCTCGCATGCAAATCAAGCAAGCAGCTATTGCGGTGGCCCGACCGGAGGCTGCGTCGGAGACCGCAACATGCGGAACGGGCAAGCCCGTTCCCTACAGTTTGATATAAAAATATAAAAAAACAGCCTGTCCTGACGGACAGACTGTTTTCCTTTTTGGTGCGAGAGAGGAGACTTGAACTCCCACGTCGGTTGACACACGCCCCTCAAACGTGCCTGTCTACCTGTTCCAGCACTCTCGCAAGTCCCTTTTGCAAAGGCAAGAGTTATTATAGCAGACAAACGCAGAATGTCAAGGATTAATTTCAAATTTCTCCGGCTTTTGCGCATAAAGCGCCGCATACGCCGCGCAAAGCAGCAGGGAAGCGAGCATCAGCTCGCCGCCTATACGCGGCTGCACGAGGTAATAGCGCACGAAATAGGCGTAGTAGCAGTGCAGCGAGGCGAGCTCGGCAAATAGCGGCACCGGCGCAAAGCGCAGGTCCGTCGCCGCGAGCACCAGCGCCAGCACCCCCGCGACGTAGAAATAGCGGTCGTGCATGTGCGGCAGCAGATAGGGGATGCCCATGGCGAGGACGAGCGTCAGCGCGAGGATCAGCCGGTCGCTGAGTCTTTTGCGCAGCAGTATCGCCGCCGCGTACACCGCCGCGACCAGCAAAAACGCCGCGATTATGAGAAGCCTCGCGCTGCCCGACGTGTCGCCCTGCCAGGAGAACATGCACGTGAGCGACGGCGCGTTGTAGTTCATCGCGTCGCCCACCGTTCCCGCCTGCGAAAAGTACAGCGTCAGCATGTCCCACAGCGGCGCGCCGGCTATCACCGCCGGGAGCATGAGCGCGATATACGCCGCGGGGAAGAGCAGCAGCTGCCGCCATTTTATCTTTTTTGCCAGCAGCAGGATGAAAAACGCGGGGATGACGAACACCGCCTGCAGCTTGAAGGCAAGGCTCGCCGCGAGCGAGACCACCGCGCCCGCACCGCGGCCGCTCATGCCGAGGTAGAGCGCGTATATGCCGAAGAAGGCGTAAATGCTGTCGCACTGCGCCCAGTACGCGCCGTTTGCAGCGACCGTGGGGAGCCAGAGCACGGCGAGAAATACGCCCAGCCGCCGCGAAGGCGAGCCGGTGTACAGCGAGGCAAGCTTCATGCAGCTCCACGCAAGCAGCACGTCGAACAGCACCGACAGCGCCTTTATTAGATAAAGCTCCGGTATCCGGAGATACGAAAAGGCCGCGAGGAAGTACATGTACGGCGGATTGTAGTTACCCGGAAAGTGCGCCAGCGCCGCAAAGCCGCCGTTGTCGCGGAAATACTGCGTCCAGGGCGCGAGAAAGGTCAGGTAGTCGTCGCTTTCAACATTAAAATAAAATGCGCGTATCACAAGCGCCGCCGCCGTGAGCACCGCCGCGCCGACTAGCAGCGCCCTATCCTCAAAAATGCCCCCGCGCCGCAGGAGCAGCATCGCGAGCGCAAATATGACCGTCAGCGATATTATGATAAAAGGACTCATTTTACCTCCGTTTTGTACAAAAAAAGCGGCTGCCACTTATGACAGCCGACGAAATACTCACTTTTCACAAAATATTTCTTGACATAGCTATATTTATAATGATAGAATAGCTTGCTATGTTATCTTGTGGTGAAACGACTGGCACCCCAGTGTTTACTCTCCCAATATAACATCAACCAGGCGTAAATACAACACCGGAAGGGGCAAAACAAACAACTCATCCGGGCGTTCTCAATTACGATTAAGGAGTGTGTACGAATGCCAAAAGACGTTCTCTACGGCAAAACTCTCAGAAAGAGCTTTGCACGGTACGAAGAGATCCAGGATATGCCCAATCTTCTGGAGATCCAGAAGAAGAGCTATAAGTGGTTTCTCGAGACCGGTCTGCGCGAGGTTTTCAGAGATACCGACGCGGTGACCGACTATTCCGGCAATCTTGAGCTGAGCTTCGTGGATTATTCCATGGACGAGAAGCCCAAGTACACGGAAGAGGAGTGCAAGGCACGTGACGCAACATATGCCGCGCCTCTGAAGGTCAGCGTGCGTCTGCGCAATCTTGAGACCGAGGAGATCAAGGAGCAGGAGATATTCATGGGCGATTTCCCGCTCATGACCGCCGGCGGCACGTTTATCATAAACGGAGCCGAGCGCGTTATCGTCTCCCAGATCGTCCGCAGCCCCGGCGTGTACTACGACAAGACAACCGACCGCAGCATGACCAGCATCTACGCGGCGACGGTCATCCCGTATCACGGCGCATGGCTCGAGTACGAGACCGACGCAAACGACGCATTCTATGTACGTATAGATAAAAACCGCAAGCTTCCCATCACGTGGTTCCTCAAGGCGATGGGCAAGTATGACGAGGCACGGCCCGAGACCTGGCTCTCCTGCACGCCAGACCCCGTCGTCGGCGCGATAACCAACGAGCGCCTCAAGGAGATATTCGGCGAGGACGAGCGCATCGTCGCGACGATCGATAAGGACACCACCACGAGCCGTGACGAGTGCCTTATGGAGATATACCGCAAGCTGCGCCCCGGCGACCCCCCGACGGTAGAGAGCGCCGAGGCCCTGCTCAACGGCCTGTTCTTCGATCACCGCCGCTACGACATCTCCAATGTCGGCCGCTACAAGTTCAACAAGAAGCTCGCCCTGCGCGGCAGGATAAACGGCTTCACACTGGCGATGCCTGTCGCAGACCCCTCCACGGGCGAGATAATCGCCGACGCCGGCGAGGTCGTCTCGCGCGAGAAGGCCGAGCAGATAGACGCCGCCGGAGTTGTCGAGGTCTATCTCGACATCGAGGGCAAGACCGTTAAGGTCTTCTCCAACGGCATGGTGCCCCTGCAGAGCATGGTCGATATCGACCCCGCCGAGCTCGGCATCAAGGAAAAGGTCCGCGGCATAGTCCTCCGGAGCCTTATGGAGCAGTACTCCGGCGACGCTCTCAAGGAGGCTATCCTTGAGAATATCGACCTGCTCATCCCGAAGCACATCGTCGTCGACGATATGTTCGCATCCGTAAACTACCTCAACTGCCTTGCCTACGGCATCGGCGAGAAGGACGATATCGACCATCTCGGCAACCGCCGCGTGCGCTGTGTCGGCGAGCTGCTGCAGAACCAGTTCCGCATCGGCTTTAGCCGCATGGAGCGCGTTATCCGCGAGCGCATGACTCTTCAGGATCTGGACATCGTAACTCCCCAGAGCCTTATAAATATCCGTCCCGTGACCGCGGCGATCAAGGAATTCTTCGGCTCGAGCCCGCTGTCGCAGTTCATGGACCAGACAAACCCCCTGTCCGAGCTTACTCATAAGCGCCGCATGTCGGCCCTCGGCCCGGGCGGCCTGAGCCGTGAAAGAGCTTCCTTTGATGTCCGCGACGTTCACTACAGCCACTACGGCCGTCTGTGCCCGATAGAGACTCCCGAGGGCCCGAACATCGGCCTTATCTCCTACCTTGCCTCCTACGCAAGGGCAAACGAGTACGGCTTCCTCGTAGCGCCGTTCCAGAAGGTCGAGAAGGGCACCTGCCGCGTCACCGATCAGGTGGACTACCTGACCGCCGACATGGAGGACAACTACATCGTCGCCCCCGCTACCGAGCCGCGCGACGAAAACGGCTGCCTTATCAACAAGCGTATCACCTGCCGTCACCGCGACGAGATCGTCGAGGTCGACAGGGAGAGGGTCGACTATATCGATATAAGCCCCCGCATGATGGTCTCCATCGCGACCGCGATGATACCCTTCCTTGAAAACGACGACGCGAACCGCGCTCTGATGGGCGCGAACATGCAGCGTCAGGCAGTCCCCCTCATGGTGACCCAGGCGCCTATAGTCGCTACCGGCATCGAGCACAAGTGCGCGGTAGACTCCGGCGTTGTCGTCCTCGCGGAGGGCGACGGCGAGGTGGTCCGCTCCGACGCTCAGAATATCACGATAAAGTACGACTCCGGCGAGATCAAAAACTACAGGCTCATAAAATTTGCACGCTCCAACCAGGGCACCTGCGTAAACCAGAGACCCATAGTTTCTCTCGGTGAGCGCGTGCATGAGGGCGACGTCATCGCCGACGGCCCGAGCACCAAGGACGGCGAGATATCCCTCGGCAAGAACATCCTCGTCGGCTTCATGACCTGGGAGGGCTACAACTACGAGGACGCTATCCTGCTCAACGAGCGCCTTGTCATGGAGGACGTTTTCACCTCGCTCCACGTCGAGGAGTACGAGTGCGACGCGCGCGATACCAAGCTCGGACCCGAGGAGATCACCCGCGATATCCCCGGCGTGGGCGACGACGCCCTCAAGTACCTCGACGAGCGCGGCATAATCACCGTCGGCGCCGAGGTCCGTGCGGGCGATATCCTCGTCGGCAAGGTCACCCCGAAGGGCGAGACCGATCTGACCGCCGAGGAGCGCCTGCTGCGCGCCATCTTCGGCGAAAAGGCAAGGGAGGTGCGCGACACCTCGCTCAAGGTCCCCCACGGCGAGAGCGGTATAATCGTTGACGTCAAGGTCTTCACCCGCGAAAACGGCGACGAGATGAGCCCCGGCGTGAACCAGGTCGTGCGCGTATACATCGCCCAGAAGCGGAAGATATCCGTCGGCGATAAGATGGCCGGCCGCCACGGCAACAAGGGCGTCGTATCCCGCATACTCCCGCGCGAGGATATGCCGTATCTGCCCGACGGCACTCCGCTCGATATAGTCCTCAACCCCCTGGGCGTTCCGTCCCGTATGAATATCGGTCAGGTGCTCGAGGTCCATCTCGGCTACGCCGCTCAGGCGCTCGGCTGGAAGGTCGCGACGCCGATCTTCAACGGCGCGAACGAATCCACCATCCGCGACACCCTGCGTCAGGCGGGCCTGCGCGAGGACGGCAAGAGCGTCCTGTACGACGGCCGCACCGGCGAAAAGTTCGATAACGACGTTACCGTCGGCTGGGTCTACTTCCTCAAGCTGCACCACCTTGTCGACGATAAGATCCACGCCCGCAGCACCGGCCCCTACAGCCTTGTTACTCAGCAGCCTCTCGGCGGCAAGGCCCAGTTCGGCGGCCAGCGCTTCGGCGAAATGGAGGTCTGGGCCCTCGAGGCCTACGGCGCGGCGTACACCCTGCAGGAGATACTCACAGTCAAGTCCGACGACGTCACCGGCCGTGTACGCACCTACGAGAGCATCGTCAAGGGCAACAATATCCCGCAGCCCGGCGTTCCCGAGTCGTTCAAGGTCCTCGTCAAGGAGCTCCAGTCGCTGTGCCTTGATATCCGCGTTCTGGATAAGGACGGTCAGGAGATCGAGCTCAAGGACGACGATGAGGATGAGTTCATCCCCAAGATGAAGGACGAGATGTACGACACTCTGTCCGCCGATGACGATATCGAGGCCGAGGGCTACACGATAGAGGACATTCCCGAGTCCGATGACGACGATTTCGGCTTTGTGTCCGACGATGATTACAGCGAGGAGGATGAATAATAATGAGTTTCACACCGTTTGACGCCATCAAAATAGGCATTGCCTCCCCTGAAATGATACTTTCCTGGTCCTCCGGCGAGGTCACCAAGCCCGAGACCATCAACTACCGCACGCTCAAGCCCGAACGCGACGGTCTTTTCTGCGAGCGTATTTTCGGACCGACCAAGGACTGGGAGTGCCACTGCGGCAAGTACAAGAAGATCAGCTACAAGGGCAAGATCTGCGACCGCTGCGGCGTCGAGGTCACAAAGAGCAAGGTCCGCCGCGAGCGCATGGGCCATATAGAGCTGGCCGCGCCCGTATCGCATATCTGGTACTTCAAGGGCATACCCAGCCGCATGGGCCTGCTGCTCGACCTCACCCCGAGAGTGCTCGAAAAGGTCCTGTACTTTGCAAATTATATAGTCACAGACCCCGGCTTCACCCCGCTGGAAAAATGCCAGATACTCACCGAGAGCGAGTATCGCGACATGCGCGAGAAGTACGAGGACGACTTTGACGCAGGCATGGGCGCCGAGGCCATAAAGAAGCTCCTCCAGCAGATAGACTGCGAGCAGCTTTCCGCTCAGCTCAGAGAGGAGCTCGCAAACGCCTCCGGCCAGAAAAAGGCGAAGCTCGTCAAGCGTCTCGAGGTCGTCGAGGCCTTCCGCCAGAGCGGCAATAAGCCCGAGTGGATGATAATCGACATCCTGCCGGTCATCCCGCCCGAGATCCGACCGATGGTGCAGCTCGACGGCGGCCGCTTCGCTACGAGCGACCTCAACGATCTCTACCGCCGCGTCATCAACCGCAATAACCGCCTTAAAAGGCTTATCCAGCTCAACGCGCCCGACATCATCGTGCGCAACGAAAAGCGCATGCTTCAGGAGGCCGTCGACGCGCTTATCGACAACGGCCGCCGCGGCAGAGCCGTCACCGGCGCAAACTCCCGCGCGCTCAAGTCCCTGTCCGACATGCTCAAGGGCAAGCAGGGACGCTTCCGCCAGAACCTGCTGGGCAAGCGCGTCGACTACTCCGGCCGAAGCGTTATCGTCGTAGGCCCCGACCTCAAGATCTATCAGTGCGGCGTCCCCAAGGAAATGGCCATCGAGCTGTTCCGCCCCTTCGTCATGAAAAAGCTCGTCGAGGACGGCGTTGCAAACAATATAAAGTCGGCAAAGAAGATGGTCGACAAGCAGCGCACCGAGGTATGGGACGCGCTCGAGGTCGTCATCAAGGAGCATCCCGTGCTCCTCAACCGCGCGCCTACGCTGCACCGCCTCGGCATCCAGGCCTTCGAGCCTATCCTTGTCGAGGGCCGCGCGCTCAAGCTGCATCCTCTGGTATGTACCGCATATAACGCCGACTTCGACGGCGACCAGATGGCTATCCACGTTCCTCTGTCGGCGGAGGCCCAGGCCGAGGCGAGAATACTCATGCTCTCGGCGAACAACCTCCTGCGCCCGCAGGACGGACACCCCGTCACCGTTCCCACTCAGGACATGATCCTCGGCTCGTACTACCTGACCATGAAGCGCATCGGCAAGGCCGAAAAGGGCGCAGAGCAGGTGTTCGTGACCGATCCCGGCGATACGGAGCTGCCCGCAGACGAGATAGTCGACGGCGACGATTTCGTCGCGGCAGAGGAGAAGGCTGCGGCCGAGGGCGGCAGGGCTCCGGCATACAAGCCGCTGCTGGTATACCGCGACTCCGACGAGGCCGTCATGGCCTACAGCCAGGGCGAGGTCGGCCTGCATGCACCCATACTCGTGCGCGTTTCCAAGACCTTCGACGGCGTCGAGAAGTCAAAGCTCATCGAGAGCACCGTCGGCCGCATAATCTTCAACGAGAAGATACCCCAGGATCTCGGCTACGTCGACAGAAGCGATCCCGAGCATGCCTTCGACCATGAGATCGGCTTCCAGGTCGGCAAGAAGCAGCTCGGCGATATCATCGACCGCTGCATCAAAAAGCACGACTTCACCATTTCCGCCGAGGTGCTCGACGGCATCAAGGCCATGGGCTATAAGTACTCTACCAAGGGCGCTATCACGATCTCCATCGCAGATATGACCGTCCCCGACGCGAAAAAGACACTTATAAGCGAGACCGAGGACAAGGTCGTTGCCATCGAGCGTCAGTTCAAGCGCGGCTTCATAACCGACGACGAGCGCTACCGCCTGGTCGTCTCCGAGTGGGAAAAGACCACAAAGGACGTCACAAACGCGCTGCAGAACTGCCTGGATACCTACAATCCTATCTACATGATGGCAAACTCCGGCGCCCGCGGCTCCATGAACCAGATCCGTCAGCTTGCCGGCATGCGCGGCCTTATGGCCAACACCTCCGGCAAGACCATCGAGATCCCCATCAAGGCGAACTTCCGTGAAGGCCTGAGCGTTCTGGAGTACTTCATCTCCTCCCGAGGCGCACGTAAGGGCCTTGCCGATACCGCGCTTCGTACCGCCGACTCCGGTTACCTTACCCGCCGAATGGTCGACGTCTGCCAGGACGTTATCATCCGCGAGCCCGACTGCGGCACGCACGACGGCGTATGGGCGGCGGCCGTCTACGAAAAGGGCCAGCTCGTCCAGTCCTTCGGCGTCAGCCTCCACGGCCGCTTCCCGGCGGTGCCCGTCTGCGATCCGCAGACCGGCGAGGTGCTGTTTGACACCGACCACATGCTCATGCCCGCAGACGCGGACGTTCTCGAGGCTCACGGCATTGACCGCGTGCTCATCCGCAGTGTCCTGTCCTGCGAGGCCCGCACCGGCGTGTGCGCACGCTGCTACGGCATAAACCTCGCCATCGGCCAGCCCGTCAGCGCGGGCGAGGCTGTCGGCGTTATCGCGGCCCAGTCCATCGGCGAGCCCGGCACCCAGCTGACCATGCGTACCTTCCATACCGGCGGCGTCGCCGGCGACGATATCACTCAGGGCCTTCCCCGTGTCGAGGAGCTGTTCGAGGCGCGCAAGCCAAAGAAGATGGCTGTCCTTTCCGAGATATCCGGCACCGTCTCCATCGAGGAGACCAAGAAGGGCGCGCTGTTTGCGATAAGCGTCATCAGCGAGGAAGAGGGCGAGACGAAGGTCTACACCGTGCCTCACTCGGCCGGCATCCTCGTCAAGAACGGCGACCATGTCGATAAGGGACAGGAGCTCACCAGCGGCGCGCTCAGCCCGCACGACGTTCTGCGTATCCGCGGCATCGACGACGATAAGTACGGCCGTCCCGGCGTGCGCACCTATATCATCCAGGAGGTCCAGAAGGTCTACCGTCAGCAGGGCGTCGATATCAACGATAAGCATATCGAGATAATCGTCCGCCAGATGATGCGCAAGGTCAAGATCGAGGACTCCGGCAGCACCGAGCTGCTCTCCGGCGCCACCGTCGATATCGGCGAGCTCAAGGCCGCAAACCGCAGAATAGACGAGCGCATCGCGGCAGGCGAGGAGGGACTGAGCAAGGCCACCTACACCCAGCTTCTCATGGGCATCACCAAGGCCTCCCTCGCGACCGAGAGCTTCCTGTCGGCCGCGTCCTTCCAGGAGACCACCAAGGTCCTCACCGAGGCTGCCATCAAGGGCAAGGTCGACCACCTTGTCGGACTTAAGGAAAACGTCATCATCGGCAAGCTCATCCCCGCGGGCACCGGACTTGCCATGTACCGCAACTTCGAGGAGAAGACCGACGAGACCGTCACCGACGAGCCCGAGCAGTATGTCGATCTGTCCGCCCTCGTAGGCAAGACCAACGCACTTTAAGATATCAGAGATATCTCCCGAAGCCGTCCTCCGGGCGGCTTCGGGAACATTTCAAATTAGAAAAATCTGCCCCTGTCCGCTGCCGGACAGGGGTGCTCTATGCCCTTTGGATAAGAAAAATTCAAAAAGCGGACTCATTTTTGTGTAAAAAATTCTTGACTCATTTTGTGTAATATGCTAAAATTTCAGTCTGTGTGGGTTTAGTGCGCCCAAAAGCGAAAAATCCATGCAGAAACCTTGAAATTCAAGGAATTTTTCAAGAAAGGAGAAATGAAAATTGCCTACGTTTAACCAGCTGGTGAGAAAAGGCAGAGAGAAGTCGACCTACAAGTCCAACTCCCCCGCGATGCAGAAGGGCCTCAACACCCTGAAGAATTGCGAGACCGACCTGAGCTCCCCTCAGAAGAGAGGCGTCTGCACCGCAGTCCGTACCTCTACCCCCAAGAAGCCTAACTCCGCACTGCGTAAGATCGCCCGTGTGCGCCTGACCAACGGCTACGAAGTCACCGCCTACATTCCCGGCGTCGGCCACAACCTTCAGGAGCATAGCGTCGTTATGATCCGCGGCGGCCGTGTCAAGGACCTCCCCGGTGTTCGTTACCACATCATCCGCGGCACTCTCGATGCTCAGGGCGTCAACGGCCGTATGCAGGCCCGCTCCAAGTACGGTGCGAAGAGACCCAAGGCCGCAAAGAAAAAGTAATTTCCAACAAGCAAAATTTTGCCCTGTTGTCTACTATATATTATTAGACCTCGGGGCGCAGACGGAACGGCTCAGTTCCGTTCCGAGTACCTGTGAAGTCATTTTTTAATGAAGGAGGGAAGCACAGTGCCCAGAAGAGGTAATGTTCCCAAAAGAGAAATTTTACCCGATCCTATGTACAATAGCGTTCTGGTGACCAAGCTCATCAACGCTATCATGCTGGACGGCAAAAAGGGTGTTGCTCAGAAGGTCGTTTACGACGCTTTTGACATCATCAAGGAGAAGACCGGCAAGGACCCCCTTGAAGCCTTCACCGAAGCAATGAACAATATCATGCCCAGCCTCGAAGTCAAGGCCCGCCGTGTCGGCGGCGCAACTTATCAGGTCCCTATCGAAGTAAGACCTGCACGCCGTCAGACTCTCGGCCTCCGCTGGCTGGTCGGCTATGCCCGCAAGCGCGGCGAAAAGACCATGAAGGAGCGCCTTGCAGGCGAGATCATGGACGCCTGCAACAACCTCGGCGCATCCGTCAAGAAGCGCGAGGATACCCACAAGATGGCAGACTCCAACAAGGCCTTCGCACACTTCAGATGGTAATCCTGTCAGGAGAAGATTATGCCAAGACAGTACTCACTTGAAAAAACAAGAAATATCGGTATCATGGCTCACATCGACGCCGGCAAAACTACGACTACCGAGCGTATCCTCTACTACACCGGCGTAAACTACAAGATCGGCGAGACCCACGAAGGCACCGCGACCATGGACTGGATGGAGCAGGAGCAGGAGAGAGGTATAACCATCACCTCCGCCGCCACCACCTGCCACTGGCGCGATACCAGGATCAATATCATCGATACCCCGGGCCACGTCGACTTCACCGTAGAGGTCGAGCGCTCGCTCCGCGTTCTTGACGGCTGCGTGACCGTGTTGTGTGCCAAGGGCGGCGTTGAGCCGCAGTCCGAGACAGTTTGGAGACAGGCGGACCATTACAACGTGCCCCGTATGATATACGTCAACAAGATGGATATCATGGGCGCGGACTTCTACCATGTCCTCGATATGGTGCATGACAGGCTCAAATGTAATGCAGTGCCCATCCAGCTCCCGATCGGCGCCGAAGCGGAATTCCGAGGCATAATCGATCTGGTTGAGATGAACGCCCGCATTTATTACGACGATCTCGGCAATGATATGCGCACCGAGGAGATCCCCGGGGATATGCGCGAGCTGGCCGAGGAATACCGCGTAAAAATGCTGGAGGCTATCTCGGATTTCGACGACGAGATAATGATGCTTTATCTCGACGGCGAGGAGATACCGCAGGATATGATCCGCGCGGCCATCAGAAAGGCCACCTGCGCCGTAAAGATGGTCCCCGTTGTCTGCGGAACCTCCTATAAGAACAAAGGCGTGCAGAAGCTGCTCGATGCCATCGTCGAGTACATGCCCTCTCCGCTGGATATTCCCGCAATAGGCGGCGTTAACCCCAAGACCGACGAGGAGGAGACCCGCGAGGCTTCCGACGAGGCCCCGTTCTCCGCACTCGCGTTCAAGATCATGACCGACCCCTTCGTCGGCCGCCTGAGCTTCTTCCGCGTCTATTCCGGCACGGTAGAGGCCGGCAAAACGGTCCTGAACTCGTCCAAGGGCCAGCGCGAGCGTATCGGCAGGATACTGCTGATGCACGCAAACCACAGAGAGGATCTTTCCGTTGCGTACTCCGGCGATATCGCCGCCGCGGTCGGCCTTAAGAACACCACCACGGGCGATACCCTCTGCGACGAGAAGCATCCGATCGTCCTTGAATCCATGGAATTCCCCGAGCCCGTTATCCGCGTCGCCATCGAGCCCAAGACCAAGGCCGGTCAGGAGAAGATGGCCATCGCGCTCCAGAAGCTCGCGGAGGAGGACCCCACCTTCAAGACCTACACCGACGAGGAGTCGGGTCAGACCATTATCGCCGGTATGGGCGAGCTTCACCTTGAGATCATCGTCGACAGGCTCCTGCGCGAGTTCAAGGTCGAGGCAAACGTCGGCAAGCCGCAGGTCTCCTATAAAGAGACCATCACGCGCGAGGCGACCGTCGATACCCGCTATGCCCGTCAGACGGGCGGTAAGGGCCAGTTTGCACACTGCAAGATCATTGTTGAGCCCAACGAGTCCGGCAAGGGCTATGAGTTTATCAACAAGATCACCGGCGGCGCGATCCCCAAGGAGTATATCCCCTGCGTCGATCAGGGCATCCAGGGCGCGATGCAGTCGGGCGTGCTCGCCGGCTATCAGGTCGTGGACGTGAAGGTAACGCTCATCGACGGCTCGTACCACGAGGTCGACTCGTCGGAAATGGCGTTCAAGATCTGCGGCAGCATGGCGTTCAAGGAAGCCTGCGAGAAGGCAGGCCCCACTCTGCTTGAACCTATTATGAAGGTCGTCGTAACGGCTCCCGACGAGTATATGGGCGACGTTATGGGCGATATAAATGCAAGACGCGGCCAGATCGTCGGCTCCGATATAAGAAACGGCGCCGCGGTCATCGAGGCAAGCGTACCCCTTGCATCCATGTTCGGCTACGCGACGGATCTGAGAAGCAAAACTCAGGGCCGCGCGACCTACAGCATGGAGCCCAGCCACTATGTCGAGCTCCCGAAGAATCTCCAGGAGACTCTGCGCGGCACTCGCAAGGGCTGATAAACCATATAAGCAAGTAGTTTAATTTAAATCATTTGTATCAATTTAACGGAGGTTATTATTATGGCAAAGCAGCAATTCGACAGATCCCTGCCCCACGTCAATATCGGCACCATCGGTCACATTGACCACGGCAAGACCACTCTGACCGCAGCTATCACCAAGTACCTGGCACTGTTCGGCGGCGCTGAGTACACCGATTACTCTTCCATCGACAAGGCTCCCGAAGAGAGAGAGCGCGGCATCACCATCAACACCGCACACGTCGAGTATAAGACCGCAAACCGCCACTACGCACACGTCGACTGCCCGGGCCACGCTGACTATATCAAGAACATGATCACCGGCGCAGCTCAGATGGACGGCGCTATCCTCGTTATCGCAGCATCCGACGGCCCCATGGCTCAGACCCGCGAGCACCTTCTGCTTGCCCGTCAGGTCAACGTTCCCTCCGTCCTCGTATTCCTGAACAAGTGCGATCAGGTCGACGACGAAGAGCTCCTCGAGCTCGTCGAGATGGAAGTCCGCGAGCTGCTCGACTTCTACGGCTTCCCCGGAGACGACACCCCCATCATCCGCGGCTCCGCTCTTAACGCGCTCGTCTGCGAGTCCAACGATCCCAACGCTCCCGAGTATGCCTGCATCAAGGAGCTCATGGACGCAGTCGATACCTGGATCCCCACTCCCGACCGCAAGGCTGACCAGCCCTTCCTTATGCCCATCGAGGACGTATTCACCATCTCCGGCCGCGGCACCGTTACCACCGGCCGTGTAGAGCGTGGCCGCGTCAAGGTCGGCGACAAGGTCCAGATCGTCGGCCTGAAGGACGAGATCACCGAGACCACCGTCACCGGTACCGAGATGTTCCACAAGCTGCTCGAGTACGCAGAGGCTGGCGATAACGTCGGTACTCTTCTTCGCGGCATCGCAAAGAAGGACGTAGAGCGCGGCCAGGTCCTGGCAGCTCCCGGCTCCATCAAGCCCCACACCAAGTTCACCGGCCAGGTTTACGTTCTGTCCAAGGACGAAGGCGGCCGTCACACCCCGTTCTTCAACAACTACCGTCCTCAGTTCTACTTCCGTACCACCGACGTTACCGGCGTCATCACCCTTCCCGAAGGCACCGAGATGTGCATGCCCGGCGATAACGTCGACATGAAGGTCGAGCTGATCACCCCGATCGCGATCGAGAAGGGCCTGCGCTTCGCTATCCGCGAGGGCGGCCGCACTGTCGGTTCCGGCGTTGTTATCGACGTTGAGGAGTAATTTCCGAAATACAGTGAACTGAACGTTCATAAGAATATACACCTTGAGGCTTCCGTCTCAAGGTGTATTTTTATCTTATCCCGTGCATGAAGCCGTTTATCTCGGCCGAGTGGATGTCTCCGCCGATGACCCGCGTGCCCCTGACGTACAGCACGGCGTATACCGTGCCGCCCTCGCCCCCACCGTCCTTGAGCTCGTATGTAAACTGCCTGCATTCGAGCCCCGCGCAGGAGGCAAAGTCGTAGCCCTGATTTGTCTGCATACGTGCATATTCGCTTATCGCGCCGTCCCCGAAGCTTCTGGGCAGCAGGACCGTGCGCTCCTGCTCGCTTTCCGGCTCTATCTCCCAGCCGTAGGACGCGAGATACTTTTCACGCCCCTCGGGCTGCGATACGTCGAGCATGTCGCCGACGCTGAACAGGCCGCGGGGCGACGAGCGCAGTATCACCGCCGCCGCGAGCACGACGCCGAGGGCGAGCAGCAGCGCGACCGCGCGCTTTTTCGTCAGCTTTAAACTTTTCGTAAACATATGCGCATACAAGCCTTTTCCTATTCAAAAATCATATACTTCGTGTTATAATACCGTCTGTAGCGAAGCTATTTGATTCTATGCGGAACAGGGTGTTTTTATGCCGCTCATGCGACTTGACAGGCTGCTTTCCGAGTGTACGGCGCTCTCGCGCAGCCGGCTCAGGCAGCTGATAAAAAACGGCGCTGTCAGCGTCGACGGCGTGACCGTCACGCTGCCGGAGCAGAGGATAGACAGCGCCTCGGCGCGCGTCGAGCTCGACGGAAAGTCCGTTGTATACGAAAAATTCTGCTATTACATGCTCAATAAGCCCGCAGGGCTCCTATCTGCGACCGATGACAGAAAGCAGAGGACGGTCATCGACCTTTTTCCGACGGAGCTCAGAAAAAGGGGGCTTTTCCCGGTCGGCAGGCTGGATAAGGACACGACCGGGCTGCTGATAATAACAAACGACGGTGAGTTTGCCCACAGAGTCATTTCGCCGAGGTCTGAGATAATAAAGACCTACCATGCCGTCACCGAGGGCGTCGTCAGCGACGGGGATATCGCGGCCTTCCGGCAGGGGATAGTGCTCGCGGACGGGACGCAGTGCCTGCCGGCGGAGCTTGAGCGCCTTCCGGACGGCAGCTGCCTTGTGCATGTTATGGAGGGAAAATATCATCAGGTAAAGCGCATGCTCGCCTCGCGCGGCAAGCCCGTAACAGGGCTCAAACGCCTGTCGATAGGCGGCCTTGAGCTCGACGGATCCCTTGCGCCGGGGGAATTTCGCCGATTGACGGATGCGGAATTGTGCAGTGTGAATAAGAAAAAATAACGAAAAACAAGGCTCGTATTTGGTGCATTTAGCGAAACAATTATCAGTTTTTTTAAAATATTCACAAAAATAATGCGGTTTTCTATTGAAAAACGCACAAAAAAGTATTATCATGTAGAAAGCGTTGAATATTATCTATCGTTAAAATACCCATAAACTTCTGGGGAGGTAAAAAGACGATGTCCAGCAGAATATTTCAGAGCGTGATAATGCAGATAAAGGAAGCTACAGACAGGTGCATCGGTATCATCGACGATCAGGGCTTTGTCATCACGTGCAGCGAGCTGCCGTTGATAGGCTCGAGACTCGATGATTTTTCAGGCACGAGCTACGATTTCACCGAGCCCGTGCTCGTGAGCGGCGTGCGGACCTACAAGGTGCTCAGCAACAACAGCGGCAAGTTCGACTATGCCGTGTTCGTCGAGGGCTGCGACGAGATGGCGCGTATGACCTGCATGATGGCCGCCGTCGCCTTCAACGAGGCCAAGGCAAATTATGAGGAGAAGTACAATAAGGCCGCCTTCCTCAAGAACATCATTTCGGACAACATCCTGCCCGGTGATGTTTACGTCAGGACCAAGGAGCTGCACTTTGCTCCCGATGTTCCGCGTGCGCTGCTGCTCGTGCGCCAGGTCGAGCGCACGGATGTTGCCAGCGTCGAGGTGCTCCAGAGCCTGTTTACAGATAAGCAGCACGACTTCGTCATAAGCATAAACGAAAGCGACATCGTCGTCATAAAGGAGCTGCCCGGCGGCGAGAACAGCACAGAGGTCAGGGCCATTGCGGAGAGCATCGAGTCCGTCCTGCGCAGCGAGCTTCAGATAAAGTGCAATATCGGCATCGGAACGACGGCAAGGCACCTGCGCGAGCTTGCGGACCGCTATAAGGAAGCGCAGATAGCCATCGATGTCGGCAGGGTCTTCGATTCGGACAAGACCATAATCAGCTATGAAAACCTCGGCATCGGCCGTATAATATATCAGCTGCCCACCACGCTTTGCGAAATGTTCCTCAACGAGGTGTTCAAGAAAAACCCGCTTGAGACCCTTGACGAGGACACGCTCGAGACGATAAACAAATTCTTCGAGAATAATCTGAACGTCTCGGAAACGAGCCGCAAGCTGTATGTCCACCGCAACACGCTCGTGTACCGTCTTGAGAAGATCAAGAAGATCACGGGCCTTGACCTGCGGGAGTTCGACCACGCGATCGTGTTCAAGGTCGCGATGATGGTCAAGCAGTATCTCGACTCGGTCAACAGCAACGGCCGCTGAAATCCACAGGGGAGAAACCCCGAGATCCTCAGGAGGAAAATGACACATGGTTCAGATGAACAATGTAACGATGGTCTACGACAACAGTGATGTTGCCGCGCTGGACAATTTCAGCCTCACGATAAACGAGGGCGAATTTGCCTTCCTCGTCGGCCCGTCCGGCTCCGGCAAGACGACGATAATAAAGCTTTTAACGGGCGAGATCATGGCGTCCGAGGGCGAGGTCGTCGTCAACGGCTATAATATGAACAGGCTCAAGCGCCGCAAGATGCCGCAGATGAGAAGAACGCTCGGCGTCATCTTCCAGGACTTCAGGCTCATCGACAAGATGACGGTGTACGATAACGTCGCCTTTGCCATGCACGTTGTCGGCGCCTCAAACAAGTCGATAAAGGACCGCGTGCCCCGCGTGCTGGAGCTGGTCGGCCTTGAGGGCCGCGAAAAGCGCCTTCCGGCAGAGCTTTCCGGCGGCGAGCAGCAGCGCGTCGCCATCGCGCGCGCCCTGGTCAACAACCCGACCATGATAATCGCCGACGAGCCCACCGGCAACCTCGACCCCGTGCGCAGCCTTGAGCTCATGCTCCTGCTTGAGAAGATAAACGAAATGGGCACCACGATCCTCGTGGTAACTCACGAAAAGGAGCTGGTCAACGCTTTTTCCAAGCGCGTCATCGCCATCGACGGCGGCCACCTGATCAGCGACGGAATGGACGGGTACTACAGTTATGAAGTTGAATAGATACGGATATCTTATAGGCGAGGGCTTCCGCAATATCTTCACCCACGGCTTTATGTCCTTTGCCTCTGTAACGATAATAATCGCCTGCCTCATCATAATGGGCAGCTTCACGCTTCTCGACATAAACGTCAATGAGATAGTCGAGGATATAGGCAACCAGAATCAGATACTCGCCTATGTCGACGAGGATATGACGGCACAGGAGGCCACCGCGCAGATACAGCCGAAGCTCGAGGCGCTCGACAATGTCGCAAGCGTTGATTTTATGAGCCGCAGCGAGGCGATGCAGAACTACCTTGAAAAGTACGACGACAGCTTTGCTGAGGGCCTCAACGAGGAGGTGTTCCGCCACCGCTTCGTTATCCAGCTCGTCGATCTGAGCCAGATGGACGCGACCAGGGCGGCTATCGGAAACGTTGACGGCATCGTGAAGGTAAACGCGCCCACGGAATATGCCGACAAGTTCATCGCCGTGCGAAACGTCATAAGCGTCGTATCGCTCGTGCTCATCGCTATCCTCGGCTTCGTGTCGCTGTTTATCATGAGCAACACCATAAAGCTCGCCACCTACGGCCGCCGCGAGGAGATAGCCATCATGAAGATGGTCGGCGCGTCAAACAGCTTTATCCGCTGCCCCTTCGTAGTGGAGGGCCTTGTGCTCGGCATCGTCGGCGGCGGGCTTGCCTTCCTCGCACAGTGGGGACTGTACAAGGCGCTTGAGGTTAAGGTGGCGTCGAGCCTCAGCATATCCTTCGTGCAGATCGTGCCGTTTGCAAACATGTGGATGGTCGTGCTCATAGCCTTCATGGCGGTCGGCGTTCTTGTCGGCGCCGTCGGCGGCGTTATCGCGATCCGAAATTACCTCAAGGTGTGAGGATAACAGCATGAACAGAAGATTAGTCGTATCGGTATTGGCAATGCTCCTTGTGCTGACGATGATACTCAGCCTCGTGCTCACGGTCATACCCGTAAGCGCCGAGGGAACGATCCAGTGTCAGGGCAGGGAGGAGGCAGTGCAGCAGTGCACGGCTGAAAACCTGTAGCTAAAGGAATTTGACTGGCGGCCATACGGCTGCCAGTCAAACGTACTGTTAACACCCCGTTTCAGCAAAGGAGATTCCCGATGGAAAAACGCTCACGGCCGGGTTTCGGCAGAAAATTCAGGTTCATCCATCTTATAATAGTGGCCCTCGTCGTAATGGCAGTGACGGCGGCCGCAACGTATCTTATAACGACAGGCGGCTTTTCCGCCCAGCAGTATCTCAAGGACGCCAAGGCATATGTCGAGATCGAAAGGATCATAAACGAGAATTATATCGGCGAGGTCAACGAGGACACGCTGTATAACGCGGCGGCCTCGGCCATGGTGCGCAGCATCGACGATAAATGGAGCTATTACATGAGCCCCGAGGAGTATGCCGCATACAAGCTGTCCTCGGCAAACGAGTACGCGGGCATCGGCGTGAGCGTCAAGCTCAACGACAAGGGCAAGTTCGAGATATTCGCCGTCGAGGACGGGACTCCGGCCGCGACTGCGGGCCTGAATGTCGGACAGACGATAGTTTCCGTCGACGGTCAGGCAACAGAGGGCATGACGACGGCGGAGCTTCAGGAGCTTATCCGCTCAAAGCTCAACAAAAACTTCCCGATGGTCGTTGCCGACGCAAAGGGAAACGAGTCGAGCGTGACGATAAGCTGCGAGGTCATATATAAAAATCCCATCTCCTCGAAAATGCTCGAGAATAATATCGGCTATATCAAGATATCCAACTTTGAAGCCGGAAGCAGCGACGGTGCCATAGGCGCTATCGAGAAGCTCACGGCCGAGGGCGCGAAGTCCTTTATCTTCGACGTGCGCGACAATCCCGGCGGCCTTGTCAGCGAGCTCGTCTCGCTGCTTGACTATCTCCTGCCGGACGGCGACCTCTTCGTGAGCGTGGATAAGGCCGGCAAGGAAACGGTCCGCAGCTCCGATAAGGTATGCCTGAGCGCGAAGATGGCCGTTCTGGTCAACGAAAACAGCTACAGCGCGGCGGAGTTTTTCGCGGCGGCGCTCCAGGAGTACGACTGGGCGACCATAGTCGGCGAGCACACGACCGGCAAGGCGAGAAGCCAGGTCACGATAGAGCTTTCAAACGGCGGCGCGATACACATCTCGACCAACAAATATCTGACGCCCAAGCGCGTAGACCTCGCGGAAGCGGGCGGCATAAAGCCCGATATCGAGGCGCACAACACCGACGATGATACCAAGGTCCAGCTCAACGCGGCGATAAAGGCCCTGAGCTGAGCATAAATAATAAAGGATCATAAAGGAGAGCTGAATAATGGCTACCGAAAGCAGATTTAAAATGAGTCAGGAGCGCCTGGACGCGCTCAAAAAGGAGCTTCTGTACCTTGAGACCGATAAGGCCAAGGAAGTTGCCGAGCAGATAAAGGAGGCCCGCAGCTTCGGCGACCTGTCCGAGAACAGCGAATACGACGAGGCAAAGACCGAGCAGGGCAAGCTCTATTCAAGGATCGCCGAGCTCAAGAGCCTCATTGAAAACGCGGAGATCGTCGAGAAGATCGACACCGGCATGCGCAAGGGCGCGATCACGCTCGGCAGCCGCGTAAAGGTGCGCGATATGGACGACGGCTTCGAGGAGGAGTACACCATCGTCGGCTCTCAGGAGGCAAACCCCATGGAGGGACGCGTATCCGACGATTCGCCCTTCGGCCGCGGCCTTTACGGTCACGTCGCAGGCGAGAAGATCAGCGTCGACGCTCCGGCAGGAGAGCTGCATTTTGAGATACTTTCAGTAGAAAACGATTAAGAGGACAGGCTATGAGTGAGAATAAGACCAATGAGACGGCAGCGCCCGAGCAGGAGCTCAGCGAGCTGCTGAGGATAAGACGCGATAAGCTCAAGGCGCTTCAGGAGGAGGGGAGGGACCCCTTTACTCAGACCCGTTTTGTAAGAAGCGCGTATTCAGACGAGATAAAGACCGATTTTGACGCCTTTGACGGCAAGACCGTAAAGGTAGCGGGCCGCATGATGTCCAAGCGCGGCATGGGCAAGGCGATATTCTGCCACATAAAGGACGACCGCGGCAGCATCCAGCTGTATATCCGTAAGGACGCCGTCTCCGAGCAGGAGTTTGCCGACTTCCGCAAGTACGATGTCGGCGATATTATCGGCGTCTCGGGCTTTGTCTTTAAGACCAAGACCGAGGAGATATCGGTCCATGTCGAGTCCGTTACGCTGCTTTCAAAGAGCCTGCGCCCGCTGCCGGAGAAGTTCCACGGCATGACGAGCACGGAGCTCAAATACCGTCAGCGCTACGTCGACCTCATCATGAGCGACGACAGCCGCCGCAATTTCGAGATACGCTCGAAATTCATAAGCTACGTCCGCTCCTTCCTCGACGGCAGGGGCTATATGGAGGTCGAAACGCCCGTACTTAACACCATCTCCGGCGGCGCGACGGCGAGGCCCTTCATAACCCATCACAACACCCTGGATATCGACATGTTCCTGCGCATCGCTACCGAGCTCAACCTCAAGCGCCTGATCGTCGGCGGCATCGAGCGCGTGTACGAGATAGGCCGCATCTTCCGCAACGAGGGCATGGACACGAAGCATAACCCCGAATTTACGACAGTTGAGCTTTATCAGTCCTATGCCGACTTCAACGACATGATGGACCTGTTCGAGGACCTGCTGTCGGGCGCTGCCATGAAGATACTCGGTACTTACAAGTGCACATGGCAGGGCTGCGATATAGACCTCAGCCCCGGCTGGGAGCGTCTGACCATGGCCGAGGCGGTCAAAAAATATGTCGGCGTCGATTTCATGACGATAAAGGGCGACGCGGAGGCCGCAGCCGCGGCGAAGGCCGCCGGCGTCGATATGGACAAGGTCGAGCCCACCTGGGGCCACGCCCTGTACGAGTGCTTTGATCAGCTCGTCGAGGAAAAGCTCATCCAGCCGACCTTCATCACCATGCATCCGGTCGACGTATCGCCGCTCGCAAAGCGCTCTCCCCGAGACCCGCGCCTCACCGAGCGCTTCGAGCTCTTTATCTGCCGCAGCGAGATGGGCAACGCCTTTTCCGAGCTCAACGACCCCATCGACCAGAAGCAGCGCTTCCTCAAGCAGGTCGAGATGCGCGCCAAGGGCGACGACGAGGCCGGCATGATGGACGACGATTTCATAAACGCGCTTGAGTACGGCATGCCCCCCACGGGCGGCCTCGGCATCGGCATAGACCGCTGCGTCATGCTCCTGACCGGCGCAAGCTCCATCCGCGACGTCATCCTCTTCCCGACAATGAAGCCGCTGGACAATTAAACATGCATTTGAATGGGTAATTCCAATCGGAGCTGCCCATTTTCTGAAATGAAGTGAAACGAAGAAGCACCTAAGCGGTGCTTCTTCGTCTTTGTGTATTCGATCACGCTTCCTTGCTTCGCAGATAGGCGTTTATGTAATCCGATGCCTGGCTGAGAACGGACAAGAGCTGCCTGTCAGCCTCAAATGCGTCCCTTCGTGCGATCGCCTCCGTGAGATACACCAGCTTCGGCAGGGCCTTCTGAAGCTCGGAACGGTCCTTGTAATGCTCCTGTATGAGATTGCGCAGCATTACCTCGAAGCTTTGGAAAACCATTGCGTAGGCGGCGTTGCCGGAGATCTCGGTAAGGCATTTGTGATATGCGTAGAGCGCGTCCGTCACATGCTCCTCGTCCGCTGTGTATACGGCGTCGGTGCGGCGGCGCAGGGCGTCAAGCTTTTCCGGCGTCAGCTTTGCGCAGGCGAGGCGGACGCATTCACGCTCAATGAGTATGCGCAGTTCCATGAGGTCGGAGAAAAGCGAGCTGTCGATATAGGTGGAGTCGAAGCTCATTATTGCGCCGAGGATCTCCGGACTTGCGTTGCGGACATACTCCGCAACATAGGTGCCCTTGCGCGGGACGATGCGCAGAAAGCCCGCACGCTCAAGGTCGAGTATGCCCTGACCAACGGAGCCCCGGCTTATCCCGAAGCTCTGCGCAAGCTCACGCTCCGGCGGGACCCTGTCTCCGGGCTTCAGCTCCCCCGACAGGATCCTGAGCTGCATCGCTTTGATAAACTCCGCCTTCCGGCTTTTGCTTTCCTGTGCGTTCATATACCCTCGTCCTTTGCCGTGATGCCGTATTTTACACCTCCGGACGCAAAAAATCAATACTGGACCGCTATTTGCAGCCACCGGGCGCCGTCTGTCAGCGAGATGCATAAAAGCCGTGCGCAAAATTTGTTATTATACTGACGATGTTTTCTTGCGCCTGCGGCGCTTTTGCGGTATAATATTTGTGGCTGTACCACAAGAATGGATCCAAACTGATATAATTGGAGGATGCAATATGCAGAAATACGACGTAATTGTTGTAGGCGCCGGAAACGGCGGACTGTCAGCCGCTACATATCTTGCAAAAGCCGGCAAAAAGGTACTCGTGCTTGAAAAGCACAATCTGCCCGGTGGCTGTGCCACAAGCTTTGTCAGAGGCAACTATGAATTTGAAGCCACGCTTCACGAGCTGTGCCAGATGGGCACCGGCGAGGGTGAGGGCAAGCGGGGTGCGGTGCGCAAGCTGCTTGAGGACGACTACGGTCTCGATGTCGAGTGGTGCAGCGCTAACGAAAGCTTCGCTTCCATTGCGACCGACCCCGACGGCTTTAACGTTGCGATGCCCGCAGGCGTACAGAACTTCATCGACGAGATGGAGCGCCAGGTCCCCGGCAGCAGAGAGTCCATGACCACAGTCATGGAGCTGGGACGCATGCTGGTCGACGGCGTGGAATGGCTCGCCGACCGCTATAACGAGCCGGAGGGCCTGCAAAAGGTCGAGATGATGCTGAAATACTACGACCTCATGTGTCTCGTTCCGCAGCCCTGCGACGAGGTCCTGCGCAAGATCGGCGTACCCGACAAGG
This sequence comes from bacterium, assembly GCA_963625685.1. Classification (GTDB taxonomy): domain Bacteria; phylum Bacillota; class Clostridia; order Oscillospirales; family Oscillospiraceae; genus F23-B02. The sequence goes on from CAVFTR010000001.1 coordinate 130,719, forward strand.
CACGCCAGATATTCGAGTCGTACTGGACCTATGTTTCCGCCGATTCGACCGAGATGAGCTTTGCGCCGTACACCTTTATGACCTACGTTTACCTGACCCAGCTCCCGTGGTTTGCGAAAAACCGCTCTCACGAGATATCGCTTGCCTTCGATGCAAAGATCCGTGAATTCGGCGGCGACATCTGGTACAACACCAAGGTCGAGAAGATCGACATCAAGAACAACTCCGTCTGCGGCGTAAAGCTGCAAAGCGGCGAGTATATCGAGTGCCCGTATGTCATATCCAACCTCATGCCGCACGTCGTGTTCGACCGCATGGTCGACCCCGCCGAGGTCCCCGAGTACGATAAAAAGAAGATGAACGCACAGCGTCTTGCGCAGGCGGCGTTCACCGTCTACCTCGGACTTGACGCTTCGGCTGAGGAGATAGGACTCAAAAACTACGACACCTTCATGCGCTATACTCCCGACAATCACAAGCAGTTTTTGTCCTCCGACTCCATCGACACGCACAAGGACATCACCTGCACCGTGCTCACAAACGCACTTCCCGACGCCGCAGGCGAGGGCAGAGCCTTTATCCAGTTCAGTAAGTTCTACACGGGCGACCCCTTTGCGGACGTCGGCGAGAAGGATTACTTCAGAATAAAAGACCGCATCGCCCGTGAGTGCGTCGAGCGCTACGAGGAGGTAACGGGCTGCGATCTTCAGAGCCACATCGAGGAGATCGTTGTGGCGTCTCCGGTCACATGGGCGAGATACCTCGGCACCCCCAGAGGCGATGTTTACGGCTACATTCCCGCCACGTGGGACGGAATGTTCCCCAGAGTACAGTGCGGACATAAGGAGGACTACACGGTGCGGGGACTGCGCTTCGTCGGCGGTCACGGCACCCAGATGGACGGCTATTCACAGGCCTACCTTTCCGGCGCGGAGCAGGCGAGATATATGCTTCTTGATATGAAGGAGGGCAAGTAAGATGGGCAAATACAAGTATTCCAGAAAAGGTCTTAAAGGACTTACCCCGTTCCCATTCCTCGGTGAGGTCAAGACCCGCCTGAAGGCGATAGAGGCGGCCCCTGCAACGATACCGCAGTCGATATTCAACGCGAATGTGCTCTCGGCAAGACTTCATCCGAGCGTACAGCACGTCATCATTGCCGAAGTCACGGATCACGGCGACGCAAAGAGCTTCAGGCTCGTTCCCGATACCGGGCGGGGGACCGGGGAGATGGCATACTTCCGTGCAAGTCAGTATGTTTCCGTTGCTCTCAACATAGACGGTGCGCCCGTAAACAAGCCCTACACCGTGCGCTCCTCCCCGAAGGACGCGCTCGGCAGCGAAAACACGAGCTACACTCTCACGATAAAGCGCACAGATCCCGCCTACGCCTCCGCTCACGTTCTTTCGACGTGGAAGGAGGGCGACCGTGTGGATATAAGCGGACCTCTCGGCGACTTTTACTATCAGGACCTGCGCGACGCAAAGCACGTCGTCGCAATCGCGGGCGGCTCCGGCATCACTCCGTTTTATTCAATGGCGTCTGCGATAGCCGACGGCATCGAGGACTTCGACATGACGATACTCTACGGCTCACGCAGCTCGGAGGGCATACTGCTGAAGGACGAGATCGAAAGCGTGGCGGCACGCTCCGGCGGCAGGGTAAAGGTCGTTCACGTCCTTTCCCACGAGGAAAAGGAGGGCTTTGAACACGGCTTTATCGGTGCGGAGATGATAAAAAAGTACGCACCCTCCGACGACTACTCCGTGTTCATGTGCGGCCCCAAGGCGATGTACGATTTTGAAGAGGGCGAGATGAAGAAGCTGGGCCTGCCCAAGCGCCGCTGGCGCATGGAGATGTCCGGCGACTACCTTGGCGCAGCTGAAAACGAGGATTTTCCCAGGGAGAAATGCGGTTCGTTCTCGCTCACGGTCGTCATCAGGGGCGAGAAGCAGACCGTTCCGTGCAAGGCGGAGGAGTCACTGCTGTGGGCGATGGAGCGTGCGGGCATCAAGGCGCCGTCGCACTGCCGCAGCGGTGAATGTGGATGGTGCCACTCAAGACTCATAAGCGGCGAGGTCTACATACCCGAAGATGCCGACGGACGCAGACTTGCGGACAAAAAGTTCGGCTGGGTGCATCCCTGCTGCACTTTCCCGCTCGGTGACATTGAGCTTGAGGTGTTCCCCATAAGCTGACGATAAACAGGAAACGGCTCTCCGCAAAAAGGGCTTGCCGTGAAGGGCACTCTGCGTCAGTTTATGCAGTATTGACAGCAAGTCAATTATAAGAACCAAGGAGCAGTAATAATATAAGCGCAGCCACGCTGACAGCAATGTCGGCGTGGCTGTAAAACTAATTATTTCAGACGGGGCTCTTGGAGAGCCTTGTGTATTTCTCGGCCGCGTTGGACTGTGCGAGGGGCTGCTTGCAGCCCGCCAGCCGCAGCCGCCTTTACAGGGGCCGGTGTGCTGTCGATATTCGGATCATCCCTGAGCTCTGCGGGACGGGCGAGATGATTTTCCATGCGGTCGGCGATCTGTGTGTTTACTATTGCGAAATGACTTGTTCCATGTTATGCTAAATATGCTTGCGATCCGGGCGGAGCTGCTCTGCGCAGCGCTCTGCCTCGCCGCGGCTGAAAATAAAGAAAAATCGGAGCGTGAGGTAAAAGCCATGGTAAGAATTGCGGCGGCTCAAATGCGCGTCAGCGACAGTATGGAGGAAAATTATAAAAAGTCTCTTTCCTTTATCCGCAAAGCTTCCGAAGCGGGCGCAAGGCTGGTGTGCTTCCCGGAGGGGCAGCTATCCCGCTACGTTCCCCAGTATCACGGGCTCGAGAGCGAGAGCTTTGCCCTTAGTCCAGAGCATCCTTATATACAGGGCTTATGCGCCGCCTGCCGCGAAAACCATATTCTTGCCAGCGTCGGGGTGAATCTGATCGAGGAGGATAAAATATATCCTACCATGCTCCTAATCGACGAATATGGGAAAATTCTCGGGGGCTCAAGAAAAAACCATATTGTTTATGCACCGCATTTCTATGAGCGGGAGTATTTTACCCCCGGCAGCGAAGGCTTTCCGGTGTTTAATACGTCCATCGGGAAGGTGGCGCAGATCGTCTGCTTTGACCGCCATTACCCTGAAAGCTGGCGCACCTGCGCGCTGAAGGGTGCGGATATTATCGTTACGGCGGTCGCCAATGAGACAACGGAGCCCTCGGATGTATTTCAGTGGGAGATACGTATTCCTGCCTTTCAAAACAGCGTTAATTGCCTCATGGTCAACAGGGTAGGCCTTGAAGGGGAGCTGGACTTCTGCGGAGAGAGCATATTCGCCGGACCTGACGGCGGCGTCGTCGCATTGGCAGGCAATTCCGAGCAGCTCCTGCTGGCTGACCTGGACTTTGAAAAGGCCGTGCAGCTCCGCAGGGAAAAGCAGTATATGTCCCTGCGCAGAAGCGATATCTTTGAGCTGGATTGACAGCTCTGCTCGGAATGCAAAGAGACGCATGACAGCATGCCGTATGGGCAATTCCGTTCGGGAGTGCCCATTTTCTGAGCGGGCTGTCAGCCGTTTAACGGTAAGAGAGGGGAGTGGTGCCCGGATGACCTTTGAGATCAGCGGACTGCCGCTGAAGGTCATAAAAAGCAAACGGAAGACGGTCTCGCTTCAGCTGACGCCGTCAGAGATAATAATGCGCGTCCCGGGCGGAATGAGCCAAAGACAGGTCAGGGAATTTGCGCTGCGCAAAAGCGCATGGATAGAAAAGCACCAGAGGCTTATCTCCGCGCAGCAGGAAAAGCTGAGGGAGCTGCCGGGACTCACGCCGGATGAGCTCAGGGTCCTTTCGGAGAAGGCGCGGCGGATAATTCCGGAGAAGGTCAGCCATTATGCCAAGATAATAGGGGTCAGCTACGGAAAAATATCGATAAGAAGCCAGCGCACGCGCTGGGGCAGCTGCTCGGCAAAGGGCGACCTCAGCTTCAACTGCCTGCTTATGCTCGCGCCCGACGAGGTGGTGGACAGCGTTGTAGTTCATGAGCTGTGCCACCGAAAGCATATGGATCACTCAAAAAGCTTTTATGACGAGGTGGAGAGGGCGTTTCCGGAATATAAGCGCTGCCGCGGCTGGCTCAAGGAAAACGGGGCGCTGCTTTTGGGCAGACTGCCCGAGAAGGAGAGTGCGGAATGACGGACGTTGTCGCCGCCCTGATATGGGATAATGACAAATTTATGATATGCCAGCGCCCCGCGCACAAGGCAAGAGGCCTGCTGTGGGAGTTCGTCGGCGGAAAGACAGAGCCGGGCGAGACGAGGGAGCAGGCGCTCATACGCGAGTGCCGTGAGGAGCTCGGCGTGACCGTCGAGGTCGGCACGGTATTTATGGAGCTTGTCCACGAGTATCCGGACATTACGATAAGGCTCACGCTTTTTAACGCCTCGATATCCGAAGGAACGCCGCGGCTGCTTGAGCATAACGACATCCGCTGGATAAGCCCCTCGGAGATACCTGAGTACGATTTCTGCCCCGCGGATACAGAGATATTGCAGAGACTGATGCAGCCGACTGACTGAGCGGATCGTTTATTAATAAACTATTAATATTTCGGTTGCTCTCCCGCGTTTCGATATGATAAAATGGAACAAAGGGGGAGATATGGATGAAAAATATTTATAAAACTCTTTTGAGCCTTGCGCTGTGCGTATCGATGCTGCTCACGCTCGTGCCGTCCGGCCTTGCCGATATAGACGGCGGGCTCAGGGTCGGCGCTGCTAAGGTCGATATAACAGGGCCCGTCACCGACATCAGCACGGGCTATAATTCCCTGGGCGACCTCATGGAGGGCCTGCTCACGAGGCTGTACGCGCGCGCCTTTGTCATCGACGACGGCAAAACGCCCGTCGCTTTCGTCTCGGCCGAGCTCGTGCATATGACAGAGAGCATAAAACCCGGAGTCATATCAAAGCTCAAGGCAGACGGCTACGCGCAGTTTTCCGAGGAAAACCTCATGCTCACGGCGACGCACTGCCACTCATCGACCTCGAACACCTCGTGGTTTGAGCTCTACGACCTCATAAACGGCGTCCCCGGCTACGACGACGAGAGCTACAAGATCATCGTCAAGGGCATAGCCGAGGCGATAGAGCAGGCCTATGACGGAAGGGTCAGCGGCACTGCCTCACTCGTTTACGAGGATACGAATATCAGTGCGTCAAACCGCTCGGCAGACGCATTTCTCACGAACATAAATGCCGCTGACTACGGCTATACGGTAAACGAGGACGGGACCTTCAGCTATGAAACGGGTCTCAATGCCGCAAAGAACGCCTATAACCACGAGATGGCCGGCATCATCCTCACCGACAGCAGCGGAAGGGATATCGGCTTTTTCAACTTCTTCGGCTCGCACGGAACGTCAAACGGCATCGACAATACGCTCGTTGCCTCCGACCACAAGGGCTACGCCGCGCTCAGGGTCGAGGAGGAAATGGGCGACGGCTTCGTCGCGGCCTTTGCACAGGCCGACAGCGGCGATACGAGCCCCAACGCGGTAAACGAGTCCGACTACCACGAGGCGTTCCTGCGTCCGGATGAGCTATACGGTACGGATGCCATCGAAAATCAGATCATCCACGGCAGGGAGGAGGCCGAGGCCGCGCTGGAGCTTATAAATAGCGCCGAGCGCACGCCTATCAGCGGCGACTTCGCCGTAAACTACACCGCCGTTGATTTCTCCGATATAACCGTCGATCTTGACTATGTCGGCGAGTACCACATGCCCTACGACGATTTCTCCGCGGGCTATGTAAAAACGAGCGAGCCCTGCATCGGCGCCGGCATCATCGCGGGCGACGAGGAGGGAGCTCCCGTCGATAACGCCGCCGAGGGCGCGGTGCGGCATCAGTTCGTGTGGAACGAGGAAACGGGCAGCTACGAGCGCATAGCCTGCGACTTCACGATGATAGACCTCAAGGGGCTGCAATATCTCTTCAAGCCGCTCTGGCCGACGGCTATGAAGATACTCCAGTCCGACGGCTATGACGAGGCGCAGGCCGAAAAGGTCGTCTGTCTCGCTGTAGGAAAGCTCATGCAGAAGGCGCAGCCGCTGCAGATAATGCGCCTGGGCAGCGTCGCCATAGCGGGCGTGCCGTTTGAGCTGACATACGAGCAGGCAAACAGAACTCGCGCCGTGCTCGAGAATACGCTTGAAAGCGCCGGAGTCACAAAGGTCATAATCGCAACTCACGCAAACGCCTACAGCCAGTATGTCACGACCCGCGAGGAGTACGCCGCGCAGCATTACGAGGGCTCGACCTGCCTGTTCGGACCGTGGTCGGGCGCAGCGCTCACTCAGGAGCTCGATAAGCTCGCGCAGGGGCTCGTAAAGGGCGAGACGGCCGATAAGGGCGCAGCCCTCATGCAGACGACGCCCTTTAAGCTCGTCTACACCGCTGCCGCCATAGCTGCCCCGACGATAGACAGGAAAAGCTACGGCAGGCTCATGGCCGATGTCGGCAAAACCTCGTATGAAAGAGGGGAGTGGGTCACAGCGCAGTTCAGCGCCGCAAACCCGAGGCACGTTTCCATTCTTACGCTCAAGGACAGCGAGCTCGTAGACGGCTACAGCTACATGGAGGTGCAGAAGCTCGTTGACGGCCAATGGCTCACCGTGCTCACGGATACCGACCCGTATACGACAATAAGCTTTGAAAACTCCGTGCTCTACGGCTGGACGGCGACCGCCGGCTGGCTCCTGAAGGATGACGATCTTGAAGGCGGGACGTACAGGCTCGTATATAACGGCATTGCAAAGCGCCTTGTCAAAGCAAAAATGAGCTATATCCCGTTCTCGGTCGAGAGCAATGAGTTTGAAGTCAAGGTGTAAATTGAATCATTAAAAAAGACGCAGCCACGGCTGCGTCTTTTCAATTTTTTGTTGTTTGTATCGCGCAGAGCATGATGAGCGTTCCGACGGCGGAGACGATGACGCCGACAAAAAGCGTGAAGCGCGGGGTCGAGGTGTCCAGCAGCAGACCGCCTGTGTAGCTTGCGAATATGCTGCCGAGCGTTATCATGGCGGTCACGAAGGCCTGCCCCTTGACGGCGTTGTGCCCGGCTATGACCTCGCCGACGTACCTGACCGACGCTGGGACGAACAGCGCAAAGGAAAACGCCTGCAAAGCTTCGGCGGCATAAAGCGCGGGTATGCTCGGCGCAAGATAGATCATAAGCTCCTTTACCGTAAACATGACGGCCGCAAAGCGCAGGATCGAGGAGCATTTGAAGCGCATTGTCAGCCGCGGGAACAGCAGCATCACGGGGACCTCCACCACCGTCATGAAGGCGAGCACATTGCCCATGTCCTCGCTGCCGCCGCCGATATTGCGTATAAACTCTATCATGAAATTTCCGATCAGGGCGTGCGTGAAATACAGCGCCGCAGTGCCGAGAAGAAACAGCATGAAGCGCCTGTTTTCCCGCGCAAACCCGATGATGCCGCCCAAGGCCGCGGCGCTGCCTGACCGGCCTTCAACGGGCGTCGAGGCGCGGTATGCCCTGTCTCCGGGTATAAACGTCAGCGTTACGAGCCCCATAAGGGCGGCGAAGCTGATAAACGCGGCAGGCACATATCCTGCGCTCACACGCTGCACCAGTATGCCCAGCGCGACGCTGCACAGCGCAAACGCCAGCGAGCCGAGCGCTCTTGCGCGGCTGAAGCTCACCCTGCAGCCCCAGCTTTCCATATAAAAGCTCAGCGAGATGCACAGGGGATTTAAAAGCGTGTTTCCCGCTATGATGAGCGCATAGGCCGCGATAAGCGGAACGCTGCCCGAGGGGAGCAGGTACACAAGGAGCATCAGCAGAGCCGACAGCAGCACCGCAATGCGGATACACGGCAGGAGATTGCGCCGCATGTGCCTGTCGACATAGCCCGACACGAGCGTCTGCGCGGCAAAGCCGCATATGTTGCCGGCAGCGAATGCGATGCCTATCTCATAGTTCGAGTAGCCGCGAAACTGCAGATACACGGTGGTAAAGCAGAAGACCACGGCGCTCGTCGACCAGTACAGCAGCTGCAGGAGAGAGTAATCCATATTAAGCTTCTTTTCGGACAGTCCCATATTCACAAGGCCCCCTTCAATATGGATTTTTCGGACCTTGATTATATCATCATAGCCCTGAAATAACAAGCTTTCGCCGGAATTGCACATATATTTGCGCAAAAGAGGGGATACGGCAAGCTAAAAAGCTTGAAACCGAGCGTAAATGCGTTTATAATGTAAACGCTGCAAAATTTTAAACAAAGCACAGACAGGAGAGACATTAAACATGATAGAAGCGATCCACGGCGTTATAAACGCCATAAGCGGCTTTCTGTATCAGCCGTACATCGTGCCGCTGTTCCTTGTCGCGGCGGGACTTTACTTTACCCTCCGCACCGGACTTCTGCAGGTCCGTCTGTTCGGAGAGTCGATAAAGGTCGTCAGCGAAAAGCCCAGGGATGAAAATGCCGTATCCTCGTTCGGCGCTCTGATGGTGTCCACCGCGTCCCGCGTCGGCACCGGCAATATAATCGGCGTATCGACCGCTATATGCACAGGCGGCTTCGGAGCTATCTTCTGGATGTGGATAACCGCCATCTTGGGCGGAGCGTCCGCCTTTATCGAGTCAACGCTTGCACAGATATACAAGCACCGCGACCCGGACGGCAGCTACTACGGCGGCCCGTCGTACTATATGCAGGACGCGCTGAAGCAGCGCTGGCTCGGCGTTATCTTTTCCGTTATACTCATACTGACCTACGTCGTGGGCTACAATATGCTAGCCTCGTTCAACACTCAGGATACCTTCAGGACCTTCAGCTTCTATGATGCTGAGACGACGCCTACAGTCATCGGCGCGATCCTCGCCGTGCTGTTCGCGGCCTGCGTTCTCGGCGGCGGCAAGCGTCTGACGAACATAACGGGCGTGCTCGTTCCGGTCATGGGCCTTCTGTACATCATCGTATCGCTTATAGTCGTTATCATGAACATAAGCAATCTGCCCCTCGTTCTGAAAAACATCTTCGTTTCGGCCTTTGATCTCAAGGCCATCTTCGGCGGCTTTGCCGGCTCCTGCATGATGTGGGGCATAAAGCGCGGCCTTTACTCCAACGAGGCCGGTATGGGCTCGGCTCCAAACGCCGCCGCGGCAGCGGACGTATCCCACCCCGTAAAGCAGGGCCTCGTCCAGATGCTGTCGGTGTTTATAGACACGCTGCTCATCTGCACGGCGACCGCGATGATGTGCATGTGCGCAAATCCCGAGGGTCTCTCTGCGGATGCGGCGGGAGCCGTCTACGTCCAGGAGTCCATGCAGATGGCGCTGGGCGGCTTCGGTCCCGTGTTCATAGCTATAGCCATGAGCCTGTTTGCCTTCACAACGCTTATCGGCAACTATTATTATACCGAGGGCTGTCTGAGATTTATCCTCAGGCGCAGTCCGTCGAAGACCTTCATGCTCGTATTCCGCCTTATAGCGACGGCGCTCGTATTCGTCGGAGCGCTGCTGTCGGCCGGCATCGTTTGGGACACGGCCGATATGCTCCAGGGCTGCATGGTCATCATAAACGTTCCCGTTATCATCATCCTCGCAAAGCCCGCTCTGGCCGCGCTCAGGAACTATACGGCTCAGCGCCGCGAGGGCAGGGACCCTGTGTTCAAAGCCTCCGATATCGGTCTTGACGGCAAGACCGATTGCTGGAAGGACTGATGATATGACAACTGAAAAGACCGGCAGGGCCGGTCTTTTCTTTTTGCCGCATGTGTAGTATAATCTGAGAAAAGGAGCTGAGACAATGAACGATTATGAGCGCGAATGGCGCAGGCAGTTGGCTGCCGAGAAAAAATATATCGACGAGCGGGCAAAGCGCGGCGAAGGCCGCCTGAACGCCTTTTTGCAGACAAAGGTACCGGAAAAGCTCAGGGATACCCTCGACACCGGCTTTGCAAAGGCCTTCGAGCTCATATTCGCAAAGGGTACGGGCATTATCGAAAAGAGCTATAACCGCCGTGATATCGAGCGCAGCAGCCGTGTGCGCCGCATAATAGCGCAGAATAACCCTACAGAGCGCGCGCTGCGCGACGCGTCGCGGGGCTCGGCCGCGCATAAGACCCAAAATACCGTTCTCTCCGGCATTTCGGGCATAGGCATGGGGCTTATAGGCGTCGGCATACCCGATATCCCCGTGTTCACGGCCATGCTGCTCAAAAGCCTGTACGAGATATCGCTCGGCTACGGCTACGATTACGACGATATGGCCGAAAAGTATTTTATCCTGCTGCTCATAGGTGCGGCGCTCCGCTATGGGGACGAGCTCAAGGCCGCCGACGAGAGGGTCAACTATTTTATCGAGCACGGCGCAGAGCCCGACGCGGAGACGATGAAGACGGAGGTCAGGATCGCCGCCGAGGGCCTGTCGGGAGAGCTTCTTTACATGAAGTTTTTGCAGGGCATACCCATTGTCGGCGCTGTCGGCGGAGCGTATGACCCGATATATATCGACCGCATAACGCGCTACGCGGACATGAAATATAAGCGCAGATTCCTCCATGATATAAAAAACCGCTGAAACGCCCGACAAAAGCGGCCGCCCGGTCGTTATATATACGGAGAGAGGAGAAGCAGTATGCCGGACAGCCAGTGGTTCGAGGCGTTTTATGAGCGCAATTATAAGCTCGTATACCGTCTCTGCTTTACATATATGAAAAACGCGGCAGAGGCCGAGGACTGCACGGAGGACGTGTTCGTCAAGGTGCTCAGCGGCGGCTATACCTTCAACGACGAGACGCACGAGAGGAAGTGGCTGACAGTTACGGCCATGAATCTCTGCAAGGACCGACTCAGGCACTGGTGGCGCAGGAAGGTAACACCGATAGACGAAGCGCCGGAGACAGCCGATGAGGGTGCGGTATTGTATGACGAGACGCTCGATATGGTCATGAAGCTGCCCGAAAAGTACAAGGACGTCATATACCTGCATTATTATATGGACTGCAAGACCGACGAGATAGCGCAGATGCTGAAAAAGCCGCCGTCGACCGTGCGCAATCATCTCAAAGAGGCGCGCGAGCTGCTGCGGCGGCAGATAGGAGGGCTTTAGCCGTGAACGAGAATAAAATCAAAGACGCGATAGGCTCGGTCGAGCCGGCACCCGGCGCAAGGGAGCGCATGTATCGCAACATAATGGACAAGGCGGCTCAGCAGACGAAGAAGCCCGAAAAGCAGCCGCTGCGCCTGAGCCGCTATGCGCTGCCGATAGCGGCCTGCCTGTGTGTCGTGATCGTCGGACTTGTGCATTTTCTGTCGCCCGGCGGCGATATCGACCCGGGCGAGGAGATCGTAATGGGCGGTAATCCCTTTGCCGAGGTCGAAAGCGCGGAGGCCTTCAGGGAGCTTTCGATAAACCTTGACGCTCCCGAAGCAGCGCAGAATGTTTTCTACGCGGTCATAGACGGCAAGATAGCGCAGGTGCAGTTCGAGCTTGACGGAAAGAGCTACATCGCCCGCGCATCGGCGCAGGACGGGGATTTTTCAGGGATCGTCGGCGAGGAGAGCGATAGCGAAACGGTGGACGCGCAGAATAACGCCGTTCTCAGCGAGATACAGAGCGATACGGCAAGCTTTTATAAGATAGTCTGGACAAACGGAAAGGTAAACTACTGCCTTTACGGTACAGACGGCGCGGAGCGCGGGCAGCTCATATCCGCCTACGAAGCCCTGAAAAAATAACTGATTTAAATAAATCTGATGATCATGTCGGAAGAATTTTTTAAATTCTTCCGACATTTATACTGTCAAAAAACCTGTGCTGCTGCGTTAAGATACCCGCGCAGCGGGGGAGGGTGAGGGGGCAAGGCCCGCCTCAAGTCAGATAAACCGCCGCCGAAAGCCTTGGAGCTTCAAGGCTTTCGGTAAAAGCATTTTGAATGTCTTCAAAATGCTCGGCGGAAAAGTGCAGTCAAAAAATCCCGTGAGGGACTTTTTTGACAAACTGATCGGAAGAATTTTTTGAATTCCTCCGACATTTTTGATTTTCGGCTCGTTATATATATGAAAGCGCAGAACAGCTGCGCAATTTAAAATAAGGAGTTTCCCGAAATGAAAAGAATAGCTTTAATTCTCATGACCTTCGCAATGCTTCTGACTGTCGCTGCCTGCGGCACAGGCGGCAATAAGACCGACGATAATAAGAAAAACGACGTGACGCTCACACCGGCAGAGATCGAGCAGAAGATAGCCGACGCCGTCGGCAAGGACAATTACCTCTGCGACACCGAGATAGAAAAGGATTGGCTCGAGAACAGCTGGCAGCTCGACATGAGCAGGATCGAAAGCTATGTCGCAAAGCAGAATTCCATCGGAAGCGTAAATCCGGATACCGTGCTCGTGCTCAAGACCAGGGACGGCTACGCCGCAGACGCTGTAAAAGCGCTCAACACCTATTACGCGCAGATCGTAAGCTACATCCGCCAGTACCCCTTCGGCACGGCAAAGGTGATGAACGCGCGCATCTATCAGTCCGGCGACTATGTGCTCTACATCGTTGCGGGCGCAAGCTACGACGGCGAGGACAGCGAGGCCGAGGCAAAGCTTGCCGTCTCCGAGTACGAGAAGATAGACGCGGCCCTCAAGGACATTTTCGGCACTCTGCCTTCAAACTCCGCAGTCGTTCCCGAGGACGACGGAAACAGCGGCGGCCTGCTCGCTCCCGAGGACGAGGATACCGCAGACAATGACGGAGCTCTCATCGTAGGAGGCTGAAATGGTATTTTCCAGTCTGACATTCCTGTTGGGCTTTCTGCCCTGCGTGCTTCTGCTATACTTCATAGCTCCTAAAAGAGCAAAAAATGCGATACTCTTTGCATCCAGCCTGCTGTTTTACGCATGGGGCGAGCCTGTATATGTCGGACTGATGATCTTATCCACCGTCCTGGACTACTGCTGCGGCAGGGCGGTGGATAGGCACCGCGGCACGCCGAGGGCAAAGATGGGACTTATCGTGTCCGTCGTTGTCAATCTCAGCGTCCTGTGCCTGTTCAAATACGCCGATTTTCTCATCGGCACGGTAAACGGCGTTTTCGGCAGCTCAATACCGCTTCTTGAGCTGCCGCTGCCGATAGGCATATCCTTTTACACCTTCCAGACCATGAGCTACACCATCGACGTGTACAGGGGAGACGCGAAGGTGCAGAACAGCATGATCTCCTTCGGCGCATACGTCGCGCTGTTCCCGCAGCTGATAGCGGGCCCCATAGTCCGCTATCAGACCATCGCCGACCAGATAGACGAGCGGGAGCACTCCTTCGATAAATTCGGCGAGGGCGTAAAGCGCTTTGTCTGCGGCCTCGGCAAGAAGGTGCTGCTTGCAAACAACATAGGCCTTCTGTGGAGCACGGTCTCGGCATCCGGCGAGCTTACCGTCGTGTCAGCATGGCTCGGGGTGATCGCCTTTGCCTTTCAGATATACTTTGACTTTTCCGGCTACTCGGATATGGCCATCGGCCTCGGCAGGATGCTCGGCTTTGACTTTCTGGAGAACTTCGACTATCCGTACATCTCCAAAAGCGTAACGGAGTTCTGGCGGCGCTGGCACATCTCAATGGGCACGTGGTTCAGGGATTATGTCTATATCCCTTTGGGCGGTAATAAAAAGGGACTTGCCGTGCAGCTGCGGAATATCGGCATCGTGTGGCTGCTCACGGGCATCTGGCACGGCGCGAGCTGGAACTACGTGCTCTGGGGCGTGTATTTCGGCATCATCCTGATCGCAGAGAAATTCTTCCTGCTCGATAAGCTCAAAAGGGCTCCCGCCGCAGTCGGACATGTGTATACGCTCCTGTGCGTCGCGGTGAGCTGGGTGCTGTTCTCCTTTGAGGACATCGGCAGGGGCTGGGAGTTTTTCAAGGTCATGCTCGGCGGCGCTGACTTTTGCAGCAGCGGCACGGTTTATCAGCTCCTGTCATATCTGCCGCTTCTCATCGTATGCGCCGCTGCCGCAACGCCGCTCGGGAGCAGGCTCTATCACAGACTGAATGAAAAATGCTCCGCGGGGCTCATGACGGCTGCCGACCTCGGCGGCATGGCGGCGGTGTCCGCGCTTGCCGTGGCCTTTCTCATCAGCGGCTCGTACAATCCCTTCCTGTATTTCAGATTTTAAAGGTGGCTATCCGGAATGAGAAACAAGATAATCACATCTGCCTTCTGCCTGCTTCTGGCCTTCGGTGTCCTTTCGGGCATTTTAACGCCGGATAAATACTACTCCGAGAGCGAAAAGCGGACGCTTACGCAGAAGGACGCGATCTCCATTGCCGATTTCCCGAGCGGTAAAATGGGCACGCAGGCAGAAAAATACCTCGCCGACCAGTTCCCGGGGCGAGATAAGTGGATAACGATCAAAACGCTCGCCGAGCGCGCGAGCGGCAAAACGGAGATATCCGAGGTCTATTTCGGCAGGGACGGCTATCTCATCGACGCCTTTACAAGCTATGATAAGGAGCAGTATCAGGCAAATCTCGAAGCGCTCAAGCGCTTTGCGGACAAAATTTCCGTTCCGATGCAGCTCATGCCGGTGCCTACGGCGGCGCAGATACTGTCCGGCAAGCTGCCGGCATACGCGCCTAACCTCGACCAGAAGGCGCTTTATGACAGTGCAAGGGCGCTGGGGCTGGATACCGTCAATGTGTTCGACATCCTCTCCGAGCATAGGGACGAGTATATCTATTACAAAACAGATCACCACTACACCAGCCTCGGCGCTTATTATTGCTATGCCGCGTGGATGCGCTCTCAGGGCAAAACGCCCGAGTCCGTGTCCGCGTGGCAGTCTCAGACGCTGTGCGATAACTTCCGCGGCACGAGCTACAACAAGGTAAACGCACCCTTTGCAGACTATGATACCATCACGGCGTATTACAAAACGCTCACGCACAGGGTAAGCTACAACGGCGGCAGCTATGTGACCGACAGCATTTACGAGCGCAAGTATCTCAGCGGCAAGGACCAGTACGCGGCCTTTCTCAATTCAAATCAGTCGAGCACAGTGGTCAGCGGGGAGGGCGAGGGGAAGCTCCTTATCATAAAGGACTCCTACGCCAACTGCTTTGCCCAGTTCGTCATCGACGACTACGCCGAGACGCATCTTATAGACCTTCGCTTTTTCAAGGACTCTGTTTCGGACTATATCGCCGAAAACGGCATCACACAGGTGCTCGTGCTGTATAACATCCCGAATCTCGCTGCCGATACGGCAATAGCACAGACGCTCAGGTAGCGTAAAGCTCCCTCATGGAATTCACGAGGGAGCTTACAGGAAGCGATCAACTTGTTAACAAACGTCGCTTGACAAATGTTTTTCAGAATAGTATATTGTTTGCCAGCGTAGCGGATGTGCTGTGAAATAACAGCGCGCAGACCACAGGGAGGTGAGCATGATGACAAATCAAAAAAGAACGATGGCGCTTCTCATCGCGGCGGCGTTCATAGTCGTTGTGCTCTTTTCGACGGCTTATGTCGCTGCCGAATCCGACCATGACTGCCTGGGCGGCGACTGTCAGATATGCTGCCAGCTCAGCGTATGCCGGAGCATACTCGAAAGCATTATGCTTATCGCGTGCGCAGGGGCTTTCGCTGCCGTACTCGTGTGCATGCTGTGTGCTTTCATACCCCGCTTTGCTGAAGGATCCTTATTCTTTACTCTCGTTTCTCTTAAGGTCAAGCTTTCGGATTAAAATATAGGAACTTTTTACAAGGGTGTAGTCTATCTGTTTTCAGGATAGGCTTTTGCGGAGTTGCCGTTGCCCTTGTATTTTTGCGCCCATTTTTAAGTTCTTATAATAATCTGGAGGTAAATACAACCTATGAAAAAGATAACTGCGATGCTGCTTGCCCTCTTTATGCTGGCAGGCGTTCTTGCCGGCTGCGGTAAGCAGAGTGATGATAAGACTGATAAGACCGGCAAAGCTGATAAGCTGAGCATTGTCACCACAATTTTCCCCGAATACGATTGGGTCAAAGAAATTCTCGGTGACAAGGCGGATAACGCCGAAGTGACCATGCTGCTTGATAACGGCGTTGACCTGCACAGCTATCAGCCCACTGCGGATGATATTATCAGGATATCCAACTGCGATCTGTTCATCTATACCGGCGGCGAGTCCGACGGCTGGGTCGATGACGCTCTGAAAAATACGACCAATA
This sequence comes from bacterium, assembly GCA_963625685.1. Lineage (GTDB taxonomy): Bacteria > Bacillota > Clostridia > Oscillospirales > Oscillospiraceae > F23-B02. The sequence continues at coordinate 146,963 of CAVFTR010000001.1, forward strand.
AAGATATGAAGGTCATCAAGCTGATGGAAGTGCTTGGCGACTCCGTAAAAGAGGAAGAAACCGTTGAGGGCATGCAGGAAGAGGACCATGACCACGAAGATGCAGATGAACACGAGCATGAGGAAGAAGCAGAGTACGACGAGCATGTTTGGCTCTCTCTGAAAAATGCCGAAACGCTTTGCGACGCAATTTCCGGTGCATTGCAGCAGATCGACCCCGACAATAAGGACACCTATGCCGCTAATGCTTCCGCTTATATCAAAAAGCTGTCTGCCCTTGATGCTGACTATCAGGCCGCCGTGGATGCTGCGACCCATAAGACCGTTTTGTTTGGCGACCGTTTCCCGTTCCGCTATATGGTGGACGATTACGGTCTGAGCTACTATGCCGCTTTTGTGGGCTGCTCCGCTGAAACCGAAGCCAGCTTTGAAACGATCTCCTTCCTCGCTGGCAAGGTGGACGAATTGAATCTGCCCTGCGTTCTGACCCTTGAGGGCGCACAGCATAAAATTGCCGAAACCATCGTAGAAAATACTTCTGCGAAAAATCAAAAGGTGCTGGCGATGGATTCCCTACAGTCAACCACCTCTAAAGACGCGGCAAACGGCACGACCTATCTCTCCGTGATGGAGCAGAACCTTTCCGTGCTGAAGGAAGCGTTGGGTTAAGGAGGCAGGCTCATGGCTCAGCTCACTTGTCAAGATCTCTGCGTCGGCTACGATGGAAAGTCCGTTCTGCAAGACCTCAGCTTTGAGCTCTTTGCAGGCGACTACCTCTGCATCGTAGGGGAAAACGGCTCCGGCAAGAGTACACTTATGAAAACAATTCTCGGCTTGCAGCCGCCTATCAGCGGCAGAATTTTGACGGGCGACGGGCTGAGGAAAAATGAGATCGGCTATCTGCCGCAGCAGACCGTCGTGCAAAAAGACTTTCCTGCATCCGTGAGAGAGATCGTCCTCTCCGGGTGTCAGGGCCGCTGCGGCAGCCGCCCATTTTACAACAGAGAAGAAAAACAGCTTGCAGCAGAAGCTATGGATAAGATGCAGATCACACAGCTTGCAAGGCGCTGCTATCGGGAGCTGTCTGGCGGACAGCAGCAACGGGTATTGCTTGCCCGTGCGCTGTGCGCCACACAAAAAATGCTGCTCTTGGACGAGCCTGTTTCCGGGCTTGACCCCAAGGTGACGGCTGAAATGTACCGTCTGATCGGAGAATTAAATCATGGGGACGGAATCACCGTTATTATGATTTCTCACGATATTGCTGCCGCAGTTAAATATGCCAGCCATATTCTCCATATTGGCGATACTGTTTTCTTTGGAGCAAAGGCAGACTATCTCCAAAGCTCGCAAGGGCGGCTGTTTGCCGCAGAGAAAGGCGGTGACATACAATGACCGCTATCATGGAAAAACTGACCCTCTATTGGGCATATCCCTTTGTCCGCTATGCGCTCATTGTCGGTGTACTGATCGCGCTCTGTTCCTCCTTGCTGGGGGTGACGCTGGTGCTGAAACGCTTTTCATTCATCGGCGACGGACTTTCTCATGTGGCGTTTGGCGCAATGGCGATCGCAGCCATTTTGCAGATTACAAACGAAATGCCGCTCGTGATGGTCATTACGATCATCAGTGCCGTGCTGCTTCTGCGTACAGGGCAGAATACAAAGATAAAGGGCGATGCCGCCATCGCAATGATTTCCGTCGGCTCTTTGGCTATCGGCTATTTACTGATGAATATCTTTTCGACTTCCTCCAACCTTTCGGGCGATGTGTGCAGTACATTGTTTGGGTCAACTTCCATTCTGACGCTGTCACCCGCAGAGGTGTGGCTGTGCGTGGGAATGTCGGTGCTGGTGCTTGCGATGTTCGTCCTGTTCTACAACAAAATCTTCGCCGTGACCTTCGATGAAAATTTTGCAAGAGCGACGGGGACAAAGGCCGGACTTTATAATCTTTTGATTGCCATCATCGTTGCGGTCATCATCGTGCTTGCCATGAATCTTGTCGGGTCGCTGCTTATCTCCGCACTGGTGATCTTCCCGGCGCTGTCAGCCATGCGGATATTTAAGAGCTTCCGCAGCGTGACCGTATGCTCCGCAGCTTTGTCGGTTGCCTGTTCGTTTACCGGTATTCTGGCGTCGATCCTTGCGGGTACGCCGGTGGGCTCGACGATCGTTGCCGTTCAGATAGCCGTATTCTTTGCTTTGTGGGCGGCAAGCGCCGCAATAGGAGGTATGCAAAAATGAAAAAAGCGATATGCATTTTGTTAGCTGTGCTGTTCGCGGCAAATCTTACAGCCTGCGGAGACAGCAGCACCGCGGCGGACGAAAGCGCCGTTCCGTCACAAGCTCCGTCCTCGGAAACGAGCTCCGCTGATGGGATCGATGTCGATCTTACACAGCTCAGCAGCACAATGGTATACTCCGAGGTTTATAATATGATGTATGCCCCAAGCGATTATGTCGGTAAAGCCGTCAAGATGAAGGGACAGTTTGCATATTACGAGGATCCCGAAACAAAAGCGCAGTATTTTGCCTGTATCATCGCTGATGCTACGGCTTGCTGCTCTCAGGGGCTTGAGTTTATCCTGACCGGCGAGCACAGCTATCCGAATGATTACCCTGAGTTGGGGTCGGAAATAACCGTGACAGGCATTTTTGAAGTTTACACAGAAAACGGATATCAGTATTGCCGGCTTAAAGACGCAAGCCTTATGTAACATAGCATGAGAATAAACTGACCGCCACCCGTTCGTTCGGATGGCGGTCAAACTATATGATCATATTCACTTTTTGCCAAGCTTCGGCTTTCTCACGGTGGAGAAGGGGTCCGCGCCTCCGCCTGAGAACATGGTGAAGTTGAGGCTCGACTGCACGTGGTCGGCCATTGCCTGCTTTGCAAGGTCGGGGATGTGCATTTTTATCGCCTCGACCACCGCGACGTGGTTGTATATAACGCTCGGCGACCAGGGGTTATCCTCCGAATTGCTGATGAATTTTATCATTGAGGACTGGTACATCGTCAGATTCGGCAGCAGCATCTTGTAGCACTTCTGGATGTATTTATTGCCGCAGGACTCGACGATGAGGCCGTGGAAGGGCATGTCGGTCGCGATCATGCCGTCGTAGTCCTTGCGTATCACGCAGTCGGCAAACTCGTTCGCGAGCCTGTCGAGCTCGTTTACGGTAGACGAGTCTGCGCGCTCCGTGCAGAGGGCGGCGGCCTCGCACTCTATTGCCGCGCGCACGTCGTACAGATCTATCATGTCGCGCAGGCTCAGGTCGATGACGAAGAAGCCGCTCGTGTCGGGCCTGGACACGACAAAGCCCTGCTCGCACAGGTTCATTATCGCCTCCGCCACGGGTGTGCGGGATATGCCGAGCGCGGACGCTATGCTGTTGACATTGAGCTTGGTGCCCGGAGCTATGCACAGCGAGACTATCTCGTCATAAAGCATCTGCGAAACGATATCGCGCAGCTTTGCGCTCGGATTTGCGTCAAGGTATACCTGAAACTGATCGCGCTTCAATGGAATCAATCCTTTCTTAAATAAAAGCAAAAATCAATATGTCAAGCAAAAATTGAGCTCAAACACATTCGTTATTTTACGGCAGCTGAGATGAAAATGCAATACCCCGGGTGCAGAATTTTAATAAAATTTATATTTGTTCCCGCTGTACGAGCATATTCGGACAGCCTGCCGCTGCTTTGTCTGTAAATCCACAAAGTAATACGCACCGATGCTATTGCATCGGTGCGTATTTTAAAGCCTTCGCCTTATTTCTTGCTCTTTATGTACTCGTCGATGCTCTTTGCACCGGTCTTGCCTGCGCCCATTGCGAGAATGACGGTAGCAGCGCCAGTGACCGCGTCGCCGCCCGCAAAGACGCCTTCGCGTGCGGTCGCGCCGCCCTCGCTGGCCTCGATGCCGCCCTTGCGGGTGAAGGTCAGACCCTTGGTGGTGTTGCGGATCAGGGGGTTGGGGCTGGTGCCGATGGCGATGACAACGGTGTCAACGTCGAGGATCCAGTTCGAGCCCTCAATGGGAACGGGTCTTCTCTTGCCCTTCTCGTCGGGCTCGCCGAGCTCCTGCTTCTGGAGCTCTACGCCGGTGACGTGGCCGTCCTCGCCGGCGTGGATGGCGACGGGGTTATTGAGCATCCTGAACTCAATGCCCTCGGCCTCCGCGTGCTCGACCTCCTCCTTACGGGCGCTCATCTCGTCGCGGCTGCGGCGGTAGGTGATGTAGACATGCTCTGCGCCCAGACGCTTGGAGACGCGGGCCGCGTCCATTGCGACGTTGCCGGCACCGATTATGCAGACGTTGTGGAAGTGCTTTATAGGCGTATCGTAATCGTCGCGGTAGGCCTTCATGAGGTTTACACGGGTCAGGAGCTCGTTGGCCGAGTACACGCCGAGCAGGTTCTCGCCGGGGATGTGCAGGAACTGGGGCAGGCCTGCGCCGGAGCCGATGAACACTGCCTCGAAGCCGTCCTCGAACAGCTCGTCGACGGTCTCGGACTTGCCGATGATGGCGTTGTTTATGATCTTCACGCCCATTGCCTTGAGGTTTTCGATCTCAGCCGCGACGATCTCCTTGGGAAGACGGAACTGCGGGATGCCGTAGACCAGAACGCCGCCGGACTTGTGGAAGGCCTCGAAGATGGTGACATCGTAGCCGAGCTTGCGCAGGTCGCCCGCGCAGGTGAGGGAGGCGGGGCCGGAGCCGACGATCGCGACGCGGTGACCGTTGCTTTCTGGGACCTTTATCTCGTCCTTGACTTCCTTGTTCATGTGATAGTCAGCGACGAAGCGCTCGAGGCGGCCGATGCCGACGCTCTCGCCCTTGATGCCGCGCACGCACTTGGCCTCGCACTGCTTCTCCTGCGGGCAGACGCGGCCGCAGACGGCGGGCAGGGAGTTCGTGGAGGTTATTATCTCATATGCCGCGTCAAAGTCGCCCTCTGCGACCTTGGCGATAAACTCGGGGATGCGTACCGAAACGGGGCAGCCGCTGCGGCAGGGCATGTTGCGGCAGTTGAGGCAGCGCTTTGCCTCGTCCATTGCCATCTCGGGGGTGTAGCCGAGAGCGACCTCTTCAAAGTTGCCTGCGCGGACCACGGGATCCTGCTCGGGCATCGGGTTTTTATCCATTCTCATATTAGCCATTACGCTTACCTCCGGTCATATTGCAGATATGCTTTGCAGCTTCATCCTGTTCTTCCTTGTAGAATGCGGCGCGCTTTATCAGAGAGTCGAAGTCGACCTCGTGCGCGTCAAAGTCAGGACCGTCGACGCAGGCAAACTTGGTCTCGCCGCCGACGATGACGCGGCAGCCGCCGCACATGCCGGTGCCGTCGACCATGATCGGGTCGAGGGAGATGATGGTCTTGATGCCGTAGGGGCGTGTGACCTCGGCCAGGAACTTCATCATGATGTCGGGGCCGATTGCAATAACGCGGTCAAACTGAGGCTTGCCCTCCTTGATGTTGGCGTCGATCTCCTGCTGGAGATACTGCGTGGTGAAGCCCTTTTCGCCGTACGTGCCGTCGTCGGTGCACATGATGAGCTTATTGGAAGCTGCCTTGAGCTCGTCCTTCAGGATGACGATGTCGGCGCTTCTGAAGCCCGCGATAAAGGTAACGTCAATACCCTTTGCGTGCATTTCCTTGGCAATGGGGTATGCGATAGCGCAGCCGACGCCGCCGCCGACAACGCAGACCTTCTTAAGACCGTCCATCTCGGTAGCCTTGCCGAGGGGGCCGACGAAGTCGCTTATATAATCGCCCTCCTGCACGGTGTGCAGCATCTTCGTGGTGCGGCCGGCGGCCTGCACCATAACGGTAACGGTGCCCTTTTCACGGTCGTAGCCGGCGACGGAAACAGGAGTGCGCTCTCCCTGCTCGTCAAGACGGAAGATGACGAACTGACCTGCCTGGGCGTGGCGCGCGACCAGCGGAGCTTCGATCTCGAACAGGCAAATAGTCTTTGCATCGTTCAGAAATCTTTTTTGTACGACTTTAAACATCTTATTACCTCTTATCATTAATTTATTTTGTTCAAGCCATTTGTAACGAAAACCATTCTAATTCAATTGCTTATGATTGTCAACATACGAAATTCTCGCGCATTTCAAAAAATGCAGAAAAATCAAGGCAATGCCAGATAAAGTGATAAAATGTTAACTATGAACTGCGCATGTTTTCGCACAGTTTTTTCGTGCGGAGCGAATACGGAGCGTGCGGCAGCGAAAAAACACCACAGCGGGGCGCTTTTTCAGTCCAGGGTCAGGTCCCACACGGCGTCGGGAGGGAAGTCCCGGCTGTCATATGCCGCGATATAGCGCTCGCCGCTTTGGGAAGCGCGCCTTACTACGGCCTTCTGCGCGCCGAGCACGGAGCACAGGGCGGGGATAAACTCCGGCCTGTCGCCGAGCGCCTCCTTTACATACAGCGTGCCGTCCTCGATATACCCGCAGGCGATGCCGCCTTTGTATTCAAAAAAACCGCCGGCGGAGGAGGTGAATATCTCCTCCTGAAAGCGCAGATAGCCATAGTAAAAGCCGACGTGCGCAGTGCCCCGGAGCAGGTCCTCACGCAGAAAGCCGTACTCGTCCGCGCTCAGCCGACGTATGCCGTCCGCCTCAGCGCCGGCAATAACGGTCTCGCAGCTGCACCGGCTTGCCGCCTTGAGCCCGAAGCGGCTCTCATACCAGCCGTAAAGCGAGTCCTCAGCGGGCAGAGTACAGCAGATGTCGGCCGAGTATTCCCAGGCGCTGCGCATACAGGCCCGTGTCAGCTCCGCGCCGATGCCCTGGCCGCGCGCCGATCCCTCGACGGCGACGGCGTATATATACGCGAGCTTTTTCGTCGAGCTGTCCGGCAGATGCAGAAAGGCGTCCAGCACGTATGCCGCGCCGAAGATCTCGCCGTCATGCTCCGCGACAAAGCCAGTGCCCATAGACGGCAGGAGCTCAAAAAAGCAGTCCACCAGCTCCGGCGGATCACCGAAAACGCCGCACCACAGCGCCCTGAGAGCGCCGGTATCGTCAGGCGTATATTCACGTATATCGCAGATCATTCATACACCTCCGGACACAGCCTGCGTATCTGGCTGCGTATCTCCCTGAGATCGGTGAAGGTGTCCGGACGCTTGCTTACGTCGCGCAGCAGAGCGGAGGGGTGATATATCGCAAGGCAGCGTCTCCCGTCAACGTCGAACCACTGCCCGTGCTGCCGCGTTATGCGGAAGTCCTCGCTTATGATCGAGGTCGCGGCTATGCGCCCGAGGCATATTATGATCTCGGGATCGACTATATCTATCTGCTGCCTGAGCCAGGGCAGGCAGGCCTCGCGCTCCTCGGGCAGGGGATCACGGTTGTGCGGCGGGCGGCATTTTACGATATTTGCGATATAAACGCGGCTGCGGTCGAGATCTATCATCCTGAGCATGTCGTCTAAGAGCTTACCCGCGCGGCCGACGAAGGGGATGCCCTGTATATCCTCCTGCTCGCCGGGACCCTCGCCGATGAGCATGACCCTTGCGCCCGGCTCGCCGTCGCCGAAAACGAGCTTCGTGCGCGTTTTGCCCAGAGCGCAGGCATTGCAGCCCGAGCATTTGCCGCAAAGCTCTTCCATTGCCTTGTTCATCAGCTCTCCTCCGAATATTTTGCAAGCTCCAGCAGGATCTCACGTTTATTATTATCGGGGTACTCCATAACGTACTCCAGCAGGAACTTGAGCATTTCGCCGAGCTCCGGACCCCTGAGCCCGAGAGAGAGCAGATCGTCCCCCGTTACGGCAAGGTGCTTGAGCGAGAAGCACTCGCCGCTTTTCAAAACAGCCCTGAGCTCCTTTTCGCAGTCGACGCCCATTATGACGGCGTATGCCTGCACGGCGCAGGTGACGGCATCCACACCGTGCCGGTTGAGCATTTTCTTCCAGCCGAGGCTGTCCGACGGCGGCTCGGTGTTTACCAGCGCCTCGGCGTCGGCGCAGCAGCGTATCGTGCGCCCGTCAAGACGGAGCTTCGTGAGAAATTCCGCGGCGGAGGGGATATAGCCGTACTTGCGGAGCATAATACCGAAGGTGACCCAGCGCGTGAGCGGCTTGCGCGGCATACCGGCCATATCGGCAAGGTTCGGCATTTTCCAGCCCGTGCCGCTGATATAATCATCCATGAGACCGAAGCTTATCGCGGCGCTCATCGTATCGGGACGGCTCGAGAGCAGTATCTTCTCGACCTCGTCGCGAACTCTCTCCGGAGCGAGCTCAGAGGCCAGCTGAGCACATTCCTCGATCGCCGTGAGCGTGTCGTATTCTATGGTAAAGCCGAGCCTTGCTGAAAAGCGCAGGGCGCGGAACATGCGAAGCGCATCCTCGGTAAAGCGCAGCTTCGGATCGCCCACGCAGCGGATGCAGCGGCTTTTGATATCCCGCACGCCGTCGAAGGGGTCGGCCAGCATGCCGTCGGCGGAGAGAGCTATCGCGTTCATCGTGAAATCCCTCCGGCCGAGGTCTGTTATGAGGTCGGAGACGAAGGTCACGGAATCGGGTCTGCGGTGGTCGCGGTAATCGCCCTCGGTGCGGAAGGTCGTGACCTCGGCGCTTTTGCTGCCGATGATGACCGTGACGGTGCCGTGCCGCAGGCCCGTCGGCCGCGAGCCGGGGAAGAGCTCGAGCACCTCCTCGGGCAGCGCACTCGTGCAGATATCCCAGTCCTGCGGCCTTATCTCCATAATAACGTCGCGCACGCAGCCGCCGACAAGGTAGGCAAGATGCCCCCGGGACTGCAGACGGAACAGTATTTCTCTCACATATTTGGGAGGATTGATTTTAGACATTATCCCCAGACTCCGTTATGTATAAGATATAAAATGTATAAAGATATTAATTCTTGTCAAGTTGAGCTTACGGTATTATAATATCATTTGCTGAATGTAACATCAACATCAAAGTGTTAACAGTTAGTACCGTCGGCCGGCGTGGGCTTTATGCGCCCGTCGGTCGAAGGCGATATAAATCGTGATTGGAGAATTTATGCCTGATTTCAGTGAATATTTGATACGCGGCAAGAGAGGGCATCTTATCGGCATAGGCGGCGTTTCCATGTCGCCTCTGGCGGAGGTGCTTTCCGACGCGGGACTTGTGATAAGCGGCTCTGACATCGCCGAGAGCGAGCGCACCTCGAACCTGCGCGAAAAGGGGATAGAGATATCCATAGGCCACGACGCGGCCAATATAACGGGGGATATCGATTTTGTCGTCCGGACAGCAGCCGCGCATGACGATAATCCCGAGGTCGTCCGCGCCCGCGAGACGGGCATACCCGTATTCGAGCGCACTCAGGCCTGGGGAGCCATCATGCGGGGCTATAAAAACGCCCTGTGCATTTCAGGGACCCACGGAAAAACGACGACGACCTCGATGTGCACGCACATCCTCATGGCAGCCGAAAAGGACCCCACGGTCATGATAGGCGGAACTCTGCCGCTGCTGAAGGCCGGACACAGGGTCGGCGCGGGCGACACGATCGTCATGGAGTCCTGCGAGTACTATAACTCCTTTCTCTCCTTTTACCCGACGGTGGCCGTCATACTCAACATAGAGGAGGACCATCTCGATTTCTTCTCCGGCATCGATGATATAAAAAAGAGCTTCCGCGAGTTCGCAGGCCACGTTCCGGAAGACGGCTGCGTCGTCGTCAACCACGACGATGAGAACAGCATGGACGCCGTCAAGGGGCTCGAGCGCAATATCGTCACCTTCGGCCTTACGGCAAAGGCGGACGTCTATGCCAAGAATATAATACGTATCGGCTCGCTGACGAAGTTTGATATAATGTATAAGGGGAAGCTGCTTGAAACGGTCAGTATCCACGTCCCGGGCGAGCATAACCTCAAAAACGCGCTCGCGGCGGCCGCCGCCTGCATATGCCTCGGCATAAAGCCGACCGCGATAAAATACGGTCTTGCCGGCTTTTCCGGAGCGGGCAGAAGATTCGAGTTCAAGGGAAAATATAACGGCGCGGACGTGTACGACGATTATGCGCATCATCCGGGCGAGCTGAAGGCCCTGCTCGACGCCGTCGAGTCGCTGGGCTATAAGCGCACCATCGTCGTGTTCCAGCCGCACACCTATACGCGCACGATGGCGCTGTTTCACGACTTCGTGCGGCAGCTCCGCCGTCCGGACATGGTCTATCTCGCGGAGATATTTGCCGCCCGTGAAAAGAATATTCTCGGCATCTCCTCGGCAGACCTCGCCGAGAAGATAGACGGCGCAAAATTTTACAGGACCTTTGAGGAGATAGAGCGCGACCTGCGCGCCGCGGCGCAGCCGGGCGATCTTATCCTCACAGTCGGAGCGGGCAACGTCTATAAGATAGGCGAGCACCTTCTTGCCGACGATTACGAGACCTGAAACGGAGAGAAAGCATGCAGATAAGCTGGCTGGGACATTCCTGCTTTAAGATAAGTCACGACGGCTACAGCCTTGTGATAGACCCCTATGACCTTACGAACGCGAACTATCCTCCCATGAGCACCTCGGCCGACGCCGTTCTGTGCAGCCATGAGCACAGGGGACACAATTACCGCGCAGGAGTAAGACTCTCGGGCACCTCGAGGCCCTGCCCCTTCGAGACGGAGACGATAGACTGCTTCCACGATACGAGCTACGGCAGCCTTCGCGGCAAAAATAAGATACATATCATAAGATGGGACGGCTATAAGATAGTCCACATGGGCGACCTCGGAAGCTTCCTCACGGACGCCGAGAAGGAGAGGCTCCTCGGCGCGGACGTGCTGATGATAAACGCCGGCGGCTTCCGCGCTATGCCGAGCGACAAGACCAAGCCCCTTGCCGACGAGCTGTGCGCCAACGTCGTCATCCCCATGCACTACGCCCATGACGGCTGCGGCAGCCGCAGGATGGAGCGCGTCACGGCCTTCACCGACCAGTACATGCCGCTGCCGATAGTTCATTTTTACGATACCAACACCATAAGCATAGACCGCGATACCCCGCAGCAGGTCGCGGTGCTGCGCTTCCGGCCTGACAAAATGTGAATTCACTTTAAAAATCAAGGGTTTTAACACAATTCCCTTGATTTATCTTCTCTTATAGTATATAGTTTCAAGGTCTGAAAACAAACCCATATACATGTCAAAACGTCCGGTACGGACGTTTTGACCGGCATTGCTGAATTATTTGTGAAGCGTGAGCTTTACAAATAATGCGGCGTTTTTGAAGCGTGCAAAAAAGTCAGTGACTTTTTTGTACGCCGGATAGGAGGCTTTTTAGTGGCGAAAGCTAAGCAGCAGAACTACCTGCACGGCGCGGCTATCATGGCTGCCGGCGTTATAATAATGAAAATACTCGGAGCGCTGTACAAGATCCCGCTGGGCAACATGCTCGGCGACGACGGCTACGGCCTGTTTCTGCAGGCCTATTATGTGTACGGCCTGTTCCTCACGCTCGCCACGGCGGGCTTTCCCGTCGCGCTCTCGCGCATGATAAGCGCGGCCCAGGCCAGCGGCAGACAGCTTCAGGCGCGGCGTACATATCAGGTCGCATGGTGGACCTTCTTCGTCCTCGGCGCCATCTGCTCGGCCGTCATGTTCACCGTTCCCGACTGGCTCGCACAGACGCTCATCCACAGCCCCGACGCCGCCCTGAGCATACAGGCTCTCGCACCGGCGGTGCTGCTGTGCTGCGTCACCTCGACCTACAGAGGCCTTACCCAGGGCTACGGCAACATGACCCCCACCACCGTCAGTCAGATACTTGAGGTCCTGGCGAAGGTCGCGGCGGGGCTCGCTCTTGCGGCGTACCTGCTCAAGGCCGGCTATGACAAGCCCGTCGCGGTCGCCGGCGCGATATTCGGCGTAACGGTCGGCTCGCTGGCCGCACTTTTGTATATGCTCGTGTACAAAATGCGCAACTACCGCTTTGACTCGGTGGCCGAGCCCGACGTTCCCGAGAGCGCGGGCACGATATTTAAAAATCTCCTGAGCATTGGCATCCCCATCGCGCTGGGCTCCGTCGCTCTGGCGCTTATAAACCTCATCGACGCCGGCCTGTGCATGACAAGGCTCCAGAACGCAGTCGGCTACAGCTATTCGCACGCAAACACCCTGTACGGCGTCTACGGCAAGGCGCAGACGCTTTTCAACCTGCCGGCGGCTTTCATAACGCCGCTGACCATTTCCATCGTTCCGGCTATCTCGGCAAAGCTCGTCATGGACGCAAGGGGAGAGGCGGGAAAGATATCCGAGGACTCGCTGCGCATATCCATGGCCGTCGCTCTGCCCATGGGCGTAGGGCTTGCCGTCCTGTGCGAGCCCATAATGAGCGTTGTCTATCCCACGGCTCACAGCTCCGGAGCGCTGCTGCTGTGCCTGCTGGGCATAGCGTCCGTATTCGTGTGCTTCTCGCTCATGAGCACCGCCGTCCTTCAGGCAACGGGCAAGGAAAAGCTCACGCTCTATTCCATCGTCGCGGGCGGCCTTGTGAAGATAACGATAAACTGGTTCGTTGTCGCGATACCGGAGATAAATATCTACGGCGCGGCAATAGGCACCATATGCTGCTATGTCACCATGTGCGTTCTCAATCTCATATTCATAAACCGCAGCTTTGAGCAGAGCCTGTCGATGAAGAATATCTTCATCCGTCCGGCCGTTCCGAGCCTCATCATGGGGCTTGCGGCGCTGTGCGTCTATTACGGCGGCATGCTCCTCGTGCCGTCCGCGGGAAGGCTCATGACGGCGCTTCTGATGTGCGCGGCCATAGGCGTCGCGGTGATAGTTTACGCCGTCGCGGTCATCAGGCTGCGCGTTATAGGCGCCGAGGATATGAAGCTCATTCCCAAGGGAGAGAAGATAGCAAGGCTGCTTCATATGAAGTGAGTGAAAAATTTGGCTTTTTCCGAAAAAACACTTGATATTTGCAGCGTTTTGTGATAAGTTTTAACACGCGCCTCGCGGCGCATCGAAAGAGTAGATAACCCGGTAAGGAGCAATCGGCTCCGCCGGGCTATATAGAAAAGGCATTTTAGCCGCACAAATTAGGAGGATTACACATGAATAAGGCAGAGCTTATAGCAGCCGTCGCTGACAAAACAGGTCTTTCCAAGAAGGACTCCGAGAAGGCTGTCAACGCCGCATTTGATACCATCGTTGAGACTCTGGTATCCGGCGAGAAAGTTCAGATGGTAGGCTTCGGCGTTTTTGACGTTAAGGAGCGCGGCGTTCGTATCGGCCGCAACCCCAAGACCCGCGAAGAGATCGAGATCCCTGCGAGCAAGGTCCCCTTCTTCAAGGCAGGCAAGGCACTCAAGGACGCAGTCGCAGAGTAATTGTTCAGGCATAAAAATGTGTGATTCCCACGATACGAAAGTATTGTGGGAATTTTGCTCAGGAGCGTAAAAATGAGACTCGATAAATATCTAAAGGTTTCAAGGCTTATAAAGCGCAGAAGCGTTGCCAACGACGCCTGCGGCGCAGAGCGCGTGAGCGTCAACGGCCGCCCGGTGAAGGCGAGCTATCAGGTCAGGATCGGCGACGTCATAGAGCTCGCCTTCGGCCAGCGCAGCCTGAAGGTAGAGGTGCTGTCTGTAAACGAGACGGCGAAGAAGGAAGAGGCCCCGGCAATGTACAGGGAGCTTGAAAGCTGAAAAAAATCCCGTCCACAGGACGGGATTTTTTACGTTTGAATTTTTTAGATCACTTTGCCCAGTCGGGGGAATCGGTGCGGATCTTGGTCCACTGCTCGGTGATCAGGGACTCGCTGCCCAAAGCGTTCTTAACGTTGACGTTCCAGGTGTAGTCGTGGGAGTTGGTGGCCTCGAGGACATCCATGTAGTACCATGCGGAGTTTGCGTTATCCGGCCAGTTCTTGACGGTGCCGGAGCAGCCGCTGGTGCTGCTGTTGGTTGCGTTGCGGCCGACGAGGCGGTTGCACATTGCGGCAGCCTGTGCGCGGGTCAGATTATCTTCGGGATTTGCATTGCCGGTACCGTCGCCCTTGAGGATACCAAGCTTTGCGAGAATGTTGATGTAGTTCTCGGCCCAGTGACCGTTTATATCCTCGAACGTGTTGTTGCCGACATAGGAGACGGAGAACAGACGTGCGATCATTGCGGAGAATTCGGCGCGGGTGACGTTTGCGTTGGGCCTGAAGGTGCCGTCGGGGTAGCCCTTGATAAGGCCGGCCTTGATGAGGGTGCAGACCTCGGTGTTGTACCAGTCGCCAGCCTTTACGTCGCTGAGAGTGCAGCTGGTGCTCGCGTACTTTGCACGGGTCGTGGAGGTCATCAGACGGTAGAGAATGGTAGCGACCTCGGCGCGGGTGATGTTGCCGTTGGGCTTGAAGGTGCCGTCGGGATAGCCGACCATGTATGCAAAGTGATCGGTGTAGTTAAGACCGATGTTCAGAACGGGGAAGAGGACGATCTTGTCGAAGTCGACCTTTGCGTTCAGAGTCATCGGGGTGATGCCGGGGATGGAGCTGTACTTGATACCGGAGATGGGGCCGTCGCAGGTGGCTGCAACGGTGTATACGCCGATAAGGCTCTTCGGGATAAGGGCAAGACCGAAGATGTTTGCCGTGTGGGTGGTCGACTCGCCGGTGATGTTGTTGGTCAGCGTTACAACAGCGCCGCTTGCCGGGAGCTTGCTCATCAGGGAGCAGTAGAGCACATAGGTGGGAAGCTCGATGCCGTTTACCTTATCGACGACGCCGCCGAGGGTATCACTGAGAGACGCGGTCTCGGTGCTGTCGGCGAGAGCCGCGGTGGGCAGAAGTGCAGCAAGCATCATCACCGCAAGAAGCAGGCTGATAAATTTTGTTGACTTTTTCATTTTGGTTCTCCTTCTAACTATGAATACGTTTTTCAGCCTGTCTTTTATAAAAAAGACAGTGCTTGTTTTACAAGCCTAATGTACACCGTTGGTTACAATTTGTCAACAAATTGCGCGGAGTATATACAAAAGTTTTTTAGTTTTAAAACATGAGCTTATTTACTTACTGGAGCTGACGTATAATCTCACGCCTGAGCCGGTGGATAATGCGTTTTTCCAGACGGCTTATATAGCTCTGCGATATGCCCATCATGTCCGCGACCTCCTTCTGTGTGTATTCGCTCCCGCCGCCGAGCCCGAAGCGCAGGGTGATGATGCTTTTTTCCCTGTCGCCGAGGGAATTTACGGCGTTGAGAAGCATCTGGCGGTCGGCGTCGTCCTCAAGAGGACGGCAGACCTCATCGTCATCGGTGCCGAGAACGTCCGATAAAAGCAGCTCGTTTCCGTCCCAGTCGGTGTTGAGCGGCTCGTCGAAGCTGACCTCGCTGCGCTGGCTGCTGATCTTGCGCAGATGCATGAGTATCTCGTTCTCTATGCACCTTGAGGCGTAGGTGGCGAGCTTTATGTTCCTGTCGCTGCGGAAGGTGCCGATGGCCTTTATGAGTCCTATGGTCCCGATGGATATGAGATCCTCGAGGTTGACGCCTGTGTTTTCAAACCGTCTGGCTATATAGACGACAAGCCGCAGATTATGTTCCGTCAGAATTTTCTTGGCGTTCTCGTCGCCGCTTTCCATTGCGGCGACGGCCCTTTCCTCCTCGGCCCTGTCAAGCGGCGCGGGAAGAACGTCGCTTCCTCCTATGTAGTAAAGTCCGCTCCCGGGCACAAGATGAAGCTCGAGCCAGCTTTTTACGATGCTTATGATATCCATGTCCGCTCCTTTCAGATGATAGAATCAAAGCCGTCGCCGCCGAGCGGCGTCGGGGATATCGCGACTATGATGTCCGTGCGGATGACACCGTCGATGCTCACGCTGTCCGGCCTGAACGCGGCGAGCATCCCCTCGGAGCCGACCGCCCTGTACGGTATCAGCCGCAGCCTGCCGGCAAGGCAGGGCTCGCTTATAAGCTCCGTGCAGTCCGAGCCTAAAAGCCCTGCGTCGACGGCAGAGAAGAGGCGCTCGAGCTTTTTCGCCGGAGCTATGAGCACGCAGTCGCCGCTCACGGGGTCAAACAGCGAATTTCCGCTGTCGTGCAGGCAGCGCAGGGACACGCTTTTTCCCATGAAGCTAAGCTCTGCGTCCGACACGCTTTTTCCGGCGTTTTTCACGCTGCGCCGGAACACCGCGCTCAGCACGGCGTATATCAGCGCAAAGGAGATAACGAGCACCGGAAGCGACACGGACACATAAGCGCCGCTTCCCGTGACGCCGCCGTTTTGCAGCGATATCGCCCATACCGCGCCGCCGAACAGAGCCGATACTGAAAAAAACACAAGGCAGCAGCGCAGGAGCTTTTCCTCACCGCCGTAAGCGATGAGCGCCATCAGCGCGCCGAAAACAAGCTTTACCGGCGCAAGCGTGAGGAAACCGAGGGAGGGCACTACGCTCAGCACCGCGTAGACAGCGCCGAGCGCTGCCGCGAGGACATATCGCCGCCGCCTGAGCCTTATGCCGCACAGGCGCGCCGAGCACAGAACTATAAGATAGTCCAACAGAAGATTAAGAAAAAACAGCCGATCTACGTAAATGACGTTCATGACAAAATTATAAGCTCCGTCCGCCGCATAATTTGTCATTTGTTAATTGTCAAATGAGCGGAAGTGTGATAAAATACCTTAGTTTGATCGCCCGGAGCCGGACTCGCGTCCGCCCGGCGCGGTAATACTACTTATGAAAAGGATATATTGATTAAAGCTATGTGGTTCTGGTTTGCACTCATCGCACTTTTATGCTGGAGCGGTTCCGATCTTTTTTCAAAGCTCGGCTGTCAGGACGCCGACGATAAGTACAGTCATCTGAAGATGGTGATGGCGGTCGGCGCGGTCATGGGCATTCATGCCTTTTATGAGATATTCGTCGGCGGCGTCGTGATAAACGGCGAGGTCATTTTAAAATACCTTCCCGTCTCCATGCTGTATATCGTATCGATGACGATAGGCTATCTCGGCCTCCGGTATATCGAGCTTTCGATATCCTCGCCCATATGCAATTCCTCGGGAGCCATCGTCGCCGTGCTCATATTCGCAACGCAGGGCATAAACGGACTTCCGCCAATGGCGCTCGCCGCTGTCGGTCTTGTCTGCATCGGCATAATCGCCCTCGGCTTTACCGAGGCCAACGAGGATGAGGAGCTGCGCCGCGCCCGTCAGGATGCGAGCAATCACCATTACACGAAAAGCTGGATAGCTATTGCTCTGCCGATAATATACTGCCTTATTGACGCGATGGGCACCTTTGCCGACAGCAGAGTGCTTGAAACGCTCAATGAGGATTCTGCAAATGTCGCGTATGAGCTGACGTTTCTCATCGTCGGCATAGTCTGCGCGGTCTACGTACTCGGCGTCAAAAGGCAGAGGCTCGTTCCGAAGCGCGAGGTCCCCAAATACACCGGCGCGATCTTTGAAACGGCAGGACAGCTTGCGTATATCTACGCCCTTGCCGATACGGCGCACTCGGCGCTTGCCGCCCCCATGATATCGGCCTACTGCGTGGCCTCCGTCGTGTGGAGCCGCATCTTCCTCAAGGAAAAGCTCTCGATAAAGCACTACGCCTCTATCGTGCTCGTGGTTGCGGGCATAGTCATATTGGGCATACTTGATATTTAATAAAAGGAGATTGCTTATGTCTGACCCTGTTTATAAGAGGATACTTATCAAAATAAGCGGAGAGGCGCTCGCAGGAGATAAAAAGACCGGCTTTGACTTTGACTTCATTTCAAAGGTCTGCAAAACGGTCAATAAATGCACCGAAATGGGAGCCGAGGTCGGCATAGTCGTCGGCGGCGGCAACTTCTGGCGCGGCGTCAAGGACGGCGCGGGCCATGTTGAGCGCGTCTCGGCAGACCGCATGGGCATGCTCGCAACGGCGATGAACTGCCTCGCCTTCGCCGATGTGCTGCGTCAGTGCGGCGGCGAGGCAAAGATACTTACGGCCGTGGATATCCAGGGCGTAGGCGAAAGATACAGCACGGACAAGGCGATAGAATATCTCGCCTCCGGCAAGGTGGTCATGTTCGGCTGCGGCACGGGCTGCCCCTTTTTCTCCACCGATACGGCCGCGGTGCTCCGAGCCGCCGAGATCGGTGCGGACGCGATCCTGCTTGCAAAGAACATAGACGGCGTGTATTCGGCAGACCCCAGGCTCGATCCGAGCGCCGTGAAGTACGACAGCATAAGCTACGACGACGTGCTCGCGCAGCATCTGGCCGTTATGGACAGCACGGCCACGAGCCTTGCGATGGACAACGACATCCCCGTCATCGTCTTCGCTCTTGCGCAGCCGGAGAATATCATACGCGTGCTCGAGGGCGAAAAGCTCGGAACTACGGTAAGTAAATAAACAAAACGCATATAAATGTTCAGGAGGTAATAACATGTCCAAATATCCCGAGATCGAAAGCAAAATGAAAAAGACCGCGGAGGTGCTCAAGACCCAGCTCGCTTCCGTGCGCGCCGGCAGAGCCAACGCGGCGGTCCTCGACCAGATCACCGTCGATTACTATGGCGTGCCCACCCCCATTCAGCAGGTCGCATCCATCTCCACGCCCGATCCGCGCTCTCTTATGATCCAGCCCTGGGACGGCTCCGTTCTCAAGGGCATCGAGAAGGCCATCCTCGCCTCCGACCTGGGCATCAATCCCCAAAACGACGGCAGGGTCATTCGCCTTGTTTTCCCGCAGCTTACCGAGGAGCGCCGCAAGGAGCTGGCAAAGCAGGTCAAGAAATACGGCGAGGAGTCCAAGGTCGCCGTCAGAAATATCCGCCGCGACGCAATGGATAAGTTCAAAAAGCAGCAGAAGGCGTCCGAGATCACGGAGGACGACTACAAGGACGTCGAAAAGGATGTTCAGAAGCTGACCGACGATTACATCAAGGAAGTCGAGGCTATAGCCGAGGCAAAGGAAAAGGAACTTTTCGAGATCTGATCATGGGCGAGAATAAAACCAACAATGCGGCGGGGGAGCGGGCTGGAAGCCTTCCCCGCCATATTGCCATAATATTGGACGGCAACGGACGCTGGGCGAAAAAACGCCTTATGCCGCGCAGCGCAGGTCATCTTGCGGGCTCGGAGACGTTCAGAAGCATAGCGACCTACTGCAAGGAGATAGGCGTCGAGTACCTGACGGTGTACGCCTTTTCGACGGAAAACTGGAAGCGCCCGGAGGAGGAGGTCGGCGGCATAATGAAGCTGCTGGACAAGTATCTGCACGAGGCGATACGCGATATGCGCAAGAAGAACATCCGCATGAAGGTGTTCGGCGACGTTTCGCGCCTGTCCCCGCAGCTCCAGGAGCTCATAGCCGAGACCGACGAGATATCGCAGGATATAGAGGGCTTTCAGGCCAATATCTGCATAAACTACGGCGGCAGAGCGGAGATCGTGCGGGCGGCGCGCGCCTACGCGGAGGATTACGCGGCCGGAAGAGCGGGAGAGCTCACAGAGGACATGTTCTCGGGCTACCTGTACTCGGCCGGCATCCCGGACCCCGACCTTCTCATCCGTCCGGGCGGCGAATACCGCCTTTCAAATTTTCTGCTGTGGCAGTGCGCGTACTCGGAGCTGTATTATACCGACACGCTCTGGCCGGACTTCACTCCGCAGGAGCTGGATAAGGCGATCGCAGCGTATAACAGCCGCGACCGGCGCTTTGGAGGTGTAAAAGCATGATAAAAGCCGTATCGATCCTCGGCTCGACGGGCTCGATAGGCCGTCAGAGCATCGCCGCGGCAAAGCATCTGGGCGTGCCCGTCGCCGCTTTGACGGCAAATAAAAAAACGGAGCTTGTCGAGGCTCAGGCAAGAGAGCTCAGGCCTAAATTCGTCGCGGTATACGACGAAAGCGCGGCCGCGGACCTTAAAACGCGCCTTGCCGATACAGATATCCGCGTCGGCAGCGGCATGCAGGGGCTCATAGAGGCCGCGACGCTTCCCGAGGCCGACTGCGTCGTGACGGCGGTGTCAGGCTCGGTCGGGCTGCGCCCGACGCTCGCCGCGATAGGCGAAAAAAAGCGCATAGCGCTTGCAAACAAGGAGACGCTCGTGTGCGCCGGAGAGATAGTCATGCCGGCAGCGGCGGCCGCCGGAGCGGAGATCGTCCCGGTCGACTCCGAGCACTCGGCGATCTTTCAGTGCCTTATGGGCAGACAGCCCGGAGAGCTCAAGAGAATACTGCTCACCGGCAGCGGCGGCCCCTTCCGGGGCAAAGCCCGCGCAGAGCTGGAAAATGTGACGCCCGAGCAGGCTGTAAGGCATCCTAACTGGAGCATGGGCGCAAAAATATCCGTGGACTCGGCCACGATGATGAACAAGGGTCTTGAATTTATCGAGGCCATGCACCTGTTCGGCGTGACGCCGGACGATATCCGGGTCGTTGTGCACCCGCAGAGCATCATACACTCCATGGTCGAGCTCGTCGACGGAACGGTCATCGCGCAGCTGGGCGTTCCCGATATGGGACTGCCGATACAGCTTGCAATGACCTATCCGGAGCGTAAGGACTCGCCCTTTGAGCGCCTTGATTTTTACGCTATGAAGGATATGACCTTTGAAGCTCCCGACTATGAAAAGACTCCGTGCCTGAAGCTCGCCATGGACTGCGCCCGTCGCGGCGGCACCGCGCCCTGCATCATGAGCGCGGCAAACGAGGTAGCAGTTGCGATGTTTTTGAACCGCCGCCTCGGCTATAACCGGATATATGAC
The DNA here is from genome assembly GCA_963625685.1 of bacterium. GTDB lineage: Bacteria > Bacillota > Clostridia > Oscillospirales > Oscillospiraceae > F23-B02. Next base: position 167,684 of record CAVFTR010000001.1, read on the forward strand.
TGTGCTCTTCAGGCTGTGGAGAGCATAGAAATAGTTAATAAGCCCGACCTTGAGGCTGTACTGGCCGCCGACGAGCAGGCCAGAGTATTTGTCAGGGAGCATTTTTCCTAATGTATATCGTTATCGCAATAATAATGTTCGGCGTGCTTATCGCCATACACGAGTTCGGCCATTTCACGGCGGCAAAGTCCTGCGGCGTGCGGGTCGACGAGTTTTCGATAGGCATGGGGCCGGCAATATTCAAAAGGCAGAAGGGCGAGACGCAGTACTCGCTGCGCATCCTGCCCATAGGCGGCTTCTGCGCTATGGGCGAGGACGAGGAGTCGACGGATCCGCGCGCCTTCCCGAACCAGGGCTTCTGGAAGCGCCTTATCATACTGTGCGCGGGCTCGTTTATGAACTTCGCTCTGGGAGTCGTGCTCATCGTTATCATGTACAGCGGCGCGCAGGCCTTCAGAGCCCCCATAATCGACAGCTTTTTAGACGGCTGCCAATACAACACGCCCGAGACCTTTCAGGCCGGAGACGAGTTTTACAGCATCGACGGACACCGGATATATCTCATAAGCGACGTGTCCATGTTCCTTGAGCGCGGAAACGGCGTTTACGATATCGTCATGCTGCGCGGCGGTGAAAAGATCGAGTTTGAGGACATGAAGCTCGTTCCCACAGTCGAAAGCGAGCAGGGTCTCAAGTTCGGCTTCGTGTGGGGCGTCGAGGAGGCCACCTTCGGAGTGAAGCTCGAGTATGTCTGGAACACGGCCAAGGAGTTTTCGCGCCTTGTATGGCTCGGACTCGGCGATCTTATCCACGGCGCCGTCGGCGTCGACGATATGGCGGGGCCCGTAGGCATAGTCGATATGATGAACGAGGTCGGCTCGTCGGCAGAAAGCACGGCCGACGCCGTGTACAGCATGCTGTACTTTTCCGCCTTCATAGCAATAAACCTCGCGATCATGAATATGCTGCCCATTCCGGCGCTCGACGGCGGCAGGGTGTTTTTCATGGTGGTGACGGTCGTTTATGAAGCGATAACGAAGCGAAAGCCCGATCCGAAGTACGAGGGCTATATCCATGCCGGCGGCATGGCGCTCCTGCTGCTTCTGATGGGATTTATAATGTATAACGACATAGCAAGGCTCATAACGGGGTGAGTATGATGTTTCAGAGAAAGATGACCAGGAGGATAAAGGTCGGCCCGGTGGAGATAGGCGCTCTCGCGCCAGTCTCCGTCCAGTCGATGTGCAATACAAAAACGCACGATGTGGCGTCCACGGTCGAGCAGATAAAGCGCCTGCGCGCCGCCGGCTGCGAGATCGTGCGCCTTGCGATACCCGACATGGCGGCCGCAGGGGCGATACCGGAGATAAAGCGGCAAACGGACATGCCGCTGGTCGCTGACATACACTTTGACTACCGCCTCGCGCTGGCCGTCGCCGAGCGCGGGATAGACAAGATACGCATAAATCCCGGCAATATCGGCGGAGAGGACAATGTCCGCAGGGTGGCCGAGGCCTGTCGGGAGCGCAATATACCGATCCGCATCGGAGTAAACGCCGGGAGCCTTGAAAAGCCGCTGCTCGAAAAGTACGGACATCCCTGCCCCGAGGCGATGCTTGAAAGCGCAAAGCGGCATATAGAGCTCCTGAACAGATATGATTTTGACGATATCTGCATATCCATGAAGTCCTCGTCTGTCCCGCTGACCGTGGCGGCCTACCGCCTTGCCTCGAGCGAGCTGCCGTACCCTCTGCACGTCGGCGTGACCGAGACGGGCACGGCCTGGAACGGAACGATACAGTCGGCCGTCGGCATAGGCACGCTCCTGTGCGAGGGCATAGGCGACACCGTGCGCGTATCGCTCACGGCAGACCCCGTCGAGGAGGTCAAGACAGCCTGCGCCATACTCAGGGCCGCGGGACTGCGGCGCGGTATACGCCTTGTGTCCTGTCCGACCTGCGGCAGGACTGATATAGACCTCATCACGCTGGCAAACGAGGTCGAGAAACGCATCTCCGGCATAGACAGGGATATTACCGTCGCCGTCATGGGCTGCGTTGTAAACGGTCCGGGCGAGGCGAGGGAGGCCGACTACGGCATAGCCGGCGGCAGGGACTGCGGCCTGCTGTTCAGGCACGGCGAGGTCCTCGGGACCTACCCCTACGAGCACCTGTGCGACGCGCTTATAGACCTTATAGAAAAGGACAGTTAAATTGAGCGAACATACTTCATTTCTTGAAATATTTCCGGGCGTCTCGGCTCATGCTTCAAGCTGCGGCGGTCTGGAAAAGGCATATGTGACCGATGTCGAGATAAGCCTCGAGGCCGGAACGATGAGCGTGAGAGCACACTTTGCGCGCACTCCCGCGCCGGCGGAGCTCGACGCTATCTGCACCTCGCTTTACGCCGATTACGGACTGCACGCGAGAATAACGGCCGACAGTCCAGAGGCAAAAAAGCCTGCGTCGTCGGTGCCCGCACCGTCCGCGGCAGCGCCGGCATCCTCCGGCGGCAGCGGCAAAGTTCTCATGGGACACAGCATCAAAAAGACCCCGACACCGATGGGAGAGCTCAACCAGGACTCCGGCCGCGTGGCCATAGAGGGCGACGTGTTCGAGGTCTCCAGCCGAAAGCTCAAAAAGCGCGACGGCGCGATGCTGAGCTTTGATATCACGGACCTCACGGGCTCGATAAGAGTGGTGCAGTTTCTCCGCTCGGAGGACGATCAGTCCATAATAAACAAGATAAACGTCGGCGACCACCTCATTGTAAACGGCTTTGTTACCTACAGCCGCTATGACGAGGACATCATCCTGACGCCCAAGGACATAGTCGTCGGTAAGAAATACATACGCCCGGATAACGCCGAGGAAAAGCGCGTTGAGCTGCATGTGCACACACGCTTTTCGGCTCTTGACGCGCTCACGGACCCCGCGGCCATAGTAAAGCGAGCCGCCTACTGGGGGCATCCGGCCATAGCGGTCACCGATCACGGCGTCCTGCAGGCCTTTCCGGACATGTGGAAGGCCAGCAGAAAGCACGGCGTCAAGATAATCTACGGCTGCGAATGCTACTTCGTAAACGACATGGACGGCAGCCTTGCCGTTCACGGCAGCAGCGACAGGGATATGAACGACGAGATGGTCGCCTTCGATATCGAGACGACCGGCCTGAACGCGGGCTCGGACCGCATGACCGAGATAGGAGCGGTCATCTACGCCGGAGGCGAGATAAAGGAGACCTTCAACACCTTCGTCGACCCCGGCATGCACATCCCGGCCGAGATCACGCAGCTGACCGGGATACGCGACTGCGACGTCAAGGGGGCGCCGAGCGAGGCCGAGGCCATGAAGAGCTTTCTCGACTTTGTCGGCGGCCGTCCGATCGTCGCGCATAACGCGGATTTCGACACCGGCTTCATGTCGGCGGCCGCGAGCCGAAGCGGCCTTGAGTTCGAGCCTGTGTATATCGACACGCTCGCCCTGTCTCACGCGCTTTTGCCCGATCTCAAGCGGCACAAGCTCGATATAGTCTCAAACCGTCTGAGCCTGCCGGAATTTAATCATCACCGCGCCTCGGACGACGCGCTCGTCGTTGCGCGCATAATGGGAAGGTTCCTTCCGATGCTCGCAAAGGAGGGAGCAAGGACCGTAAACGACATACAGGAGGTCTACGCCCGCATAAAGCCGGCAGACCACGCAAGATCGCGGCATATGATACTGCTGGTAAAGAACAGGACGGGCCTTAAAAACCTCTATGAGCTCGTATCGCAGTCGTATCTTAAATATTTCTACAAGACCCCGACCATGCCCAAGAGCCTGCTTATAAAGCACCGCGAGGGCCTGCTCATCGGCTCGGCCTGCGGAATGGGCGAGCTGTACGGCGCGGTCATGCACGGCGCGAGCGACTCGGAGCTGCGTCGCATAGCCTCGTTTTACGACTACCTTGAGATACAGCCGCTCGGCAACAACGGCTTTCTTGTCGATAACGGCGTAGTCAGCGATATAAGCGTTTTGCAGGACTATAACCGCCGCATACTCGAGATAGGCAGACAGCTCAATAAGCCCGTGATCGCCGCCAGCGACGTGCATTTTCTCGACGCCGAGGACGAGCAGTACCGCAAGATACTTCAGGCGGCAAAGAAGTTTTCCGACGCCGACCGCGGCTGCCCGATATTCTTCCGTACGACAGACGAGATGCTCAGGGAGTTTGACTATCTCGGCGAGGAGACTGCGCGTGAGGTCGTTATCAAAAACCCGCGCGCGATAGCCGACATGGTCGACGATATCGAGCTTCTGCCCAAGGACCTCTATCCGCCGAAGATCGAAAACTCCGCGCGCGACCTGCGCGACCTCGTCTACGGCAGGATGACGGAGATATACGGCGACGATCCTCCGGAGATAGTAAAGACGCGCGTCGATACGGAGCTTAAGACCATACTTGACCACAACTACGACGTTATCTACATGTCCGCGCAGAAGCTCGTTCAGAACTCGCTCGAGCACGGCTACCTTGTCGGCTCGCGAGGCTCCGTCGGCTCGTCGATAGTCGCGTACATGTCCGGCATCACCGAGGTCAACTCGCTGCCGCCGCACTATGTCTGCCCCGCGTGCAAGCACTCGGAATTCATTACCGACGGCTCGTACGGCTGCGGAGCGGACATGCCGCCGAAAAACTGCCCCGACTGCGGAACACTCATGCGGCAGGACGGCTTCGATATCCCCTTCGAGACCTTCCTGGGCTTCCCGGGAAATGAGAAAACGCCCGATATCGATCTCAACTTTTCCGGCGAGTATCAGGCGCAGGCGCATAAATACACCGAGGAGCTCTTCGGCTCGGACCACGTTTTCCGCGCCGGAACGATCGGCACACTCGCCGAAAAGACCGCCTACGGCTACGTTAAAAAGTACCTTGAGGAGCGGAACATAAAGGTCACCAAGGTCGAGGAGAACCGCCTCGCGAAGGGCCTTGTCGGCGTAAAGCGCACGACGGGCCAGCACCCCGGCGGACTTGTCGTCATACCGCAGGACATGGACGTTACAGACTTCTGCCCGGTGCAGCACCCGGCGGACGACCCCAACAGCGGCATAGTCACTACGCATTTTGAATATCACTGCATGGAGTCTAACCTCCTGAAGCTCGACGAGCTGGGCCACGATGACCCGACCATGATCCGCATGCTCGAGGACGCGACTGGCGTCAACGCCCGCGAGATACTGCTGTCTGACCCGGACACCATGAAGATATTCACAACGCCGACCGTTCTCGGCCTTCCCGACGACGATGATATCATCGGAAAGACCGGCAGCATCGGCATACCGGAGTTCGGCACCGGCTTTACGCGCCAGATGCTCGTCGACACGCAGCCGACGCAGTTCGATACGCTCGTGCGCCTGTCGGGCTTTTCCCACGGCACCGACGTCTGGGCGGGAAACATCCGCGACCTCATAGTAAACGGCATAGCCACGGTCAACGAGACCGTCGGCTGCCGTGACGATATCATGCTCTATCTCATCCAAAAGGGCATGGAGCCCTCGCTCGCGTTCAAGACCATGGAGGCCGTGCGTAAGGGCAAGGTCAAGAAAAGCGGCGAGTTCCCGGGGGACGCGGAGGCGCAGATGCGCTCGCTCGACGTGCCCGACTGGTATATCGAGTCCTGCCGCAAGATAGCCTACCTCTTCCCGAAGGCACACGCTGTCGCGTATGTCATGATGGCCTTCCGCATCGCGTGGTTCAAGGTACACGAGCCGCTGGCGTTTTACAGCGCATATTTCTACCGCCGAAGTCAGAAAAACAGCTTTGACGCGGAGATGATGACGGCGGGGCTTGACGAGGTACGCAAAAAGATATATGATCTGCGCCAAAAGGAAGACGCGACCGCCAACGAGGACAGCATACTCACGACGCTTGAATCGGTCTATGAATTTTACATGCGCGGCTTTGAGTTTGCGCCGATAGACCTGTACGAGTCGAGCGCGACGAAGTTCAGGATAACCGGCGACGGCAGGCTGAGGCCTCCGTTCGTTGCGATAGCCGGCCTCGGCGAGACGGCGGCCATCGATCTTGAAAGCTGCACCAAAAACGGTCAGACCTATATATCCGTCGAGGAGGTCAGCGCAGCCTGCCCCAAGGTCAGCACGACCCACCTTGAGGTCCTGCGCCGCATGGGGGCCTTCGGCGAGATGCCGGAGAGCTCGCAGATAAATCTCTTCGAGGGCTTTTAAATAAACGCAGTATTAAACAGAAGGAAGGCGTTTCCGATAAAGATATTCAGCTCACGCTCTAACGGAAATCATACGCAGAGCGATAACGTTGACGGGGAAAAAACCAAAAAGCCCCGTAATAAGAAAAAAGCTCTAAAGATCGCCGCGGCGGTCCTGCTCGTGCTTGCGGCGATGTACACCTTCGTCGTGTATACGAGCGTGCCGTTTGTAAAAAACCTGCGCGAGGCGTATATAGAAACGGCGATGACCACGATGAGCCATAAGTGGCTCGCCGAGTGGATATTCCCCGAAAGCGTCATAGACGAGGTCATGGACAAGCTCAATGCCGAGCGCGCCGCGCAGATAGGCATCGAGAGCAAGTGGAAGGACGAGAAGGAAGAGAAAAACTCGGAGACCATCTACGATATGTTCGATGAGCTCGATAAGGATTCCTTCGAGGCCTATCTTAAGGATAATCCCGGCTACAACAGATCCGACTGGCGGCAGATATGCATAAACAAGGCCGGAATTGACGACGAGGGCACGACCATAATGACAAAGCAGGGCGATCAGGTGCTCGCACTCGACGCCAATAACCAGCTGCTCATCGTCCGTGTCAAGGGCACGGGCTATATGGGCGTTCTGGCGATACTCAAGGATGCGTCCGCGCTGCGCTGCTGTCCCGCGGAAAACCTGGGGGTCATCGGCGAGTTCCTCGGCGATCTCGTGCCCAGGTGCGGCGGCGTGCTCGGCGTGAACGCCAGCGGCTTTTCCGACTATCAGGGCGTCGGCAACGGCGGCAAGCTGAAGGGCTACGCGATGTGCAGCGGCGTGGAATACGGCAAGCATTTTGACAACAGCCGCAAGCGCCTCGAGCTGCGCAGCGACGATAAGCTATACATAGTCGACGCCAGCACCGAGACAGACAGCCAGACGCGCGACGCGGTCGAGTTCAGACCCGCGCTCATAATAGACGGCGTAAGCCTGATAAACGAGCAGTCCGCCTTCCGCTCGATACAGCCGCGGACCATCGTCGGCCAGTCCAGGGACGGGGATATCCTGCTGCTCGTCATCGAGGGCCGACTTGTCGGCCGCTCGCTCGGCATCGGCCTGCCGGACTGTGCAAAGATCATGCAGCGCTATGATGCGTATCAGGCGATGAACATGGACGGCGGCACGAGCTCCGTGATGTGGTATAAGGGCGAGTATATAACCAAGTGCTCAAATCCCGTCATTTCAAGCCGCTATCTGCCAAACGCATGGGTCTACGGAAACGCGGCATAATATGCGGAACTTTTTTTGAGGCGTATCGTCTGAAGGCTTGCAGTGATCCAACCCCAGCTTGATAAGAAAGAAATTAGCTTCCATGAAGATATTCAGTTCAAAATCCACAAGGGACGCAAGGTCCTCCTCCGGCATGGCAGAGCCGGCGCGCGTCAAGGCTTCGCCGTCCGGGCATGAGCATGTGCGCCATGAAAACGTAAGACGTGAAAATGTGCGCTCAGAGCCCGCGCGGCCCGCGGCAGCGAGACCGGCGCCTCAGCGTCCCGAGACGGTGCGCCGGGCGGCGGCACGCACGTCCGACGTTGACGAAAGGCTGCGCGAAAGAGCGGCCAAGACCAGGAAAAAGCGGAAGACCGCCAGACGCAGAAAGAGATCCATCGTCTTTTTGAGCATCCTCGCCGTCCTCGCGGGGCTCTACAGCTTCGTCGTCTACAGCAGCGTCCCGTTTATCAAGAACCTGCGCGATGCGTACATCGAAACGGCCATGCAGACGATGAGCCATCAGTGGCTTGCCCAGATGTTCTTCCCCGACGATGTTATCGCCGAGGTCATGGGCAGGGTAAACGAAGCAAACGACGCGCAGAAGGGCATCGAAAGCAAGTGGACGCATGCCGTCGAGGAAAAGGACGACAGCAGCTTCTACGAGCTTTTCGACGAGATCGATAAAAGCTCGTTCGAGGAATACCTCAAGGCGCACCCCGAGCATGACAGGAGCGACCTCATGTCCATAGACATAAACGAGGCCGGACTTGACGATAACGGAACGACGATAAAGACAAAGCAGGGCGATCAGGTGCTCGCTGTCAACGCGAAAAAGGGCGTGCTGCTCGTGCGCATAAAGGGCTCGGGCTATATGGGCGTTCTCGCCATCCTCAAGGATTCGTCAAAGATACGCTGCTGCGCCGCCGCGCACATAGGCAGCTACGGCGAGCTGCTCGAGGATTTCGTCCCCAGAGTCGGCGGCATAATCGGCATGAACGCCAGCGGCTTTTACGATCCCGACGGCGTCGGCAACGGCGGCACGGTCGACGGCCTTGCCATATGCGAGGGCAGGGAGTACGGCTCTCACGTCACCTACGGCAGAAAGCGCGTCGAGTTCAGAAGCGACGACAAAATGTACATAGTCGACGCGGATACGGGGATAAGCTCCGATGTAAGGGACGCCGTGGAATTCCAGCCGGCGCTCATAATAGACGGCAAAGCGCTCATCGACCAGCAGACGGGCTTCCGCTCCATCCAGCCGCGCGCCATGATAGCTCAGGCCAGAGACGGCGACGTTATGCTCATGGTCATAGAGGGACGCCTTGTCGGCCGCTCGCTCGGCGTCGGCCTGCCGGACTGCACCGAGATACTCATGGGCTATGACGCGTATCAGGCGATGAACATGGACGGCGGCACGAGCGCCGTCATGTGGTACGACGGCGAGTATATAACAAAATGCTCGAACCCCGCGATAAGCTGCCGCTACCTGCCCAACGCGTGGATATACGGATAAATAAAACCGCCTCCGGGCGGTTTTATTTAATTGTATATTTAAATGTATATTTGACAAATCACATTATTGTGATATAAATTATTTCTTATGGAAAAGATAAGCTCGAGAAAAAATAGAATAATATGCCACATGCGCTCGGTGGCCTCGAGCGCGCAGTACCGCTCGGAATGCGGCCAATTCATATGCGACGGAGAGAAGACGCTCAGGGAGGCTGTCGAGTACGGTGCCGCGATACGGCAGGTGCTGTGGCGCGAGGGAGCGCAGACGATGGAGCTTGCGCCGCAGATCGAGCAGCTGTGCGCGCCGCCTGAGCTCGTGGAATACGCCTCGCCACTGCGCTCGGGTCCGGGGCCCGTGTTCACGGTCGATATCCCGCCCGAGGACCGCGCCGGGCGCATAATGCGCGCCGTCGTTATCGAAAATCTTCAGGACCCGGGCAACGTCGGAACGATAATCAGAAGCGCGAACGCCTTCGGCATCGACGCCGTGATCATGGTCGGCGCATGCGCCGATCTGTACAATCCGAAGACCGTGCGCGCAAGCATGGGCGCGATCTTCCGCCAGAGAGTGCTGAAAATGAGCATTGAAGAGCTCGACGAGCTTACGAGCAGCCAGTGCCTGCCGCTGTTCGGCGCTGCGCTGAGCGATAAGGCCGCCGATATCCGCAGCGCGGAGCTTCACAGAAGCGCCGTGGCCATAGGCAGCGAGGGCAGGGGGCTTTCCCGCGAGCTTCTCGATATCTGCGGAGGAGAGCTCATAATCCCGATGGACCCGCGGTCTGAGTCGCTCAACGCGGCGATAGCGGCGTCGGTCATCATGTGGGAAATGTCGAGGTAGCGTATGAATGATGTTATTTACTGGCTTTGGCTGTCGACCTCGCCGCGTATAGGACCCAGAGCGATAAGCTCGCTGCTTAACTATTACGGCGGGCCTGAGCAGATGTATTTTGCGCCGCTCGGCGAGATAACGCGGCTTTTGCCCCGCAATATCGAGGGAGCCGAGGAGCTTGAAAAGCGTGATCTCGACGCGGCGAAGAAAATTTTTGAAAGGTGCGACAATGACGGCATAGACGTCATAACGCTCAATGAGGAGACCTATCCCGAGCGCCTGCGCAATATCCACCTGCCGCCGGCGGTAATATATGTCAAGGGAAAGCTGCCCGATATGGACGCAGAGCCCGCCATAGCGGTCATAGGCACGCGCAAGGCGACGCCCTACGGCGTGAAAATGGGCATGCGCCTCGGCTATGAGATAGCAAAATGCGGCGCGATGGTGATATCGGGCCTTACCATGGGCATAGATTCGGCTGCCGCCGAGGGCGCTCTTATGGCAGACGGCAGGGTCATCGGCGTTCTGGGGCTTCCGCATGAGCTGGATAAGAGCCGCTTTTCGCAGGATGTGGTCATGCACGGCGCGCTCATAAGCGAGTACGCGCCCGGAACAAAGCCCTACAGCTCGTTTTTCCGCGCAAGAAACAGAATAACGAGCGGACTTTCGCTCGGCGTCGCCGTCGTCGAGGCTCCGCTCAGGAGCGGAACGCGGCTTTTCGTAAACGAGGCCGCCGAGCAGGGCAAGGAGATCTTCGCCGTCCCCGGCAACGCCGATCAGCCCAACTGCGAGGGCACGAACCTTCTTATAAAGGAGGGCGCAAAGCCCGTGACCAACGGCTGGGAGGTGGTCAACGAATTTGCCGCGCTCTACCCGGATAAGATAAGAAAAGCGGAATTTGATCTGCCTGCGGGAGCCATCCCCAAGACGGGCGTTAAGCCTCAAAAAGAGCCGCGTGCCGAAAAAAGAGCGAAAAAAGTTGTTGACAAGGCACCCGCCGCGGCTTATATTGACTTGCAGAAACAATTGGAGAGCCTGAGTCCGAGCCAGCTGAAGATAATCGGAGCGATGGAGGAGCAGTCGGTGCACGTCGATACCATCATCGAGCGCAGCGGCGTCGCGCCCGCAAGGGTGCTGGCCGAGCTCACGCTTTTGCAGATAAAGGGCTATGTCCGGCAGGAGACGGGCAAACGCTTTAGTTTAAATATCAAGATGAAATGAGGATACCCGATGCCCAGTGCAAAAAAGAATCTGGTCATAGTCGAGTCGCCCGCAAAGGCCAAGACTATCGAGAAATATCTCGGAAGCGACTATAAGGTCGTCGCGTCCATGGGTCACCTGCGCGATCTGCCCAAGAGCACCCTTGGAATTGACATAGAAAACGATTTCGAGCCCAGGTATATCCCAGTCAAGGACCACAAGGATATCATCGACGAGCTCAAAAAGCTCAGCAAAAATTCAAAGACCGTCTATCTCGCGACCGACCCCGACCGCGAGGGCGAGGCCATTTCATGGCATCTCAAGGAGCTGCTGGCCCTCCCCGACGAGAGAGCCAGACGCGTTACCTTCAACGAGATAACCAAAAAGGTCGTCACGGAGAGCATCGGCAGGCCCCGCGATATCGACAATAATCTTGTCGACGCGCAGCAGGCGCGCAGACTGCTCGACCGCCTCGTAGGCTATAAGCTCTCGCCGCTGCTGTGGAAGAAGATCCGCCGCGGCCTGTCGGCGGGCAGAGTCCAGTCTGTCGCGACGCGCATGGTCGTTGACCGCGAAAACGAGATAAGAAGCTTCGTCAGCGAGGAGTACTGGCTGCTCGACGCGATGCTCGAAAGCGAGAGCAGCGCAAAATTCACCGCCCGCTTCTACGGCAGGGACGGAAAAAAGCTTGAGCTCAGGAGCGAGGATGAGGTCAAGGCCGTCATAAACGCAACAAGGGACGAGCCCTTCAGGGTCAGCACGGTCAAGCGCGGCAAAAAGCAGCGCAGCCCCTCGCCCCCGTTTATCACCTCGACCCTCCAGCAGGAGGCCAGCCGCCGCCTCGGTATGACGCCGCGACGCACCATGTCCATCGCCCAGCAGCTTTATGAGGGCGTGGATATCGCCGGCTACGGCACTGTAGGCCTTATAAGCTATATGAGAACGGACTCACTGCGCCTTTCCGACGAGGCGCTCATGGCGGCGAAAAACTATATAATCGAGCATTACGGCAAGGAATATTACCACGGCTCGTTCCGTGTTTATAAGACAAAATCCGGCGCGCAGGACGCGCACGAGGCTATACGCCCGACGAATATCGAGCTGAGCCCCGACGTTGTGCGCAAGGATCTGACCCCCGAGCAATACAGGCTCTACCGCCTGATATGGGGGCGCTTCACCGCCTGTCAGATGGCAAATGCCGTGTATGACAACGTCGTCGTCGACGTCGACTCGGCAGGCTATATCTTCCGCGCAAATTACTCGGAGCTGCGCTTTGCCGGCTACACCGCCGTGTACGAGGAGGGCAAGGACGAGGAAAGCGACGAGCCCCGCAGCAAGCTGCCGTCTCTCAACGAGGGCGAGCAGGTATATCTTGAAAAAATGCTCCCCGAGCAGCAGTTTACCCAGCCGCCCGCGCGATATACCGAGGCCACGCTCATCCGCGCGATGGAGGAAAAGGGCATAGGCCGCCCGTCGACCTACGCGCCGACCATATCGACGATAACCTCGCACGAGTATGTCGTAAAGGACGGAAAGTACCTCAAGCCCACTAATCTCGGCGAGATCGTGACTCAGCTCATGGAGGAGCGCTTCCCCGATATAGTCGATCTTAAATTTACAAATCACATGGAAGAGGAGCTCGACGAGGTCGAGAACGGCAAGCTCTACTGGAAGGAGCTGCTGCGCAGCTTCTACGGCGGCTTCAGCGCCGAGCTCGAGGAGGCCGAGAAGGCGCTCGACGGCGTCAGGATAAAGGTCCCGGACGAGCTGAGCGACGAATACTGCGACGTCTGCGGACGTCAGATGGTCGTGAAATCCGGCCGCTTCGGCCGCTTCCTCGCATGCCCGGCTTACCCGGAATGCAGCTTTACCAAGCCCATCGTCGTCGAGATGCCCGGCAAGTGCCCCAAATGCGGCAGCCGCATACTCAAGCGCACCTCGAAAAAGGGCAACACCTACTACGCCTGCGAGCGCGGCGCGGACTGCCCCTGGCGCGGCACCGCGGCCGACGGAAGCGAGATAAAGGGCTTCATGACCTGGTACGTGCCGACAAAGGACAATTGCCCGAGCTGCGGCAAGACGCTGTTCAAGCTCAGCGGACGCGGCAGGCAGAAGCCGTTCTGCATAAACGAGGAGTGCCGCGAGTTCGTTCCCGAGGATAAGCGCGGCTATAAGAAAAAAGCCGCCGCAGGAAAGAAGACGGACGATAAGCCCGAAAAGAAGCCGGCAAAGGCCAAAACAACATCTAAAAAAGCCAAGGAAAAAGCAACATGAATGAGGTCACGGTCCTCGGCGCGGGGCTTGCCGGCAGCGAATGTGCCTGGCAGCTGGCGAAAAGAGGCATAAGGGTCCGGCTCGTCGAAATGAAGCCGGAGAAAATGACCCCGGCGCACACATCTGAATACTTTGCCGAGCTCGTGTGCTCAAACTCGCTGCGCAGCGACGAGCTCACGAATGCCGTCGGCCTTCTCAAGGCAGAGATGCGTAAAATGGGCTCGCTTATCATGGAAAGCGCGGATAATAACCGCGTCGCGGCCGGCGGCGCGCTCGCCGTCGACAGGGAGGGCTTTGCCAGGTACATAACGGAAAGGCTCCATGCCTGCGAAAACGTCGAGATCGTTTCCGCCGAGGCCTCAGACTTTCCCGACGGCGAGTGCGTCGTCGCGACGGGCCCTCTTACGAGCGACGCTCTGGCCGATAAGATAGCCGACCTCTGCGGTGACGGGGGACTGCATTTTTACGACGCGGTCGCTCCCATAGTCACGCTCGAGAGCGTTGACATGCAAAGCGCGTTTTTTGCCTCGCGCTACGATAAGGGTACGGCGGATTATGTAAACTGCCCGATGGACGAGAACGAGTACAAGTCCTTTGTACGCGAGCTTTGCAGCGCAGAGGAGGCCGCCGTCCACGGCTTTGACGACGGAGGCGTCTTTGAAGGCTGCATGCCGGTCGAGGTCATGGCGCGACGCGGGGAGGATACCCTGCGCTACGGACCCATGAAGCCCGTCGGCCTGCGCGATCCGCGCACGGGGCGCGAAAGCTATGCCGTCGTCCAGCTCCGGCGCGATAACGCGGACGGAACGCTGTACAACATCGTCGGCTTTCAGACGCATCTGACCTGGGGCGAGCAGAAGCGCGTGTTTTCGATGATACCGGCGCTTGCCGATGCGCAATTCGTGCGCTACGGCGTCATGCACCGTAATACATATCTCAACAGCCCGAAGCTGCTTGACAGATATTACAGGCTCAAAAGCGAGCCGCGCCTGAGCTTCGCCGGACAGATGACCGGCGTCGAGGGCTATGTGGAATCGGCAGCGTCCGGAATGCTCGTCGGCATAGAGACCGCTGCGCGCATGCTCGGCCTTGAGCCGGTAAATTTCCCGCAGGAGACGGCTATCGGCGCTCTGAGCCTTTACATCTCCGGCGGCAGCGTCGGTGATTTCCAGCCCATGAACATAAACTTCGGGATAATCTCGCCGCTTGGCCGCAGGGTCAGGGGCAAGCGAAACAAGAACGCCGAGCTCTCCGCAAGGAGCCTGGCGATCATAGATGAGCTTATGAAAAAGGAGGTCTTCGGCATTGAGGATAATAGTTGATGCAATGGGCGGCGATAACGCGCCCGGGGCCATAGTAAGGGGCTCTGTCTTCGCGCGCGACAGGCTGGGCGTCGAGCTCGTGCTCGTCGGCAAAAAGGAAGAGATAGAAAAGCACCTCGGCGAGGACAGACATGGCATAAGCATAGTCGACGCCCGCGAGGTCGTCGGCATGGAGGACGATCCGAGCACGGCTACGCGCCGCAAAAAGGACTCGTCCATGACGGTCGCTCTCAACATGCTCAAAAACGGCGAGGGCGACGCGATGGTCTCGGCCGGCTCTACCGGGGCTCTGCTCACCGGAGCCACGCTCATCGTAAAGCGCATAAAGGGAATTCGCCGCGCGGCGATGGCGCCGATGCTGCCCAGCCGCGAGAACGGTATAATACTCATCGACTGCGGCGCAAACGTGGAATGTACGCCGGAGTATCTGCTGCAATTTGCTTACATGGGCAGCTACTACGCGAACAGAATGATGGGGCTCAGCCAGCCGCGCGTCGGTCTTCTGAATATCGGCGCCGAGGAGACAAAGGGCGGGCAGCTCCAGCATGAGACGTATAGGCTCCTTAAAAAGGCCGCCGGTGAGGGCAGGATAAACTTCGTCGGCAACGCAGAGGCGAGCACCATGCTCTTCGGCGGCGTCGACGTCGTCGTAAGCGACGGCTTTTCCGGCAATATCGCCCTGAAAACAGCCGAGGGCGTTGCAAAATGGCTGTTTTCCGAGCTCAAGGGCGTGTTCATGATGAGCACGAAAAACAAGCTCGCGGCGGCCGCCATAAAAAAGGACGTCAAGGGCATAGCAAAGAGGATGGACTCCAACGAGGTCGGCGGAACGGCATTCCTCGGCATATCAAAGCCCGTTATCAAGGCCCACGGCTCATCCGGCGACGAGGCGTTCTTCGCCGCCATCCGTCAGGCGAAGGCCTTCGCCGAGGCGGACATAGTCGGGGACATAGAGAAAAACGTCGATCACATGAAAATTTCGGAAGAAGCGTAATACATTGAAGCAGTTGGAAGAAAAATTGGGATACAGGTTCAAGGACCCGTCGCTTTTGAAAAACGCGCTGACGCACAGCTCTTACGCAAACGAGAACAGGACAGAGGGCGTGCCCAGCAACGAGCGCCTTGAATTTCTGGGCGACTCCGTGCTCGGCTTTGTGACCGCAAAGCATCTGTACGCCGCTCAGCCGCCGATGCCGGAGGGCAGGATGACCCGCCTGCGCGCAGAGCTCGTGTGCGAGCACAGCCTTTTCGGCGTTGCGCAGGAGCTCGGACTCGGCGCGTATCTGCGCATGGGCCACGGCGAGGAGAAAAACGGCGGCAGAGCGCGCGCGTCGATACTCGCCGACGCCACCGAGGCGGTCATTGCGGCCATTTTCCTCGACGGCGGCATTGAGCCTGCCGCAGAATTCATAGAGAGCCGCGTGCTCAGCCCCGAGGCCGTGCGCGCCCATCACGCGTCCGACTATAAAACCGAGCTTCAGGAGCTCGTGCAGCGCAGGCCCGACCAGCAGCTGAGGTATACCGACGCCGGTGAATCCGGCCCGGATCATGACAAGCTGTTTATCTCCGAGGTCAGTCTGAACGGTCAGACCGTAGGACGCGGCAGCGGCAGGACCAAGAAGGAGGCCGAGCAGGCGGCTGCCTGTCAGGCGCTTGAAAGGCTTAATAAATGACAGCAAAAAACAGTATAATCCCCGTGTTCGTGCCGCATCTGGGCTGCCCGAACGACTGCGTGTTCTGCAATCAGCGCAGGATATCCGGTCATATCGAGCCCGCAACGGCGCAGACCGTCAAAAACGCTATAGAGGAAGCGGCCGCCTTGACCCCACAGGGGACAAAGCGGCAATTGGCGTTTTATGGAGGCAGCTTCACCGCCATACCAGAGGCGCGGCAGACCGAGCTTTTAGAGGCCGCGCAGCCGTATCTTGAAGCCGGCGCCATAAGCTCGATACGTCTGTCGACGCGCCCCGACGCCATCGACGAGGCGGTGCTCAGAAGACTGAAAAAATACGGCGTTGCGGTCGTTGAGCTCGGCGCTCAGTCGATGTGCGACAGGGTGCTCGAGCTATCCGGCCGCGGACATGACAGCGCCGCTGTGGAAAATGCGTCGCGGCTCATAAAGGCCGCGGGCTTTGAGCTCATTTTGCAGATGATGACGGGACTTCCCGGAGACACGGATGAAAGCTGCGTCGAGACGGCAAAGAGGATAGTCGCCCTCGGGCCGGACGGCGTGAGGATATATCCCACGGTCATAGTACGCGACACCGTGCTGTGCGACATGTGGCGGGCGGGAAGCTATAGGGAGCACAGCGTGGAGGACGCCGTGCGTGTGTGCGCAATGATAGCTCCGCTGTTTGACGAGGCCGGCATACCGATAATCCGCATGGGCTTGAACCCCACGGAGGAGCTCTCCGGCGGCGACGCGCTCGGCGGGGCGTACCATCCGGCGCTCGGCGAGCTCGTGCGCTCGCGCATTATGCTGCAGAAGGCAAGGAAGCTCCTTTCCGGAACGGCTCCCGGCAGCCGCGTCACGCTCGGCGTGAACCGCTCGGATGTTTCAAAGGCGATAGGGCAGCACCGCTGCAATATAAAGACGCTCACCGGGGAGTTTTCGCTCAGGGAGCTCAGAATTCATGAAGCAAGTGTAAAAAGTGGCGAAATAAGCATTGTCAGTCTTGATTAAGGCAGAGCTTTATTATAAAATACCTTGGATAGACTGATTTTGAAGAGGTAGATTTTTTGTATTTAAAGGCACTCGAAATGCAGGGCTTCAAGTCCTTTCCGGACAAGACCCGCATAACATTTGAAAAGGACGTCACGGCGATAGTCGGTCCCAACGGCTCCGGCAAATCGAACATATCCGACGCCATACTGTGGGTCATGGGCGAGCAGCGCTCGAAGACTCTGCGCGGCGGAAAGATGGAGGACGTCATCTTCGGCGGGACGGAAAAGCGCGGCGCGCTGGGCTTTGCGCAGGTAACGCTCATTATCGACAATACGGAGCGTATCTTCGACTGCGACAGCCCGGAGCTCATGCTCACGCGGCGCTATTACCGCAGCGGCGACAGCGAGTATTACATAAACCGCGAGGCCGTGCGCCTTAAGGATATAAACAGCCTCCTGATGGACACCGGCCTCGGCAGAGACGGCTACTCCATCATCGGCCAGGGTAAGATCGCGGACATCGTGTCCAACAAGAGCACCGACCGCCGCGAGGTCTTCGAGGAGGCCGCCGGTATCTCGCGCTACCGCAGCCGCAAGGAGGAGTCCGAGCGCAAGCTTGAAAAAACGGAGGAGAACCTCCTTCGCATAAACGATAAGATAGACGAGCTCGAGCTTCAGGTCGAGCCGCTGCGCCGTCAGTCCGAGACGGCAAGGAAATACCTCGTGCTGCGCGACGAGCTGCGCGTGCGCGAGATATCCGTGTGGATGGCGACGCTCGATAAGCTTCGCGATCAGGCGCAGGCGATAAACGCCGACTATGATGCTGCAAAGGCCGAGCTCGACGAGGCGCACCGGAGCCTTGAGGCGCTGTACGCCTCGGCAGGGAGCATATCCGAGCGCATGCATGAAAAGGATATGGAGGCCGACAAGGCCCGCGAGCGCCTTTCGCAGACCGAGACGAGGATATCCGACTGCGATTCGCGCGCAGCGGTGCTCAGGGCAAATATCAAAAGCAGCGGCGAATCGGTCGAGCGCATGAAAAGCGACATTGAAGGCACTCAGGCGCGCCTCGGCGAGCTTGCCCGTCAGATAGCCGACAGCGAGGACAGGGCAAGGGAGCTTTCCGAGCACATCGCCGCCCTCGCCGATAAGGAGAAGGGCAGCGCGAACGTCATAGAGGGCTGCCGCATGAAGCTGCAGAGCCGTGAGGACGCGGCCTCCGCTCTGCGTGAAAAGGTCAACCGCCTGTCGGTCGACTGCCGGAGCATGGACGCGCGCATACATATGCTCTCGGAGATGGAAAAGGAATACGAGGGCTTCTCCAAGGCGGTCAAGACCGTTATGCGCGAGGCGGGCAGGGGAAACCTGCGCGGCGTTCACGGGCCGGTCGCAAACCTTGTAAAGACAGATAACGAGTACGCGCTGGCGGTCGAAACGGCGCTGGGCGCGGCGATGCAGAATATAGTCGTCGACACTCAGAACGACGGCCGCAGCGCGATAGAAACGCTCAAGCGCCTCGACTCGGGCCGTGCGACCTTTCTGCCGGCCGACACCGTGCGCGGGAGCGTGATGAAGGACGCGCCGGTAAACGACCCCGGCTTCGTGGGGCTCGCGTACGAGCTCG
Source organism: bacterium (assembly GCA_963625685.1). Taxonomy (GTDB): domain Bacteria; phylum Bacillota; class Clostridia; order Oscillospirales; family Oscillospiraceae; genus F23-B02. The sequence goes on from CAVFTR010000001.1 coordinate 186,578, forward strand.
TGAGCTTTGACAAGCGCTATGACGGCATATTCGCAAGCCTTCTCGGGCGCACGGTCGTCGCCGAAACGCTGGGCGATGCCGTGCGCATGTCAAAGGCGAACGGCAACCGTCTCCGCATTGTGAGCCTTGACGGTCAGCTCATAAACGCCGGCGGCTCGATGACCGGCGGCAGCGCCGCGCGCGGCACGGGCATACTCTCGCGCGCAAACGAGCTCGAGGAGCTCAAAAAGCGCAGACAGGACCTCGGAAAGCAATACGATGCGGCGGAGGCTGAGCTCGAAAGATCGGTAAACGCCCTGTCGGGACTCAGATACGAGCTTGACGCCGCGATAGAGGAACGCGCGGATATCCAGCGCGACAAGGCCTCGCACGAGGCCGAAATGCGCGCGACGAGCTCCTCGGCCGGGCAGCTGAAGGCACTGTCCGAGAGCCTGTCGGGCGACAGCCGGCTCAGGCAGTCGGCGATAGAAAAGGCTCAGCGCGCCTGCGAGGAGATAAACGCGCAGCTTGAGGAGGTCATGAAGCAGCGCGGGGAAGTGACGGCTCAGGCCGAGCGGATAAGGGCCGAGATCGCGGAGATAAACGCAAAGCGTCTCGAGCTCGAGGGCCGCAGGACAAAGGCCGACAAGGACAGCCAGGAGTCAAACCGCCGCCTGCTCGAGCTTGAGCGCAGCGCAGCGAGGCTCGAGCAGAAAAAGCTCTCAGCCGAGATGGAGGAAAAGCAGCTCCTCGATAAGCTCTGGGATAATTACGAGCTCAGCCATACGGCGGCTCAGCAGCTCAGGCAGCCGGTGGAGAACCTGCAGAAGGAATCCCGCGGCATAAGCGAGCTGCGCCGCCAGATATCCGCGCTCGGCACGCCGAACATCGGCGCTATCGAGGAGTTTGAGCGCGTAAACACGCGCTACGAGTTCCTGACGGGTCAGCGCAGCGATATTGAAAAGGCAAAAAAAGAGCTTCTGGGCATAATAAACGACGTAACAAACGAGATGAAGGAGGTCTTCCTGGGCCAGTTCAGGCTCATCGACGAGAACTTCCGCGAGACCTTTCTTGAGCTTTTCGGCGGCGGCAAGGCCTCTGTCATACTCGAGGATGAGAACGATCCGCTCGAGTGCGGCATAGAGATAAAGGTCCAGCCGCCTGGCAAGGCGGTGTCGAACATAAGCCTCCTGTCCGGCGGCGAGAAGGCCTTCGTGGCTATCGCACTGTATTTTGCGATACTCAAGGTCCGTCCGACGCCGTTCTGCGTCATGGACGAGATAGAGGCGGCGCTCGATGAGGCCAACGTCATCCGCTATGCCGAATACATGCGCAGGATGTGCGACAGAACGCAGTTTATCGTTATAACCCACCGCCGCGGCACGATGGAGGAGGCAGACCATCTCTACGGCGTCACGATGCAGGAAAAGGGCGTTTCCAAGGTGATAGAGCTCGATCTCGACCAGGCGCAGCGCTCGATCGAAAATGACTGAGGAGGAGCATGATGGGCTTTTTTGATAAAATGTTTTCCGGTCTTACCAAGACCCGAAAGAATATAGAGGAGCTTGAAGAGGTATTCCGCAATTACGATATAGACAGCGAGGATTTCTACGACGAGCTCGAGGAAATGCTCATAATGGCCGATGTCGGCGGCGAGACCACGGCTCAGATAATGATGGACTACAAGCGCATACTGCTGCGCCGCTATATCAATAAAGGCGCGCAGGCTAAGGAGGTCTTCGTCGAATATATGCGCGATATGCTCGGCACGATGGATACGGGCCTTAAACTCGGCACAAAGCCGTCCGTTATACTCATGGTAGGCGTAAACGGCGTGGGCAAGACCACTACCATCGGAAAGCTGGCGTCGAGCCTCAGGGCCGGAGGCAAAAACGTGCTGCTGTGCGCGGGCGACACCTTCCGCGCCGCTGCTGCCGAGCAGCTGGGCGTATGGGCCGAGCGCTCCGGAGCCGATATCGTGCGCCACGAGGAGGGCAGCGACCCCGCCGCCGTCGTGTACGACGGCCTGTGCGCGGCAAAGGCCCGCGGCACCGACATTGTCATTATCGACACGGCCGGCAGGCTGCACAATAAGGCAAACCTCATGAACGAGCTCAATAAGATAGCGCGTGTCGTGCGCCGCGAGCTTCCCGACGCGGACGTCGAGACGCTCATGGTGCTCGACGCCACAACGGGCCAGAACGGCCTTATCCAGGCAAAGCAGTTTCTCGAGACGGCCGGCATCACCGGCATAGTTTTAACAAAGCTCGACGGTACGGCCAAGGGCGGCATAGTTTTCGCGATATCAAACGAGCTTAAGCTCCCCGTCAAGTACATAGGCGTGGGCGAGGGCATAGACGATCTTATACCCTTCGACCCCAAGGACTTTGTGGAGGCGCTGTTTAAATGAAAAAGCTCATACTCGCAAGCAACAACGCCAAAAAGCTCAGAGAGCTCAGGGCGATACTGTCCGATATGGACCTTGAGATACTCTCTCAGCGCGAGGCCGGCTGCGATTTTGAGGTCGACGAGACCGGAACGACCTTCGCGGAGAACGCCTATCTCAAGGCAAAGGCGGTCTTTGACGCCACCGGCGAGGCCGCCGTGGCCGACGACTCGGGCCTCATGGTCGAGGCGCTGGGCGGCGAGCCCGGCGTATACTCTGCCCGCTACGCACCCGGAGGCCACGACGCCAGCGACGAGGAAAAGTACATGTACCTGCTCTCAAAGCTCGAGGGCGTGACGGACAGAAGGGCAAAATTCGTATCCAGCATATGCTGCCTGCTGCCCGGCGGAGCGGAGATACGCACAGAAGGCGAGTGCCCGGGGCAGATACTCACCGAGCCCCGCGGCGCGGGCGGCTTCGGCTACGACCCGGTATTCATGCCCGACGGCTACGGCGGCAGCATGGCCGAGCTCGGCCAGGAGACCAAGAATATGATATCACACAGAGCGCGTGCGCTCGCAAAATTCAAAACGGAACTGAGGAATATCAATGGCACTTACAAGTAAGCAGAGAGCCCAGCTCAGAGGTCTGGCGATGACGGAGGACACGATCATCCAGATCGGCAAGGGCGGAATAACGGATAACACCGTGACGCAGGTAAAGGATGCTCTCAAGGCGCGCGAGCTAATAAAGGGCAGGGTGCTGGAAAACAGCCTGCTCACGGCGCGCGAGGCGGCAGACGCTCTGGCGGCGGCCTGCTCGGCGGAGACCGTTCAGACCATAGGAAGCAAGTTCGTGCTGTATAAACGCAATGATAAAGAGCCTAAAATAGCTCTTGTGAAAGACAGAAGGAAATGAAGATAGCCATTTACGGCGGAAGCTTCAATCCGCCGCACTGCGGACATGTAGAGGCGGCCCGCGCCGTTGCCGAGTGCCTGCGGCCCGATAAATTGCTCATAATCCCCGCGAGCATACCGCCGCACAAGGAGCTGGCCGGGGGCAGCCCGGACGCGGAAGAGCGTCTGGAGCTCACGCGCCTTGCCTTTGCCGGCATCCCGAACGCCGAGGTGTCGGATATCGAGATACTGCGCGAGGGCAGGAGCTATTCCGCCGATACGCTCGAGCAGCTCATGAAGCTGTATCCGGACGCGGAGTTCACCTTCGTCATGGGCAGCGACATGCTCTTCAGCTTCGAGGACTGGTACAGGTTCCGCTTTCTGCTGGAGCATCTTACGCTGGGCGTATTCTGCCGCCGCGTGGGCGAGGATGCTCGGATAATGGAACACTCGGCCTATCTCAAGCGTCAGTATGGTGCAAGCTGTGTGTTCATAGATCACGAGCCTAAGCCCATGTCCTCGTCCGATATACGCCGGATGCTGCCCGAAAGGCGCGGAGCCTCGTGCCTTCCCGAGCCCGTATATGCGCGGATAATCCGAAACGGCGACTATGACGCCAAGCCGGAGCTCTACTGGCTGCGCGAAAAGGCCTATGCCATGCTCGCACCCAAGCGCGTGGCGCATGTGGCCGGCGTTGAATCCGAGGCCGTGACCCTCGCCCGGCATTGGGGAGAGGACCCGGAGAACGCGGCGGAAGCCGGAATTCTGCACGATATCACCAAAAAACTTGTGTTATCCGACCAATTGATATTGTGCGGGAAATATGGTATCATAAACGACACCGAGGAGGAGAGCAACGTGAAGCTCCTCCATGCAAAAACCGGCGCAGCGCTCGCAAGGGACCTTTTCAACATCAGCGACGAGGTCTATGAGGCGATACGCTGGCACACGACGGGAAAGCCCGACATGACGCTTCTTGAAAAGATAGTTTACATGGCCGATTATATCGAGCCCAACCGTGATTTCGATGGCGTCGCCGAGCTCAGAAGGCTCGCATACGAGGATCTTGACGCGTCTGTGACGCTGGGGCTCAAAATGAGCCTGGAAGATATAAAAAGCTACGGGCAGGAGCCGTATTACGCGACTGCCGAGGCCTATGAGTGGTATAAGGAACATACGGCTCAGCAGAACTAACGGCAGGGGTGCCGAAAGAGAAGGGAAAACGATATGCAGCTATTCGGAGGCAAAAAAGGCGGCAAGCATTCAAGCGCCAGAGCTGACAGCCGCACGACCGAAAGATACACAGAATACGATTACGACTACGATTATGCCGAGGAGGTGCCGCAGCCGAAGGCCAAGGCGTCCGGCGGCGATAAAAAACAGAAAAAGAAGGGCAGGGCCGGTAAGGTCATACTTATAATCCTGCTCTGCCTCGTCGTGCTGCTCGCCGCGGCCTATGTATACATCGAGTATTTCATGGCGCCGCCCGTCAGCAATAAGGACGGCATCAAGAATAACGACGGCGAAGCGCCCGTAAACACGGTCGACGGCAGAAAGCCGGGCGTGTATACGCTTCTCGTCGCCGGTGTCGACGTCGTCAGCAACAATACCGACACGATAATGGTCGGTCAGCTGGACACCGTCAATCACACGCTCAACGTCGTGAGCATCCCGCGCGATACGCTCACCAACCTCAAGCACGAGGTCAAGAAGGCAAACTCGGCCTATCACTACGCGGCCTATTATTCCGGCATACAGAGCAGCTCCTATTACGGCTGCGACCCGATAGAGACGATGCGCGAGGAGCTCATAAAATCCTTCCTCGGCTTTGATGTGGATGGCTATATCCTCGTCAATATGGAGGCCGCGGCAAAGGTCGTCGACGCCATAGGCGGCGTTGAGTTCGACGTCCCACCCGGCATGGATTACGACGACCCCACGCAGGACCTGCACATCCACATACCCGAGGGCAGGCAGACGCTCACCGGCGAGCAGTTCGTTCAGCTCATGCGCTTCAGAAGCGGCTATGCCGGCGGCGATATCCAGCGCATAGACATGCAGCATGAGCTGCTCATGGCCGTCGCGAGCCAGATGATAAGCCTGAAGAATATCCCCAACCTCTCCGAGGTCATCAGCATCGTCAGCAGCAATATGCAGACGAGCCTCAGCAGCGAGAATATGATCTACTACGCCAAGGAGTTCCTGAAGCTCAACAGCGAGAATATAAACTTCTACACCATGCCCGGCAACACGAACGGCAGCGTGTTCGGCTCAAGCTACGTCTTCTGCGATATCGACGCATGGCTCAAGATGGTCAACGATTATCTCAATCCCTGGGAGACCGAGGTAACGACCCAAAACGTTAACATAGTCACCTATGAAAACGGAAACTTCTACTCCACGACGGGCGAGCTCAGCGGCGGGGTCTCCTCGTTCCTCAACTACAGCGCATCGAGCGGCATGGGCTCGGCAGGCGTCCTGCCGTATACGGGCAGCTCCAGTCAGACAAATTCAGAAAGCAAGAAGGATGATAACGAATGATGACACCCAACGAGGTCGTTAAGATCGCGGCCAAGGCGCTCAGCGACAAGAAAGGCAAGGACATCAAGGTCCTTAAAACGGATAAGCTTACATCCCTGTGCGATTATTTCGTCATCTGCACAGGTACATCCTCCACGCATATAAAATCTCTTACAGACGAGATCGACAAGGCAATGAGCGAGGCCGGCGAGCCTCCCATCCGCCGCGAGGGCTATCGCAGCGGCAGCTGGGTGCTTCTCGATTTCGGCTGTGTCGTGGCACATGTGTTCACCGAGGAAGCCCGCGACTTCTACAAGCTTGAGCATCTGTGGTCCGACGCCGAGGAGATCGGTCTCTCATCCCTTATAGGCCCCTGCTAAGGGGCGTTCGGACAAAAAGAAAACTATAAGGGAGTCAAATTAAAAAATGAAATACGATTTTACGGCGATCGAAAAGAAATGGCAGAAAATCTGGGAAGAGACCAAGCCCTATGCGGCCGTGACCGGCGATAATACCCGCCCCAAGTTCTACGGACTTATCGAGTTCCCTTATCCCTCGGGCCAGGGACTGCACGTCGGGCATCCGCGCCCCTTCACGGCGATGGATATCGTCACGCGCAAAAAGCGCATGGACGGCTATAACGTCCTGTTTCCCATAGGCTTCGACGCCTTCGGCCTGCCGACCGAAAACTATGCCATCAAGAACCACGTGCATCCGGCAAAGGTCACGGCCGACAACATAAAGACCTTCACCTCGCAGCTTAAAATGCTCGGCTACGGCTTCGACTGGGACAGAGCTGTCGATACCACCGACCCGAAGTACTATAAGTGGACGCAGTGGATATTCCTGCAGCTTTATAAGAACGGCCTTGCGTACAAGGCCACCATGCCCGTCAACTGGTGCACCTCCTGCAAGTGCGTGCTCGCAAACGAGGAGGTCGTCGACGGCGTGTGCGAGCGCTGCGGCAGCGAGGTCATCCGCAAGGAAAAAAGCCAGTGGATGCTGGGCATAACAAAATACGCCCAGCGCCTTATAGACGATCTGGACGATGTCGACTACATCGAGCGCGTAAAGATCCAGCAGCGCAACTGGATAGGCCGCTCCACCGGCGCCGAGGTCACCTTCAAGACCAGCATCGGCGATGAGGTCACCGTTTACACCACCCGCGCAGATACGCTGTTCGGCACGACCTATATGGTCATATCTCCCGAGCACCCGCTGCTCGGCGAGTGGAAGGACAAGATCAAAAACTGGGCCGAGGTCGAGGCATATCAGAACGAGGCCGCGCACAAGTCCGATTTCGAGCGCGGCGAGCTCAACAAGGAAAAGACCGGCGTGCGGCTCGACGGCGTCGAGGTGGAAAACCCCGTCACTCACAAAATGCTCCCGATGTTCGTCTCCGACTATGTCCTCATGGGCTACGGCACGGGCATCGTCATGGGCGTTCCCGGCCACGATCAGCGCGACTGGGAGTTTGCGACCAAATTCGGCCTTCCCATCGTCGAGGTCGTCTCCGGCGGCGATATCAGCAAGGAGGCCTTCGTCGCAAAGGACGACAGCGCCGTCATGGTAAACTCGGGCTTCCTCAACGGAATGACCGTCAGGGAAGCGATCCCCGCAATGAAGAAATACGTCGTAGAGCAGGGGATAGGCAAGGAAAAGGTCAACTACAAGCTGCGCGACTGGGTGTTCTCCCGCCAGCGCTACTGGGGCGAACCGATACCGATGGTAAACTGCCCGGAGTGCGGCTGGGTGCCCGTGCCCGAGGAGGAGCTCCCGCTGCTCCTGCCGGACGTTGAAAACTACGAGCCGACCGATAACGGAGAGTCTCCAATCGCCAAAATGCGCGGCTGGGTAGAGACGAGCTGCCCCAAGTGCGGCGGCAGGGCAGAGCGCGAGACCGACACCATGCCACAGTGGGCAGGCTCGAGCTGGTACTTCCTGCGCTACACGGATCCCAATAACGACAAGGCTCTCGCCTCGAAGGAGGCGCTCGAGTACTGGTCGCCCGTCGACTGGTACAACGGCGGCATGGAGCATACGACCCTCCACCTGCTGTACTCGCGCTTCTGGCACAAGTTCCTGTATGATATCGGCGTTGTTCCGACCAAGGAGCCCTACGCAAAGCGCACCAGCCACGGCATGATCCTCGGCGAGGGCGGCGAGAAGATGTCGAAGTCCCGCGGCAACGTCGTCAATCCAAACGATATAGTCGCTCAGTACGGCGCGGATACAATGCGCCTGCACATCATGTTCATCGGCGACTTTGAAAAGGCCGTGTCGTGGTCAAACGAGGCCGTCAAGGGCTCAAAGCGCTTCCTCGACCGCTGCTGGAACCTCATGGAGCTTGCGCAGGACGGCGAGGGCTACTCGGCAAAGAACGAATCGACCATCCACAAGACGATAAAGAAGGTCGGCGCGGATATCGACGAGCTGAAGATGAACACCGCCATAGCGGCGCTCATGACCATGGTAAACGAGTTTTATTCAAACGGCTGCACCAGGGGCGATGTTAAGACCCTCATCCTCATGCTCAGCCCATTCGCGCCGCATATCGCGGAGGAAATGTGGGAGCTCATGGGCTTTGCCGCTCAGGAGGGAAAAATGGCCATGCAGATGCACTGGCCGGAGTACGACGAGGCCAAGACCGTCGACGCAACGCGCGAGATGGCCGTTCAGGTAAACGGCAAGCTCAGGACCACCATCACCGTCGCGTCCGACTCCGACGACAGCGTTATTATCGAGACAGCCTGCGCCGACGAAAAGATAAAGCGTCTTATGGAGGGCAAGCAGCTTGTCAAGACCATCGTCGTGAAGAATAAACTTATCAATCTTATCATAAAGTAAAGGTTGACATTATGCCCGAATGTGAGTATAATATCAACGTTAAGCCATGAATTTGGCCCTTAAAGCGTCGAAAGGCGTATATGGAGGGAGTGAAATAAATGTCTGAAGTCTATGTCAAGGAGAACGAATCTCTGGACAATGCTCTTAAAAGATTTAAGCGCAGCTGTGCCAAGGCTGGCGTACTGGCCGACCTGAGAAAGAAGGAGTACTACCAGAGCCCCAGCGTCAAGCGCCGCAAGAAGAGCGAGGCAGCACGCAAGAACAAGAATAAGCGTTACTACTGATAACGCAAGCAAAATTCCGCATCGAAAGATGCGGAATTTTTTTATGCTCAGAGTGCTTTTTGCATAGGTCAACAGACCGTTTATTGACAAATTAGCATATCTTACTATATAGTGAAAGCGTAAAGGAGGTGTGCTCGCGGTGGAAATGAACAAAACGGGGAGGCTTATCGAGCAGATGCGCAGGGAAAAGAACATGACGCAGGCTGAGCTTGCCGACGCTGTCGGCGTATCGAAGCAGGCCGTTTCAAACTGGGAGCGCGGCAAGCGATTCCCCGACGTTTCGCTCATAGAATCTCTTTCCGAAACGCTCGGCGTGAGCGCGGCGGAGCTTATAAAGGGCGAGCGCATACAAAAATCGAACATCGAGGAGCGCGAGGTCACTCAGCTCGTTTTTGACGCGCTGAGGGTGCAGAAGCGCGAGCTTGACCGCCGCTGGAGGCTCATAACGCTCATCTTCGTTGCGCTGACGGCCATGCTCTGCCTCGGCCGGGAGTACGCGTTTTTCTTTGATAAGCTGATCCTGCTCAATTTCGAAACATGGAGCGCCTTTGCAATGCTCATAGCCGTCGCTTTCGGCTGCGCTGTTCGTTATTTCAGCGCTGATAAGGAAAGCTTTTATAAAACAGCCCTCGGCGCGATGGCGGCGTGGATAGTCTGCGAGGCCTTTGCCGCGATAGGCTTTAAAAATGACCTTGTGTCGGTCATCGGACTGGTCACATTTGCCGCGGAAATGGCCTGGTATGTCCTATGCGGCCTCGCCGGAGCCTGGGCGACGCACGCGGTGATGTGGGTTCTGAAATTTAAAAAGTGAAAATTGAATTGATTGTTTATATAAAAAGAAGCGGAGGGTGATATCATATGTTTGGTTAAAAATATGTAGGATAATATAGTGTGTTAATCGAAAATATGGTTAATGTGGAGGAACGTAATGAAGAAATTTAAAAAGACTATCGGGTAATTATTATGAGCAGAACTTTTTTAGTTGAAAAGCATGAAGTGTAGACTGTTAGGGAGTGAAATATTTGAATAGAGACAATTCAATTATTAAGCCGAAGATAAGAATAATTGGCTTGTGCGCCTTGTCAGCCTATGAGCTCGTGCTGCTTATAATAATGCTCGTCGCGGCAAATGCCGTCGGCTTTGGGACGTATGTTGTCGATAAGGGGCTTGTCGCGACGGTATCAACGCCGCTGCTGCTCGTTCTGTTCCTGCTTGCGCTTATTTATGAGATACGGCGTTTTTGGGGCAAAAGCCGAAACCGATGGGGAAGATACGCGCTCTGCGCAATTGCCGCCGTGCTGATAGTCGGGAGCACGGTTTGGTACGCATTTCACTCACCCGTGGGCGGAAAGCAGCTGCTCACGCCGATGCGCCAATACGCAGGCGACCTGAGCGCGCCGCTTTTGGCGGATATCTCGCCTGACGAGAACGCGGAGCTTGAAGCCTGGATAGAGAAAGACCCCGCGGAAAACGACGGCCACGTGGTTTATAACAAAAGCGATCTTGCCGCTGAGATCATCAGCACTCAGCAGGATGTGCCGCCCTTTGCAGGACCCCGGGAGGGCTTTGCCGTCCAAGAAAACTATTACAGCACAAAGCTGTATTCCGACTGCGCGAGCGAGCGCGTGGTGCGGCTGCTCGTGAACGCGTGGGACTATCCGACATCGCAGGAGGGCACGCTAAGTAACGACGTAAGCTTTAAGCTCTCGGAAAACGACGGTCAGCACCTGATAATTTGGCGCGGACCGAACGTGCTCGAGGTCGATTACTCCGGCGCTGCAAGCCTTGCGGAGCATTTGGAGCTTTACGCAAGCGCCATATCCAAGGAGGGCAACAAATGAAAATAACAGCATGCCCGTTCTGCGGCGGCGCGGCGGAGAGAGGCTACATCCAATCCTCGCGCCAAATAATCTGGAGCAGCGGCAAGAAGGAAGGTTTCTTTCTTGCCGGTGACGGAGACATTAAGCTAACAAATGGCGTTCTGAAGCCGGGAATTGCCGAGAGCTTTGTCTGTCCTAAGTGCAAAATGATATTTACGCCGATCGAATAGACAAAAACCCACCTTGCGTTTTTCACGCAGGGTGGGTGATTTTTATATCTCGCCGAGCACGGCGCAGACGGCGTCAAAGGCCTTCTGCGCGGCAAAGGCGACGTTTTTCTCAAAGCTGCCGAGACCCGCTTCATCCTCGGTGTCGGATATGGCGCGGATGCAGTTAAACGGGATGTCCATTGCCCGGCAGACGTGCGCTGCCGCAGCGGTCTCCATGTCGCAGCAAATTGGGTCAAAGCGCTCTGTTATGCTCTCGCGCCCCTCGCTTTCGATGAACACGTCGCCCGTGACAGTGCGCCCGCATAGCATGCCAAGAGCGCGGCCTGTATCGACAACATTTTTTTCGCACAAAAAGTCCGGATCGATGCCGCTTGGATGGTATTGTGTGATAAGCTCGGGCGTGAGGTCATGATAGACGCAATCCGTTATCATGACGCAGTCGCCTATGTGAACGCCGCCCCTTATCGCCCCGGCAACGCCGGACATGATGACTCTGCCGGCGCCGCAGTCGCGGATGAGCGCTCCCGCGCCGAGCGCGGCGTTTACCTTGCCGATACCGCAGAACACGGCGGACAGCTCGTGCCCGCACAAAACGCCGTTAACCCGCTGCATGCCGTGCAGCATGCTGACCTCTCCGCCGAGCGCGGCCCTGTACGGCTCAAACTCCGGCGCGCAGGCGCACAGTATTCCTATCTTCATTCCTCCACCTCCCAGGGCAAAACGACGACTGTGTATCCGTGCCAGATCTCCGGCAGGAACTTTTTCGTAATATCGGCAGTCTTTATCTTCAGCGTTGACGTGTTTATGCACGGATGACAGCCTATGTATTCGTCCCTTAAAAGATCCTCGTCGATGACAAGGCGCACCCTGCCGCTGTCATTCATGAGCCCAAGTACGCTTACCGAGCCCGGTGTGATATCCAGAAGCTCCTGCATGTGCTCCGGCGAGGCAAAGGAGAGCCGCGCCGTGCCTATCTGCTTTGAGAGAAGCTTTGTCTTAAAGGGCTTGTCTCCGGGCATGAGCAGCAGATAAAACTCCGTCTGCTGCCGGTTCGTGAGAAACAGATTCTTACATATCTTCGCGCCCAGCGTTTTTTCTATCTCGTGACAGGCCCCGATGGTATCGGCGTGCTCATGATCGACCCTGCCGTAGACAATGCCGAGCCTGTCGAGCATATCATAGCAGCGCTGCTCCTTCGGCAGACGCTCATCGAAGTTTTCTGGTCTGCCGCTGTAAAGCTGTGATGTTTCCATTTTCTTCTACCTCTTATTCGACGGCAGCCAGATGCGGTTTGCCTCGGCGGCCCTTATGAGCTCATCTCTGAAATCGGGATGGGCGATGCTTACGAGCTTATCGGCGCGCTCCCAGGTCGTGAGCCCCGCGAGGTTCACGACGCCGTACTCCGTCGCAACGTAATAGGCAAGCGAGCGCGGCGTGGTTATTATATCGCCCGAGAAGGTCGGGACTATGCGGCTGTGCATGACGCCGTTTTTGTCCGTATACGTGCTGCTCATGCAGATAAAGGCCTTGCCGCCGCGTGACATCTGAGCTCCGCACACGAAGTCGAGCTGTCCGCCCGTGCCGCTTATCTGCCGTGTTCCCGAGCTCTCCGAGCTTATCTGCCCGTAGAGATCCGCGCCGATGCAGGCGTTGATGGACACCATGCTGTCATTCTGCGCGATAACATAGGGGTCGTTTACATACGACAGGGGGCAGCCCAGGTAGTCGGGGTTATCGTCGAGCCACTCGTTGAACTCATGGCTGCCGATGGCAAGTCCCAGCACACCCTTGCCGGGGTGCAGCGTCTTTTTTGCGTTCGTGAGCTTGCCGGCCTTGTACATGGCAAGATATCCGTCAGAGCACAGCTCGGTGTGCATGCCGAGGTCCTTAAGCTCGCTGCCGGCTATGAGCTCGCCGAGAGCGTTCGGCATCCCGCCGATGCCGAGCTGAATACAGGCCCCGTTTTCGATATACGGCAGCAGGAGATTTGCTATCTTGACGTCGGTCTCCGTCGGAGAGGGGTTCGGCATTTCATAAAGCGGAGGATCGCCGGTCTCGACTATATAGTCGACCCCGGATATATGTATGCGCGCCTGCTCGCTGCCCTTTATGCGCGGGATATTGCGGTTTACCTCGACAATGACGGTCTTCGAGTTATCGGCGATGCATTTTGACAGACCCAGCGACGGCCCGAAATAAAAGTAGCCCTCGTCGTCCATGCCGGATACCGCCGCCATGCACACGTCGGAGCGGAGAAAATTCTTATAGTACCAGGCGAGATTTCTGAACACCATCGGCTCAAAGAAGGCTCTGCCCTTGTCGCACATTTTCCTCTCGTAGCCCGAGCAGTGCCAGGTGTTGTACACGAAATGCTCCATCTCAGGATCACATTCGATCACCTGTATGGGCCCGAAGATGAGATCGCCCCGTATCTTGACGCCATGCAGCTCGTCGCGCCGCCTCGCCAGAGCCGCGTCGCACACGGCGGGGAAGCCGAGATTGGACGTATATTCGACCCAGTCGCCGCTCTTGACGCAGCTGACGGCCTTATCGGCGCTCGTGAGCCTGGAGTTGTATTCATTTAAAAAGCCCATGTCAGACCTCCTAACTGTGATGCCCCCATTATCGCATATTTTGGTCAAGTGCGCAACTTGTAAAAATATGCGGCGGGGTATATAATTATTATAATTTTTTTGCTTTCGGGGAACTGCCATGAAGCTTTGCAGCGAAAAAGAGCTCGATACGGTAAAGACCTTTGAGTGCGGCCAGTGCTTCCGCTGGAACCGCGGCGGGGACGGCGTTTACAGAGGCCTTGTCGACGGGCATTACGCCGAGGTCACGGTGAAGGACGGAGAGGTTTACATAACATCAGACGCACCGGAGGATCTTTGGCCGCGCTATTTCGACCTTGCGACCGACTACGCCGATATAAGCCGCGCCTTTACGGGCCAATATCTTGAAAAATGCGTTGAATACGGCGCGGGCATACGCATCCTGCGGCAGGACAGCTGGGAGGCGCTGTGCTCATTCATCATATCCCAGTGCAATAATATAAGCCGCATAAAGGGCATCGTCGAGCGCCTGTGCGAAGGCTTCGGCGACGAGATAAGGGTCGGAGACGAGCTGTATTACTCGTTCCCGGGCCCGGAGCGCCTTGCCGAGCTCGAGCCGGAGGACCTTGCGTGCATACGCTCGGGCTACAGAGCCGAGTATATCATCTGCGCCGCGCGAGCGGTCGCAAACGGCGATATTGACCTCGAGGAGCTGAAAAAATGCGATTACCGGCAGGCGATAAAAACGCTGCGCACCGTGCGCGGCGTGGGCGAGAAGGTCGCAAACTGCGTCGTGCTGTTCGGGCTGTGGCATATGGAGGCGTTCCCGATCGACGTCTGGATGAAGCGGGCGCTAAAAGAGAACTTTCCGCCGTCCTTTAAGCCCGAATCGCTCGGGCCCTACGCGGGACTTGCCCAGCAATATATTTTCTATTACGCAAGAAGCAGGGGGAATGAAGAATGAAATACAGGCTCATAGCGGCCGATATGGACTCCACGTCCTTAAATTCAAAAAAGGAGCTCACGCCGAGGACCGTAGCGGCCATGGAAAGGGCCATAGAGCAGGGGAAGACCGTCGCGTTCTCGACGGGACGCAGCATAAGCCTCGTGCAGCCGTATATCGACATGGTGCGCGGCATGCGCTACGCCGTGACGGGCGCGGGGGCCTCGGTCATAGATACATATACCAATGAGAAGATATTCTATAAGACCATAGACCCCGAGACGGTAAAATACATAGCGGCCCGCGCCGCGGGATACGTCATGCCCATATTGTTCATCGACGATAAGACCTACAGCAGCTCATGGTGCGTCGACAGCTGCGCGGACTTCGGCCTGAGCGCCTACGAGCCGATATACAGAAAGGGCATGCAGCTCGTTGACGACGTGTTTTCAATGTTCATGGCAGACCCCAGGCCCGTGGAGAAGCTGAATCTGTTCTTTGCCGAGGACGGCGAGGCCGACAGAGTGTACGAGCAGATAAAGAACCTGCCCGTGAGCTTTACCTGCCATTCGCCACACTGCCTTGAGATAAACGCGTCGGGCGTGAGCAAGGCCGGCGGTCTGCGCGCGCTGTGCGCATCGCTCGGCGTCGATATGTCGGAATGTATCGCGATAGGAGACGCTCAGAACGACGAGGAGATGCTGATGGCCGCGGGACTCAAGGCTGCCATGTCAAACGGCAGCGACAGGGTCCGGGCCATCGCCGACGTCGTCGCTCCCGACTGCGACAGCGACGGCGTAGCGGCCATAATCGAACAATATTTGCTTGATTAGATAAAATTATTATAGTATAATAAACTGATAGTCTGACTTCTGGAGTGAGCGTTATGGACGAGAAGATAATGCAGCTTAAAAAATGGATAGACGACAGCGAGAATGTCGTGTTTTTCGGCGGAGCCGGAGTTTCGACCGAAAGCGGCATACCTGATTTCCGCAGCGTCGACGGCCTGTACAATCAGAAGTGGAAGTATCCGCCCGAGACCATACTGAGCCATTCGTTCTTCGTGCGCTGCCCCGAGGAGTATTACCGCTTTCACAGGGAAAAGCTCGTCATAGACGGCGTAAAGCCGAACGCCGCGCATCTGAAGCTTGCCGAGCTCGAGAGAAAGGGCAAGCTGCGCGCGGTCGTCACGCAGAATATCGACGGCCTGCATCAGGCGGCCGGCAGCAAAAAGGTCCTCGAGCTGCACGGCAGCATACTGCGCAGCTACTGCTCGGCCTGCGGAAGACCGTATCCCGCGGATAAGATGAACCGCGGCGAGGGCGTTCCCCATTGCAGCTGCGGCGGAGTCGTCCGGCCGGACATCGTGCTGTATGAGGAGCCGCTGGACGAGGCCGTCGTCACCGAGGCCGTCCGCGTCATATCCGAGGCCGAGGTGCTCATCATAGGCGGCACGAGCCTGAACGTTTATCCGGCGGCCGGACTTATAAACTATTACCGCGGAAATAAGCTCGCGCTCGTCAATCTGAGCCGGACCCCGTATGACGGCGAGGCGGACCTTGTCATAAACGAAAAGATCGGAAAGGTATTCAGCCAGCTTTGAGTAGAATAGATGTTTTGGGCGTCGGATTTGACGATCTGACGCGAGAAAATGCGATAGAGCTGTGCAAAAGGCTCATAGACGAGCACCGCAGCGCATATATGGTGACGCCGAACCCCGAGATCGTCATGGCGGCCTGGGATAATCCCGCGCTTGACGAGGCCATATCCGGGGCCGATATCGTCATACCCGACGGCATAGGCGTCGTCAGGGCGGCAAGGATAATCGGGACCCCGCTCAAGGAGCGCCTGCCCGGCATAGAGATAGGCGAGGCGATCCTTGAATACGCCGCCGCAAGCGGCAAGAGCGTTTTCCTGCTCGGCGCAAAGCCCGGCATTGCCGAGGCCGCCGCGGAGAAAATGCGCGTCCTTTTCCCCGGACTGGACATCTGCGGCACCAACGACGGCTATTTCAAAGATGACGGCCCCGTGATCGAGAAGATCAACGCCGCCAGACCAGATTTTCTCATGGTCTGCCTCGGCGCACCCAAGCAGGAGCTGTGGATGGCGGAAAACGCGCCCAGGCTCGACGTCGGGCTGATGGCCGGGCTCGGCGGCTCGCTGGATGTTTTCGCGGGGACCGTCATGCGCGCGCCCAAGGCCTGGCAGCGCCTCAACGCCGAGTGGCTCTACCGCTGCATAAAGGAGCCCTGGCGCTTCAGGCGCATATCGCGCCTCCCGCTTTTCATACTCAAGGCGTGGATAAAACGTATAAGGAAGTTTTTCAATGGAAAAGGGTAAGCTCATCGTATTTGAGGGCATAGACGGCAGCGGCAAGTCGGCGCACTACAGGCGAGTATGCGCAAGGCTCGAGGCCGATGGCATAGACTATCACCACATCGTCTTTCCGCGTTACGATAACGAAAGCAGCGCGCTCATAAGAATGTATCTCGGCGGACAGTTCGGCGCGAATCCCAACGATGTCAACGCCTACGCA
Organism: bacterium; assembly: GCA_963625685.1. Classification (GTDB taxonomy): domain Bacteria; phylum Bacillota; class Clostridia; order Oscillospirales; family Oscillospiraceae; genus F23-B02. The sequence continues at coordinate 203,571 of CAVFTR010000001.1, forward strand.
GCATCAAGCTTCTACGCCGTAGACCGCTTCGCGGCCTACAGAACGGATTGGGGACAGATATACGATTCCGGCGGCTTTATCCTGTCGGACAGATACACGACCTCCAACGCCGTGCATCAGGGCGCAAAGCTCCCGGACGAGGAGCTGCCCGGATTTTTCGAGTGGCTTTACGATTTCGAGTATGTAAAGCTCGGCCTGCCGAGGCCCGATCTCGTCATTTACCTCGACGTCGATCTCGAGACCTCGCTCAGGCGCATGAAGCGCCGCCAGGAGAAGACGCACACCTCGGCGGACATCCATGAAAAGGATATCCTGTATCTCGAAAACTGCCTGAGAGTTGCCGACAGGGCTGCCGCGCATTACGGCTGGACGCGCATCGCCTGCACGAAGGACGGCCTTGAGCGGGAGATAGAAGAAAAGCATGAAGAGATATACTCCATCATCAGGGGCGCTCTGTGAGGAAAAACGAGCTCTGCGCGCAGTCAAAAGGGCGCAGATTGAGGGCCTCGCGGAGGAATATATCCGTCAAAGCGACGAGGCGATATTGAAAAAGCTTTTGAGCCTTCCGGAGCTCGAGCGAGCCGGCACTGTGTTTCTGTATTACAGCGTCGGCCGCGAGGTGTCGACCCTGAAGCTCATTGAAAGCCTTCTTGAAAACGGACGGCGCGCCGCTCTCCCCGTGAGCGGCAGTAATGGCATTATGGAGTTTTACCTCATCGACGGCCTTTCACAGCTGCGGCAGGGGAGATACGGCATACCCGAGCCGCCGGCAGGGCGGGCCGTAAGGCCGGAAAAGGGCGATATCATCATCGTTCCCGCGCTCTGCTGCGACAGGCGCGGACAGCGTCTCGGACACGGGGCGGGGTATTATGACCGGTATCTTGCCTCAACGGAGGCCTTCAGCGTCTGCCTGTGCAGAAGGGCCCTGCTCGAAGACGAGCTGCCCGCCGGAAGCCTCGACGCCGCCGTATCCATGGTCCTGACGGACTGAAAATAAAAAGGGGCTCTTTTCAGAGCCCGCTGAGTCCTCAGCAGCCGCAGCCGCAGTCGTTGCTGCCGCAGCCGCAGCTTCCGCCGCAGTTATTGCCGCAGCCGAAGAAGAGGATTATGAGTATGAGAATTATCCAGATGCAGCTGTTGTTATTGTTGCAGAACATATATATTACCTTTCCCCGCGCAAAAAATTCCGCAGTTCGATCCGGCGCGGCGGACACACGACACGAATATTATCACACGATAGCGCAGCGCTCGCTGCGTCTGCTGTATATTATGCCGCGGCCTCAGGCGGGGTTACAGCGGGCAGTAATGTGACGCTTAAGGGCAAAAGCCCCTTAAGCGTTGAAAGGAGAAATCTATGGCTGATAAGAAAACAGATTTTGACGAGCTCTTCGGCAGAAAGGAGCCCGAGAAAAAGCCCGCGAGGACGACTAAGGCCGCGGCGCCTAAAAGGGCGCCCGCACAGCCGAGGTCCGGCGCAGCTTCCGCGGCAAAGGAAAGCAGGAGCGGTCTTGCCGGCGGGGCGGTGTACTTTCTGTTCGTTATAAGCGTCAGCGTCATTCTGGCCTGCCTTGCATGGGCGGCGGCGACAGACGTTCTGGGCTTCAAGTCATCGGACACCGTCGCGCAGATAACTCTTGACAAGGACAGCTTCACCTACAAGGAGGTCGAGGTCACGGACGACGACGGGAACACGAAGACAAAGAAGGTACACTATGCCGACGTGAGCTATGTCGCCGACCAGCTCAAGGATAACGGCATAATAAAATACAAGTGGCTGTTCAAAATATTCGCGTCCGTATACGGCGCCGACGAGAAGATAGACCCCGGCACGTACGAGCTCAAGGCTATCTACGACTATAAGGCGCTCGTAAAGAAAATGACCTCGGGCTCCGGCGCGATGGTCACAAAGAAGATAACCTTCCCCGAGGGCTACACCATGCGTCAGATATTCAAGAAGCTCGACGCCGAGGGCGTCTGCGACTATGACGAGCTCATGGACGCGGCGGCAAACTCCACCTTCAACTACTCCTTCCTCGAGGGAACGGAAAAGGGCGACGCCAGCAGGCTCGAGGGCTTCCTGTTCCCGGATACCTATGAGTTTTACGAGGGCATGCCGGCGGCGACGGCGATCAACAAGCTGCTGGAGGTCTTCCACTACAAGCTGACGGCCGAGATGCTCGAATGGCAGGAGGAAAGCGGCTACACCATGCGCGAGATCGTGACTATAGCGTCCATGATCGAAAAGGAAGCTGCCAACGATACCGAGCAGTACACCATCGCGTCGGTCATCTACAACCGCCTGAACAAGGACTGGCCGCTTCAGATAGACTCGACCACGCTCTATGAATATCCCGACCACGAGGGCGCGCCCACGGCGGAGATGCTGGCAAAGGACAGCCCCTACAACACGCGTATCAGCAAGGGCCTGCCGCCGTCCCCGATATGCAATCCCGGCATAACGAGCATAAGAGCGGCGCTTCAGCCGAGCAGCACGAAGTACATGTACTACGCGCTCAACACGGCCACCGGCCAGCATGAGTTCTTCACGAGCGCAGACGCCTTCAACGCCTTTGTCGCAACTCAGAATTATGAGTGATACGCGTCCAGAGCTGCTCGCTCCGGCCGGAGATATGGAGCGCCTCGAGATGGCGCTCCACTACGGCGCGGACGCCGTTTACCTCGCCGGCAAACGCTTCGGAATGAGAGCCTCGGCGGGCAATTTCTCGCTCGAGGAGCTCGCCGCGGCCTGCGAAATGGCCCACGCGAAAGGCGCAAGGGTACACCTGACCTGCAACACGCTCCCGCGTGAGGACGAGCTCATTGCTCTGCCCGATTTTCTGCGCGAGGCAGATGCGGCCGGAGTCGACGCGTTTATAATAGCCGATCTCGGAGTCATGAGGGCCGCCGGGCGGTACGCCCCGCGTGTGCAGCGCCATGTGAGCACCCAGCTGGGCGTTATCAACAGCGCGACGGCAAACGTTCTGTACGACATGGGCGCGGGCCGCGTCGTGCTCGCGCGCGAAACGCCGATGCGGGATATATACGAGATACGCGCCAATACGCCGAAGGAGCTCGAGCTCGAGGCCTTTGTTCACGGCGCGATGTGCGTGTCGTTTTCGGGACGCTGCCTGCTGTCTAACTATCTGACCGGCCGCGACGCAAACCGCGGAGCCTGCGCTCAGCCCTGCCGCTGGAGATACCGCCTTGTTGAGGAAAAGCGCCCCGGCGAGTATTTCGATATAACGGAGGATAAGGGCACGTATATCATGAACTCGCGCGATATGTGCATGATAGAGCATATACCCGAGCTCATTGACGCGGGCGTTTCGAGCTTCAAGATAGAGGGCAGGATGAAGTCGGCCTATTACGCCGCCGCCGTCACGAACGCCTACCGCCACGCTATAGACTGCGCGCTCAATGGAGAAGAGCTCCCCGAGATATGGCGCGCCGAGGTCGAAAAGCTCAGTCACAGGCCGTACTGCACGGGCTTTTACTACGGAGACCCCGGCCAGCACTATTCGGAGACGAGCTATTACTCCGACGCCGAGGTCTGCGCCGTCGTCGAGGACTGCGACGAAGACGGAAACGCCGTTTTGACGCAGCGTAACCGCTTCTGCCTGGGCGATACGGTCGAGCTCATGACAAACGATCACGAGCCCGCGCCGTTTACGGTGGAATACATGGAAAACGCCGACGGCGGGGCTATAAGCGCGGCGCCGCACGCGATGATGACCGTAAAAATGAAGCTTCCGCTGCCCTGCGGCAGGCTGTCGATATTAAGACGAATGAAGAAAGACAAGTAAAAAAGGAGAAGATATATGAAAGCATACGGAGTTAACGAATTGAGAGAGATGTTCCTTAGCTTTTTCGAGAGCAAGGATCATTTGAGACTGCCCAGCTTTTCGCTGGTGCCGCAGAACGATAAATCCATACTGCTCATAAACGCCGGCATGACGCCGATGAAGCCCTGGTTCAAGGGCGAGCAGATCCCGCCGCGCAGGCGCGTGTGCACATGTCAGAAGTGCATCCGAACCGGCGATATCGACAATGTCGGTCACACCGCGCGCCACGGCACCTATTTTGAAATGCTCGGAAACTTCTCCTTCGGTGATTATTTCAAGCACGAGGCGATAGCCTGGAGCTGGGAGTTCCTCACGAGCGAGCAGTGGGTGGGCCTCGATCCCGACAGGCTCTACCCCTCGGTGTATCTCGACGACGACGAGGCGTGGAATATCTGGCATGACGAGATCGGAATCCCGGCGGAGAGAATATTCCGCTTCGGCAAGGAGGATAACTTCTGGGAGCACGGCGCAGGTCCCTGCGGCCCCTGCTCGGAGATATATTACGACCGCGGCGAGGAATACGGCTGCGGCAGGCCCGAATGTACCGTCGGCTGCGACTGCGACCGCTATATCGAGGTCTGGAACAATGTTTTCTCACAGTTTGACAACGACGGACACGGCAATTACACCGAGCTTTCGCAGAAAAATATCGACACAGGCATGGGCCTTGAGCGTCTTGCCGTCGTGTGCCAGGGCGTAAACTCGCTGTTTGACGTCGATACGGTGATGAACATCACCCGCAAGGTCTCCGAGATAACAGGCGCGCATTACGGTCAGAGCGAAAAGCGCGACGTGTCCCTGCGCGTTATCACCGATCATATCCGCAGCGCGACCTTCATGATCTGCGACGGCATACTGCCCTCGAACGAGGGACGCGGCTATGTCCTGCGCAGACTTCTCAGAAGGGCGGCGCGCCACGGCAAGCTCCTTGGAGTGAACGAGCCCTTCCTCTACAGCGTTATAGACACCGTTATCCACGAAAACGAGTGCCAGTATCCCGAGCTGCGCGAGAAGCAGCAGTATATAACCCGCGTCGTAAAGAGCGAGGAGGACAGCTTCGCCAAGACGATCGACGCAGGCCTTCAGATATACGGCAGCCTGCTCGAGGAGCACAAGGCGAAGGGCGAGACGGTATTCTCCGGAGCCGATGCCTTCAAGCTCTACGACACCTACGGCTTCCCCGTGGATATGACGGCGGAAATGCTCGTAGACGAGGGCATGACGCTTAACATGGATGAGTTCAGGGCGCTCATGGAGGAGCAGCGCGTCCGCGCACGCGAGGCGAGGAAGGCGCTGGGCGATCTCGGCTGGGAGGGCATAGACTTCGGCCTTGACGCGACCCCGACGGAGTTTACGGGCTATGATAAGCTCAGCGATACGGCGACGGTGCTCGCGATAGTCAACGGCTCGGAGCTCGCCGGCGAGATAGGCTCCGGCTGCGAGGGGATAATCGTTCTGGACAAGACCCCGTTCTACGCCGAGATGGGCGGCCAGCTCGCCGATAAGGGCGAGATAGGCTTCAGCCTCGAGGACGTTGAAAACGGCCAGCTGACGAGATTTATCGTAAGCGGCGTCAAAAAGGACAAGGGAAACAAGTACCTTCACTACGGCAAGTGCGAGTCGGGCTCGATCTCCGTCGGAGAAAAGGTCGTCGCATCCGTCGACCCGGAGCGGCGCAGAGCCGTTTCCCGCGCACATTCGGCAACGCATCTTCTGCACGCTGCTCTGCGCGAAACGCTGGGCGAGCATGTGCATCAGGCCGGCTCTCTTGTCGATGACGATTATCTGCGCTTTGACTTTACGCATTTTGAGGCAATGACACCCAGGGAGATCGACGCCGTTGAGGACGCCGTAAATAACGCCATTCTCGACGGCGCGGACATCTCCGTTCGTGAAATGAGCCTTGAGGATGCGAAAAACAGCGGCGCTACGGCTCTTTTCGGGGAAAAGTACGGCGACGTCGTCCGCGTCGTCAGAATGGGAGACTACAGCACGGAGCTTTGCGGCGGCACGCATCTTGACAACACCGCAAAGATCGGCATGCTCCATATAACGAGCGAATACTCCGTAGCGAGCGGCGTTCGCCGCATAGAGGCCGTTACGGGCAGAAAATATCTTGAGATGTCAAAGCGCTCCTACCTGACGCTGTCCCGCGCGGCAGAGAGCCTCAAGGCAAAGCCGAGCGAGCTTCTCAGCAAGGCAGAGGGCTTCGTCTCGGAGGTCAGGAGCCTGCGCCAGAAGGTCGAGAAGATGAAGGACAAGATCCTCGCCAGCGACGTGGAGAGATTCCTGTTTGCGGCAAAGAAGATAGGCGATTTTAACGTCCTGACCGCAACGCGCACGGATCTTGACGCAAACGATCTCAGAAAGATAGGCGATTTCCTGCGCGATAAGGACCCGAGGATAGTGGCGGTGCTCGCAACGGCAAACGAATCCAAGGTCACCTTCACCGCGGCCTGCGGCAGAGACGCGGTCGCCGCGGGCATAAAGGCCGGCGACATAGTCAGGGCCGTATCCGCCGTAGCGGGCGGCAAGGGCGGCGGCAAGCCCGACTCCGCGATGGGCGGCGGCACGGACGTCCTGAAGATGGACAACGCCCTTGCCATCGTTGACGATCTAGTAGCCGAAAAGCTCGGAATATAATAAGGAGGTAAGCTCAATGAACGACTGCTTATTCTGCAAGATAATCGCAGGGGAGATCCCCTCGACCAGGGTTTACGAGGACGAAAACGTCTTCGCGTTTCGTGATATCAATCCGCAGGCGCCGGTGCACGTGCTCGTCCTGCCCAAGGAGCATATCTGCTGCGCGGACGAGATCAACGCGGATAACTCCGCGCTTGTCGGCAAGTGCTTTGAGGCCGTGGCAAAGATCGCAGGGAGCGAGGGCCTTGAAAACGGCTACCGCGTCGTAAATAACTGCGGCGAGGACGGCGGCCAGACCGTAAAGCATCTGCATTTCCACCTTCTCGGCGGCAGAAAGCTCCCCGAGGGCATGGCCTGAGCATAGACGTATAATGCAAAAAAGCAGCTCAAAAGCTGCTTTTTTGCACATAAGAGGGATCAAGCTATGAAGTCTGTACGCATACTGTGCACCGCTTCGGTCGGATACTGCGCGGCGGTGTTTCTGTCGCACTACCTACTCTTCGGCGAGAGCCTTGCGGCGGTGCTCATACTGCCGGCGCTGACGGCGCTCGCGGCGCTGCTGCTTCGCGGCAGGATGCGCACGCGCCTTCTGATAGCCGCGGCCGCGATGACCGTCGGCTTCTGCCACTATTGGCTGCATTACGCGCAGACCGTGGCCGAATGTGAGGCCTTTACCGATAAGGAGGTCGTGACGACGGCTGAGCTGAGGGACTTTCCCGATGTGCGCGAGCGCTGCACGCTGCTGTATGTGAGGATCACCGGCGGCGGGCTCCCGAACGTGAACGCCCTCATTATCGACTATTCCGGCAGCGAGCCCGACCTTGAGCCCGGCGACGGGATAAGGGTCAGCCTGAAGCTGCGCAGCGTGACGGAGCGCTACGGCGAGACTACGGACTCGAACATATCGAAGGGCCTGTATCTCAACGGCTACACCTCCGAGAAGATCGAAAAGACGGGCAGCTCGGGCTCGCTCATGTACCTTCCGAAGCTCTTGGGCAGGGCCCTGCATAATGAGATCGGCAGGCTCTTTCCCGAGGATACGGCGCCGTTCATGAAGGCCCTGCTCGCCGGATACAAGGACGATTATTACGAAAACGACAAGCTCTACGCCTCGATGAACGTAGCCGGTCTTGCGCACGTAGTCGCCGTATCGGGAATGCACGTCGCCTTCCTCGTCGGCGTACTGCAGAGCATTATGGGCAAAAACCGCAGATCGTCGCTTATCTGCATAGCTCTCGTATGGCTGTTCGTCATCATGGTCGGCTCGCCGCTGTCGGCGGTGAGAGCGGGCATTATGATAAGCCTCCTGATGCTCGCGCCGGTGCTCGGCAGGGTAAACGACCGAGCTACGACATTGTCGTTCGCTCTTGCGGCCATACTGGCAGCAAATCCGTTTTCAGCCGGCAGCGTCGCGCTGCAGCTGTCGTTCGGTGCGGTCGCGGGGATGTTCCTGTTCTCGCAGCCCCTGTATGAGTATTTCAGCGCCCTGCTCACGCCGCCCGGGCCGCTCAGAAGGCCAGTGAACTATGTTATGGCGACGCTTTCAAGCTCGCTTGCCGTCACCGTGTTCACATTCCCGCTGCTGGCGGCGCATTTCGGCTACGTCACGCTGCTCGCGCCGCTTATGAATATCCTCTGTCTGTGGGCGATATCTGCGCTTTTTGCCGGTGGCTTTGCTATCTGCGCGCTCGGGCTTGTGCTGCCCGTACAGGCGGCGTGGCTGGCGGATATCCTGTCGTATCTTGTGCGCTATATAGCTCATGTGGTAGAATACTTTGCGAAAATGCCGCTGACGGCGCTTTACATGGAAAACAGCCTGGCAGCGCCGTGGCTCATCGCCTCGTACCTGCTGTTTGCCGCTTATTTCATCCTGCGGCGGTATAAAAGGCTCAGCGCGCTCATCCCGTCGGCGTTGTGCGCCGTACTGCTGTGCGCTGTTTTCTGGATAACGGACCGCGGCATGCGCGCAGACCCGGGAACCATCAGCGTAATGAACGTCGGCAACGGCCAGTGTATTGCCGTAACCGAGGGCGAGAGCACCGTTGTCATCGACTGCGGCAGCTACGGGGTCACGCAGAACGCGGGGAACATGCTCGCTTCGTATCTGCGCGCGGGCGGCAGATACGATATCGACTATCTCATGCTCACGCATCTGCACACCGACCACGCCGCCGGCGTCGAGCGGCTTCTGAACCTCATGGACGTGAAGACCGTCATAATGCCAGACAACGCCGAGGATACGAGCGGCGACGGCATGCTCGAGAGGATAACGGCGGCAGCCGAAGAAAACGGGACGAGAATAGTTTACATAACGCAGGACACGGACTTTACCGCCGGCGCGATAAGGCTTTCGATCTATGAAAGCTCAGAGCGCGGCAGCCGCGATGAAAGCGGCATAATGGCGAGCGTGAGCATAGGCGATTACGATATGCTCGTGACGGGCGACGTTGAAAAGGCCGTCGAGCGCGAGCTTGTCGGAAAGCACGAGCTTGACGGCACGGAGCTGCTCATCGTTCCGCATCACGGCTCGAGATACTCGACGAGCGAGGAGCTGCTGTCCGCTGTACGACCGGAGACGGCGGTCATATCCACAGGCTACAACAGCTACGGGCATCCGACGCAGGAGACGCTCGACAGGCTTGATAAATACGGTGTGAACGTTCTGCGCACGGATATGCTGGGCAGGATAGTCTTGCATCTGTCGACAGGTGATTAAATGGCTAAGAAAACAAAACGTGAGGATAAATTCAATTATAACGCGAGCGTGAACGCGCTGCGCGCGGAGGGACCGGCCGGGCTCTATCTGATCTGGGGCCCGGAGGATTACCTCGGCGACAGGTATTTTGACGAGATAAAAAAGCTGTGCATAAGCGGACAGGCCGACGATTTCAGCTACAGGAGGCTCGATGAGGCCGATTTTTCGGCGCTGGCCTTAAGAGAAGCCGTCGACAGCGTGCCGTTTTTGTCCGAGCGCAGCCTTGTCGAGCTGCGGGGCATTGATATAAACAGGCTCAGGGAGGCAGACGAGATATGCGCCATCCTCGCTGATATCCCCGATTACTGCACGGTCGTTTTCATGGCGCCTATAGGCTTTGAGCCCGATAAGCGCCTTAAGATATACAAGACCATCCTGAAGTACGGCCGCGAGATATGCGTCACCGCGCAGAGCGGCGATATACTGATAAAATGGATCATACGCCGCTTTGCGGCGGAGGGGAAGGGCATTGAGCTCAACGCCGTTCAGCGCCTTATCAATGTGAGCGGCGACCTGATGAACGGCCTAATTCCCGAGATAAGCAAGGTCGCGTCGTATACGAAGGGCGACAGGGTCACTGAGGCCGACGTCGACGCCGTGGCCCACCACATTCCGGAGGCTGTCGTTTTTGACATGGCCGACGCTCTTGCCAGGGGTGAAAACAACGCCGCCATGCGCCTGCTTGCCGAGCTGCTTGGCGATAAGAACAACGAGCCGGCAATGATCCTCGCCACAGTCGGCGGTCAGATGCGGAAAATGTACGTCGCGAGGGTAGCCATCGATAACGGCCTTGACAAGGATTATGTCATGAAAACGCTCGGCCTGCGCTATGATTTTATAGCAAACCGTCTCATCGCGGCGTCGCGCCGCTTTTCTACCTCGCGTATAAAGCGCGCCGTCGAGCTGTGTGCCGAGACGGACTACGCCATGAAAAGCAGCAGAACGGAGCCGACAGAGCTGCTCAAGGACTGTGTGATGCGTATAGCCGCGGGTGACGAAAATGCATAGAGTTTCAGAGGTCATCGTGGTCGAGGGCAGGTATGACAAAAACACGCTCTCGCAGGTCGTTGACGCAGTGATAATAGAAACGAGCGGCTTCGGCGTATTCAATAATCAGGAAAAGCAGCAGCTTCTGCGCGCGCTCGCCGAAAAGAGGGGCCTTATAGTCATGACAGACCCCGACGGCGCGGGCCTCGTTATCCGCAATTTTATAAAGGGCTGCGTCGACCCTGCGCTTTTAAAGCACGCCTATATGCCGGAGATATCAGGCAAGGAGCGGCGCAAAAGCAAAGCCTCAAGGGAGGGAAAGCTCGGAGTCGAGGGCATGAGCGCGGATATCATTATGCAGGCGCTGCGCCGCTGCGGCGCTACGATAGACGGCGAATGTACGGCCTCCCCGGGAGGCATCACGATGGCCGATCTGTACGCCGCGGGACTTGCCGGAAAGCCGGACAGCGCTAAAAAACGCGCGAAGCTTCTCGCGTCCATGTCGCTTCCGAGGAAGATGACCGCGCAGGCGCTCCTGCCGCTGCTCAACGCGCTCATGAGCCGCGAGGACTTCCTTTCGCGGTCGTATTAAAAACAGTGGCATTATACAATATATTGTGTTATAATCAATATTCAGAGTAAATGATTATTCGGAGGATAAATATATGAAATGTCCGTTTTGCGGATTCCTTGAGAGCAAGGTCATCGACTCACGTCCGGCAGAGGAGGGCACGACCATCCGCCGCCGCAGAGAGTGTCTGGCATGTCAGAAGCGCTTCACCACCTATGAGACGATCGAGCATCTGCCGCTGGTCGTTGTAAAGCGCGACGGCTCGCGCCAGCAGTTTGACAGGGTAAAGCTCATAAACGGCATGGTGAGAGCCTGCGAAAAGCGTCCCGTCACGCTTTCCCAGCTTGAGAACATAGCCGATGAGATCGAGCAGGAGCTCCAGAGCGCGCTCGAGCGCGAGGTCAGCACCGTCGATATAGGCGAGATGGTCATGAAGCGCATAAAGCTCGTTGACGAGGTCGCCTATGTCCGCTTTGCCTCGGTCTACCGCAGCTTCAAGGATATAAACACCTTCATGGATGAGCTCACGAAGCTTTTAAGCGACAAATCCTGATCTCCGGCAAATGCTTTCCCGGTTTTGCCGGAGGCTCCGATACTGGGCGCCCGCAATAAGCGTACAGACAAGACCACAACGTTCCCGGTTTTGCCGGAAGCTTCGATACCGGGCAACCGCAATAAGCATATAGGTACAGCCTTAAAGCGCCACTAAAAAACGCTGCCGGGGCTCAGCTGCTCCATCGTCATGAGCGAAAGCAGAGTTTCCCTGAGAAGTCCGTAGGAGCCCGCGGCGGCGTCCGCGCCGCCAAGCATATCGGAGCGGAGCTGATAAAACGCGCCGGTGGTCGAGTTTATCTCACTGTGGCGGATGAAAATGTGCGTGTAGCCGTCGAGCGCGAGCCAGCGCGCGATGGCGGAGTCAAGCCGCCGGCAGGCGGAGCCGGGGTCTCCGTTTCGGAGACTTTCATACGAGGCGTCCACCTCGTCGATGAGCGACGTGACGATGCTTTCGTTTACGCGGATGTTTATGAGGACACCGGCGAACAAAAGCAGCAGCAATACTATTGCACTGAGCTCCTTTTTCATGCTAAGCCTCCTTTGTCTGGCAGAAGACGCTTCCCGTTTCGCTCAGCGTGAGGATATATACCTCGTCCGCGCTCTTTATCCCGCGCCGCCGCAGCTCATTGCCGAGCCAGCGCCTGTCGCGCCCCAGAAGCGCGAGGTTTTTATCGAGTATCCTGCCGTCGTTTACGATGATGTGCGCATAGCCCGTATCCTCGGGCTCTACGCCGAGCATCGAGGCGCTGACCGGCGCCGCCGCGGGCTTGAGTATAAGGCTGAGCTGCCCGTTGGTCTCAAGAACGCCGTAGGCGATATTGCCAGCGTCGGACTGCCCCTGCGAGCGCAGCTCCTGCATCAGCTCGTCTATCGTAAAGCGGTTGCGGAGCATGCCGTCGCGGTCTATCCTGCCGTTTCGTATTATTATCTCGGGCCTGCCGTAGGTAAATTTCCTGAGCCTGACGCTTTTCATGTTCAGCCCCGCGATTATTATCTCAAGGCAGAACATTATCATTATCGGCAAAAGCCCGTTTAAAAGCGGGATGCCTATATCCTGAAGCGGCGTCGCGGCAAGATCCGCAATGAGCGCCGCAACGATAAATTCGGAGATCTCAAGCTCTCCGAGCTGACGCTTGCCCATAAAGCGCATTGAAACGAGTATTGAAAAATACAGTATTACGGTGCGTATAAATATAATAGCCAATCGCATCGCCTCCATCGGTATTTTTACCGGTGACGCGAAAAATATGAGAAAGGGATGTTTTGTCGTGAAGATCGTGATCGACACAGCGGACAGGATAAGCGGCATTGCAGCAGAGATGATCGCGCAGCATGCAGGGGCTCATCCCGGCAGCGCAATGGCCTTTGCCGCCGGAGAAGACACCGAGCGCGTGTACGAGAGTCTTGCCGGGATGGACGTAAAGGCGCTTTCCGGATGCAGCGCGTTCAGCGTCTGCGAATATGAGGGCCTCGCCCCCGGCGATAAGCGCTCCTGCGCGCAGCGGCTCGATGAAAGGCTGTATTCAAAGACCGGAATAACGAGGATATATACTCCGACGGAGGAAAATGCAGATAAATTCGACGAAGAGATAGCCTCCTGCGGCGGCCTTGAGCTCGCAGTGCTCGGCATAGGCCTGAACGGCCGCATCGGCTTTAACGAGCCGGCGACGCCGTACGACTCATACACGCACAGCGCGCTTCTGACGGATAAGACAAAGCAGGAGCTGTCCTGCATTTTCGGCGGAGCGGAGAATGTTCCCGACAGGGCGGTCACCATGGGGCTCAAGACCATCTGCAATGCTAAAAACGTCATTCTCGTCGCCTTCGGCAGCGAGAAGGCGGATATCATCCATCAGCTCGTCTACGGCAAGACCTCGACCTATGTTCCGGCGGCAATGCTGCAGATGCACATGAACATGACGCTTCTGCTCGACGGGGAAGCGGCTGAAAAGATCAAATAAGGAGAATAAAATGGGCAAATATTTTGGCACGGACGGCTTCAGAGGCGAGGCAAACGTCGATCTGACCGTCATGCACGCGTTTGAGATAGGCCGTTACCTTGGCTGGTATTACGGCAGAGATAAGAAGGCGAGAGTCGTTATCGGCAAGGATACTCGCCGCTCGAGCTATATGCTCGAATCGGCTCTGTGCGCGGGACTCACGGCCTCGGGCGCGGACGCGTATCTTCTGCACGTCACCACGACGCCGAGCGTATCCTATGTCGCGCGCGCCGATGACTTCGACTGCGGCATCATGATATCGGCAAGCCACAATCCCTATTACGACAACGGCATCAAGCTCATAAACGGCAAGGGCGAGAAGATGGGCGACGGGCTTCTTGACGAGATCGAGGCCTATATTGACCGCGCCGCCGCCGGAGAAAAGGACTGCCTGCCCTACGCAACGGGCGAGAAGATAGGCCGCACGGTGGACTATTCGGCGGGCCGCAACCGCTACATCGGCTTTCTCATCTCGCTTGCCACGCGCTCATATAAGGGTAAAAAGGTCGGCCTTGACTGCGCAAACGGCTCGACCTGGATGATGGCCAAGAGCGTTTTTGACGCTCTTGGCGCCGACACCTACGTTATCTCCAACAATCCCGACGGCATCAATATAAACGTAAACTGCGGCTCCACGCACATAGAGCAGATGCAGAAATTCGTCCTCGACAACAAACTCGACGTGGGCTTTGCCTTTGACGGCGACGCCGACCGCTGCCTCGCCGTCGACGAGAAGGGCAGCGTAGTAACGGGCGACCATATCCTCTACGTCTGCGGCAAATATATGCGCGACAGCGGCATACTCGGCGAAAAGAAGATAGTCACGACGGTCATGAGCAACATGGGTCTGTACAAGGCCCTCGACGCGCTCGGCATAGGCTATGAAAAAACCGCTGTGGGCGACAAGTACGTCGCCGAAAACATGCGCGCAAACGGCTATATCCTCGGCGGCGAGCAGTCGGGACACATTATTTTCGGCCGCCTTGCCAACTCCGGCGACGGCATACTGACCGCCATAAAGATAATGGAGGCCATGTGCGAGAGCAAGCAGCCGCTTTCGGTGCTCGCGGCTCCCGTCGTCATGTATCCGCAGCTTCTTAAGAACGTCGTCGTCACCGATAAGGACGAAACGCTCGGCTGCGAGGAGGTAAGAAAGGCCGTTGCCGAAATGGAGGCAGAGCTCGGCGGCGACGGCCGCATACTCCTGAGAAAGAGCGGGACCGAGCCCGTCCTGCGCGTTATGGCCGAGGCCACGAGCGACGCAAAGTGCGCCGAGTGCGTCGACTATATCATAGATGCCATGCGCCGCAGCGGAAGACTCATAAAGGTAAAGTGAAATGTATACGATAAACGATCTGCTCGACCTGAGCAAAACCATTGCCGCGCCGCTTTTTGAGGGCAGGACCTACCCCTGGGAGGTGCTGGCGGATATATCAGACTTTATAATCTCCCTCGGCGCCTCGCTGCCCGAGGACGAGTACGAAAAGCGCGGCGAAAGCGTCTGGATCGCGCGTGACGCGGAGGTGTTTCCCTCTGCGTACATAGGCTCGCCCTGCATAATCGACCACGGCGCGCAGCTGCGCCACTGCGCGTTTATACGCGGCAGCGCGATAGTCGGCAAAAACGCCGTAGTGGGAAACTCCACAGAGCTTAAAAACGTCGTGCTGTTCGACAATGTGCAGACCCCGCACTATAACTATGTCGGCGACTCGATACTCGGCTATAAGGCGCACATGGGCGCGGGCTCGATAACCTCGAACGTCAAGAGCGACAAGACGCTTGTCGTTATAAAAAACGGCGATGAGCTCATAGAAACCGGCCGAAAAAAGCTCGGCGCCATACTCGGCGACTGCGTCGAGATAGGCTGCAACAGTGTTTTGAATCCCGGAACGGTGCTCGGCCGCAGAGCGAGCGTCTATCCGACCTCCTGCGTCCGCGGAGTGATCCCCGAGGACGGCATATACAAATCAAAGGACGATATAGTCATACGCAGGTAAAGTTATATCCCCACCCAATGGGTGGGGATATAACTTTACTGCTTTGAAGCCGGACGGCCTTTTTTCCTGGAATGTCCGCGTCCGCGGCGGCGCGAGAGCGCGGCCTTGCTGCGGTAGAAATCGAGCATGCCGTCGTCGGCCGCGTACACGAGCCGGTTTGCCGACCACGAATTATCCTCCTGCTTGCGGAACTTGAGCCTTACGAGGTAATTGCCGCAGTCGGGGCAGCTGAATATGTTCATGTATCTCTGGTCGCCCTGATTGATCCAGCGATGCGCCTCGAGCGCGCCGCCGCATTTGGGGCAGGGGACGGCTGTGAGCTTTTCGTCGGCAAAGGCCTCGGCCTTTGAGACGTAGCCGGGGAAGACGAGATGCTCGAGCGCGTCGTGCGCGTTATCCTCGCCGTCGTGCCTTGCGCGGCGCGTTGCGAGCATGCGCGAGGCCTCGTCGTACTGCGCAAGCCCCAGCGTCATATCGAGCTTCGAGCATACCAGCGCCGTATTGTACGCATCGCCCAGAGCGTCGTGCGCGACGCGCGTCTGCTCGATGCCGAAATGTTCCATCGCGGTAGCCAGCGACTTCTGATTCCTGTCGCCGTCGGTCTGCATATTATAAATAAGCTGCAGATTGATCCATGAGCTTATCCAGTCCCAGTCGAGGTCATGGATGATTATATTCTGCTCCATGATGCCGCGGTCGTCGCAGCCCCAGGTGAGGAAGGTGACGTCCTCGCCGCACCACTGCCTGAACTGCTCGAAGGCATCGGGGAAGCTGTGCCCCAGCGCCAGACGCTCCTTGTCAAAGCCGGTGAGCTTCTTGACCTTATAATGCATCCTTTTGAAATAAACGGGCTTGACGTCTATCGTAAACTCCTCTGACGGCTCCATGTCCTCCGTGAGCTTGACTGCGCCTATCTCTATGATCTCGCCCCTGAGCTTTATCGGGAGCTTATTGAATACGGAGGATTTCGAGCTCATTGCCTGATTCCACTCCAAATCGACCACTACATAATTCATACACACAACGACCTTACATTAGATTATGGATTACGAATAAGAATTATAACACACATCGCCATGTTTTTTCAATATATATTTGAACAGGCCGTGAGCATGTGGTATAATCGGCGGGTACAAGGAGGTTGGAAAGATGAAAATTGCTGTTGTCTGCGGCGGACTGTCAAACGAACGCGACGTTTCCGTAACGAGCGGCTCCTGTGTTGCGCGCGCCCTGCGCGAGCGCGGCCATAAGGTAGTGCTGGTCGATCTGTTTTACGGCTATGACGGAGCATACGACGATCCCGCCGAGCTTTTTGAGCGCGAGCAGGAGGATCTCAGATACTCCGTAAAGGAGGAGACTCCCGATATCGCGGCGCTCCTTGCGCAGAGCGACGGGAGCAGGATCGGAAAAAACGTCATTGAGATATGCCGCGCTGCGGATATAAGCTTTCTTGCCCTGCACGGCGAGGACGGCGAAAACGGCAAGCTTCAGGCCACCTTTGACGTTCACGGCATAAAATACACCGGCAGCGGCTATCTCGGCAGCGCTGTCGCCATGAATAAGGAGATAACCAAGATAATGCTGCGCTCTGCCGGCATACCCGTCCCGGAGGGCATAGTGCTCGAAAAGGGCGGCAGTGTCGAAAATGTCGGCTTTCCCTGCGTCGTGAAGCCGTGCAGCGGCGGCTCGAGCGTCGGAACGAGCATGGTCAAAAGCGAGGAGGAATACGCCGCCGCGCTGGAGCTTGCCTTCAGATACGAAGACCGTGTCCTCGTCGAGCGCTTTATTAAGGGCCGCGAGCTCACCGTCGGCGTCATGGGCGGCAAAGCCATGCCGGTCATAGAGATAATCCCCAAAACCGGCTGGTATGACTATAAGAACAAGTATCAGGCCGGACTTACTGAGGAGATATGCCCCGCGCCAATAAGCGCAGAGGACACCGACAGGGTCCAGCGCCTTGCAGAGCGCGTGAGCACGGCGCTCATGATCGACGTCTACTGCCGCGGCGATTTCCTCATGGATAATGAGAGCGGCGAGATATACTGCCTTGAGGCAAATACACTGCCCGGCATGACCCCGACGAGCCTTATCCCGCAGATGGGCAGTGTGCAGGGTCTCGATTTCGGAGAGATATGCGAGCAGATAATAAGGCTTTCCATGGAGAAGTATGAATGAAGGGCATTGATGTAAAGCGTGCCGCCGCGATAGCCGGCGGCAGACTGACCGGCGTCGGCGACCCCGGGTGCGAGATAAGGGGCCTTGTCATCGACAGCAGGCTCGTCGAGCCGGGCTTTGCCTTCGCCGCCATGGCCGGCGAGCGCGTCGACGGGCACGACTATGTTGAGAAGGCCTTTGAGCTCGGCGCGTCCTGCTGCCTGGTCGAGCATGAGGTCCCCGGAGCCTCGGGCTGTCTCATAGTCGTTGACAGCACGGCCAGGGCTATGGCGCGGCTTGCCGGGGCGTACAGGAAAACGCTCGATATCCCGGTGATCGGCATAACGGGCTCGGTCGGCAAGACGACGGCAAAGGAAATGATAGCCTCCGTTCTGTCACAGCGCTTTAAGGTACTCAAAACTGATAAGAATTTCAACAACGAGCTCGGCGTGCCGCTTACCATATTCCGCATAGAGCCCGAGCACGAGGCCGCGGTCATCGAGATGGGCATATCCGATTTTGGCGAGATGAGCCGCCTTGCGAGCATGGTACGGCCCACAGACGCCGTGTACACTCTCATCGGCAACGCGCATCTTGACAGGCTGCACGACCGGAGCGGCGTTTTCAGGGCCAAGACCGAGATGCTCGAGTATATGCCCGGCGACGGCACGGTGTTTTTGAACGCCGACGACGATCTTCTGAGCGTATGCTCCTGCCGCCAGAGCAGGATATTCTACGGCCTGGGCGATAATGCCGGGGTAAGAGCCGAAAACGTAAAATACGAAAGCGCCTGCGTGCAGAGCTGCGATATCGTCTCTGCCGATAGGCGTATTCACGTCACCATCCCTGCCTACGGCCGGCACATGATCTACGCCGCTCTCGAGGGCGCGGCAGTCGGAATGAAATTCGGCCTTTCCGACGATGAGATCATACGCGGCATAGCGGCCTATGAAACTGTGGGCCGCCGCGCGAGCGTAACGGACACCGGCTATATAACGATAGTCGACGACTGCTACAACGCAAATCCCGATTCGGTCAAATGCGCGATAGCCTCACTGGCCGACAGCTCAGGACGCAGGGTCTGCGTGCTCGGCGACATGCTCGAGATGGGAGAGCAGCGCGCCGGGCGGCACGCGGATATCGGCCGCTATGCCGTATCGCACGGAGCGGAGCTCCTGCTCTGCGTCGGCAAAATGTCCGAAAACACGGCCCGCGCCGCCGCAGGCAGCATAAGAGCCCTGCATTTTGAGGACAACGCCTCGCTCATCGCCGCGCTGCCCGAGCTTATAAAAAAAGGCGACACGGTGCTCGTCAAGGCCTCGCACAGCATGAAGCTCGAGGAGGTCTCCGAGGCCTTAAAGCTCTTGAAATGATAAAAAACGGACTGCTGTGCAGTCCGTTTTAAGCTTATTTGAGCGATGCCTGATACTTGTCCCATTCAATAAAGGTATTGTCGCGCGGCTGCTCGTATGTGATGACGCGTGGCTTTCCCATTACAACAGTGCTGTTTGCCGGGATATCCTCGGTCACGATGCAGTTTGCGCCGATGCGAACATCGTTGCCGACAGTGACGCCGCCTATTATCTTGGCTCCCGCGCCGATGTAGACGCGCTCGCCGATAACGGGCGCACCGCGCTTTTTGCTGTCAGGCATGGTGTTCGAGCCGATGGTGACCTGCTGGAATATCGTGCAGTCCCTGCCGACGCGCGCTCCGGCGGAGATGAATATGCCGCTCAGACCGTGCGGAGCCTTGAAGCGGCTTATCCTTTCCGTTATTGGTATACCCGAATTGAGCCTGCTGAGCAGCCTCTCGGCCCTGAGCGTATACAGCGGCTTAAGGAGCCTCTGCAGCCGTTTCGGATAGAGTATGCGCTGTCTCAGCTTCCAGAAGGAAGCGGTCTCGTGCGGGAGAAACAGTCTGTATATTTTCTTCAGCAGCTTTTTCATGTCCGTGTCCTCACATAAAGAAGTTTTCGATGAGCAGCAGCAGGACAATGCCCGGTATGCCGAAAACTCCGGCCACTATCGCGCTTACCCAGCCCACGCTCAGCGACAGGCCGATAAAGCCGCCGAGAAAGTTGAAGATAAAAAGCATGACAAAGCCGATAAGCGCGTTGAGCAGCAGCTTCAGCGCCCATTTTACAGGCGTTGCGAAGATCTTTATAACGAGCCAGATAAGAAATACGGCTATGATTATGGTCAGTATGCTATGTAATGCGTCCATGCAGCCTCCTAAGTGATCAGATTTTTTACGTTTATCACCGCGCTGTTGTAGCGCGACTTGAGCGCGTTTATTTCATAAATGCACGCGTCCATCATATCACAATCTGTCGTATTGTCAAATGCCGCGTACGCGCAGTGAAGCTGCGCCCTTATATCGTTCATTTCGCCCAGCCGCCGTTTATACTCTGCCCTGAGCCTCTTCTGCTCCTTTTTCGTCATGATTTAGGTCTCCTTTGTGTTTTATATTTAGTATATTCATTCCGAGCATGATTTAAACGGCAAAATTTGCCGCGTTTAAATAAGCGTCAGCCTCATATAATACAGGCAGACGAAGCGTCCGAGCTACAGATGTCTGAAAGACACGCCGGATGAAATGCCGCGGCTTATCTGTCGCGATAAGACGGCATTTATTTCGTCAGCCGGATAAGCCGAAAGGCATTTCATCCGACGGCGGAGGCAGCAGCAAAACGCTGCCTCCGCTTTGCTATGTCTTGACTTTTACACCGATTATGATTTATACTATATAATCTGAAAATGTGTGCAAATTTACGCAAGATGTAGTATTTGAGGGGAATCATAAATGACTAAGACCAGCGCAGGATACGGTAACGACAGCATATCTCAGCTCAAGGGCGCCGACAGGGTGAGAAAACGCCCCGGCGTCATCTTCGGCTCGGACGGGCTCGACGGCTGCCAGCATGCCGTGTTCGAGATCCTTTCCAACGCCATAGACGAGGCACGCGAGGGCTACGGCAGCGTCATAACGCTCACGCGCTACGCCGACAGGTCCATCGAGGTCGAGGACTTCGGACGCGGCTGCCCCATGGACTGGAACGCAAACGAGAAGCGCTACAACTGGGAGCTCGTTTTCTGCGAGCTGTACGCCGGCGGAAAGTACGCCAACAACGAGGGCGAGAACTACGAGTATTCCCTCGGCCTGAACGGTCTGGGCTCCTGCGCGACGCAGTATTCCTCCGAGTACATGGATGTCACGGTCTGGCGCGACGGCAATAAGTACGAGCTGCACTTCAAAAAGGGCAGGGTAGTCGGGAAAAAGGGGCAGGAGCTCACGGTAAGCCCCGCCGACCGTAAAAAGACCGGCACGACTATAAAATGGCGTCCCGACCTTGAGGTCTTTACGGATACCGACATACCCGAGGAGTTTTTCAGGGATATCCTGCACCGTCAGGCTGTCGTGAACGCCGGAGTGACCTTCCGCTTCCGCAATCAGAACGGCAGCAAATTCGATGTCACTGAGTACGTTTACGAAAACGGCATCCTCGACTATGTAAACGAGATAGCCCATGCGTCGCCGCTCACATCGCCCTATTTCATAAGCGCCGAGCGACGCGGCAGGGACAGGGAGGACAAGCCTGAGTACAAGGTCAAGCTCTCGGCGGCCTTCTGCTTTTCAAACAAGGTCAAGGCGATAGAATACTACCACAACTCGTCCTGGCTCGAATACGGCGGCGCGCCTGAGAAGGCGGCGCGCAGCGCCTTTGTGTACGCAATTGACGCATACATAAAAAAGATCGGCAAATATCAGAAAAACGAGAGCAAGATAAACTTTCAGGACGTGGACGACTGCCTCGTTCTTGTGACAAACTGCTTTTCAACGCAGACCTCGTATGAAAATCAGACCAAGAAGGCCATCACCAACCGCTTCATTCAGGAGGCGATGACCGACTTCTTCAAGGAAAAGCTCGAGGTATATTTCATAGAGAACAAGCCCGAGGCGGATAAGATCGCCGAGCAGGTGCTCGTCAACAAGCGCAGCCGCGAGGCGGCGGAAAAGACGCGCCAGGGCATGAAGAAAAAGCTCTCCGGCAGCATAGATATCGCAAACCGCGTGCAGAAGTTCGTCGACTGCCGCAGCCGCGATCCTGAAAAGAGAGAGATATACATCGTCGAGGGCGACTCGGCGCTGGGCGCATGCAAGCTCTCCCGCGACGCCGATTTTCAGGGCATCATGCCCGTGCGCGGCAAGATACTCAACTGCCTGAAGGCCGACTATGTCCGCATATTCAAAAGCGATGTCATAACCGACCTCCTCAAGGTCCTCGGCTGCGGTGTGGAGGTGCAGGTAAAGGGGCAGAAGGACCTAAACGCCTTTGATATAAGCAATCTGCGCTGGAACAAGGTCATCATCTGCACCGACGCCGACGTCGACGGCTTCCAGATACGCACGCTTATACTCACCATGATCTACCGCCTCGTGCCGACGCTCATACGCGAGGGCTATGTCTATATAGCCGAGTCCCCGCTTTACGAGATCGAGTGCAAAGGTAAGACGTATTTTGCGTATTCCGATAAGGAAAAGGCCGATATAGTCTCAGGTCTCGGCGGGGCGAAGGCCGCCATCAGCCGCAGCAAGGGCCTCGGCGAGAACGACCCGGACATGATGTGGATGACTACGATGAACCCCGAGACGCGGCGGCTTATAAAGGTCATGCCAGAGGACGCGGAGCGCATGGCGCAGATGTTTGACCTGCTGCTCGGCGACGATCTTGCCGGAAGAAAGAATCACATCGCGGAAAACGGCTATCTGTATCTGGATATGGCCGATATCTCCTGAATAAGCTGATGGAGGATTTAATATGAAATTTGATAAAGCCCGCAATCTTGTAAAATTCCTGCTTGCCATGTGCCTTGTGTTCAGCATCATCGGCATAGCGACCGAGGGCAGCGGCTTTGGCGGAATGTCGCTGCTGTTCTCGATGCTGTTTTTCGTGCTGTCCGTCGTTGTGATACTGGCCTACTGCAAATGCCCCCACTGCGGAAAGCGCATCTATCTCGGCCTGTTTAAGATATCTGACTGCCCCAAATGCAGGCACGATCTCATAACAGGCGAAAAAAGCAAGGGAAAGAAGCGATAAGATATGGCGAAAAAACAGGTACCGGAAAAGAAGCAATTCAATAATCCGAATGTCGTCGGCCTGCGCGCCGAGGTGCTCGAGCAGCCTATAACCGAGACTCTCGAGCAGAACTACATGCCCTACGCCATGAGCGTCATCATTTCCCGAGCCATACCCGAGATCGACGGCTTCAAGCCCTCACACAGAAAGCTCCTGTATACGATGTACAAGATGGGGCTTTTAAACGGCGCGCGCACGAAAAGCGCGAATATCGTAGGCCAGACCATGCGCCTTAATCCGCACGGCGACGCGGCGATATACGAGACCATGGTGCGCCTTTCAAAGGGCTACGACGCGCTGCTGACGCCCTTTGTCGACTCAAAGGGCAACTTCGGCAAGGTCTACTCCCGCGACATGTCCTACGCCGCGTCCCGATACACCGAGGCAAAGCTTGCGCCCATATGCGCGGATATCTTCGGCGATATAGACAAGGACACGGTCGAGTTTTGCGACAACTACGACGGCAGCATGCAGGAGCCGACGCTCCTGCCCACGAGCTTTCCGAACGTTCTCGTTTCGAGCAACACCGGCATCGCCGTCGGTATGGCCAGCCAGATATGCGGCTTCAATCTCGGGGAGACCTGCCGCGCGACGATAGAATATCTCCAGGACCCGGACTGCGACCTGTTCCTGTACATGCCGGCTCCCGACTTCTCCACCGGCGGCGAGATAGTCTATGACCGCGCCGAGATGGAGGCCATATACGATACGGGCCGCGGGAGCTTCAGGGTTCGCGCAAGATGGCGCTATCTGCAAAAGGAGAACATCATCGAGATCTACGAGATCCCGTACACGACTACCTCCGAGGCCATCGTCGACAAGGTTGCCGAGCTCATAAAGTCCGGCAAGGTCAGGGAGATAAACGACATGCGCGACGAGACGGATCTCAGCGGTCTGAAGCTCGCCATCGACCTCAAGCGCGGCACCGATCCCGAAAAGCTCATGCAGAAGCTGTTCAAGCTCACCCCGCTCATGGACAGCTTCCCCTGCAACTTCAACATCCTTGTTGCGGGAAATCCCCGGGTCATGGGCGTCAGAGAGATACTCGGCGAGTGGACGGCCTGGCGCATCGAATGTGTCCGACGCCGCGTGTACTTCGACCTGTCAAAGAAAAAGGACAAGCTGCATCTGCTTCAGGGCCTTGCCATGATCCTGCTGGATATCGACAAGGCTATTGAGATAATCCGCAATACCGAGCTTGAAAGCGAGGTCGTGCCGAACCTCATGATGGGCTTCGGCATAGACAGGATACAGGCCGAATTTGTCGCGGAGATAAAGCTGCGCAATATAAACCGCGAGTATATCTTAAAGCGCACCGCCGAGATCGAGGAGCTCGAGCGGGCGATAGCAGAGCTCGAGGAGACGCTCAAGAGCCGCCGGAAGATAAAGGCCATCATCATCTCCGAGCTCAAGGCTATAATAAAGAAATATCCCTCGCCGAGAAAGACCGGCATAGTCTACGCCGCTGAGATCGAGGAGTATACCGAGAGCGAGACGGTCGAGGATTACCCCGTCACGGTGTTCCTGTCCGGCGAGGGATATCTTAAGAAAATAACGCCCATGTCCCTGCGCATGAGCAGCGAGCAGAAGTTCAAGGACGGCGACGGACTGAAAACGAGCTTTGAGGCGACAAACCGCACGGAGATGCTCGTATTCACCGACCGCCAGCAGGTGTATAAAACGCGCCTGTCCGATTTTGACGACGGCAAGGCCTCGGCTCTCGGCTCCTATCTGCCGACGAAGCTCGGCATGGATGAGGGAGAGCGGGTGCTCGAGCTCATATGCCCGGGCAATTATCGGAAAAATCTGCTGCTGTTCTTTGAAAACGGCAAGGTCGCGCGCCTTGATCTTGCAAGCTACGAGACGAAGACCAGGCGAAAAAAGCTCATCAACGCATACAGCGATAAAAGTCCGCTTGCGGCCGTATATATGATAGGCGAGGAGACAGACATGGCGATGTTTTCCTCCGACGGCCGCGCAATGGTGTTCAACACCACGCTCCTGCAGCTCAAGACCAGCCGCAGCACGCAGGGCGTAGCGGTCATGAACATAAAGAAGAACCACAGGCTCGTCTCGGCGGCGCCGCTGGCGGATACGATGATAAAGAACGTATCCCGCTACAGGGTCAGGAGCCTCCCCGCCGCGGGAGCGCTGCTCAGGGACGAGGACAGGGGAGAGACTCAGATGTCGCTCATCGACTGAGGAGGGCGTTATGAAAACAACAAAAGCAAGCGAGTATGTCATCCAGTACGCGCTTATAGTTCTCGGCTCCGCGCTGTTCGCGGCGGGATTTCAGTTTTTCCTGTATCCCAACTCCATAATCGTCGGCGGCGTGAGCGGTATCGCGATGATCGTAAACTACCTGACGAAGCTTCCCGTCGGCGTTTTGACCATCGCCCTGAATATTCCGCTTTTCGTTATTGCGTGGAGGCATTTCGGAACGAAATTCATCGTCTCATCGCTTGTCGGAATGCTGCTGTCGTCGGTGCTCGTCGACCTTTTTGCGCTGCTCAACTACTGCCCGACGGACGATATGCTGCTTGCCTGCATCATCGGCGGCGCGGTAAAGGGCTTCGGCCTCGGCATCATCTACTATGCAGGCACCACGACCGGCGGCACCGATATAGTCGCAAAATTCGTGCGCCTGAGGTTCCCGTATATAAACTTCGGAACGCTCCTCATGCTCACGGACGCCGTCATAATCATCGTCTTTGCGGCGATCTTCAAGGAGATAGAGGGCGCGATGTACGCCGTTATATCCATGTTCGTGGTCTCCAAGGTCATAGACCTCGTGCTCTACGGCATAGATAACTCCAATGTCTGCTATATCATAAGCGAGAAGAGCGAGCAGCTCGTGCAGGACATAACCGACCGGCTGCACCGCGGCGTGACCATCCTCGAGGGAGAGGGCGCGTATTCGCACCAGAACAAGCAGGTGCTTCTGTGCGTCGTCAAGCGCACTCAGATAGCCGATATCCGAAAAATAATAAAGAACGTAGACGAAAACGCCTTCTTTATCATCACCGACGCCAAGAATGTTTTCGGCAAGGGCTTCGGTGATATCAGCGATAATCAGTAAATGCCGCGAAACAGGATAAATAGTGCTTGACAAATCCGAAAAGTGTGGTATTATTTATCTCGTTCCGTGCGCGGGCATAGCTCATCCGGTAGAGCGCCACCTTGCCAAGGTGGAGGTAGCGAGTTCGAGTCTCGTTGCCCGCTCCATATAAAAAGCCTCTGTCGTTTGACAGAGGCTTTTTCGTATGTCGTATGTATGCAAAGTAAAAAGCAAAAATGCAGGCTTCAGATAAAGCCTGCATTTTCATGGTCGGAGTGGGGAGACTTGAACTCCCGGCCTCTTGGTCCCGAACCAAGCGCGCTACCAACTGCGCTACACCCCGAAACAGCTTTTATATTATAATAAGCAGAGCTCGACTTGTCAAGGATAATTTATCGCGTACCTCTCGCATATGCTTATCCGAGGTGACAGGCATGAGTAGGACGAAGCTTTACATATGCGCGGCGATATTCATTGCCCTGACCGCCGTGCGCCTTGCGTCGCCCGCGCTGGCAGACAGGATATCCGAAGGGATAAGCCGGGCGCTGTGCATGGAAAGGGAGCAGACCGAGGCGGCCGTCGAGCTCGGCAGGAGTCTCGCCGAGGGCGACGTGCTCGAAACGCTTCTGCGGCGCTTCGATAATGACGACGCGCAGGCCCGCCCGGCGGCAGCCCCCTCGCCGGAGCCGACACCCGAGCCGACTCCGGCGCCGCAGCCGACCGAGCATCCGGCCGTCGCGGCGTTTCTGGCCTCGCAGGCGGTATATTCGGACTATGCCGTGCCCGAGACCGTCAGCTACGAGCGGCCAGAGCTGCCATTTGAATACGCAAGTCCCGTTTCGGGCGTCAGCTCATCCGGCTTCGGATACCGCGTGCATCCGATAAAAAACGAGGTCAGATATCACTACGGCACGGACCTTGCCGCCGCCACCGGGACGCCTATAAGCGCCTTTGCCGACGGTACGATCGTCGCGCAGGGGGATTCCGATTCCTTCGGGAAATACGTTATGATAGATCACGCCGGCGGATACCGGACGCTGTACGCGCATTGCAGCGAGCTGTGCATGAGCTGCGGTGCTGTAAAAAAGGGCGACACTATAGCGCTCGTCGGTTCGACGGGAGCCGCGACGGGGCCGCATCTGCATTTTGAGCTTGAGCGCAGCGGGGTGTATCTGAACCCCGAATTTTATATATGATCCGCCGGTTTTCGCTCAGCCCCGGAGCGATATTGGTTTTGTCCTCCGTTTATTTTTTCGGCGGTGTGAAAGGCCTCGCCGCCGTGCTGCTCGCCGCAGCTGTCCACGAAGCGGGACACGCAGCGGCGATATTCATTCTGGGAGGGCGCGTCAGGCAGCTTCGCTTTGACTCCTCGGGCCTGTGCATGTACGGCGCGGGAGCATATTCCGCAGCAGGCGAAGTGCTCGTGCTCCTTGCCGGTCCCGCGGCCGGGCTCGCGCTGGCGTATATCTGCGCTTTTCCCGGCAGAGCGGCGTCAAACGGCCTGCTGCTCAATACGGCCGGAGTGAGCCTTGCCCTGACGGCATACAATATGCTTCCGGCCCTGCCGCTCGACGGCGGGAGGGCGCTGCTGTGCGTCCTGAGCAGCCTTTTCGGCAGGAAAGCAGCGGAAAGCGTCATGTATTTTACGAGCGTCGCCGCGGGTATAGCTCTGGCCTGCGCAGGTCTGGCTCTTGGCTCCTCGCAGCTCGGGATGGCCTTTCTCGTATCGGCAGTGTGGCTGCTGATCGCGCAAACGGGTATTGTAAAAAGCATGAGCATGTTGTAAAATCAATACGTCTGACGGCAAGATAGATATATTTGGAGATACATATGGATAAGAGACTTGAACGCATACTGCCGAAGGTGCAGAAGCCCGCGCGCTATACCGGAGGCGAGTTTAACCAGATAATCAAAAACAGGGAAGAGGTCGAGCTCCGCCTTGCCTTCTGCTTTCCCGATACCTATGAGATAGGCATGTCGAATCTCGGCATGAGCATACTGTACTCGACCATGAACGAGCTCAGCTACGTCTGGTGCGAGCGCGTGTTTGCGCCCTGGGGGGATATGTACGGGCAGATGAAGCAAAACGGTATCCCGCTGTACGCCCTTGAAAGCGGCGACCCCATATCCGAGCACGACGTGCTGGCCTTCTCGATAGGCTACGAGATGGCCTATTCCACGGTGCTCGACATGATAGATATGGCGGGGCTCCCGATACGCAGCGCGGAAAGGCCGGAGCTCCTGCCGCTCGTGATAGCTGGCGGCACGGCGGCCCTCAACCCCGAGCCCATGGCCGATTTCATCGACATTTTCCTGCTTGGCGAGGGCGAGGAGATGAACAACGAGCTGCTCGCGCTCCTGCGCACGGCCAAGGCCGGGGGCTGGACAAAGCAGGCCTTTCTCGAGAAGGCTGCACAGATAGGCGGCGTGCTCGTACCGTCGTTCTACACGCCCGTTTTCGGCGGCGACGGCACGATAGATCACTTTGACGTTCACCCCGCCGCGCCCGAAAGGGTAACAAAGCGCGTTATCACCGATATGGATGCCGTGCATTTTCCGCTTGCACCGATCGTTCCGTCTACAGAGGTCGTGCACGACAGAGTGAACGTCGAGCTCTTCCGCGGCTGCGTGCGCGGCTGCCGCTTCTGCCAGGCGGGGCATACCTACAGGCCGATAAGGGCCAAATCGCCGAAGCTGCTGGCAGAGCAGGGCAAGGCGCTGCTCAGAAACACCGGCTGTCAGGACATAACGCTGCTGTCTCTGAGTTCAAGCGACTACAGGTATCTCTCCGAGCTGTGCGACGAGCTTCTCGAATACTGTGAGTCCCGCAGCATCGGACTTTCTCTGCCCTCGCTGCGAGCCGACAACTTCTCCATAGACATCATGCACCGCATACAGAAAACGCGCAAAAGCGGTCTGACCTTCGCGCCAGAGGCGGGAAGTCAGCGCCTGCGCGACGCGATAAACAAAAACGTCAGGGAGGAGGACCTCCTGAACACCTGCCGCCTCGCCTTCGAGGGCGGCTGGAACACGATAAAGCTCTATTTCATGCTCGGCCTGCCTACTGAGACCGACGAGGACGTCCTGGGCATAGCGGAGCTTGCGAACCAGGTGCTGCACACATGGCGCCTTTACGCGAAGAACAAAAACCGGGGAGTTCGCATAACGGTATCCACGTCATGCTTTGTTCCGAAGCCGCACAGCCCCTTCCAGTGGGAAAAGCAGGTGACCATGGACGAATACATCCGCAGGGTAAATCTCCTGCGCGAGAATATAAAAGCCAAAAACGTCGTTTATAACTGGCACGATCCGCAGACGAGCTATATCGAAGCGGCTCTTTCCAGAGGCGACAGGCGCATGGGCAGGGTGATCGAAAACGTCTGGCGCTCGGGCGGCAGGCTCGAGGCCTGGAGCGATTACTTTTCCTTTGAGCGCTGGATGAAGGCCTTTGACGATGCCGGAGCCGACCCCGCCTTCTACGCCCACCGCGAGCGCGAAAAGGATGAGGTCATGCCCTGGGATATAGTCGATGTCGGCGTGCGCAGGGAGCATCTGTGGCATGAGCGCGAGCAGGCCTATGCCTCGGAGCTTTCGCCTGACTGCCGTAAGCAGTGCTCGGCCTGCGGCGCGGCCAAGCTCCTGAAGGGAGGAAAATGCGATGGATAAGTACAGGATGCTGTTTTCAAAAACCGGCAGAGCGATATACATTTCGCATCTTGACCTCATGCGCACCGTGACGCGCGCCTTTATGCGGGCCGACTGCAGGCTCAAATACTCCGAGGGCTTCAACCCGCACCCGAGCATCTCCATAGCGCTGCCGCTTTCCGTCGGCTGCGAGAGCGTATGCGAGCTCATGGACTTCAAAATGCGCGAGGAGCTGCCCTGCGGGGAGATAAGGCAGCGTCTTGCCTCGCAGTTTCCCGAGGGGATCGAGGTCCTTGACGTGTACGAAGCCGGGCGCAAGGTCAGGGAGATAAAATGGCTGCGCGTTTCGGGAGTATTTGAGTATGACGAGCGCGGCGCGGCCGCCATGGCCGATAAGCTCAATGAGTTTTACGCGGCCGAGAGCATAGTCATAACAAAGAAAACCAAGCGCGGCGTAGGACAGAGCGATATCCGTCCTGCGATAAGGGAGATATCCTTCGCGCCGGACGCGGACGGCGTAAAAATGACGGCGCTCATCTCCGCACAGGAGCCGACGCTCAATCCCGAGCTCATCGCCGAGGCTCTGCGCCAGCTCCGGCCCGATATCGCGCCCGACTTTGCAAAATTCCGGCGTATTGAGATATTCGATGAAAACATGGCTGTTTTCCGCTGAAAAAGCTTGCATTTTCAGCGTCCTTGTGATAATATACCATAGCTTGCGTGCATCGCAGGCTATCAAGCGGTCCTCTGCCGAGACCGAAAGGGAGCCCTCCGGCACGAACGCCTAAAGTAAAGGAAGGATTAGACTATGGATCTGATCAAAATTCTCAGCGAGCAGTACATGAAGCCCGAGCTGCCCGAGCTCAACGTCGGCGATACCGTCCGTATCACCGTTCGCGTAAAAGAAGGCAGCCGTGAGCGCAACCAGGCTTTTGAAGGCACCATCATCGCCAAAAAGCATGGCGGCATCAACGAGACCATCACCGTCCGCCGCATCTCCTACGGTGTCGGCTGCGAGAAGGTCTTCCCCGTACACTCTCCCTCCATCGTCTCCGTAGAGACAGTCCGCCGCGGCAAGGTCCGCAGAGCAAAGCTGTACTACCTGCGTGAGCGCGTCGGTAAGAGAGCGAAGGTCAAGGAGCGCCTGTAAGCGCCGGACCTGTTTATCGGTTCAAAAAAAGCGGCGTATGCCGCTTTTTTTGTTGCCTTAGTATTGCATTATCGTGTATAATGTATTGATAAGCTCTATAAACTCAGCAAGAGGTAATTTGAAAATGAAAAAAGCCAAAGATAAGGTCAAAAAGCCCGAAGCCGCGAAGACCGAGACGACAACGAGGGGCGAGATATACGACTGGATGCAGAGCCTTGTGTTCGCGCTGATCATCTGCATAGTCGTATTCGTGTTTTTCTTCCGCGTAGTCGACGTGAGCGGAGACTCGATGAATCCGACGCTCACAAACGGGGACAAGCTCATCGTGTCCGACGTCTTCTATAAGCCGAAGCAGGGCGATATAATCATTTTCCGCAAGGACGACTACAAGCCCGAGGCGCTCGTAAAGCGCGTCATCGCGACCGAGGGTCAGACTGTGGAGATCGACTTTGACCGCGGCCGCGTATATGTCGACGGCGAGCTGCTCGACGAGCCGTACATTGCCGAGCCTACCTATAATCAGCTCGACTTCCAGGGCCCGCAGACGGTGCCCTCCGGCTGCGTGTTCGTCATGGGAGATAACCGCAACGCCTCGTCCGACAGCCGCAGAGCGGAGATCGGCATGGTAGACGAGCGCCTTATAGTTGGCAAGGTGCTGCTGCGCGTGTTCCCGCTCGACGCCATAGGCGTCCCCGACGGTGAGTGATATGGGCGGCACAAGCTACGAAAAAATGAATATCCAGTGGTTCCCCGGTCACATGACCAAGGCTCAGCGAATGATAGAGGACAGTATAAGGCAGTGCGACGCCGTGTGCGAGCTCCTTGACGCGAGAATACCGCGCTCGAGCCGCAACCCGGATATAGACCGCCTCGCGGCGGGGAAGCCGAGGCTCATCATTTTAAATCGCTGCGATCTTGCAGACCCGGAGATCACGGCGCTCTGGCGCGAGTATTTTGGCTCCTGCGGCATAAGGATGCTTGAGACCGACGCGAAATCGGGCAGGGGAGTAAGCGGCTTCGTGCCAGCCCTGCGCGAGCTTTTGAAGGATAAGATAGCCGACTACGCGGCAAAGGGACAGGTAAGCCGCCCGATGCGCGTCATGATCCTCGGCATACCGAACGTCGGAAAATCAACATTCATAAACAAGGTAGCGCGCCGTAAGGCCGCCATAGCCGGAGATAAGCCCGGCGTTACCCGCGGCAAGCAGTGGATAAATATCGATAAGGGCCTCGATCTGCTGGACACTCCGGGCATACTCTGGCCGAAGTTCGATTCGCAGGAGGTCGGCGAGCTGCTCGCCATAACAAACGCCATAAAGGCCGACGTCGTGGATAAGGAGACGCTCGCGGCAAACTTCATGCTGCGGCTTCGTGAAATGTATCCCGAGGCGCTCGCCGCGCGCTATAAGCTCGAGCCCGACCCCGAGGCAAACGGCTTTGAGCTTCTTGAGGCGGCCGCGAAGAAGCGCGGCTTTCTCGTTTCAAGAGGCGAATACGATATTGAGCGCATGGCAAACACCCTGCTCGGCGAGTACCACGACGGAAAGCTCGGCAGGATAAGTCTGGAGAAGCCGTGATGAGCGATCTGTGGAAGCTTGAAAACGAGATATACGACAGCGGCGTCAGCCCCGTCTGCGGCGTCGACGAGGCCGGGCGCGGACCGCTTGCAGGTCCCGTGTGCGCCGCGGCGGTCATCCTGCCGCGCGGGCTTGAGATAGAAGGCCTCAACGACTCGAAAAAGCTCACGGAGAAAAAGCGCGATAAGCTTTTTGACATCATCTGCGCCGAGGCCGTGAGCTATGGCATCGCGTTTGCGGATGTTGCGGAGATCGAAGAGATGAATATCTTAAACGCGGCTATGCTCGCGATGAACAGAGCGATAGAAAAGCTGTCGGTAAAGCCGGCGCTCGCTCTTATCGACGGAAACCGCGATTCGGCCATTGATATGCCGAGCCGCTGCGTCATAAAGGGCGACGCGACCTGCGCCGATATCGCCGCGGCGTCGATACTTGCAAAGGTCACGCGAGACAGATACATGCTCGAAATGGCGGAAAAGTATCCCGGGTATCACTTTGAAAAGCACAAGGGCTACGGCACGAAGCTTCATTACGAGGCTCTGCGCGAGTACGGCCCCTGCGAGATACACCGTCCGGGCTTTTTGAGGAAGATGCACTGATGACGGGAGAAAAACTCGGCGCCTTCGGAGAGCGCAAGGCCGCAAATTACCTGCGCCTGCACGGCTACAGGATAATAGATACCAACTGCCGCTACAGGCAGGGCGAGATAGATATAATCGCGAGAAAGCACGGTTACATAGTCTTTGTCGAGGTGAAGCTCAGAAAGAACAGCGCCTACGGCGAGGCCCGGGAGTTCGTAACGGCGGCAAAACAGCAGCGCGTCGCCGCCGCGGCGCAGCTGTGGCTCCAGACTCACGAGAGCGAGCTTCAGCCGCGCTTTGACGTTATCGAGATATATGCCCCCGAGGGAGTAAACTCCAAAAAGCTTACGATAAATCACATAGAAAACGCATTCTGATCGGAAAGGAGCCCCCAATGTTATATTTCAGCACCCGCAATTCAAAGGAAAAGGTAACTGCGTCCCAGGCGATAGCCGGAGGCCTCGCGCCCGACGGCGGCCTGTATGTGCCCGAGAGTCTGCCGCAGCTTTCTCTTGAAGCTATAAAAGCGCTCGGCAAATGCGATTATCGCGGAAGAGCGCTCGGCATAATGAAGCCCTTCCTCGACGAGTTCACGGAGTCCGAGCTCAGGGCAATGATATCGCGCGCATACGGCGATAATTTTGACAGCGAGAGCGCGGCACCGCTGCATTTCCTTGACGATAACACCGCGGTTCTCGAGCTCTGGCACGGGCCTACCTGCGCTTTCAAGGATATGGCGCTTCAGATGCTCCCGCATCTGCTGACGGCCTCGCTCAAAAAATGCGGCGAAAAGAGAAGCGTCTGCATCCTCGTCGCCACGAGCGGCGACACCGGCAAGGCGGCTCTCGAGGGCTTTGCGGATGTTGAAAACACTAAAATACTCGTCTTCTACCCTCACAACGGTGTGTCGGACGTTCAGCAGCTGCAGATGGTAACGCAGACCGGCGCAAATGTCAGCGTAGCTGCCGTGCGCGGCAACTTCGACGATGCCCAGACCGGCGTCAAGCTCATATTCGGCGATAAGGAGTTTGCCTCTCAGCTCAGCGAGAAAGGCTGGTTCCTCTCCTCGGCAAACTCGATAAACTGGGGCAGGCTCCTGCCGCAGATAGTCTATTATTTCTCGGCCTACTGCGACTATGCAAATTCCGGCCGCGTAAATTACGGCGATACGCTCGACTTCGTCGTTCCCACCGGCAACTTCGGAAATATCCTGGCCTGCTGGTATGCAAAGAGCATGGGACTTCCCGTCGGCAGGCTCATCTGCGCCTCGAATCAGAATAATGTCCTTGCCGATTTCTTTGCCGGCGGCGTATATGACCGCAACAGACGGTTCTACACGACGATTTCTCCGTCCATGGATATACTCGTTTCCAGCAATCTCGAGCGCCTGCTGTACTCTGTCTGCAAAAGCGACTCCGAGGTCGCGGGCTACATGGCCCAGCTTTCAAAGGCCGGGCGCTATGAGGTCTCCGACGCGATAAAGGCCGTTATAAACGAGCACTTTGTCGGCGGCTACTGCTCGGACGAAGATACCATGGCCGCGATAAACAGGGTATACGGCGAATACGGCTATCTAATGGATACGCATACGGCCGTAGCATATAATATGCTCGCGCAGCTGCGCGAAAAAGGCAAGGGCGCGTCTCCGGCCGTCGTCGTTTCCACGGCAAGCCCCTATAAGTTCTGCGACAGCGTGCTAAGGGCGCTCGGGCAGGGGAGCGACGCTCCCGGCACGGAGCTTATCGAAAAGCTCTCCGAGACGACGAAAACAGCGGTCCCCGGTCCGCTTGCGGGACTCGACAAGCGCGAAAAGCGCTTTGAGCTCGTCGTTGACAGGCAGGATATGAAGGCCGCCGTCGCTGATTTTCTCAAGTAAGGGCGATATGTAGGGGCTTTTCGCCCCTTTACGCTCAGCTGCAGCAGCCGCGCGGGCAGAAGGTGGAGCAGAAGGTCTCGGATTTCGTGGTGGCCTTTTCGTTCTGCACCTTGATCTGCGAGGCGGAGCATTTGCAGTCGATGGTGTTGTACTTGCAGTTGGTGACATCGCAGCCAACGCCGGTGATCTGGCCTGAGCCCGTTTTTCTGTTATTCATTTTCTTACCTCCAGAGAGTATTGTCCTCAGACGATATTATTCTTGACCGTAACAATAAAAACTATACGGAGGCAGCATGTCTTTATACACGATCGGCGATCTTCACCTGTCGCTCGGAACAAACAAACCAATGGACGTTTTCGGCGGCCGCTGGGAAAACTACGTACAGAAGCTCAGCGAGGGCTTTTCGGAGCTCCATGACGACGATCTCACCGTCTTGTGCGGAGATATCAGCTGGGGAATGAGCATGGACGAGGCCCTGCCGGACTTCAGGTTCATAGACGCCCTGCCCGGAAAGAAGATAATTTTAAAGGGCAACCACGATTACTGGTGGACGACTGCGACGAAGGCACGTAGGTTTTTCGCACAGCACGATATAAAAACGATCGACGTCATGCACAACTCGAGCTTTGAATATAACGGCGTTTCCATCTGCGGAACGCGCGGCTGGTTTTACGAGGAGAGCAAGGGAGCAGAGCACGACAAAAAGATAATGAACCGTGAGATCATGCGCCTGGAGGCCTCGCTGAAGACGGCGGAAACCGACGAGATATACGCGTTTCTGCATTATCCGCCTAAATATATGAATTATACATGCCCCGAGATACTTGAGCTCCTGCAAAAATATAATGTAAAACGCTGCTGCTACGGACATATACACGGTCAGGGCTGCCGGTACGCCTTCAACGGTACGCTGGCAGGCGCCGATTTCATGCTCGTTTCAGCCGACCATGTTAAATTCAGACCTGTAAAGCTTATTTAAAGAAAATAATTGCTTTTGACTGAAATATCTGTTATTATGTTTTGGTCTATGTGAATTATATTAGGAGGAATATATAAATGTTAGTCAAGAACGTAGAAAAGAAAGACTCCAAGAGCGCAAGCTTTCAGGTCGAAGTCGATGCAAAGGAATTCGACGAGGCTGTAAATAAGGCGTTTAACAAGAATAAGAGCCATATATCCATCCCCGGCTTCAGACAGGGCAAGGCTCCCCGCGCCGTCGTCGAGGGCATGTACGGCCACGACGTTTTTTATCAGGACGCCATCGACGAGCTCGTCGCTCCCGCTTATGAGCACGGCTACGATAACTGCGGCCTGAAGATCATCGGCAAGCCCGCAGTTTCCAATATGGATCTTTCCGACGAAAATATCCTCACCCTGACCTTTGATGTCGAGCTTTACCCCGAGGTCACACTCGGCGAGTACAAGAACCTCAGCGCGGTCAAGGAGACCTATATCATCACCGAGGAGGACGTTGACGGCCAGATCGACGGCGTCCGCAAGCGCAACGGCCGCGTTATCGACCTTGAGCGCGAGGCGCAGATGGGCGATACCGCCGACATCGACTTTGAAGGCACTCTCGACGGCGTTCCCTTCGACGGCGGCAAGGCTGAGGGCTATGAGCTCGAGCTCGGCTCCGGCTCCTTCGTCCCCGGCTTTGAGGAGCAGCTCGTCGGCATGAACATCGGCGAGGAGAGGGATATAAACATCACCTTCCCCGAGGATTACACGGCGGAGCTTGCCGGCAAGGACGTGGTCTTCAGGGTCAAGCTCAACGGCCTGTCCGTAACGGAGCTGCCCGAGCTCGACGACGATTTCGTTCAGGACGTTTCCGAGTTCAATACCGTTGAGGAATACAGAGCCGACACCCGCAGGGACATGGAGCGCGTCATGGACGAGCAGATGGCTGCAAAGTTCCGCACCGCTGTTATGACCAAGGCCTGCGACAACATGACCGTCGATATCCCCGAGAGCATGCTCAGCGAGAAGGTGGACGAGCTGATACGCAGCTACGCCGCAAACTTCGGCCTAAGTGACCCGAAGATGAGCACCGACGATATCAAGAAGATGATGGGCCTTGACGACGAGGCGATAAGCTCTACCATCCGTCCGGCAGCCGAGTATCAGGTAAAGCAGGAGCTGCTTCTTAACGCAATAGTCGAGGCGGAGAATATCGAAGTCACCGACGAGGAGCTTGAGGATTATATCAAGGGCGCGGCCGAGACCGTCGGCGCGGAGCCCGAGCAGATCCGCAAGTACTTCGGCGACGAATATATAAGAAACGAGTTCAAGAAGGAAAAGGCGACCAAGATCGTTATCGAGTCCGCTGTCGAGGAAGCTCCCGCCGAGGAGCCTGCCGAGGAAAAGCCGGCCGAATAATTCGTTTCGTATAAGGATATGATCTCCGGGATAAGCACAACGAAAGGAGACGTTATAAAATGAGTTTAGTACCCTATGTAGTAGAGCAGACGAGCCGTGGCGAGCGTTCGTACGATATTTTTTCGAGACTTCTCAACGACCGCATAATCATGCTGTCCGAGGAGGTAAACGACACCACCGCCAGCCTTATCGTAGCCCAGCTCCTGTACCTTGAGGCGCAGGACCCCGATAAGGATATACAGTTTTATATAAACAGCCCCGGCGGCTCGGTCACCTCCGGCATGGCGATCTATGACACCATGCAGTATATAAAGCCCGACGTATCCACCATATGCATCGGCATGGCGGCCTCCATGGGCGCATTCCTGCTCTCAAGCGGCGCAAAGGGCAAGCGCCTTGCGCTCCCCAACGCCGAAATAATGATCCACCAGCCCTCCGGCGGCAGCAAGGGTCAGTGCACCGATATACAGATCCAGGCCGAGCAGATCCTGAAGATCAAGAAAAATCTCAACAGGATCCTCGCCGAAAACACAGGCAAGGATATCGCCGCCGTAGAAGCCGACTGCGAACGCGATCATTTCATGTCCGCACAGGAAGCCCTCGAATACGGCCTTATCGACAAGGTCATCACCAGGCGCTGAGCACTGAATTTATGGGGGAACGCTGCGTTCCCCCATATTACATCATTTCCCGAGGTAGAATTATGGCAAGAACAGACGACAGGAAGAGCATCCGCTGCTCGTTCTGCGGAAAAACACAGGCGCAGACCGGCAGGCTCATTGCCGGCAACGGCGCGTATATCTGCGATGAGTGCATAAATCTCTGCATGAGCATAATCGCCGAGGATGAGCAGGTCCCCGTGCGCGACAACAAGGGCAACCGACTGCGCTTTGAGGACCTGCCGAAGCCCGCCGAGATAAAGAAAAGGCTTGACGCCTATATAGTCGGGCAGGAGAGGGCCAAGGTAGTGCTGTCGGTCGCGGTGTACAACCACTATAAGCGCATCCTTTTTGCCGGCGATAACGAGGTCGAGCTGCAAAAGAGCAATATCCTGCTCATAGGCCCCACCGGCAGCGGCAAAACGCTTTTTGCCCAGTCGCTGGCCAAGATGCTCAACGTGCCCTTTGCCATCGCCGACGCTACTACGCTCACAGAGGCAGGCTATGTCGGAGAGGACGTTGAGAATATACTCCTGCGCCTTCTCCAGGCCGCCGATTTCGACGTTGAGCGCGCCGAGAAGGGCATAATCTACATCGACGAGATCGACAAGATAGCCCGCAAGAGCGAGAATACGTCCATAACGCGCGATGTTTCCGGCGAGGGCGTGCAGCAGGCGCTTTTGAAGCTCCTTGAGGGCACAGTCGCCAACGTTCCCCCGCAGGGCGGCCGCAAGCACCCGCATCAGGAGTTTATAAAGGTCGATACGACCAACATCCTCTTCATATGCGGCGGCGCGTTCGACGGTCTCGACAAGATAATCGAAAAGCGCACCGAGAAAAAGAGCATGGGCTTCGGCGCGGATATAAAGAGCTCTGCGCAGCGCGACGTAGGCGAGCTTCTAAAGCAGGCTCAGCAGCACGATCTTCTGAAGTTCGGCATAATCCCCGAGCTCATCGGCCGCCTGCCTGTTATCGCGCCGCTGACCTCCCTGAAGCGCGACGATCTTGTGCGCATACTCACAGAGCCAAAAAACGCAATGACCAAGCAGTATGAGGCCCTTATGGGCTACGACGGCGTAAAGCTTCTGTACGATAAGCAGGCGCTCGAGGCGATAGCGGATAAGGCGATAGAGATGAAGATCGGCGCCCGCGGACTGCGAAGCGTGATGGAGGGCATAATGACCGACATAATGTACGCCGTGCCGTCCGAGCACGATATAGAGAAAGTAATTGTCACTGCCGACTGCGTGAAAAACGGAACCGGCCCCGACGTAATACGCAAATGATACAGCACGGCAAGACGGGGCATGCCCTGCCTTGCCGCGTTTTTTATCCCTGTTTTTTCCCTCATAAAGGAGGTAAAGCATATGAACCAGAGCAATAAAATACCCGACCGCGCAATGGCCGTACTGCCGCTGCGGGGCCTTAACATATTTCCCGGAATGCTCCTGAGCTTCGACGTGGAGCGCCCGATATCGCTCGCCGCGCTCAACTGCGCGCAGGGCGCCGATCAGGAGATATTCCTCGTAACGCAGAAGGACATAGCAAACGACATGCCCGAGCCCTCGGACCTCTACGAATACGGCGTTGTATGCCGCATCCGTCAGCTCATGCGCCAGCCCGGCGGAAAGCTGTGCAAGGTCATGGCCGAGGGCCTTTACAGAGGCAGGATAGCCTCGCTCACGTCCGAGCAGCCGTATTTCTTTGCCGAGATCGAGAGCGTGCCCGACAGGAGCGAAAAGGTCGGCGCCGACAGAAAAGAGGCGCTCGTGCGCACGGCGGTCGGCCTGTTTGACGAATACATACAGCTTGCCGGCAATATGCCGCAGGAGATGATCCTCAATCTCGTCGTCAGCCGCGACCCGGCCTTTGTCGCCGACTACACGGCTCAGAACGTGCGCTTTGACTACCGCCAGAAGCAGGCGCTGCTTGAGCAGCTGTATCCCTGCCGCAGGCTCGAAATGCTCATAGAGATGCTCAATCACGAGCTCAACGTCATGAACATCGAGCAGGAGCTCAGCGAGGCCACGAACGAGCAGGTAAACCGCAGCCAGCGCGACTATTATCTGCGCGAGCAGATGAAGATAATCCAGCAGGAGCTCGGCGAGGACGATACGGGCGACGACATTGGCGAATACCGCGGCAGGATACGCGAGCTGAAGCTTTCAAAGGAAATAGAGGAGAAGCTCCTCAAGGAGGTCTCCCACCTTGCAAAGCAGCCCTTCGGCTCGACGGAGGCTACGGTCATACGCGGCTACCTCGACGTCTGCCTCGAGCTGCCGTGGAACATAAAGACCGAGGAGATACGCGACATAGAAAAGGCGCGCCGGGTGCTCGACGAGGACCACTTCGGCCTTGAAAAGGTAAAGCAGCGCGTTATTGAATATCTCGCCGTAAAGGCCCTCGCGCCCAGGGCCGGCGGAAGCCTGCTGTGCCTTGTCGGCCCTCCGGGCACGGGCAAGACCAGCATCGCCATGAGCATCGCCCGCGCGACAAACCGCAAATGCGTGCGCATATCCCTCGGCGGCGTTCACGACGAGGCGGAGATACGCGGCCACAGAAAGACCTACGTCGGCGCGATGCCCGGCAGGATAATATCCGGCATCCGTCAGGCGAAGAGCATGAACCCCGTGATGGTGCTCGACGAGATAGACAAGCTCGGCTCGGACTACCGCGGCGATCCCTCGGCGGCGCTGCTCGAGGCGCTCGATCCGGAGCAGAACTCGACGTTCCGCGATAACTTCCTCGAAGTTCCGTTTGACCTGTCGGACGTTTTCTTCATAACGACCGCAAACTCGCTCGATACCATCCCCAGAGCGCTGCTCGACCGCATGGAGGTCATCGAGCTGTCAAGCTACACAGACGAGGAAAAGCTCAGCATAGCAAAGCAGTATCTGCTGCCAAAGCAGCGGAAAAAGCACGGCCTGAAGGCATCTCAGCTCAAGCTCGGAGACGACGCGATACGCGAGATGATCACATACTACACGCGCGAATCCGGCGTGAGGAATCTTGAGCGGCAGATAGCGGCCGTGTGCCGCAAGACCGCCGTTTCCATAGCCGGCGGCGAGCGCAAGAGTCTCTCGCTGCGCGCCGGCGCGCTGCAGCCGTATCTCGGCGCACCGAAGTTTAAGCCCGAACAGCGCAGACTGAGCGACGAGGTCGGCCTCGTGCGCGGCCTCGCGTGGACGAGCGTAGGCGGCGAGGTCCTCGACGTTGAGGTCGCCGTGGTCGACGGCAGCGGAAAGCTCGAGCTCACCGGCAATCTCGGCAAGGTGATGCAGGAGTCCTGTCAGGCGGCCATGACCTGCATAAGGAGCCGCGCAAAGAAGCTCGGCATCGAGGGCGACTTCTATAAAACAAAAGACATACATATCCATTTCCCGGAGGGCGCGGTGCCCAAGGACGGCCCCTCGGCGGGCGTCACGATATGCACGGCGATAGTATCCGCGCTGACCAGCACGCCCGTAAGGCGCGATATCGCAATGACAGGCGAGATCAGCCTGCGCGGCAGGGTGCTGCCCATAGGCGGCCTCAAGGAAAAGACCATGGCCGCGCTGCGAAACGGCGTCGGCACAGTTATTATCCCGGCGGACAACGAGCCCGACCTTGATGAGATAGACCCCGCGGTACGAAGTGAGCTCAGCTTCGTGCTCGCAGACAAGGTGGATACGGTGCTTGAAGCTGCTCTTGTGCATAAGGAGTCGGAGAGCAAGCCCGAGGTGATCATGCCCGTCGCCGGCAAAAAGTCCCGTCCGGGGATCAGACAGTAGGTGAATTATGGCGGAACTCAATATCAACAAAGCCGAATTTATAAAAAGCGCGGCGTCTCCCGACGGCTTTATACGCGATCCGCTCCCGAATATCGTTTTTTCCGGCAAATCGAACGTCGGAAAATCCTCGGTCATAAACAGGCTTTTAAACCGCAGAAACTTTGCGCGTGTGGGACAGTCGCCCGGCAAGACCATACACGTTAATTACTTTCTCATCGATAAAAAGGTATATTTCGTCGATCTCCCGGGCTATGGCTACGCCAAAGTCTCAAAGTCCGAGCGCGAGCGCTGGGGCAGGCTCATGGAGCAGTTTTTCGCCGTCGACGGCCTTATAGACCTCGGCGTCATGATAGTTGACTCGCGTCACAGGCCAACGGCTGACGACGTTACGATGGCGCAGTGGTTCAAAAGCTCCGGCTGCCCGCTCGTCGTCGCCGCAAACAAGGCAGACAAGCTCAAAAAAAGCGAGATCGAGCCCAATCTCGGGCTGATACGCTCGACACTCGGACTTGACGCCGATACTCCGCTCATACTCTTTTCGGCCGAAAAGGGCAGCGGCCGTGACGAGCTTATGTCGCAGATACTCAAATACGTTTAAGGGAGCATAAGCATGAACTCTTTCGGCGATGTAATGCGGAATCTTGACTGGTCGGTGCTGACGGACATGCTCATGGCCGTCATCCCGGCGCTCGTGTGCATAACGCTGCACGAGCTCAGCCACGGCTTCGTAGCCTATAAATTAGGCGACAGCACAGCGAAAAATATGGGCAGGCTCACGCTCAACCCCATCAGGCATATCGATATCGTCGGCCTTATAATGATGGTCGCCTTTAAATTCGGCTGGGCAAAGCCAGTGCCCGTCGATATGCGGAATTTCAGGCACCCAAAGCGCGGCATGGCCATAACGGCGCTCGCGGGGCCCGTGTCAAACGTCATCATCTGCTGTGCCGTCCTGTTTATCTACGGCGTCATTTTCCTGCCGTGCAGGCTGTCTGGCAGCGAATTTTGGGCCGATGTGCTCGATATGGTTTACATAACGGCATATCTGAGCCTGGCCCTGGCAATATTCAACCTCATCCCCGTGCCGCCGCTGGACGGCTCGAAGGTGCTGTTTTCACTCATGAGCGACAAGGCGTATCTCAAGCTCATGCGCTATGAGCGCTATGGCATGCTTCTGATGCTCGCACTCGTAGCCACGGGAGTTCTCGGGACACCGCTCCGGACTGTCACCGAGACCGTGTTCAAATTTCTCTTTAGCTTTGCCGAATGGGGCTATGACCTTTCGGGCATGCTGTTTTATTGATAATGGATAATCCGACTTTTCATCTTGACAGCGTAGTCAGGGATAAAAACGAGCTTCAGGACTTCGACGGCCCGCTCAGTCTTATCCTCATGCTGCTGTCCAAAAACAAAATAGAGATACGCGACATCAAAATATCCGAGATACTCGACCAGTACCTTGAATACCTCGACCGTATGGAGAGGATGGATCTTGAGATAACGAGCGAGTTCGTCCAGATGGCCTCGCATCTGCTGTATATCAAGACCAGGACGCTGCTTGCGGGCGAGGAGGAGATCAGCGAGCTCGAGGAGCTCATGAGCTCGCTTGAGCAGCTCAAGTGCCGCGACATCTATACGGCCGTGCAGAAAATAACTCCCGAGCTCAAGAAGGCCTCGGAGAAGGGGCTTTTATACTACGCAAAGCTCCCGGAGCCTCTGCCGGATATAAAGCGCGAGTATGAATACCGGCACGAGCCGGCGGATCTGTTCCGCGCTCTGTATACGGTCATCACACGCGGCGGAAAGCCGGCGGAGCCCGAGCTTGCGCACAGGCTCGCGCCCTCCCGCATCGTATACGAGGTCCGCACGAAAAGCCGCGAGCTCATAGAACGGCTACAGAACGGCCCGGCGAGGCTCTCCGAGCTTTATTCCGACTGCCGCAGCCGCTCGGAGATCGTGGCGACCTTCATATCCATCCTTGAGCTGTGCAGCATCGGCAGCGTCGAGCTCTCCGGAGACGAGAGCGACTATACGCTTTCCTTCACCGGCGGAGACGTCGGCGAAATTCTTGACAAAATAGTAGAGTAGGTCAGTAATGGAAACAGAGAATATCAAGTCAGCTATAGAGGCGATACTTTTTGCGGCGGGCGAGCCCGTCCCCATAGCGCGCCTGTCGCTCATCCTTGAAGCGGATGAGGACAGCGTGCTCGCAGCGGCAAAGGAGCTTTCGGACGAATACAGCTTCGGTATGCGCGGCATGCGCATACTCAGGCTCGGCGACAAGCTGCAGATGTGCTCGTCGCCGGAGTACGCCTCGCTCATCAGCAAAACGCTCGAGCAGCGCAAGCCGCCGATGCTCTCGCAGCCGGCGCTTGAGACGCTTGCCGTCGTCGCGTATTTTCAGCCCGTAACAAGGGCATATATAGATCAGGTGCGCGGCGTCGACAGCTCGTACACCGTCGGCGTTCTCATCG
This sequence comes from bacterium, assembly GCA_963625685.1. Classification (GTDB taxonomy): domain Bacteria; phylum Bacillota; class Clostridia; order Oscillospirales; family Oscillospiraceae; genus F23-B02. The sequence continues at coordinate 247,380 of CAVFTR010000001.1, forward strand.
ACCGTGGCCTTATCGAGCGCTGCGGAAGGCTCGACGTTCCCGGCAGGCCCTCGCTTCTGCGCACAACGGACGTTTTTCTGCGCACCATGGGCGTCAGCAGGCTCGAGGAGCTTCCCGAGCTGCCCGATATCAGCTCGGGCGACGGGGCGAAGAAGCTCGAGGACGCGATAGAAAAGCTCAGCACTGTCGGCAATAATCAGCTCCGGCTGGAGGAGCTCAAATAAGATCGGGGTGTTGCGCATGAGCGCGCTCATTATCATCTTAATACTTCTCGCGGCCCTGATGCTGCTCCCACTGGGAGCGTGCGCCTCGTATACCGCAGGCAAGCTCCGTGTATCGGCGCGCGTCTGGCTTTATAAGCGCGGCCTTTATCCGCCGAAGCCGAAAAAGCCCGAGCCCGAGCCGACCGAGGCCGACGCGGACGAAGCGGAACGACCCAAGCCCTCGCTTCTGCAAGGGCTCGAGCCCGGGGACTGGCTGAGACTTGCCAAAACGGCGTTAAGAGCGCTGCGGCGCTTTAAACGCAGCGTATATTTTGACCTTATACGCCTTGATGCGTCGATCTCGGCGCCGGACCCCTATGACGCTGTGATGCGGTATAATGCGGTAAACGGCTTTGTCGGCTCGATGATACCCTTTTTCGAGGCGGAGTTTCGCGTCAAAGAGAGGGATATATATATAGGCCTTGATATGGAAAGCGGCTCAAGCCGCGCCGAGGCGGAGCTGTGCGCGTCAGTGAGGCTGGGCGCTGTGCTCGCCATCGGGCTTGCGGCGGGCTTTGAGCTTCTGAAAATTCTGATAAATAACAGGATACGGCGTATCCGGGAAAGGGCGGCACTCAATGGAAAACAACAAACTGAGCGAAATGATGCAGTCGACGATGAGCAGCATCAAGGATCTTGTTGAGGTCAATAACATAGTCGGCGAGCCTATCGTCACGCCCGACGGGCAGACGATAATCCCCGTTTCAAAGCTTAGCTTTGGCTTCGGCGGCGCGGGCGGGGACTCGCTGGGAAGCAGCAGGCAGGGCTACGGCGGCGGCAGCGCGGCCGGAGTCAGGATTGAGCCCATCGGCTTTCTCGTCGTAAGCGACGGCGGCGTCCGCATGATAAACGTCGCGCCTCAGGCCAAAAACGGCGTCGACAGGATCATCGACATGGTGCCCGACGTCATGGATAAGCTCGAGAGCATCGCAAATACAAAAAAGAAGACCGATTAAAATAACTGCGCTCTGTCAATAATAAGCACTGCCCGGAAAGGTGGTGCTTATTATTATGAAAAAGCTCGCGGCCGCGCTGTTTATCACGGCGCTCATGCTCTGTCTGCTTACGCTGCCGGCCTCGGCCGAGGAGGAGCACACGCTGTCGGCGCACAGCGCGATAGTCCTGTGCGCCGATACAGGCGACGTGCTTTACGAGAAAAACGCCGACGAGCGCATGCTCATTGCCAGCATCACGAAGATCATGACGGCCATAGTCGTCATCGAAAACGCCGACCTCGACGAGCAGATCGTAATAAAGCCCGAGTGGAGCGCTATCGAGGGCTCGAGCATGTACGCAGATCCCGGACAGAGCTATACCGTGCGCGAGCTGCTGTACGGTATGATGCTCAATTCCGGCAACGACGCCGCGGCGGCGCTCGCCTGTACGCTCTGCGGGGACGAAAGCGCCTTTGCCGATAAAATGAACGAAAAAGCCCGCGAGCTCGGGCTTGAGAACACTTCATTCCGCAATCCGCACGGACTGGACGCCGACGGGCACTATTCAACGGCGCGCGACATGGCGCGCCTCACGGCCTGCTGCATGGAAAACGAGAGCTTTAAGAGCATCGTCTCGACAAACTGCGCGGTGATCAAGGGCGTGACGTATTATAACCACAACCGCCTGCTGCGCGAATACCCGGACTGCATCGGCGTAAAGACCGGCTACACCATCGCCGCGGGCAGAACTCTCGTAAGCTGCGCCGAGCGCGGCGGCATGCGCCTTGTCTGCGTTACGCTGAACGCTCCCGACGACTGGAACGACCATAAATACCTTCTGGACAGGGCGTTTTCAGAGTACCGCGTCGTGTCCTACAGTGCCGACAGCTTCGCTCTTACGATAGAGCTCGCCTCGTCGGCCGCGAGCACCGCCAGGGCAGTCCCGAAAAACGAGATACGGCTGCTGGCAGGCGTAAACGACGAGCTTGACGTAAAGCTCGAGGCTCCGCGCATATTATTTGCCGGCGGCATAGAGGGCGAGAGAGTCGGCTCTGTGAGCGTATTTCTAAACGGCGCTCTTGCGGCGCGGGAGGATCTGGTCTATACTGAGGACGTGAAGACCGATCCCTCTGAGAGGCTCAGTCCCTACGAGCGTATACTCAGAATATTCGATACGGCGCTCAGACCGTATTATATAGATAACGGAGAACAGAAATGAAGCAGCGACTTCAGAAGCTGATATCGGCGGCGGGCATCGCCTCACGCCGCGCGAGCGAGGAGCTCATAAGGTCGGGGCGGGTGAGCGTGAACGGCGTCCCCGCCTCGCTCGGCGACAGCGCAGACCCCGAGCTCGACAGGGTATGCGTCGACGGCAGGCCGATCGCAGAGCCCGCCCGGCGCACGTACATAATGCTGTACAAGCCCCGCGGCTATGTTACGACGCTCAGGGACGAGAAGGACCGCCGCTGCGTCAGCGAGCTCGTGAGGGACGCCGGCGCGCGCCTTTACCCCGTCGGGAGGCTGGACATGTACTCCGAGGGGCTTCTTATCATGACCGACGACGGCGAGCTTGCAAACAGGCTCATGCACCCCTCGTCGCATACCGATAAGACCTATCACGTCTGGGTGAAGGGCCGCTGCGGCGAAGAGGCGCTCGGCATCCTCCGCAGCCCGCTCGTCATAGACGGGTACAGGATCCGCCCCGCGGAGGTCTCCGTCCTGCGCATCGGAGACGACTATACGCAGCTTTCCGTGTGCATCCACGAGGGGCGCAACCGCCAGATAAGAAAAATGTGCGCCTGCGCGGGACTTGGCGTTACAAAGCTCAAGCGCGTATCCGAGGGACCTCTCTCGCTCGGTGAGCTCAGACCCGGGCAGTGGAGATACCTCAGTGACGAGGAATTGCAAGAATTACGCCCTGAATGAAGCGTAAAAACTTAAAAACTTTTATCTGAATGCCCCGAACGCGCGTCAAATTGCAAGTCGGGGGGCAAAATAATTGCATATTGCTATTGCAATTCGTGCAATTTGAAAGTAAAATGTCTTCTATGCTTTAACATGGAGATGAACAGTATGGAAAACGACCTTCTCAAGGCTCTTTCAAAGGGCGGCAACAGGTTTTCTAAGGGACAGAAAAACATCGCAAAATACATTCTGAACAACTATGACAAGGCCGCGTTCATGACCGCCGGCAGGCTCGGCAAGATAGTAGGCGTGAGCGAATCGACCGTCGTGCGCTTTGCCGCGGAGCTTGGCTATGACGGATATCCGAGCATGCGCAAGGCCCTGCAGGAAATGATCCGCAACCGCCTTACCTCCGTGCAGCGCATAGAGGTAGCAAAAAGCATGATAGACGACAACGATATCGCCCGCTCGATAATCGGCAGCGATATTCAGAACCTTCAGGCGACGCTCGAGGTGCTCGAGCAGGACAGCTTCAATAAATTTGTCGATTCGATCATAGAGGCGAAGAATATATACATAGTCGGCATGCGCACCTCGACCTCGCTGTCGAGCTTTCTCGGCCTGTATCTGAACCTGCTGCGCAGCAACGTTACCGTAATACGCGACACTGCGGCCAGCGAGGTGTATGAGCAGATAATCAGAATAGGCAAGGGAGATCTCTTTATCGGCATAAGCTTCCCACGCTATTCGAGCCATACGGTCGACGCGATGGAGTTTGCAAAGAAAATGGGCGCTATGACAGCCGCCATAAGCGACGGGCCCGCGTCCCCGCTCAACGGCATAGCGGACGTATGCCTGCACGCCAGGAGCGACATGGTCTCGTTTCTCGACTCTCTCGTCGCGCCGATGAGCCTTATAAACGCCATAATCATAGCCGTCGGCATAAAAAACAAGGACGATCTGTCCAAGACCTTTGAGCGTCTTGAGACCATCTGGTCTGAAAACAAGGTCTACGAGCCGGCCGAGCACGGCGGTGCGACATGAAAAAGCTCAGTGCTGACGCCGTCGTTATAGGCGGCGGAGCGGCCGGAATGATGTGCAGCCTTATCGCCGCGCAGCGCGGCCTTGACATCATCCTGCTCGAGCCGAACAAAATGCTCGGACGCAAGCTGCGCATAACGGGCAAGGGCCGCTGCAATGTGACAAACGACTGCGGGGTAAGGGAGTTTCTCGAAAACATCCCCGGCGACGGCAGGTTTCTGTACAGCGCTCTGAACAGATTCCCGCCCCGCGATACCATGCGGTTTTTTCAGTCGCTCGGCCTGCCGCTGAAAACGGAGCGCGGCAGCCGTGTTTTTCCCGTGTCGGATAATGCAAACGACGTTGCGGGAGTATTGACGCACAATATCGAGCGCTGCGGCGTCCGCCGCCTGCGGGAGAGCGCGAAGCAGCTTATCTGCGAAGACGGCACGCTTTGCGGCGTTAGGACTGACGCGAGCGTCATCGACTGCCGCGCGGCAGTCATATGCACGGGCGGGCTTTCGTATCCGCTCACCGGCTCCACGGGAGACGGCTACAGGCTGGCGCGTGAAGCGGGGCACAGCATAAGCCCCTGCCGCCCATCGCTAGTCCCGCTCGAGAGCGACGACGAATACTGCGCGCAGATGCAGGGCTTTTCGCTAAGAAACGTTGCTCTCTCGGCATACGAGGATGATAAGCTGATCTTTCGAGAGCTCGGCGAAATGCTGTTTACGCATTTCGGAGTGTCCGGCCCCCTGGTGCTGTCGGCAAGCTCGCACATGCGCAATTTCGGCAGGGCGAGCTATCGCCTGAGCATCGACCTCAAGCCCGCGCTTGACGAGAAAAAGCTCGACGCACGGCTCCTGCGCGACTTTGAAAAATACTCCAACCGCGACTTTGCAAATTCACTGTGCGATCTCGCGGGCAAGACCATGATACCGGTCCTCGTGAAGCTTTCGGGCATACCGGCCGGGGAAAAGGTGAACTCGATAACCCGCGAGCAGCGCCACGAGCTTTTGAGGCTTTTCAAGGAATTTCCCGTTTCGGTCTCCGGCCCTCGCCCGATCGGCGAGGCGATAGTCACCTCCGGCGGCGTCTCCACAAAGGAGATAAATCCGCGCACGATGGAGTCAAAGCTGCTGCACGGCCTTTACTTTGCTGGCGAGGTCATGGACCTCGACGCCTATACGGGCGGCTTTAATCTTCAGATAGCATGGTCAACGGCATACGTTGCCGCAAATTCGATATAAGGATGGATATGCAATGATCTCAATCGCCATCGACGGCCCGTCGGGCGCCGGTAAGAGCACGATATCGAGAAAGGCCGCGGAAAGGTTCGGCTTTATCTACGTCGATACGGGCGCGATATACAGGACCATAGGCCTCGCCGCAAAAACGCACGGCGTGAGTCTTGAGGATAAGGCCGCCGTCGTCGCAATGCTGCCGGAGCTTGAGATAGAGCTCAGATATAACGAAGACGGCGAGCAGCGCATGTATCTCGACGGCACGGATGTTTCCCGGGATATAAGACTGCCCGAGGTGTCCATGCTCGCCTCCGCGGTCTCGGCCATTCCGGAGGTAAGGGCCTTCCTTGTCGATATGCAGCGCGGCATGGCGGAAAAGCACGACGTCATCATGGACGGCCGAGATATCGGGACCGTCATACTGCCCGACGCCGACCTCAAGATATTTCTCACCGCCGACGTCGAAGACCGCGCGCGCCGCCGCTGGAACGAGCTGCGTGAAAAGGGCATGGACAAGTCCTTTGAAGAGGTGCTCGACGAAATGAAGCGGCGCGACGAGCAGGATACCGCGCGCAGCGCGGCCCCCCTCAAGGCTGCCGGGGACGCGATCGTTCTCGACACGAGCGGCAACACGCTCGAGCAGAGCGTCGCCGAGGTCTGCCGTCTTATAGAGGAAAAGACCGGACGAAGGGGCATGTGAAATTTATGGATAAAATGATCATTGCAAAAAGCGCCGGCTTCTGCTTCGGCGTGAGCCGCTCGGTGGATATGGCCCAGCGCCTTCTTGATGAGGGCGAGGCGTTCTCGCTCGGCCAGCTCATACACAACGACGATGTCGTCCGCCGCTTTGAAAGCGAGGGCCTGCGCGTCATATCCGCGCCCGAGGAGCTTCCGCAGGGCGCAAGGGTGATCATTCGCTCGCACGGCGTATCCAGGGACGTGTACAGAAGACTTGAGGACAGGGGAGCTGAGATAAGCGACGCGACCTGCCCGAAGGTAAAGCGCATACACGAGCTCGTTAGCCGGGCCCGCGACGAGGGACGCTTCGTCGTCATAATCGGCATGCACGGCCATCCCGAGGTCGAGGCCGTAAGGGGCTGGTGCGGAGACTGCGTCATATGCGAAAACGCCGCGCAGCTGGAGCAATGGTGCGGAAAATGCGGCGAATTATTGGACAAAGCGATAACGATGGTAGTCCAAACTACCCAGACACGTAGTAATTTTACCGAATGTGCAAGTTTCTTAAAAAAAAGATGTACAAATCTTCAAATCTTTGATACAATATGCGGAGCAACATCCATGCGACAGGAAGAAGCCGCAAAATTGGCGGCAGAGTGCGACGCGATGGTCGTGATAGGCGGCAAGCACAGCGCCAACAGCGTTCACCTTTCGGTGATATGCTCGGAGCTCTGCCCGAACGTTCAGTTTATCGAAAATGCCGGTGAGCTGGATGCGGACAGGCTCAGGCGCGCCGGCACCGTCGGCGTCACGGCAGGGGCGTCCACGCCTGCGTGGATAATTAAGGAGGTAAGTAACAAGATGAGCGAAGAAATCAAAATTGATGCTGCTGCAGCAGAAGAGAAGGAGATGTCCTTCGACGAAATGCTGGAGGAATCCATCAAGACTATATATAATGGAGATAAGGTAACCGGCACCGTCGTTGCTATTACCGGCACTGAAGTCAGTGTCGATATCGGCACAAAGTATTCTGGCTTCATTCCCACCACCGAGTTTACCGACGACGGCATCAAGGTCGAAGACGCCGTCAAGGTCGGCGATACCATCGAAGCGGTCGTCGTCCGCGTCAACGACGTGGAAGGCACCGTCATGCTCTCCAAAAAGCGTCTTGACGCCGCAAAGAGCTGGACCACCGTTGAGGAAGCCGTTGAGAGCGGCGAGTTCCTTGAGGGCACCGTCACCGAGATCAACAAGGGCGGCGTGGTCGTCAACGTCAAGGGCGTGCCCGTATTCGTGCCCGCGTCCCAGTCCGGCCTGCCCAAGGAGGCCGATATGAATCAGCTCCTCAAGCAGAAGGCCCGCGTCAAGATCACCGAGGTCAACCGCGGCCGCAAGCGCGTCGTCGGCTCCATCCGCGCCGTCGCCCAGAAGGAGCGCCGCGAGAAGGCCGAGGCCATCTGGAATGAGATGGAGGTCGGCAACAAGTACCACGGCGTAGTCAAGTCCATGACCAGCTACGGCGCATTTGTCGACATCGGCGGCATCGACGGCATGGTCCACGTCTCCGAAATGAGCTGGAGCCGCATCAAGAACCCCGCGGAGCTGTTCAAGATCGGCGACGAGGTCGACGTTTACGTCATCAGCTTCGACAAGGAGAAGAAAAAGATATCCCTCGGCTACAAGGATCCCAACGAGAATCCCTGGGTCAAGTTCACCACCAATTACAATGTCGGCGACACCGCCGAGGTCAAGATCGTAAAGCTCATGACCTTCGGCGCCTTTGCCGAGGTCCTGCCCGGCGTTGACGGTCTGATCCACATCTCCCAGATCGCAAACCGCCGTATCGGCAAGCCCGAGGAGGTCCTCTCCGTCGGCGACGTCGTCGAGGCGAAGATCACCGCTGTCGACACCGACAACCACAAGATATCCCTGTCCATCCGTGCTCTTGCCGAGCCCGCCGCCGCCAAGGCGGAGGAGGTCCCCGAGATCGAGGATAACGGCGAGGACGCGCTCGTCTACGAGGTATCCACCAACGGTGAAGCCAAGGGCGAGATAATCGAAGACTGATACAGTTTTACGGTCTGTAATAGCCTGCCGCTTGAGCGGCAGGCTGTTTTTATTGAAATATCAAGGTAATTGCTTTAATCTCCTTGCAAAAAAACAACATTTTGTGTATAATTATATTAAAAGAGTCTAAGGAGGAGTGGTCTTGTTCAAGATTGGCGATTACATTGCGCATCCGATGCACGGCGCCGGCATTATAGAGAGTATAGTCACGAAAAAAATTAACGGCGCGCAGCGGGACTACTACGTCCTTAAACTGCCTGTGGGAGATATGGTCGTCATGGTGCCAGTCGTAGGCTGCGAGGATATAGGCGTGAGGTCCATAATATCGCGCAGCGAGGCGGAGAAGGTGTTCGAGGCCTTCGGCAAGCTGGAGATATCCATGACGCAGAACTGGAACAAACGCTATCGCGAGAACATGGACAAGATAAAAAGCGGCAATCTTATAGATGTCGCGGCCGTCGTCAAGGGACTTATGCGCCGCGACGGAGCACGGGGACTGTCCACAGGCGAGCGAAAAATGCTCCATTCGGCAAAGCAGATTCTGATATCAGAGCTCGTCGTCGCGACCGGGACCGACTACGAGCGGGTCGAAAAAAGGCTGTACGCAGCGCTTGAAAAGGGGTAAGCACAGGTGTCGATTATAAACAGAATTTTCAGGACAAGATCAAATAACGACAGCTTCTGCACGGCCGTGGTGCTCGCCGCGGGACATTCTGAGCGCATGGGCAGGGACAAGATACTCATGCCGCTCGGCGGCATCCCCGTGATAGCGCATACGCTCAAGGCTCTTCAGGCCTCCGACTGCATAAGCGAGATAGTGGTCGTGACAAAATATGAAAGCCTTCAGGAGATAGCCGATATCTGCCATGACTACGGCATCACGAAGACGAGCAGGGTCATGCTCGGCGGCAGGACAAGGCTCGAATCGTCCCTGATAGGTGTCAGCAATGTCGATGCGCGGGCAAGGTATATCGCCATCCACGACGGAGCGCGCCCGTTCCTGACGGACAAGCTCATAGAGCGCGTCGTACACTCGGCGCAGCAGCACGACGCAGCCGCGCCCGCCGTCGCGCCGACGGACACCGTGCGCGTGCTGAACGCAAAAGGCGCCGTTACCGAAACGCCGTCGAGGGAACTTGTCGCGCTCATGCAGACGCCGCAGGTGTTCATGAGCGAAATGATAAAGGCGGCTCTCACCCGCGCTCAGCAGAAGGGCGCAAGGATAACCGACGACTGCTCTGCCGTCGAGGCGATGGGCTATAAGGTCACCGTCGTCGCCGGCGAGCCGGATAATATAAAGCTCACCACCTCGCGCGATCTTTATATCGCCGAGGGCATACTTGCCGAAAGGAGCGGCAGATAATGCGCATCGGACACGGCTATGATGTTCACAGGCTCGTCGAGGGCAGAAGGCTTATACTCGGCGGCGTTGAGATACCGTATGAAAAGGGCCTGCTCGGCCACTCGGACGCGGACGTTCTTACCCACGCGCTGATGGACGCGCTGCTCGGTGCGGCCGCCCTTGGCGACATCGGCGGGCTTTTCCCCGATAACGACGACGCATACCTCGGTGCGGACAGCACAGAGCTCCTTAAAAAGGTCGTGAGCCTACTGCAAAGCCGCGGCTACGTCATAGTAAACGCCGACTGCACGGTCATCGCCCAGCAGCCGAAACTCAAGCCCTATACAGAAGCCATGCGCACCGTCCTGGCGTCCGCCATGGGGATCGAGACCGGGGCCGTGAGCGTAAAGGCCACCACGGAGGAGCGGCTCGGCTTTACGGGCGAGGGGCTCGGCATTGCAGCGCACGCGGTCGTTCTTATAGACTGATCATTCATCAGGCAGCCGATGGCTGCCTGATAATTTTAACCCCGCAGGAGCCCGATGCATAATATATAGCAAAAAACGAAGGGATCGATTATGCGCTATATATTTATGTGCCGCTCGCTCACATACGCTCAGTCCGCGGCCAGAGTGCTCGAAAAAAACGCGATATCGGCGTCTGTCCGGAAAGCGCCAGCGGGGCTGAGCGCCGCAGGGTGCAGCTACAGCGTCAGCGTTTCATATGCAAGAGGACCTGCCGCCGCGGCTATTCTCCGCCGCGAGGGCCTGCTTCAGGGCAAGATATTCCTGCGCCGTGACGACGGCAGCCATACCGAGGTGATACTGTGATATACCTCGATTCGGCGGCCACGAGCTTTTTGAAGCCTCCGGCCGTCAGAGCCGCGATGCTCAGTGCGCTCGACAGCATGTCGAGCCCCGGCAGGGGAGCGTATTCATCCGCCATGCGCGCGGCCGACAAGGTCTATGAGTGCCGCTGTCTGGCGTGCAGACTGTTTAATTTCGACAAGCCGGAGAACGTGGTGTTCACCATGAACGCGACTCACGCGCTCAATATCGCGATAAAAACGCTGGCGGAGCGGGGAAGCCGCGTCGTCGTCTCGGGCTATGAGCACAATTCCGTCACACGGCCGCTGCACGATATGGGAGCGGAGGTATCCGTCGCGGCCGGCAGGCTCTTTGACGCCGGCAGCGTCGTGTCGGCCTTTGAGGAAAAGCTGCCGGGCGCGTCTCTTGCCGTTATCAATCATGTCTCCAACGTCTTCGGCTTCGTGCAGCCGGTGTATGAGATATCCGCAATGTGCAGCCGCCTGGGAGTTCCGCTTATTATAGACGCCTCGCAGTCTGCGGGCATAGAGGCGCTCGACTGTACACGGCTTGACGCCGCGTTTATCGCCATGCCCGGGCACAAGGGTCTTCTCGGCCCGCAGGGAACAGGCATGCTCCTGTGCGGCATGACGCCGGACGCTCTCATGAGCGGAGGCACGGGCTCGGAAAGCCTCATACAGTCCATGCCGCCGTATCTCCCCGACAGAGCGGAGGCCGGAACGCTCAACGTCGTCGGCATTGCGGGACTGTGCGAGGGGATAAGGTACGTCATGGATAAGGGCGCGAAAAATATCGGCGATTATGAGGCGCGGCTGTGCCATGAGGCGGCTCGGCGGCTCGGGCGCGTGTCCCCGCTCGAGATATTCTCCGGCAAAGCCGGGACCCAGGCTGGAGTGCTGTCGCTGCGTCACAGCTTGCTCGACTGCGAGGAGCTCTGCGACAGGCTCGGCAAAAATGGTATCGCCGCCCGCTGCGGGCTTCACTGCGCTCCGCTTGCGCATAAAACGGCAGGTACCGTCGATACCGGCACGGTGCGCATAAGCTTTTCGCCCTTTATCACGCTCCGGCAGCTCGACATGGCCTGCGCCGCGATAGAAAAGGCGGCGTACACAAAAATTAATTAATATTTGATTGCCTTTTGACCATATGTATTATATAATATAGTGATTAAAAATACAGCAAAGTGCGGACTGCGCACGCAGTCCGCAGATAAAGATGATTGGGGATTATAATGCAGGACTTTTCAAGTTACTTTTTGAGAATGCTCAATTACCTATCGACAATAAGCTTCTGGGATATCGTCGATATCCTTATAGTCGCTTTTCTGTTCTATAAGGTGATCGATCTCGTGCGCAAGACAAGCTCGTATAACCTTGCAAAAGGCATACTACTGCTGCTTGTCGTCTTGTGGCTGTCGGGTCCGTCGGTGTTCAACCTGACGATGATAAACTTCATCCTGCGCAAGACGGTCGAGATAGGACTCATAGCGCTGGTCATCATATTCCAGCCCGAGCTGAGAAAGCTTCTGTCGAGGATGGGCAGCAAGGACTTTTACGGGATATTCTCCGCCAGGGTCCAGGCCACGAGCAAGGCCGAGTCCGCGATCACTCAGACGGTGCTCGCCTGCGAGCAGATGTCCAGGACCAAGACCGGAGCCCTCGTCATCTTCGAGCGCAACGTAAAGCTCAGCGATATAATGACTACAGGCACCATCATAGACGCGGACATAACGGCGGAGCTTCTGAAGAACATATTCTACCCCAAGGCGCCGCTGCATGACGGCGCGGTCATCATCCGCAGCTTCAGGATCGCCGCGGCGGGCTGCGTGCTCCCGCTCACGAGCAAGACAAACCTCAGCAAGGATCTCGGCATGCGGCACCGCGCCGGCATCGGCGCAAGCGAGGTATCCGACGCCGTAACGATCATCGTTTCGGAGGAAACGGGCGGCATATCCGTCGCCGTCGACGGAATGCTCAAGCGAAACCTCTCGGTCGCCATGCTCGAGCAGATACTGCGCAAAGAGCTGATCGTCGAGGAGAACAACAGGAGCACCGCGGCCGAAGTTTTTTCACGCTTTTTCGATAAGCGTAAGGTGAATAATGATGGAACAGAAAAAAAGAACTAAGAAAATATACGACAGCAAGGTGTTCTGGATGGTCGTCTCGCTGCTGTTCTCTCTCCTTATGTGGGTGTATGTGACCGGTCAGGATTCGACTGACCGCAATCTTACCTTTACCGGCATACCCGTTGAATTTCAGGGACAGGATGAGCTGCTGAGCGAGCATGACCTCTCGATAAGCGATGTCAGCGCCGACACGGTCAGCATCGTCGTCAAGGGCAACCCCAGCATAATATCAAAGCTCAAGGCCTCCGATATAAGAGCCGTCATAGACGTGAGCGGGATCACCTCGCCGAACAACATGACATGGACCTACAAGCTCGTTTTCCCAAGCTATATTAACGAAAGCGAGATAAGCGTGGTGCGCAAGACGCCGGATACCATAAACTTCACGGTCATCAAAAACAGCGTCAAGACCGTCGATATCAAGGGCAGCTTCGAGGGCGCTATCGCCGAGGGCTGCGTGGCCGAGGAGTTTGTTTTCGAGCCCGAGACGCTCACCATAGAGGGTCCGGAGGACGTTATCAGCAAAATAGACCACGCCTGGGTCACCTTCGGCAAGGACCAGACCATCGACTCGGCCTACGTCGAGGAGGCGGAGTTCACCCTGCGCGATAAATATGACAACGTCATCGATAAGGACGGTCTTAGCATATCGCAGAGCACGGTGACGGCGACCCAGCCGATACTCAAGAGCAAGGAGGTGCCGCTCAGGGTCCAGCTCATATCGGGCGGAGGCATAACCGCGAGCGACTGCAGCGTCAGCATAGACCCGACAAGCATAAAGGTCGCGGGAGACTCCAGGATCATCGACGACATGGAGTATATCGAGCTCGGCACCATCGACCTGTCGTCGTTTGACAGCGGCTACGAGCACAGCTTTGATATCGAGCTTCCCGACGGGGTGCAGAACCTCACCGGGGTTTCCGAGGCTACGGTCACGATAGAGATAATCGGCTCGCATACGAAGACCTTTACCACGACAAATATTGCCTGCAAGGGCGTGACGAGCGGCTATCACGCCACCATCGACACCAAGGAGATCGAGGTGACGCTCCGTGCGCTGAGCCAGGATACGCTCGATAATATCAAATCCGAGGACATAACCGTCGTCGCCGATCTGTCCGATTACGGCACGACCACGGGCCAGGTCATCGTAAACGCCAGGGTCAGCGTTTCCGGGCATGAAAACGTCGGCGCGGTGGGCGATGTGAAGGTGACCGTTACGATATATAAGGATTAGTACTGGAGGTCTTTATAAATGACTCAGGATGCGGTAGTCACAAAGGTGTTTCCGAACGGAATGGCGGAGGTCGTGGTAGCTCGCGGCACGGCCTGCGGGAGCAACTGCGGCAATTGCGAAAGCTGCGTTTTCCAAAACGAGATAAAGGCGTTCGCCAAAAACAGCGTCAATGCAAGGCCCGGCGAAAAGGTAGTCATCGAAAGCCTCAGCTCAAGGATATTCGGCGCGGTATTCATCGTCTATATCATACCGCTTCTGGCCTTCGTGCTCGGCTATGTCGTCGCGGACAGCTTCGGCCTCGGCGAGGGGCTCAGTATTCTTTGCAGCTTTGTCGTATTCTGCATCGCCGTGGCGATAATGGTCGCGCATCAGCGCAGCAGCAAGCGCAAAAATCCCATAAAATTTGAGATCACACAGCTCCGGTGAGGTGGAATGATGATAAAGAGCATGACAGGCTACGGCAGTGCCAAGGGCACGGTCGAGGGCATTGAGATCAGCGTTGAGCTGAAAAGCGTAAACAATAAATTTCTCGACACGGCGGTCAGAATGCCGCGCAGCTTTCTGTTTGCCGAGGAGACCATAAAGCAGGCCGTGAGCGCGCATATAAGCCGCGGCAAGGTCGATGTATTCGTGACCGTCGACAGCTCCATGGCCGACGATATGCTCGTGCGCGTAAACGAGCCCCTCCTGAAGGGCTATCTTGACGCGCTGGGGCTCATCTCGGACAGGTACGGGCTTGCAGACGATATAAGCGTCATGGGCGTTAGCCGCCTGCCGGACGTGCTGTCGGTGGAGAAAAAGGAGCTCGACGCGGATGCCGTGGCCGGCAGCCTGCGCTCCATCGCCGAAAAGGCGCTGTGCGACTTTGACCGCATGCGCATGACCGAGGGCGAAAAGCTTAAGGCCGACGTCCTGACAAAGCTTGAAAATATCGAGGGCTACGTCTCCGTCATCGAGCAAAGCTCGCCCGTGACGGTGAGGGAATACCGCGAAAGGCTTTTAGGGAAGCTCAACGAGGTGCTCGGCTCATCGGGCATCGACGAGTCGCGCATACTTACGGAGGCCGCGATATTTGCCGACAGGATCGCAGTCGACGAGGAGACCGTGCGTCTGCGCAGCCATATATCCCAGCTCCGTCAGATGCTCGAGGCTGGCTCGCCCATAGGCAGAAAGATGGACTTTCTGCTGCAGGAGTTCAATCGTGAGGCAAACACCACGGGCTCGAAGTGCCAGAGCTCCGATATCGCTCACGTCGTCGTCGACCTCAAGTCCGAGATCGAGAAGATACGCGAGCAGATACAGAATATCGAGTGAGGCCGCTATGACGCTCATAAACATCGGATTCGGAAACATGGTCAGCGCCGAGCGCGTCATCGCCATGGTGAGCCCTGAATCGGCGCCGATAAAGCGTATGATCCAGGACGTAAGGGACAGAGGACTTTTAATAGACGCATCCTTCGGCAGAAGCACGAGGGCGGCTCTTATTATGGACAGCGGAAACGTTGTCCTGTCAGCGCTCACGCCGGAGGTCCTGGCGGCGCGCATGTCAAACAAGAATGAGGAAGGTGCAGCAAATGGCTAATCAGAGAGGAAAGCTAATAGTTATATCCGGACCGTCCGGAGCGGGGAAGAGCACCGTCGTGTTCAAGGCCCTTGAGGGCCGCAGCGACACATGCTTTTCGGTTTCCGCGACGACGAGGAAGCCGCGGCCCGGCGAGGTCGACGGCAAGGAATATTTCTTTGTCGATCTCGATAAATTCCGCGACATGGTCGCAAACGACGAGTTTCTCGAGCATGCCGAGTATGTCGCCAACTCCTACGGCACGCCCAGGGCTTATGTTGAGAAAAAGCTCAGCGAGGGCATGAACGTGCTGCTCGATATCGAGGTGCAGGGCGCGCTGCAGGTGCATCAGAAGATGCCCGATGCGGTCATGATCTTCGTAATTCCGCCCTCCATGGCCGAGCTTGAGAGGAGACTTCGCAGCAGAGGCACCGACTCCGAGCGCAAGATAGAGGCCCGTCTCATCCGCGCCCGCGAGGAGTACGCCGCCGCCGATTTTTACGACTATATCATCATAAACGACGATGCCGACAAGGCCGCGAAGGAATTTTCGGCGATAATCACCGCAGAATACTGCAGATACGATCTCAGAAAAAACTATTTAAGTGAGGTAGACTGACCATGATGCTTTATCCACCCGTTGCCGAGCTCGTCAGCAGGACCGGCAACCGCTATCAGCTTGTGAACCTTGTCGCGAGAAGAGCCCGCCAGATATCGGCTTACGCCGAG
Organism: bacterium; assembly: GCA_963625685.1. Lineage (GTDB taxonomy): Bacteria > Bacillota > Clostridia > Oscillospirales > Oscillospiraceae > F23-B02. Next base: position 263,313 of record CAVFTR010000001.1, read on the forward strand.
GAGGAGGGCATCATCCTCGATAAGAAGCCCGTTTCCGCAGCAATAGACGAGGTGTATACCGGCAAGCTTACTATAGAAAAATAACCGACGGCGGAGCATAAACACAGCTCCGCTTAGTTTTGCATAGAGGTGATGGGGCGTGTCGGAAAAGCGTATAGCGAAAATCGCGGTCTCGGCCGCAAATTACAGTCTGGACAAGCCCTATGACTATCTCATACCGGACAGCATGACCGGCAGCATTGTCCCCGGGATGCGCGTTTACGTCCCGTTTTCAAGGGGCAACCGCCGCAGCGAGGGCATCGTTCTCGGCCTTGCCGAAAAAAGCGAATACGAAAAGCTCAAGCCGATAGAGGCCTGTCTCGATAAAGAGCCCATGCTCAGCCCGGCGCAGCTCAGGCTCGCCCTGTGGATGCACGACAGGCTTTTCTGCACCGTTTACGAGGCCGTGAGGAGCATACTCCCGGCCGGCTGCTGGTTTGACGCCGCGGGAGCGCGCCGCGTAAACGATAAGACACGCGAGATGATAAGCCTCGCCGTCGACGCCGAGGAGGCCTTTACTCTTGCGCAGGAAAAGCGCAGAAAGGCGCCTATGCAGGCCTCGCTGCTGGAGCTTTTATGCTCAACGGGCAGAGTTTCCGCGCATGAGGCGATGCATTTTACGGGCGCGTCCCGGCAGTCGCTCAACGCGCTTATAAACGCTCAGCTCGTCATAAGCGAGAGGGAGGAGGTCTTCCGCCGCCCCGAAGTGTGGCGGGGCGAGCTCAAGGCCATGCCGACGCTCAACAGCGAGCAGAGCGCAGCCTACGAAGGCCTCCGCCAGCTTCTTGACGCGCCGCGGCCGGAGGCCGCGCTTTTGTGCGGCGTCACGGGAAGCGGAAAGACCTCCGTCTATATCCGCCTTATCGGCGACACGATAAAAAGCGGCCGCTGCGCCATCCTTCTCGTTCCGGAGATAGCGCTGACGCCGCAGATGATACGCACCTTTTCCGGATACTTCGGCAACGACGTCGCCATACTGCACAGCAGCCTCGGCGTCGGCGAGCGCTACGACGAGTGGAAGCGCATAAAAAGCGGGGCGGCGAAGCTTGCCATAGGAACGCGCAGCGCGGTGTTCGCGCCGTTTGAAAATTTAGGGCTCGTGATCATCGACGAGGAGCAGGAGGACAGCTATAAGTCCGAGTCCTCGCCGCGCTACCACGCCAGGGATATAGCCAAGTACCGCTGCGCGAAAACCTCTTCGCTGCTGCTGCTCGGCTCGGCAACGCCCGATATAGAAAGCCGCTATGCCGCCGAGACGGGAAGATATAAGCTCTTCCGGCTGCACGAGAGATATAATGAGATGCAGCTTCCCTCTGTCGAGATAGTCGACATGAAGCGCGAGCTCAAGGCCGGAAACGGAGGCGAGCTGAGCTCAAGGCTCCGTGCGGAGCTTGAGGAAAACCTCACGAGGGGCGAGCAGAGCATACTGTTTATAAACCGCCGGGGAGCCAACAGGCTCATCTGCTGCGGCGACTGCGGATATGTCTACAAGTGTCCCAATTGCAGCGTTTCGCTTACCTATCACAGCTCGAACAGGCGCCTTATATGCCACTACTGCGGCTATACGCGCAGAGCCGACAGTCATTGTCCCGACTGCGGCGGGATGCTCACCTTCATAGGCGCGGGCACGCAGCTTATAGAGGACGAGCTCAGGCAGCTGTATCCGGGCACGGAGATACTCCGCATGGACACGGATACCGTCAGAGCCGCCGGAAGCCATGACGCGCTGCTCGGAAAGTTCAAAAACGAGAGGATCCCCATAATGGTCGGCACGCAGATGGTCACCAAGGGCCTCAACTTTGAAAATGTCACGCTCATCGGCGTTATCTCGGCCGATCAGAGCCTTTACTGCGGCGACTACCGCTCCGGAGAGCGGACGTTTTCGCTGATAACGCAGGTAATAGGCCGTTCAGGACGTGGAGCAAAGCCCGGACGCGCGGTGATACAGACCTTTACGCCGCAAAACGAGATAATACGCCTTGCCGCCGCGCAGGATTACGAAGGCTTCTATAAAACGGAGCTCAGCCTGCGCAGGCTCCAGAACACGCCGCCCTTTGCCGATATCATCTCGATAACGGCCTCCGGAACGCTTGAGAGCGCGGTGATAAAATGCTGCTCGGATATATGCAGGGTGCTCAGGGCCTCGCTCGCCGGCAGAGACGACGTTCGCCTTCTCGGGCCTGCGCCGCTTCCGGTCGTCAGGGTGAACAACAGATACAGATACAGGGTAAATATATGCTGCACGGCAGACAGGCAGATGCGCGGGCTCGTATCGTCGGTGCTCATCCGCTGCGCAAGATCAGGCAAATACAAGGGCGTCAGCGTCTTTGCTGACAATAACCCTTCCGATTAGGAGAAGAATATGGCACTCAGACACATAGTTACACAAGAGGATAAGATACTGCACAAGGTCTGCCGCGAGCAGACAAAATTTGACGAAAGGCTCCATCAGCTGCTCGACGACATGGCAGAAACGCTGCAAGGCGCAAATGGTGTCGGCCTCGCGGCTCCGCAGGTCGGGATACTGCGCCGTGTTGTTCTCGTTATCGAGACGAATGTCGAGCAGGAGGAGGACGAGGAGATACTTGAGCTCATAAACCCCGTCATCACCCACGCAGAGGGAGAGCAGACCGGAGCCGAGGGCTGTCTGAGCGTTCCGGGAGAATACGGCATAGTAACGCGCCCGTCATGCGTGACCGTCCGCGCCCAGGACAGAAACGGCAACTGGTTTGAATACACGGGCACCGGCCTCACCGCCAGATGCATATGCCATGAGCTCGACCATCTCGACGGCCATCTTTTCACCGAAAAGGCCGAGCGCATGCTCTCGGAGGACGAGCTCAGAGGAAGCGGGGCGTGACGATGCGTATTGTTTTTATGGGCACGCCGGACTTTGCCGCCGCCTCATTAAAAAAGCTCATTGATGAAAAATACGATATCGCTGCGGTCTTCACGCAGCCGGACAAGCCCCGCGGCCGCGGTATGAGCATGTCGTTCAGCCCCGTAAAGGAGCTTGCGCTCTCAAGCGGCATTCCAGTGTATCAACCGGCAAAGCTGCGCGACGGCACGGCCACGGAGCTTGTAAAAAACCTCGCGCCGGATATTCTCGTCGTCGTCGCCTACGGACGCATCCTGCCGGACGATATGCTCGAGTTACCAAAATACGGCGCTGTAAACGTACACGGCTCGCTGCTGCCAAAATACAGGGGCGCGGCTCCCATCCAGTGGGCGGTGCTCAACGGCGACAGGATAAGCGGCGTCACCACCATGTATCTCGGCTCGCAGATGGATACCGGCGATATCATATACACCGCCGAGACCGAGATCGGCGAGTTTGAGACCTCGGGCGAGCTGTTTGACAGGCTCATGCTCATGGGAGCGGAGCTTCTGGATAAGACCCTGCGCGATATCGAAGCCGGCACGGCGCCGAGAACGCCGCAGGATCACAGCAGGGCAAGCTATGTCAGGATGCTCGATAAGAGCATGTGCCCGATCGACTGGGCGAAGACCCCGCGTGAGATAATAAAGCACATATACGGCCTGCAGCCCTGGCCCGTTGCAACGGCGGAGCTTGACGGCAGACAGTTTAAGATATATTCCGCGCAGTATACTCAGACAAGGACCTCAAAGGCCCCCGGCGGCATCGTAAGCGCCGGAAAGCAGGGGATAGAGGTAGCCTGCCTCGGCGGCGAGACCGTCATGATAACCGAGCTCCAGGCCGCGGGCAAAAAGCGCATGAAGGCGTCCGACTACCTGCTCGGACATCCTGTAAAGGTGGATTAAGCATTGGACAAGGCCAGAGAAGCCGCGGTTTTCGCACTGGAGAGGATCCGGCGCGACGGCGCGTGGTCGTCGGCGCTCGGCGCCGCTATGAAAACAAAATACGCTCTTGATGCGCGCTCGCTGGCGCTGGCCATGAGCATATGCCTCGGCGTTACGCAGAACACTGCGCTGCTCGACTATTATATCGACCTCTACAGCAGCTCGTCGTCCAAAATAGAACCGAAGGTCCGCGATATCATGCGCGCAGGCGCATATCAGCTGCTTTTCATGGATAAGATACCGGCTCCGGCGGCTGTGAACGAATCCGTAACGCTCTGCAAAAAGCTCGGCCGCTCAAGGGCCTCGGGCTTCTGCAACGCAGTTTTGAGAAAGCTCACCGTCGGTATGTCGGAGCTTCCCGATGTCCCCGGCAGGGGAACGGCGGAGTATCTTTCGGTAAAATACAGTCACCCTCTGTGGCTTGCGGAGTATATGATCTCGCACCGGGGCTATGACGCCGCCGAGGCCTTCTTAGCGGCGAATAACACAGTGCCCGAGACCTGCCTGCAGGTGAATACCCTTAAAACATCCGTGCCCGGGCTCATGGCGCGGCTCGAAGCCGGCGGAGTGCAGTGCCGTGCTCATCCGTGGCTGCCCGACTGCATAGTAACGGCGGGAAATGTAAGCGAGATGGCCGGCTTTACCGAGGGACTGTTTTACGTCCAGGACCCAGCCGCAAAATGCGCCGTGCTCTCGGCGGAGCTCGAGCCCGGTATGCGTGTGCTCGACGCATGCGCAGCGCCGGGCGGGAAGAGCTTTGCGGCGGCCATAGCCATGAAAAACGAGGGCTGCATAGATTCCTGCGACCTTCACGAGAAGAAGCTCGGGCTTATAAAAAGCGGCGCCGAACGCCTTGGCATCACGATAATAAACGCCTTTTCGCATGACGCGAGAGAGCCGCTTGACGGGCAGTACGACGCCATAATCGCGGATGTTCCCTGCTCAGGCTTTGGCGTTATCCGCAAGAAGCCGGAGATACGGTACAAAAAGCGGGAGGATGCCGCCGCCATGCCGCCTGTACAGGCGGCCATACTCGAAAACCTTTCGAGTCTTCTCAGACCCGGCGGAGTTCTCATATACTCCACCTGCACGGTCCTCGAGGAGGAAAACGAAGCGGTCACGGACGCGTTTCTGAGCGCCCATCCGGAATTTTCCGCCGAGCGCTTTGCGCTGCCCAACGGCGAGAGTGCCGACAGCGGTAGCTTCACGTTTTGGCCGGATATTCACGGCACCGACGGATTTTTCGTCTGCAAGCTGAGGAGAGACAAATGAAAAACCTTAGAAGCATGCTCCCTGACGAGATAGAGCAGCTGCTCGCCGGGCTCGGCGAGCCGAAATACCGTGCAAAGCAGGTATTCAAATGGCTCGGCAGGGGTATAGGCTCGATAGATGAGATGAGCGATATCCCGAAATCGCTCAGGGAGAAGCTGAAAAGCGAATATACGGTTTACGAGCCGAAGGTGCTCAGCAAGCAGGTATCGAAGACAGACGGCACCATAAAATACCTCTGGGAGCTGTCAGACGGCAACGCCGTCGAGACCGTCGTCATGAGCTATAAGCACGGCAACACAGTGTGCGTGTCGACCCAGGTCGGCTGCCGTCAGGGCTGCGCGTTCTGCGCCTCGACCATCGGAGGCCTTGTGCGCTGCCTTGAGCCTGACGAGATACTCGAGGAGGTCATGTTCTCGCAGATAGATTCCGGAAAGCAGATATCGAATATCGTTCTCATGGGCATAGGCGAGCCGCTCGATAATTTTGACAACGTCGTCAGATTCCTTGAGCTCGTTAATCACCCCGACGGCATGAATATAGGCATGCGGCACATCTCGCTTTCCACCTGCGGAATAACAGAAAGGTTTGACAAACTGGCGGAGCTTAATTTACAATTGACCTTATCGGTATCCCTGCACGCGCCCGATGACGAGACGCGCTCGAAGATAATGCCGGCAAACCGCGGCAGAGGCGTGGATGAGCTCATGGAGTGCTGCCGGCGCTATTACGAAAAGACCGGACGCAGGATATCGTTTGAGTATATCATGATAGACGGCGTCAACGACACGCAGTACCATGCAGAGCTTTTGTCCAGACGGGCAAGGTATGTCGGTGCGCATGTCAATCTGATCCCGATGAACCATGTTGAGGAGAGCCGCTTCAGGCCCTCGACGCAGGGGCATATCAGGGCCTTTGTCAGGGTCCTGGAGGATAACGGCGTCAACGTCACGGTCCGCCGCAGGCTCGGCGGCGATGTGGAAGCATCCTGCGGTCAGCTCCGCAGAAAAATGCAGAAGGGCAATCAGGAAAAATGAAAAGTTTCGGCATTACTGACAAGGGAAAGGTCAGAAGCGAAAATCAGGACAGCTATATAATCGAAAACTGCGATAAGCGAAAATGCGTGATCGCCGTCATATGCGACGGTATGGGCGGAGCCAAGGCCGGCGACCTCGCCAGCCGCCTGTCCAGCAAGGAGTTTGTCAGCCGCGTTTATGAAAGCCTCGTCGCGCCACGCCTTATCATGAGCAATCAGGAAAAGCTCCTGCGCGACAGCTGTGCCGACGCAAACGGCGTCGTCTACGAATACTCCCGCTTTGACGCAAACTACGACGGCATGGGCACGACCCTGGTCGGCGGCATCGTGACGCGCCGCAGGGCGTACCTCGTGAATGTGGGCGACAGCAGAGCCTATTATCTCTCAGGCGCGCAGATAAGGCAGATAAGCCGCGACCACTCCTATGTTGAGGAGCTCGTCGCGATGGGCGCGATAACAAAGGAAGAGGCGCTCCACCATCCGAAGAAGAACATCATCACCCGCGCCCTGGGCGTGGACGCTTCGGTAGAGGCGGATTATTTTGAGTGCCCGCTGCACAGGGGAGACGGCATTCTCCTCTGCTCGGACGGATTGAGCAACATGGTCAGCGATAAGGAGATACACGATCACTTCAGGGAAAAGGCCCTGCCGAAGGACGTCTGCTCCGGGCTCATGGAGCTTGCGCTTGCGCGCGGAGCTAGGGACAATGTCTCCATCGTGCTTATAAAGACTTGATACCAAAGGTGCTATTATGGGAAACAGTGCTGATAAATATATAGGCAGGATACTTGACGATCGCTATGAGATCATCGAGCTCATCGGCTCGGGAGGAATGGCGAACGTGTACAAGGCTCTGTGCCACAGATTGAACAGATATGACGCCGTCAAGATCATGCGCGACGATACGGCCGCCAACACCGAGCTCAAAAGGCGCTTTCGCGCCGAGTCTCAGGCCGTTGCCATGCTATCTCATCCGAACATAGTTTCGGTGTATGACGTCAGCCACAGCGACGATATAGAGTATATCGTCATGGAGCTCATCGACGGCATAACGCTCAAGCAGTATCTGCGGAAAAAGAGCGTTCTCGACCCGTCGGAGGTCCTTGATTTCACCATCCAGACGGCGAAGGCCCTTGAGCATGCTCACAGCAAGGGCATCATCCACCGTGATATAAAGCCGCAGAACATAATGCTGCTCAAGGACGGCATGATAAAGGTCGCAGACTTCGGCATAGCCTCGCTTGAAAGCGATATCGAGGAAAATAACGGCGAGACCGTGGGCTCCGTGCACTATATAGCGCCCGAGCAGGCCCGCGGCCAGGCTCCCGACGCGAGAAGCGATATATACTCGCTCGGCATAGTCATGTACGAAATGCTCACCGGAAGACTGCCCTATGTCGGCGCCTCCGACGTCGAGGTCGCCGTAAAGCATATGAACACAGACCCCGTAAGCCCGCGCGAGATAGTCCCCGATATCCCGGAGGAGCTTGAGCGCATATGCCTCAAGGCCATGGATTCGGATATAAACGGGCGCTATCAGACGGCAGGCGAGCTTCTTGAGGATCTTGAGCAGTACAAGGCGCAGAGCCTTGCCGCACATGTGCTCGAGGACTCCGATGCGGTGCTTATAGACAGCGACGAGCAGCCGCGCCGCAGAACAGAGCGCAGCCGCAGGAGCAGAAAGATCGCGCTCAGCTCCGGAATTCTTGCGGTACTGCTGTTTGTTATAATCGGCTTTGTGTTCTTGAACGGATATTTCCTCAAGGACCTCTTTTCCGACCCTGTCAAGGTCAAGGTCGATAACTTCGTCGGCCGTTATTATGAGGACGTCATAAACGACAAGGACTATAAAAAGATATACGACTTCAAGGTCACCTTCAAGGTCGATCTCGAGCACGAATACGGCATAATCCTCTCGCAGGATCCCGAGGCCGAGCGCAGCAAGACAGTGAGCGATAAGAGCAGCAAGATCGTCGTCGAGCTCGTGTGCGCCGCGGAAACGGTCGACGATCAGAAGAGGCTTCTTGCCGTACCCGATATCGTCAATCGCGAGAGGGAGGAGGCCATAAGCATGATCCAGGACGCGGGCTTTAGCTATTCGCTGGAGCAGGCGCCGTCTGACAGCATAACCAAGGGCTATGTCATAAGCACCGACCCCGCGGCGGGAGCACCCGCCGACGAGGGCTCCGAGGTCAGGATCATAATAAGCACCGGCCCGCAGACGGTCATGACGGTCGTGCCGCAGCTCAAGGGCCTTTCCAGGGAATCGGCCCTTGCCAAAATAGAAAGCAGTAATCTGAGCGTAGGCAATATAACGACAGCGGAAAGCGAGCTTGACGCGGGAACAGTCATAGAACAGAATATAGCCGCCAACACCAAGGTCGAGGAGCACACCAAGATATCCATAACGATATCCTCCGGGCCCTCGGGAAACGGCGGCTGAATGGACGGCACTATCATAAAGGCCCTGAGCGGATTTTACTATGTCAGCTCCGGCGGGAGCGTCTACGAGTGCCGCGCACGGGGCAAATTCCGCCTTGACGGCACCTCTCCCATGGTGGGCGACAGGGTAAGCTTCGAGCCGGACGGGACAAAGGGCTATGTCACCTCGATAAACGTGCGAAGAAATTTCTTTATCCGGCCCGCCGTCGCAAATATCGACGCGCTCGTGTTCATCGCTGCAAACACCAATCCCGTTACAGACCCGTTTTTGATAGACAGAGTGTCCGTTATAACCGAGGAAGCCGGCTGCGAGCTGATGGTCTGCATAAATAAGACGGACATCGATCCGGCGGACGAGCTGTATTCGATCTATTCCTCCTCCGGCTTTGAGACCTATCGGGTCAGCGCCGTGACCGGAGACGGGATAGCGGCTCTCAAGGCGGCTCTCCGTGGCAGGATATGCGCCTTTACGGGCAACTCCGGCGTCGGGAAGTCGAGCATATTGAACGCCATGCTCCCGGGGCTTGAGCTGCCGGTCGGCCAGGTCAGCGAGAAGCTCGGCCGCGGCCGTCATACGACGCGCCATGTGGAGCTGTTCGACGCGGGCGAGGGGACGTATATAGCCGACACTCCGGGCTTTGCCTCGTTTGAGATAGAAATGATGCAGACGATAGACAAGTCGGAGCTGCAGTACGATTTCCGCGAGTTCGGAAAGCATATAGGCTCATGCCGCTTTGCCGACTGCGCCCATCTCAGGGAGCCCGGCTGTGCGGTGACCGCCGCCGTCAGGGACGGGAGTATCAGAAAAAGCAGGTACGATTCCTACGCGCGGCTGTACGAGCTCGCATCAAAAAACAGGTTCTGGGAAAACAAATAGAATAATCAAGACCGCCTCCGGCATACGCTTTATAAAATGCGTGTGCTGGAGGCGGTTTTTTGCGTAAGGGCCCGTGTGCGTTTTTTGCAGTAATTGCAATAGTTTCCGGAACGATAATCATTCTTTCGCTCATATTGCCGACGCAGTTTTGGTGGTTCATGCTCGCCGCGGCTCTGATCTGTATCGGAGTCTGGCTTATCCGCTGTCATTAAGCGCTCTGCGGCGGCATAGGATGTACAAAAGCAAGTTTAAGGAGAAATGCCATGAAGATCGAACTCAAAAGCAGGGAAGGCTGCGCCTATAAAAAGCTGTGCGGCTCGGCGGCGGAGGCTCACAGCGAGGCCGAGCTCACAATTCCCGATACTCTGGAGGATATACTGCGCATCCTGTGCTGCAGGTACCAGTGCAGGATACGTGAAAAGCTCGTATCGACGGACGCCGTCGACATTCTGGGAGATATCGACATTACGGTCTTTTACGTCCCCGATACAGGCAGCGGTGTACGCGTCGTCGGGACATCGGTGCCGTTCGAGCTGCACTTCGACGCGCCCGGAGCAGACAGCACAAGCCTTGCAGTTACCCGGCTTTCATCGCTGTCGGTGGATGCAAGGGCCGCCGATCCCCGGAAGATATCGCTGAGCGCGAACGTTTTTATGGAGCAGAGCAGCTTCAAATATGCCGACCTGTGCTGGTCGGAGCCTCCCTCAGAGCCGCAGGATAAGCTGTTTTTCCGGACCGATGAGCTCAAGTGCAAAAGCATAGCGCTCGTTTCAGAAAAAGCTCTGAGCATCGAGGATGAGCTCGAGCTGCCGGAGCCTCTGCGCGGCGGCGATTTTGTGAAGGCCTTCAGCAGCATATGCCTCGGCGGCAGCGAGGTCGTCGGAACGAAGCTCATAGTCAGGGGCACGGCGGAGATAGAGGCCATATATCTTGTCTCCGGCGTTCCGCGTACAGCGCGGTTTACCGTTCCGTTTTCGCAGCTTTTCAATCTGCCCGACGGCTGCACGGAGGTCGAAGCAAGCTCGTGCGCGATGATAACGGGGCAGTACTTCGAGCCCTTCGACGCAGGGCTATCGGCGGATATCCGGGCGGCGATACAGCTTGTCTGCCTGCGTGACGAGACTCTAAGCTATATAAGCGACGCCTACTCGTGCACCCATGAGATAGAGCTGACGCAGTGCGGGCTCGACTGCATTACGAGCACACGGGAGATAAAGCAGAGCTGCGCCGTCAGGCTTTCGTATAATTCCGACTACGGAGCGGACGAGATAATCCTTTCGAGCGCCTTTGCAGACTGTCCGCAGACGGGTGATGACAGCATTTCAGTTCCCGTGACCGCGGATATCGTATACAGGGACCGCGAGGGCGAGCTCAGGGCCTGCCGGCTCAGAGGCAGGGCGGAGCTTGAGATTTCCGATGAACGGCGCCCTGACGAGGTGACGGTCGACAGCGTAAGCGCTCACGCCGCGGCCGCGGGCGGCGTGAGCGCTGATATAAGGCTCGATATCACAATGCGGTATATAAGCTGCGGAAGCATAAGCATGGTAAGCCAGGTGGAAAAGACCGAGCGCGAGCGGGAAAAGCCGGACGCCTCCCTGTACATGTGCCGCTGCGAGGACGGGGACCTCTGGAGCCTTGCGAAGAAGTACTCCTCGGACGCAGAGCTCATAAAGCTCATAAATGAAACCGACGGCAGAGATACAGATGATCGTCTGCTGCTGATACCGGTGCTATAGGCATGAGCTGCGCGTATGATGAGGCCGTGAGACTGCTGCCGGCAAAAACGGCGGCAGCTCTCGGAAGGGAGCATGCATGCGCCGAGGAGTTCAGGCTCAGGACAGGCTATGCGCCCGCCGCGCTGATAGGCGGCAGGGAGCTGCCGTTACCGGCAGAGCCCGTCAGCGGCGGCGATATCGCCTGCGTTATAGAAAAAGCCACGCGAGCCTCGGTCCACACCGTGCAGCAGGATATGGCAAAGGGCTTTATAAGCTGTGCCTTCGGCATAAGGCTGGGCCTGTGCGGCACCGGGATGCTATCCGGCGGCAGGCTCGTCGGGCTGAGGGATATAAGCTCCGTCTCAATACGCATACCGCACGAGCTGCGCTCCTGCGGCGGTGACGCTGCTGAAAGGCTGTATGAAAGCCGCGATAACGCGCTTATCATCTCGCCGCCCGGGGGAGGGAAGACAACTATGCTCAGAGAATGTATAAGGGTGCTGTCTTCCTCGGGTGTGAGGGTCTCAGCGGCCGATGAAAGGGGCGAGCTTGCCGCCGTATACCGGGGCAGGCCGCAGTTTGACCTCGGCCCGATGTGTGATGTCATGACGGATATCCCAAAAGCCGAGGCCGTCATGATGCTGCTGCGTTCGATGAATCCCCAGGTGATAGTCATGGACGAGATATCCACTCCCGACGACTGCGAGGCCGCCGCCTCGGCCGCCGGCTGCGGAGTGCGCGTCATAGCGACGGCGCATGCAGCGTCCGCTGCCGAGCTCAGGAGCCGCCCAGTGTATCGCAGGCTCCTGGAGCAGAGGACCTTTACGGCGGCGCTTACAATAAAAAACCGCGGCGGCCTGCGAAGCTACAGCTGGGAGGAGCTCACATGAGGCTTATCGGCGCGTTTTTAATAGCGCTCGCTTGTGCCGCTGCCGGCATGATCAAGGCGCGCAGCCTGAGCGAGCTGGACAGAACGTATACGGCGCTCATATCGGCGCTGGGCTTAATGAAAAGCGAGATATCCTCGCGCTCTGCGCCGCTCGACGAGGTGATGCATGCAGCCTCAGGCCCTCTCTCCGGCGCTGCGGGCAGCTTTATGAAAAAGGTGAGCGCAGATTTTTCAAGGCTCGGGGAGGAGACGTTCCGAAGCATTTGGTCAAACGCGGCAGAGCTTTGCCTGCGGGAGCTGCCGCCTCGCGCGATGGCCGGTATAAAAGCTCTCGGCGGCAGCCTCGGACGGTATGACAGCGCGCAGCAGTGCGCGGCGCTCGACCGCTGCATGGCCGAGCTCTCGGCAGAGCGCAGCGCTCTTCGCGAAACGCTCTGCGAAAACAAAAGAATGTACGTCGGCCTCGGAGGAGCCGTGGGGCTCATCCTCGCCATCGTGCTGATATGATCTGCGGGAGGAAAAATGGAAGTTGAGCTCATATTTAAGATCGCAGCCGTCGGGATACTTGTGGCGGTGCTGAACATACTGCTTTCCCGCTCCGGGAGGGACGAGCAGGCGTTGATGACGACCATAGCTGCGCTGGTCGTCGTGCTGATCGTCGTAGTGCAGAAGATCAGCGAGCTGTTTTCGCTCATAAAGGACCTGTTCCAGCTCTGATGGATATCGTTATACGTGCCTCGGCCATAGCCATGATCTCCGCGCTCTGCATACTGCTGATAAGAAAGAGCAACCAGGAGATGGCCCTTGCCGCCGCTATAGCCGCCGCTGCGGTGATATTCCTTACCGGCGTGCAGCTCTTCTCCGGGCTCATGGAGCTCATCCGCTGCACAATAGAAAAGACCGGACTTTCCTCCGCGCTGTTTATTCCCGTTTTCAAATGCGTGGGCATCGCAATGACAGTGAAGCTCGTCTCCGGCCTTTGCAGGGACGCAGGGCAGAGCGGCATAGCCTCGTCAATGGAGCTTCTCGGCTCCGCCGCGGCTCTGTTCACGGCTCTGCCGCTTTTCAGCTCGCTCCTGGATACGATAGGCGGTCTTATATGAAAAAGCTTTTGTTCATCATCATATTCACGCTGCTTCTCATAACGCCGTGCCGCGCCGCACCCTATGACGAGGCGCAGCTTCGCGATTCGCTGCCGGAGTATGCAGACGAGCTCCTGGGCGATACGGCCCAGGAGCCGCAGGAGGGCCTCGGCAGGCTTGGAAGCGCCTTTACCGAGTCCCTGTCCGGAGGTATCGGCGGCGTTATGAGACGGGCGGCGGGGATCATTGCCGTCGCCCTCACATGCGCCGTGCTCACGGTCTTCTGCGATGACGCGCCGGAGTATGTGAGCCTCGGCGGCTGCGCGGCCATAGCCGTGATAAGCGCCGCGGATATGCATTCGTTCATCTCCTCGGGAAGCGAGGTAATAGACGCGCTTTCAGGCTTTTCAAAAACGCTGCTGCCCGCTATGTGCGCCGCCTCCGCCGCATGCGGGACCGTTTCGTCGGCTACCGTGAGCTACGCGGCGTCGGTTTTGTTCATGGACCTTTTTGTAACGGCGGCTCAGAACGTCATAATGCCCGTTATCTACGCCTATCTTGCGGCCGGAATGGCCTCGGCCTCGCTGGGAAACAGAAGCCTCGGCTGTATAGCCTCGTTTCTGAAGCGTCTGAGCGCGATATTGATGATCGCCGCCTCGCTCGGCTTTACGCTGTATATCGGCATAAGCTCTTCCGTCGCGTCCGGCGGCGACGCACTCGCGTCAAAGCTGACAAAGACCGCCATAGCGGCGGCTCTGCCCGTCGTCGGAGGCATAATTTCGGACGCCGCGTCCACGGTCGTCGCCGGAGCGGAGCTCATGCGCGGCACGGTCGGCGTGTTCGGTATGCTCGCACTGCTTGCCGTGTGCGCCTCGCCGTTTGCGGTGCTGGCGCTGAACTACATAGGCTATAAGCTCACGGCCGCCGCCGTAAGGGCCTTCGGCTGCGATAAGCTCTGCGCGCTCACAGACTGCATAGGCTCCGCCATCGGAATGATCCTCGGTCTTGCCGGATGCTGCGCGATAATACTTTTCGTATCAATGGCGATATCGATAAAGGCGGTGGGCGGATGATGCCTGAGCTTTTGTCGCGATGGCTGCATGCCGTCATATATACGGGCGTCGTCTGCTCCGTATCCATGCTGCTGACTCCCGAAGGTAGGGTAAAGAGGGCGCTTGGGATAATCTGCGCCGTCATAATGTGCGCGGCCATAGCCTCGCCGCTGGCTGAGCTTGACTTTGAATCATATTCAAAGGCGCTGGCGCGATATAGGCTCGACGCGCAGCGGTATACGCAGCAGGGTGAGGACTACAGCAAAAAATTAAACCGCAGTATCATAGAGGACGAGTGCCGGGCATATATATTGGACAAAGCCGATGAGCTCGGCGCGGAGATATCTGAGCTGAGCGTGACGGCGCTCTGGAGCAGCGACGGATACTGGTATCCGCACGAGGCGAGAATCGTATCGTCCGCCGGGGGCGCGCAGAAAAGCATGCTCGCCGAATGTATCCGCGCCGAGCTCGGCATAAGCCTTGACGATCAGGATTGGAGCGGTACTGCAAATGACGGATAAATTTAAAAGCAGCCTTGGCAAATTCAAATACCCTGTCCTCGCGCTCGTGCTGGGCCTTGCGATAATGCTCCTGCCGACAGGCACTGCCGCCGGCAGCATCGGCGATATGAGCGATGAACAGCGCCTGGCGTCGGTGCTCGAAAAATGCGAGGGAGTCGGCAGCGCACAGGTGCTGTTATCAGACACCGGAGCGGTCATAGTCTGCGACGGGGCTGAAAACGCCGCGGTACGCCTATCCGTAATAAAGGCCGCGGAGGCCTTTACCGGCTTTAAAAGCGACAGCATCCAGGTAATAAAAACTGCGTCGAATATAGGAGGGTAAAATGAAGAATCTTAAAAGAAACGCGACGGTCGCGGCGGTCCTGCTGCTCGTATGCGCGGCGGTGTATCTCAACTGGTCGTATAACAGCAAATGGGGGACCGCCGATCCTGCGATGGTAAAGGCCGAGGACGCGGCCATGCAGGCGGCAAACGAAGCCTACGAGGCCGCAAGCATAAAAAGCTCCGGCGGCTATTTCGCCGAGGCGCGCCTGAACCGCCAGGTATCACGCGATGAGGCGATGAAAATGCTCGAGGACGCGGTGAGCTCCGAGACAGCCTCGCAGGAGACGATAGATTCGGCGATGAGCTCGATATCCGCGATGGCCAACTACTCCATGAAGGAATCTCAGCTTGAAAACAAGCTTCTTGCAAAGGATTTTGCCGACTGCGTAGTTTACATGAGCGAGGATTCAATAACCGTAGCCGTTCCCGCTCCGCAGGAGGGTCTGAGCGAGGCCGCCGTCGCCAGAATAACGGAGACCGTCACCTCGGAGACCTCCTATACGGCCGCCCAGCTAAACGTGATAGCCGTTCCATCGTAAAAAAGACGGGCTTACCCGTCTTTTTTTCTTTATTTTTGCCTTTCGTTGTGATACAATACTATGACAGAATTTTTGCACCATTGGTGCAGACACAACGGAGGCACATCATGAGTGATAATTACATCAGCTGCAAAGCCGAAAACGGCAGCATAAATATATCCGAGGAAGTCATTTCCGCAATGGTCCGCTCGGCCGTTACCGAGGTCGAGGGCGTGGCCGCAATATCCAACACGACCACAGGCGAGATCGCCGAGCTTATCGGCATCAAGAGCATGTCCAAGGGCGTGACCGTGCAGATAGTGGACGATACCGTCAAGGCCGACGTCATAATCCTCGTCCGCTACGGCTGCAATATAGTAAACGTCGCGCACGATGTTCAGAGCTCCGTCTCGGAGCTCGTTCATGCCGTGACCGGCATCGAGAAGGCGGAGATCAACGTCCACGTCTCGGGCGTTGCTTTTGAAAAGTAAGATAGAGGTATTAGAGGATGAAGAGAACTACCGCCAGAGAGATAGCGGTGCAGCTGAGCTTTTACGCCTGCACGAGCGAAAAGCCCGTCGACGAGCTGCTCGAGCAGTTCTTCGACAGGGAGTATTACGATACCCTTGCCGGTGAAAACGAGCTGTTTTCGGAATATCCCGGAAAAAAGGAGAGAGAGTATATCTCCCGTCTCGTAAGGACCAGCTGCGACTATCGCATCCAGACGGACAGACTCATAGCAGAATACGCTCAGGGCTGGAAGCCGGAGAGAATGTCCAGGACAGCGATGGCCATACTGCGCTGCGCCGTGAGCGAGATAATGTACATGGACGATATCCCCGCGAGCGCCGCGATAAACGAGGCCGTTGAGCTTGCAAAGGGCTATGACGAGCCCGAGACCGTCTCGTTCATAAACGGCGTTCTCGGCGGCATAATGCGCGGCGAGTTCTCTGAGAGCGGGAGCTGCGAGACCGGGGATGCGCCCGGGACGGAGACTTTGTGATGGATCAGCAGTGCCTTAGCGTATCCGAGCTCAACCAGATAATAAAAACGCTGATAGACGGCGAGCCGATCCTTAACAAGGTCTGCGTGCGCGGCGAATTGTCAAACTATAAGATATATCCGTCGGGGCACCATTACTTTACGCTCAAGGACGCGGAGAGCAGTCTTCGCTGCGTCATGTTTAAAAGCAGTGCGTCCAGGCTGCGCTTTCGCCCCGAAAGCGGAATGGGCGTCACTGCTTTTGGGCGTATATCGGTCTTCCCGCGGGACGGAGCATATCAGCTTTACTGCTCTGAGCTCGTCCCCGAGGGCACGGGCGACCTTCAGATAGCCTACGAGCAGCTCAAGAAAAAGCTTGCAGCCGAGGGCCTGTTTGACCCGGCTCACAAAAAGCCGCTGCCGCCGTTTCCGGAGAAGATCGCTATCATAACCTCGTCGGCCGGCGCCGCCGTTCACGATATGATACGCATACTCGGGACCCGCTGGAGCATGACGAAGGTCATCCTGCTGCCGGTACGCGTTCAGGGCGTCGAGGCGCCGCCGGAGATAGTCGGCGCCATACGCTACGCAAACCGCCACAAGGTCGCCGACCTTATCATAACGGGCCGCGGAGGCGGCTCCATAGAGGACCTCTGGGCCTTTAACGACGAGCGCGTCGCAAGGGCTATATACGAGTCGGAGCTGCCGGTCATCTCGGCCGTCGGGCACGAGCCAGACGTAACTATCGCCGACTACGTCGCCGACGTCCGCGCCTCGACCCCGTCAAACGCGGCGGAGATCGCAGTTCCCGACGAGGGGGAAATGCGCGAATGGCTCATGAATATGAACATCCGCCAGACGCAGGCCATGCACAAGAGCATAAGCCGCATGAGCGCGCGCCTTGACGATATAAAAAGCCGCCGCGTGCTGCAGGACCCGATGACGTATATCGACGCAAAGCGCACGGAGCTTGACTATGTACGCGGAAAGCTCGCCGCGGCAGCTGAAAAGACAAACGCGGCAAAGCGCAATAAATTCATAGCTCTCGCGTCGGCGCTTGACGCTATGAGTCCCTTAAAGGTCCTCGGCAGAGGATATGCGATCGCATCGAATGAAGGCGGCGGGCTCATAAAAAGCGTCGCCGGCGTAAATAAGGGCGATAAGCTGAGCCTCAGCGTAAGCGACGGACTTATAAAATGCACTGTAGATGAAAGTGAGGCAAAAAGCCATGGCTAAGGAAAAACCAAGCTTTGAGGAGTCGGTAAAGCGGCTCGACGAGATAGTAAAGCTTCTTGAGCGCGGCGACGCTCCGCTGAGCGAATCGCTCAAGCTTTTCGAGGAGGGCACGTCGCTCATCTCCAATTGCGACACGCTGCTCAACGAGGCCGAGCAGAAGGTCGTAAAGCTCAGAAAAGGTCAGGACGGCGAGCCCGAGGAGCTCCCCTTTGGTGAATGATATGACGGCAAAAGAATATAAAAGCCTTGTAGACGCAAAGCTTTCCGAATATTTCAAGCCCTGCGGGCTGAGCTATGACGGGCTTCTCGAATCAATGCGCTACAGCCTCACGGCTGGCGGTAAGCGTATACGCCCCACGCTCGTTCTGGAGTTCTGCCGCATCTCCGGCGGCGACACCGATAAGGCCCTGCCCGTTGCCTGCGCTATAGAAATGCTGCACACATACAGCCTCATCCACGACGATCTTCCGTGCATGGATAACGACGAGCTTCGCCGCGGAAAGCCGACAAATCACGTCGTCTACGGCGAGTGCACCGCAACGCTTGCCGGCGACGCCCTTCAGGCCGAGGCCTTCGGCACGATACTGCGCAGTCCGCTTCCGGCAGAAGCGAGGGCAAGCTGCGCGGAGATACTCGCCGGTGCCGTCGGCAGCGACGGGATGTGCGCGGGACAGTATCTTGACATGACAGGTGAGAGCAAGCTGCTCTCCGAGGATGAGCTTAACGATATAAACTCGCGCAAGACCGGCGCTCTGCTCACAGCGGCCTGCCGCATGGGCGTTGCCGCGGCGGGCGGAAATGAAGCGATGCTCGAGGCCGCCGCGCAGTACGGCGCATGCATCGGCGCGGCGTTCCAGATCCGCGACGATATCCTCGACGTTATAAGCACCAGCGAGGAGCTCGGAAAGCCCGTCGGCTCGGACGCTCAGGAGCATAAAAATACGTATATGGCTCTGCTCGGCGAGGACAAGTGCATGGAAATGATAGAAAAGCTGACCGAACAGGCCAAGAGCGTCCTTAAAACGGCATTTGATGACACTCAATTTCTCTGTGAGCTTGCCGATTCAATGGTGACAAGGCTCAATTGAGATGAATAATCTGTAAAACCGCGGCGAATGTCTATTGTAAAATTCGCCGCGGTTTGCTATTATGTATAATAGCGTAATTTGCGAATATTTATTGATCCAAAAGAGGTATTGTTTTGAATATTTTGAATAAAGTCAATTCCTCAAACGATATAAAGCGCCTGAGCAAAAGCGAACTGCCGCAGCTTTGCAGCGAGCTGCGCGAGTTTATTATAGACAATGTTTCAAAGACCGGCGGGCACCTTGCCTCGAATCTGGGCACGGTCGAGCTCACGGTCGCGCTGCACAGAGTGTATGACAGCTCGGTCGATCGGATAGTGTTCGACGTCGGACATCAGAGCTATGCGCACAAGATAATAACCGGCCGGCGCGACGCCTTCTCTACGCTGCGCTGCTACGGCGGGCTCTCCGGCTTTCCCAAGCCGTATGAAGCCGACGACGACGCGTTTATAGCCGGTCACGCCTCAAACTCGGTCTCCGTGGCCTACGGAATGGCAAGAGCCAGGACCATAAAGGGCGAGGGCTACAGCGTATGCGCCGTGATCGGCGACGGTGCGCTCACAGGCGGCCTTGCATACGAGGGCCTTGCAAACGTCGGCGGCAGCAGCGAGCCTATCGTCATAATCCTCAACGACAACGGCATGAGCATAAACGGCAACGTCGGCGGCATGGCAAAGCTTTTGTCAAGAGAGCGCGTCAAGCCCGGTTATATAAACTTCAAGCGCTGGTACAAGCAGGCCGTCAGCGGAATGAACGGCCTGTATAACGCGAGCCATAAGCTCAAGGAAGCGCTCAAAAAGTCGATACTGCCGACGAATATGTTCGACTCCATGGGCATCTACTATCTGGGGCCCGTGGATGGGCACGACGTCGACCAGCTTGAGACCGTGATACGCTGGGCAAAGGAAATGAACACGCCCGTGCTCGTGCACGTGATAAGCAAAAAGGGCAAGGGCTGCAAATATGCCGAGGAGCATCCCGATAAATACCACGGCGTCGGTAAATTTGACCCTGTGACTGGGAAGCTGCCTGCCTCAAAGCCCTGCTTCTCATCGGTTTTCGGAAAAAAGCTCACGCAGCTTGCCGAGATAAATCACGATATCGTCGCCGTCACCGCCGCCATGTGCGCCGGTACCGGACTCACCGAGTTCTTCGACCGCTTTCCGAGCAGGTCCTTTGATGTCGGCATAGCAGAGGAGCACGCGGTGGCCATGGCCGCCGGTATGGCAAAGCAGTCGCTCGTGCCCGTCGTCGCGATATACTCGGGCTTTCTCCAGCGCGCATACGATATGCTGATACACGACGTATCGCTCCAGCAGCTGCACGTCGTATTCTGCGTCGACAGGGCGGGGCTCGTCGGTAACGACGGAGAGACGCATCACGGCGCCTTCGACGTGAGCTATCTGCGCTCCGTGCCGCATATGCAGCTCCTGTGCCCGGCAAGCTTTGCCGAGCTCGAGGCGATGCTCGACGAGGCCGTGAACCGCATGTCCGGCCCCGTCGCCATACGCTATCCCCGAGGAGGCGAGGGCAGATATACAGACTGCCTGACCGACGGCTGCGTAAGGCTGCGCAGCGGAAACGATATCACGATAGCGGCATACGGCACGGATATAAACACCGCCCTCGACACTGCCGATATGCTCGCCGATAGGGGTATTCACGCCGATGTTTTCAAGCTTTCACGGCTCGACAGCGGCTTTTACGGCGATATAATCGACTCCATGCGGAAAACGGGACGCTTTCTTATGAGCGAGCAGGTCTGTAAAAACGGCTGCATCGCAGACGACATACTCGCGTTTGCCGAGCGCAGCGGCGTTAAGATAAACGCAGCCTTCACGCCCAACCTCGGCAGCGGCATCGTCGTTCAGGGCACGGTAGCGGAGCTTACAGCTCACTGCGGCCTTGATCCGCAGAGCCTCGCCGAGGCGGCAGAAAAGCTGGTCAGGGGTGAAGCATGAAAAAGATAAGACTCGATCAGCTCGTTTTCGACCTCGGCCTGACGGAAAGCAGGGAGCGGGCAAAAACGACTGTAATGAGCGGGCTCGTCTTCGTTGACGGGCAGCGGGCGGACAAGCCGGGCATGCAGGTATCGCCGGAGGCCAGAGTTGAGGTCAAGGGCTCGGCTCTTCCGTATGTCAGCCGCGGCGGTTTTAAGCTCGAAAAGGCCCTCAGGGTATTTCCCGTGGACCCATCGGGAAAGGTCTGCATAGATTGCGGCGCTTCTACCGGCGGCTTTACCGACGTTCTGCTGCAAAACGGCGCTGGGAAGGTATATTCCGTCGATGTCGGCTACGGCCAGCTCGCCTGGAGCCTCAGGCAGGACGAGCGCGTAGTCAATATGGAGCGGACAAACATAAGATATATAAGCTCCGAGCAGATACCCGAGCCCGTGGACATCGCGGTCATGGATCTTTCGTTTATATCGCTAAGGCTCGTGCTGCCGGCGGTGTGCTCGCTTCTCAGGGACGGTGGAGAGCTTATCTGCCTTATAAAGCCGCAATTTGAGGCCGGCAGGGAAGAGGTCGGCAAAAAGGGAGTCGTGCGCGACAGGAGCGTGCATCTCTCGGTCATCGAAAGCATCCTGGAATTTGCGCCCGGTGTCGGCATGAGCGTTATGGGACTCGACTTTTCCCCCATAAAAGGGCCGGAGGGAAACATAGAATATCTGTGCTTTATGAAAAAAGGCAAATTTGACGCACCCATTATAGATGCGCAGGCTGTCGTTGAAGCCTCGCACGAAAAACTGTGAGGGCAAAATGGCTGAACTTATCGTATTATGTCCGAATCCGTACAGGGATTGCGGCCTCAAGCTTACAAGAATGGCAAGAGATATATTGCGGAAGGACGGCTTCAGAGTCGCCGTCTGCCCGGTTTTCGGAGCGCATGACGCGTCCGTGATACCGGACGACGTGGAGCTGAGCGCATGGAGCGCCGTCACGGATAAGGCCGGGCTTTTCATAGTTATCGGCGGCGACGGGACGATACTGCACACCGCGAGGTATCTCAACCACAGCGAGATACCCATGCTCGGCATAAATCTCGGGACAAAGGGCTTCATGGCCTCGCTCGAGCCGGAGGATATCGGGCTCATACTTGAGGCGGCAAAGGGAAACTATTCGTCGAGCTTCAGAATGATGATAGACGTCGAGCTCATACGCGACGGCGAGGTCATCTATGCCGACGTCGGGCTCAACGACGCCGTCATCCACGGTATGGGCGACTGCATAAAGCTCACCGCCTGGTGCGACAGAGAGCGTATCATGAGCTTTTCCGGCGACGGCATCATCATATCGACGCCCACAGGCTCTACGGGCTATTCAATGTCCGCCGGTGGCCCCATAGTAGAGCCGGAGGCGGAAAATCTCATCATATCGCCGATCTGCGCGCACTATATCGGAGCGAGAAGCTTCGTGCTGTCGTCGGATCACACGATAACCGTCATGGCGGAAAAGCTGCACGACAGGCGCGCTTACGTGTCGGTCGACGGAACGGACGGCTTCGAGCTTGCAAACGAGGACATCGTCATCGTCCGCAGGTCGGCAAAGCGCGCAAACCTCGTCTACCTCGGCGAGCGCAGCTTCTATGATTCAACATTCGACAAGCTGCAGTACAGAATCGACTGAAAGGGGAGACATAGTTGAAAGATTCAAGACAGAGCATTATTCTTCAGATAATCTCCGAACGTGAGATAGAGACCCAGGCACAGCTTATCCGGGCGCTCGCCGAGCGCGGTATCCCCAGCACTCAGGCAACGCTTTCAAGAGATATAAAGCAGCTGCATCTTGTAAAGGAGCTTGGCAGCAGCGGCAAGTATCACTATGTGGTCAGCGGCAAATCACGCAATAACGACCGTGAGATGCGCCTGCGCAAGATATTCCGCGAAAGCGTGACGTCATACGCCGTCGCGCAGAATATAATCGTCATAAAGACGCTGCCAGGACTTGCGTCGGCGGCCTGCTCAACGCTCGACTCGATGCATATAGAAACGCTTGTCGGCACTCTCGCCGGTGATGATACGGCGTTTCTGGCGATGAAGGACAATAAGGCGGCGGAGGAGCTCTGCCACGAGATAGACGAAATGTTCTGATAAAGAGGTCTCCCATGCTTACACAGCTGCATATAGAAAATATTGCCGTAATTGAAAAGGCGGATATTGAATTCGGCAGGGGGCTGACGGTGCTCACGGGTGAAACGGGCGCCGGCAAATCCATAATCGTCGATTCACTTTCCGCCGTGCTCGGTGCGCGCACGAGCCGCGAGCTTGTACGCAGCGGGGCCGACTACGGCGTCGTGTCGGCTGTTT
Organism: bacterium; assembly: GCA_963625685.1. GTDB lineage: Bacteria > Bacillota > Clostridia > Oscillospirales > Oscillospiraceae > F23-B02. The sequence goes on from CAVFTR010000001.1 coordinate 286,507, forward strand.
TTGAGACAGCCGCCGCGGCAGAATGGTTTGAGGAAAACGATCTTGAGCCGGAGGACGAGATCATCATACGCAGAAAGATATCCGCGGACGGCAAAAACAGCTGCCGCGTGTGCGGAAACCCTGTTACTGTCTCGCAGCTCAGGCAGCTCGGCTCGCTGCTGCTCGATATCCACGGTCAGAACGACAGCCGCCAGCTCATGGACGAGGCGTCGCATCTTGAGTATCTCGACGGCTTCGGACGGACTGATGCCGAGCTTTCGGCGTTTAGGGAGGCCTATGACGCATACTCCGCCTGCAGACGCGAGATAGACAGGCTGTCCATGGACGAGATCGAGAAGGAACGCCTTGCCGACAGCCTGAGATACAGGATAGAGGAGCTTGAGAACGCGCAGCTCCGCATAGGCGAGGAGGACGAGCTCATAGCCCGCCGCGAGCTTCTGCGCAACTCGGAAAAGCTCACCGAGGCCCTCGACGGAGCGTACGGCGCGCTCTACGCCTGCGATGAGAACGCGGCAGCCCTCACGGACGAGGCCTCGTCTCTGATAAGCCGCGCCGCCGCAATATCAGACGGGCTTCGCGAAACGGCCGATATCATAGGCAGCGCCTCAGCGCTCATTTATGATGCCGCCGAGCGCATACGCGATTTCCGGGACGGGCTCGATTTTTCGCCTGACGAGTATGACAGGATAGAAGCCCGCACTTCGCTGTTAAGGCGTCTGAGCAGAAAATATAACGCCGACGAGGAGGGTATGCTCAAGCTCCTTGACGACGGCAGGAGAGAGCTTTCAATGCTCGAATACTCCGACGATATGCTCAAAAAGCTTGAAAAGCAGCTCGATGAGCATAAGACAGACTGCCTGAAAAAGGCGGCGGAGCTCACAGAATGCCGCAGGGATGCAGCAAAAAGGCTCGAAGAGCGTATCAGCGGCGAGCTCAAGGATCTGAGCATGCCGTCTGTACGCTTCAGGGTCTCGGTCGAGCCCACGGAGAGCGCTCTCGGCTTTGACCGCACGGGAGGCGACACGGTGCGGTTTCTGATATCCGCAAACGCCGGTATGGAGCTCGGCCGCATATCAAAGATCGCGTCCGGCGGTGAATTGAGCCGTATAATGCTCGCAATGAAGACCGCTTTTTCCGACAGCGACCCTGTCGAGACGATGGTTTTCGACGAGATAGACACCGGCGTTTCCGGCATCGCGGCCCAGCGCGTGGGCGAAAAGATGAGCGACCTCTCGCGCGGCAAGCAGGTCCTGTGCATTACGCATCTGCCGCAGATAGCCGCTCTGGCCGACTGTCATGACAGGATAGAAAAAGCGGAGCGCGGCGGGAAGACCTTTACCGTCGTAAAGGAGCTCGACCGGCAGGGAAGGCGCATGGAGCTCGCGCGGCTGCACGGCGGCGATGTGATAAGCGAGACCATGCTCGCCGGAGCCGAGGAGCAGCTTGCTACGGCGGATAAATATAAGTTGACAAGAGGCAAATAGTTTAGTATAATCTGCTTCGATAACGCGCTGAAGAGCACAAGTAGTTCATTTTAGCTGCACAGAGAGACCCTGCCTGCTGAAAAGGGGAGAGCGAGGATGAATGAATACGGCTCGGAGCGGCTCGCTGAAATTTTCGGTAGGCGATGACGGGTGCGCCCGATACAGCGTTTTGAGTCACGAACTCACCGAGGCCCTGTCCGCGAGGGGAGAGCATATAGAGGTGGTACCGCGTTAATTACGCCCTCTGTCTTAGGACAGGGGGCTTTTTTACAGGAGGGCAGCTATGGATATTGGACAAAAAGCCTTGAGCTATCACAAAAAGGGCTTCAACTGCGCGCAGTCCGTGTTCGCGGCGTGCTGCGAATATACCGGCATGGACGAGAAAACGGCGCTCGCGCTGTCGGCTGGCTTCGGCGGCGGCGCGAGAAGCGGCGAGCTGTGCGGAGCTGTCACGGGCGCCGTTATGGCGGAGGGGCTTGTTTTCCCGTTTAACGACGGACAGGATGCCGAGGCAAAGGGAAAGATCTCATCCATCGCAAAGCGCTGCGTCGACATCGCGCGTGAAAAGTATTCTCATGTGCGCTGCGCCGAGCTCAAGGGCAGCATAGATTGCGGCGAGATAATAGCATTCATGGCCGAAACGGCCGAGGATATAATAAAAAAGGAGAAAAACTGATGGGTATTTACGAAGAACTGGTCGCAAGAGGGCTTATCGCTCAGGTCACCAACGAGGATCAGATAAAGGAAATGATAAATAACGGCAAGGCCACCTTCTATATCGGCTTTGACTGCACCGCCGACTCCCTGCACGTCGGCCACTTCATGGCTCTCTGCCTTATGAAGCGGCTCCAGATGGCAGGCAACCGTCCCATAGCTCTTATCGGCGACGGCACGACCCTTATCGGCGACCCCTCCGGCCGCACCGATATGCGTCAGATGCTCACAGAGGAGACCATCGCGCACAATGCCGAGTGCTTCAAAAGGCAGATGGAGAAATTTATCGATTTCTCCGAGGGAAAGGCCATTATGCTGCGCAACTCCGAATGGCTCAAGCCGCTCAACTACATCGAGCTGCTGCGCGAGGTCGGTGCATGCTTTTCCGTCAACAACATGCTGCGCGCCGAGTGCTACAAGCAGCGCATGGAAAAGGGTCTGAGCTTCCTGGAGTTCAACTACATGATCATGCAGAGCTACGACTTCTACTACATGTTCCAGCACTACGGCTGCAATATGCAGTTCGGCGGCAACGACCAGTGGTCGAACATGCTCGGCGGCACAGAGCTCATACGCCGCAAGCTCGGCAAGGATGCGCACGCGATGACCATAACGCTGCTTCTCAACTCCGAGGGCAAGAAAATGGGCAAGACCGCGGCAGGCGCCGTATGGCTCGATCCCGACAAGACCTCTCCCTACGATTTCTACCAGTACTGGCGCAACGTAGACGACGCGGACGTTCTCAAATGCCTGCGCATGCTCACCTTCCTGCCGCTCGAGCAGATCGACGAAATGGACGGCTGGGAGGGCTCCGAGCTGAACAGGGCCAAGGAGATACTCGCATACGAGCTCACCTGTCTCGTCCACGGCGAGGACGAGGCTAAGAAGGCCGAGGCCTCCGCAAAGGCGCTGTTCGGCGGCACAGCCTCCGGGGAAATGCCGACGACCGAGATAACGGAGGCAGAGCTTGCAGACGGCGCTCTCGACGTCATGAGCGCTCTTGTTCTCAGCGGCCTGTGCGCGTCCAAATCCGAGGCCCGCCGCAACATCCAGCAGGGCGGCGTTTCCGCAAACGACGAAAAGATCGGAGATATCGGCAGGGTATTTACCGCCGTAGAGCTCAAGGCAGGCGTTGTCCTCAAGCGCGGCAAGAAAAACTTCAATAAAATAATTCTAAAATAAGGTGAAACAGACATGTCCATAGAAAAAGGCAGAGCATATTTCAGACAGTTCGGCATGGAGGACCGCGTCCGCGAATTTGACGTTTCCAGCGCGACGGTCGAGCTTGCGGCGCTCGCTCTCGGCGTTGAGGGCGCGAGGATAGCCAAGACGCTGTCGTTTAAAAAGGACGACAGCTGCATCCTCATTTTAGCAGCAGGGGATGCAAGGATAGATAACCACAAGTTCAAGGAAAAATTCCACATGAAGGCGAAAATGCTGTCTCCCGACGAGGTGCTCACGCTCGTCGGTCATCCGGTGGGCGGCGTGTGTCCCTTCGGCATAAACGACGGAGTTGATGTGTATCTTGACGAAAGCCTCAAGCGCTTTGAGACCGTGTTCCCGGCCGTCGGCAGCGCGAGCAGCGCCATCGAGCTCGATCTAGACGAGCTGTTTAAATACTCCAACGCGCTCGAGTGGATAGACGTCTGCAAGCTGCCCGAAGCATAGATAATAGCCGAAAGCAGAAGGAAATGATAGTTTTCCTTCTGCTTTTTACATTTTTTATTTGTAATTGCTGTAATGATGTTGTATAATGTATTGGATTGTGCGCATGAGGGGAGCGCCGCAGCGCTCCCCGATATATGAAAGCGGCCGTGCGCACCCTGCCGCTGCAACATTTTATGCCTTATAGGCTTCCGAGGTTATAGATATGGTAAAGATAGCTCCGTCGATCCTCTCCGCGGATTTTGTAAAGCTTGGCGCCGAGATCGAGGATATACGCTCCGCCGGTGCGGAATATGTCCATTTTGACGTTATGGACGGCATTTTTGTGCCCAATATCTCTATCGGAATTCCGGTCCTGAAGTCTGTCCGGAGGATGACCGACATGTTTCTCGACGTTCATCTTATGATCGACAGGCCCGTCAGGTACGCCAAGGCCTTCTGCGATGCCGGAGCCGACCTTGTCATGCTCCACGTTGAGGCCGATTCATATCAGAACATATCCGACGCTGTCGACATCGTCAGGGAAAACGGCAAAAGGGTCGGGCTGTCGGTAAAGCCGAGAACGCCGGCAGGCGTACTGTATCCGTTTATAGACAGGCTCGATATGGTGCTCGTCATGACAGTTGAGCCCGGCTTCGGAGGTCAGAGCTTCATGCACGATCAGCTCCCTAAGATATCGGAGCTGCGGCAGGAGATCGACAGGCGGGGCCTTGACTGCGAGCTTGAGGTGGACGGCGGCATCGACCCTGTTACGGCAAGGCTCGTAAAGGACGCCGGAGCGACCGTGCTCGTTGCCGGCAGCGCCGTTTTCGGAAAGCCTGACAGAAAGGCGCAGATAGACGCCATCAGAAACGCGTAGGAGATATATTCAATGCCATTTTTCCCTGCTTCACTCGAAAACCTTATAGATAAATTTGCGTCTCTGCCCGGTATAGGCCGCAAAAGCGCCCAGCGCCTTGCGTTCCATGTGCTTTCGCTTCCCGAGGGCGAGGGCGAGAGCTTTGCAAGCGCCATCCTTGAAGCGAGGAAGAATGTCTGCTGCTGCAGGATATGCCAGAACCTCACCGAGGGCGAGGTCTGCTCCGTGTGCGCGAGTTCAAAGAGGGACAAGAGCATGGTATGCGTCGTGTCCGAGCCTCGCGACGTTCTTTCAATAGAGCGCAGCCGCGAGTATAACGGCGTGTATCACGTTCTCCACGGCGTTCTTTCGCCCATAAGCCACGTTGGCCCCGACGATATACGCATAAGCGAGCTCATCCGCCGCGTCGCCGCCGACGACAGCGAGATAAAGGAGATCATAATGGCCACGAACCCCGACACCGAGGGCGAGGCTACGGCCATGTACATTTCGCGCCTTTTAAAGCCCTTTGACGTTAAGGTAACACGTCTTGCCTACGGCATCCCGGTCGGCTCAAATCTTGAGTTTGCCGACGATGCCACGCTTCTTCGCGCCCTTGAGGGCCGAATTGAAATGTGATAAACGGGTTATAATTCCCGTAAGCATGGATCTACATACCGAATATACGAGGGGGAAGTCTTCACTGCGCGCTGCGGCTCAGGGCAGATGCGGTGAGGGTCCCTTTGCTTTGCGTTTTCGGAAATGATAACTCAAATTGGAGGTTAATATATGACTCACAAGCTAAAGATCATACCTCTTGGCGGTCTCGGAGAGATCGGCAAGAACATGACGGCCATTGAATTCGGCACAGATATAATCGTTATAGACTGCGGTCTCGGCTTCCCGGACGAGGATATGTACGGTATCGACATCGTCATCCCCGATATTTCCTATCTCAAGGCAAATGCCGAAAAGGTCAGAGGCATCATCATCACTCACGGACATGAGGATCACATCGGCGCAGTCCCGTATGTGATACGCGAGCTCAACGTCCCCATATACGCGACGCCGCTCTCGGCAGCGCTCATAGAGCTAAAGCTCGAGGAGCACGATCTTCTTTACAATACGCAGATATTCACCAAGAAGGCCGGAGATATCTTCAGGCTCGGCTGCTTCAGCGTTGAATTTATAGCCGTTAACCACAGCATAGCCGACGCTGTAGCCCTCGCGATCAAAACGCCGCTCGGCACGATAGTACACACGGGAGACTTCAAGATAGATCTCACCCCGGTTCAGGGCAGGGTGATAGATCTGCCGCGCTTCGGCCAGCTCGGCAACGAGGGCGTGCTCGCGCTGATGAGCGACTCGACCAATGTTGAAAAGCCAGGCCTGTCCGCCTCCGAGCGCAAGGTAGGCGAGACCTTTGACATGCTGTTCAAAAACTGCGACCAGCGTATTATCATAACTACCTTCGCATCAAACGTGCACAGATTGCAGCAGATAATAGACGTTGCGGCAAAATATAAGCGAAAGGTCGCCATAACCGGCCGCAGCATGGAAAATATCCTGCGCGTCGCAACGGTCCTGGGCTATCTCAACGCGCCGGAGAATGTGCTTGTCGATGTCGCACAGATCAATAAGCTGCCCAAGGAAAAGGTCGTAATCATATCGACCGGCTCTCAGGGCGAGACCATGTCCGCTCTGTACCGCATGGCGTTTTCCGAGCACAAGCAGATAAACATCCGCCCCGGAGACAGGGTCATAATATCCGCGTCGGCCATTCCGGGCAACGAGAATATGATAAGCAAGGTCATCGACGAGCTGTTCCACAAGGGAGCCGAGGTCATCTACGACCGCAACACCGCCCTGCACGTCTCCGGCCATGCCTCTCAGGAGGAGCAGAAGATGATGCTCGCTCTTGTCCGGCCCAAGTTCTTCATCCCGGTCCACGGCGAATACCGCATGCTCGTAAAGCACGCAGAGCTCGGCAGGCTCATGGGCGTAGACCCAAGAAACGTAGTGATCGCCGAAAACGGCAAGGTCATTGAGATATCGAAGAAGAGCGTCAAGCTCAACGGAGCTGTGCAGTCCGGCGCCGTTATGGTCGACGGAATGGGCGTCGGCGACGTCGGCAGCGTCGTCATGCGCGACAGGCACAGGCTCGCCGAGGACGGCATGGTCGTCATAGTCGTTACGCTCTCGTCCTGGGATAACGCTCTGCTGTCTGAGCCCGAGATACTCACCCGCGGCTTCGTCTACGTCAAGGAAGCCGAAGCAATGCTCGAGGAGCTCAGGCGCGTGACCAAGGAAACGCTTACGGCCTGCGAGGAAAACGGCGTGAAGGACTGGTCCGCCATCAAAAGCCGCATAAAGAGCAACGTTTCCGGCTATCTGTACAAGACGACCAAGCGCAGTCCCATGATACTGCCGCTCATTTCCGAAGTATGACAGGCATACCCCTTTTTGACTGCCACTGCGATACGGCGGTGCATGCGCGCGAGCGCGGCCAGGGGCTCAGGCGAAACTCCATGCAGCTTGACCTTGAGCGTCTGGCGCGGTATTCTCCGGCCGCCCAGGTCTTTGCGATCTGCGCAGTCGACGACCCCGAGCCCGTAAAATTTGCCGACACCTCTATCGCGTTTTTTCTCCGGCAGATAGAAGAAAATTCAGACATGGTCAAGCTGTGTCTGAATTTTCGGGATATCATCACCGCTGAAAGTGAATGCAGGATCGCGGCGCTGCTGTCCATAGAGGGCGCGGAGCAGATCGACGATATCGACGCCGCCTACGGGCGCGGCGTGCGCATCGTACATATGACATGGAACCACGACAACGCCCTCTGCGGCGCCGCCATGGACGGCGGCACGGGACTTAGCGAGCAGGGCAGGCGCTTTGTGCGCCGGGCGCAGGAGCTTGGCATAATGCTCGACATGTCGCATATATCCGAGCGCGGCTTCTGGGATACGCTCGATATAAGCACGCGCCCCCTTATAGCCGGTCACTCCGACGCAAGAGCGCTGTGCGATGTGCCCCGCAATCTGTCAGACGAACAGTTTACGGCGCTCGTAGGGCAGGGCGGAGGCGCGGGGATAAATCTATGCCCGGATTTTCTCGGCCTCGGGCGCGATATTGCCGCTGTTTTTGCCCACATAGAGCATTTCATGTCGCTCGGCGGTGAGAGGGCCGTGTTTCTCGGCTGCGACCTTGACGGTATAGATAATACTCCCGATGGCATAAGCGGAGTGCAGGACCTCGGCAGGATATACGAAACGCTGCTCAGGCACAATTATCCCGAGCAGCTCGCGCAGGACGTTTTCCGCAACAACATTCTCAGGATAATGGAGAGGGCGCTGTGAACATTCAGATATTCGGAAAAAACAAATGCTTCGACACAAAGAAGGCCGAGCGCTATTTCAAGGAGCGCAGAATAAAATATCAGTTTGTCGATATATTGAAATTCGGCATGAGCAGGGGTGAGCTCAATTCCGTAAAAAACGCAGTCGGCCTCGATGCCATGATAAACAGGGACGACGCCGACTATCCTCTCATCCAATATCTCGCGTCAGACGAGGCAAAGCTCGAAAAGCTGTTTGAATGTCCCTGGCTCATAAAAACGCCCATCGTCCGCAACGGAAAGCAGGCGACCGTTGGCTGCGCTCCCGACGTCTGGGCAAAATGGGAATAAGAAAAACCGCCTGACACGGCGGTTTTTCCTATATAAATGAGCGAGTCTGTAAGCCGGGTTCTGTCTTAAACGACCATCTATCTAATCCTGCCGTTACCGGCAGGCTCAAGCCGCCTCCTGAGGACGACCGGGCCGATCACATGTCCTCCCACGGCGTTGCTCCGGATAGAGTTTACAGCGTCAACATGTCTCCATGCGACGAGTGAGCTCTTACCTCACTTTTCCACCCTTACCGATCTCTCGGCGGTATATTTCTGTTGCACTTGTCCGAGGGTCACCCCTGGCGGGCGTTACCCGCTATCCTTGCCCTGCGGAGCCCGGACTTTCCTCATGTACTTCCTTTCGGAATGTACCCGCGGTCGTTCGGCTCACTCAGGTAATTATTTTAACCATATTAAGCCGTCAAGTCAATAGAAATTTCTTGTCTTTAGCAGCTCAAGGCCGTATAATGGATTAGTTAATGGGAGGTCAAAAGCATGAGCTTAAATGAATATATTGAAAAGATAAAGCATAAGCGCATCGGCGTTATCGGCATCGGCGTGAGCAATACGCCGCTCATAAAAAGGCTGCTGGTCTCCGGCTGCGACGTGACGGCCTGCGATAAGCGCAGCGCGCAGGAGCTGGGCGATACATACGGCGAGCTTTTGCAGCTCGGCGCTAAGCTCAGTCTCGGTGAGGACTATCTCGAGCGGCTTGATTTCGACCTCATTTTCCGCACTCCCGGCCTCATGCCCTTCGATGAGCATCTGCAGGAGGCTGTGAGCCGCGGGGCGGAGCTCACAAGCGAGATGGAGCTGTTTATGAAGCTCTGCCCGTGCAGGATCTTCGCCGTAACAGGCAGCGACGGCAAGACTACCACGACAACGATAATATCCGAGCTTTTAAAGGCTCAGGGCTATACCGTCCATCTCGGCGGCAATATAGGCAGGCCGCTCCTGTGCGACGTCGACGACATGAATAAAAACGACTTTGCAGTGCTGGAGCTGAGCTCGTTTCAGCTGCACAGCATGGTATGCAGGCCAAAGGTCGCCGTAATAACGAACGTTTCGCCGAACCATCTCGATAAGCATAAGGATTATCAGGATTATATCGACGCGAAAAGCTCGATATTTGCAAATCAGGACGCGGGCGACCGGCTCGTGCTCAATCACGAAAACGAGTTTTCCGCCTACTATGCGGGAAAGGCTGATGCCGATATATCGTATTTCAGCCGTGCCGTAAGGCCCGAAAACGGCGTTTACTGCGCAGACGGCGTCATTTACCGCGTCCATGGCGGCAAGGCGAGCGCCGTCATGTCGGCGGACGATATAAAGCTTCCCGGAACGCATAATCTTGAAAATTACATGGCGGCGTTTGCGGCTACCGACGGATATGTCGGCGACGATACCTGCATTGCGGTCGCAAAGAGCTTCGCGGGCGTTGAGCACCGGCTCGAGCAGGTTAGAGTAAAGGACGGCGTCACCTTCATAAACGACTCCATCGGCACGAGCCCGACGCGTACGGCGGCCGGTCTGCATGCGCTGAAGGTAAAGCCGATACTTATTGCCGGCGGCTACGACAAGCACATCCCCTTCGACGAGCTTGGCGACGAGATATGCCTGCACGTAAAAAGGCTGTATCTCACCGGCGCGACCACGGAAAAAATATATAAGGCCGTCGTCAGCTCAAAATACTACGACGGAACACTGCCGATAGAGAAAATCGACGATTTTAAAGATGCCGTTCTCGCCGCAGCATCCTCTGCGCAGGAGGGAGACACGGTCCTGCTCTCGCCGGCCTGCGCCGCTTTTGATAAGTTTAAAAACTTCATGGAGCGCGGCAAATATTTTAAACAGATAGTTATGGAGCTTTAAAATGAACGTAAACGATATACGACCCGAGGTATACGAGCTTGCACGTCAGGCCGAGGAGGAGATACGTCCGCAGTTCGAGCGCATCGACCGGATCGCGATGCTCAACACGCGCAAGGTCATGACGGCGTTTCAGGATAACAGGGTGTCCGACTCCTGCTTTGCGGGAACGAGCGGCTACGGATATGACGATCTGGGCAGGGAAGTGCTCGATAAGGTATATGCGCAGGTGTTTCGCACGGAAGCGGCGCTCGTGCGCATCGGCTTTGTAAACGGCACTCACGCTCTCTCTGCGGCGCTTTTTGCCATGCTCAAGCCCGGCGACACGCTGCTTTCCGTAACAGGGCTTCCTTACGATACGCTCAGAAACGCCATAGGCATAGAGGGCGGCTGCCACGGCTCGCTGAGGTTTTACGGCATAGGCTATAAGCAGGTCGATCTCAAGGACGGCGAGCCGGATATCGACGGCATAAAGGCCGCGCTTGCGGATAAGAGCATAAGCGCCGTTCTGATCCAGCGCTCAAGAGGCTATGATAACCGCAAAGCTCTCTCGTCCGAGGAGATAGGCAAGATATGCGCAGCTGTTAAAAGCGCAGCTCCCGGCGTCAAGGTCATGGTCGATAACTGCTACGGCGAGTTTACCGGCGAGCATGAGCCGACGGAATACGGCGTTGACCTCATGGCGGGCTCGCTGATAAAAAACCCCGGCGGCGGACTTGCGCCGACCGGCGGCTACATAGTCGGCAGCAAGGAGCTCGTCGAAAACGCCGCGATGCGTCTGACAACACCGGGCATAGGCGGCGAATGCGGCGCCACGCTCGGCAATAACCGTCTGCTTTTCCAGGGCTTTTTCATGGCTCCGCACGTCGTCGCTCAGGCGGTAAAGACAATGACCTTCTGCTCTGCGATGATGAAGAAGCTCGGCTTTGAATCGTCGCCGCCGCCGGAGGAGGCGCGAAACGATATCATCCAGATGGTAAGGCTCAAAAGCGAAGAGAATATGAAAAAATTCTGCCGCGGAGTTCAGGCCGGCGCGCCCGTCGACTCATATGTAACGCCCGAGCCCTGGCAGATGCCGGGCTATAATGTCCCCGTCATAATGGCGGCGGGGGCATTCGTTCAGGGCTCCTCCATTGAGCTTTCCGCCGACGGTCCGATGCGCGAGCCGTACACTCTGTATATTCAGGGCGGCATAACATACGAGTCCGGCAAGCTCGGTATAATGATGGCCGTTAACGAAATGCTCAGCTGAGTCGTGCATATAAATACATGGGGTGATCTCATGTATTTTCTCCTACGCCGAAGGCCGAGATACGACAGACAGCGCGACGGCGGGAGCCACCGGCGCAGGTCCGGCGGAGCGGGCCTTTTTATCCTGCTCGTGCTGGCTATGTGCGCATTTGTCAGCTGGTTTCTCGGAAGCCTGTCGGCACAGATGGCCGTGTCCGACGCTACGGATATCGTTACAAAGACGGTAAACGACTCGATAAACAGCGTTATAGGGCGCGGAGTTTACGGCTTCGATTATTTTGTAGACCTTGAAAAAGACAGCGCCGGAAATGTGACGGCGATAACGAGCGACATGGCGCACATAAACTCGCTGTCCACGGACATACTTAACTCCGTCATCGAATCGACCGACAACGGAGTAATAACGGTAGCCATACCCGCCGGAAACCTCACGGGTCTGAACCTTCTTCTCAACAAAGGTCCGGACGTTAATGTGCAGATAATCATGCTGACCTCGTCGCGGGTCGATTTTCGCAACGAGATCGTCTCGTGCGGAATAAATCAGGCGAAATATCAGCTCGTGCTCGAGGTGACTATCGATATAGATATTCTCATACCCTGGGGAACTGAGAGCGCGACTACCGTAACAGAGGTCATCGTCGCCGACACCGTTATCGTCGGCAAGGTGCCGGACACATATCTTAACATGGAGAGCTGAGCATGGACGCAAAAGAAGAGATAAAAAAACTCAGAGAAGAGATCGAATACCACAACAGGCTGTACTACGTCAACGACGCGCCTGTAATATCCGACTATGACTACGATATGCTCATGGTAAGGCTCATTAAGCTCGAGCAGGAGCATCCGGAGCTCATAACGCCCACGTCACCGACGCAGAGAGTCGGCGGCAAGGCTCTGTCACAGTTTAGGCCGGTGCAGCACCGGGTACCGCTGGAAAGCCTGAGCGACGTTTTTTCCTTTGACGAGCTGAGAGTCTTCGGCGAGCGAATGGATCAGGCCCTCGGAAGCGGCAGGCAGTTCTGCGTTGAGCCCAAGATCGACGGGCTTTCAATGTCGCTCGAGTATGAAAACGGCTATTTCGTCCGCGGCGCGACCCGCGGAGACGGCGTGACAGGCGAGGACGTCACCGAAAATCTGCGCACGGTCAGAAGTCTGCCGATGCACCTTATCGATGCTCCCGAGCACCTGATCGTCCGCGGCGAGGTATATATGTCAAAGGCCGTTTTCGGCGAGCTCAACACCGAAAGAGAGATAAACGGAGAGCCGCCGCTTGCAAATCCGCGCAATGCCGCAGCCGGCTCTGTCCGGCAGCTCGACCCGAAGGTCGCCGCCTCGCGGAAGCTCGATATCGTGTGCTTCAACATGCAGTATACAGACGGCGAGCCGTATATGACCCATTCGGATACGCTCGATGCGATGAAGCACATGGGCTTTCCTGTTGTGCCGTATAAGCTGTGCGCAACGATAGGCGAGTGCTGCGAGCATATAGAGCTGATAGGGCAGGAGCGCGGCGAGTTTGCCTATGACATTGACGGCGCGGTCATCAAGATAAACTCTCTTTCTCAGCGTGAGGCTCTCGGCAGCACGGCAAAATTCCCGCGCTGGGCAGTCGCCTATAAGTATCCTCCCGAGAAGAAGGAGAGCAGGGTCGTCGACATCATCGTTCAGGTCGGAAGAACGGGCGTTTTAACTCCCAAAGCCGTCATTGAGCCCGTGCGCCTTGCCGGGACCACGGTCAGCAACGCCACGCTGCACAATCAGGATAATATCGACAGGCTCGATATTCGCATCGGCGATACGGTGCTCGTCCAGAAGGCGGGGGAGATAATCCCCGAGGTCCTGTCCGTAAACAGAAATAAGCGCCCCGAGGGTACTCAGCCGTTTATAATGCCGTCTCTCTGTCCTGAGTGCGGCGCGCCTGTAGTGCGCGATATAGACGGTGCGGCGCTCAGGTGTACCAGTCCGGAGTGCCCCGCGCAGAGGCTGCGCAATCTCGCTCATTTTGCCTCTCGCGAAGCGATGGATATCGAGGGGCTGGGCATATCGGTGTGCCGGTCGCTTATCGCAAGCGGCCTTGTGAGCAGTCCGGCAGAGCTCTATTCTCTCGACGCACAGTCCGTGGCGGGGCTCGAGCGCATGGGCGCGAAGTCCGCCGAAAACCTCATAAACGCCATCGAGAAAAGCAAAAGCGCCGGTCTTGCGCGTCTGCTGTGCGCCTTCGGCATAAGGCAGGTAGGACAGAAGGCGGCTAAAACGCTGGCAGTGCGTTTCGGTACGCTCGATAAGCTGATGCTGGCGACGCGTGATGAGCTTGAAAGCGTCCCCGATATCGGCGCGATAACCGCGGACTTTCTTATTGAATGGTTTTCTCTGCCTCAGTCCAGGCATCAGATAGAGCTGCTGCGAAGGGCTGGCGTGTCGTTTGATAGCGCTGATGCCGTTAAGGACACGCGCTTTGCCGGCATGACCTTCGTCCTGACGGGCGAGCTGAGCGGCTATAAGCGCGACCAAGCCGCCGCGATCATCGAAAGCTACGGCGGCAAGGCCTCATCCTCGGTATCAAAAAAGACCAGCTATGTCCTGGCCGGGGAGAACGCCGGCAGCAAGCTCAAGAAGGCGACTGAGCTCGGGATCAATATAATAAGCGAAGAACAGTTCAACGAAATGATAAAATAAAGCGAAAGCGCCGCAGACCATATCTGCGGCGCTTTTCACATCCGTTGGAGTGCGGCCATATAATGAGCATGCAAAGGAGGACTGCACAAATGGATGAAAACAACAGCTGCGGCCTGAAGGAGGGCTCGCTTCCGGCGTGCGCGCCGCTTGCAATGGCATATGTACCGATGCAGCAGTCTGTAAAGCCCATGTACGGCAGCGCTGAGGCGCTCAGCCGCGGAACACTGTTCCCGGGGCTCGACCTGCCGTTTATGAATATGGTCAATACCGGCGATCTGACAGGCACGCCCCTGGGCGAGCTCATGGCGCTCGATTTTGTCGCCCATGAGCTCTCACTGTATCTCGATACGCACAGCGGCGACGAGGAGGCGTTTACGCTTTATAAAAACATTCTCTCCCTGTCTAAAACGGCGAAGGAAAAGTATGTAAAGCTCTACGGCCCGCTTACCCACAGCGACCTCGCTCAGGCGCAGAGCTACACATGGCTCAAGGCTCCGTGGCCGTGGGATTATTGCGGAAAAGGGGAGGGCTGAGCATGTTTATTTATCAGAAAAAGCTGCAATACCCTGTCAAGATAGCAAATCCCAATCCCGCGCTCGCCAAATTCATAATCACGCAGTACGGCGGGCCGGACGGCGAGCTCGGAGCGTCGCTCAGATACCTCAGTCAGCGCTACAGCATGCCGTACCCCGAGCTGAAGGGCCTGCTCACTGATATAGGCACCGAGGAGCTCGGGCATCTTGAAATGGTCGCGACTATCGTTCATCAGCTTACGCGGAAGATGACTCCAGAGGAGATAAAAAAGAGCGGCTTTGAGCCCTATTTTGTAGACCATACAGCGGGAGTTTACCCTCAGTTTGCGTCCGGAACGCCGTGGACGGCGGCCACGATGCAGGTAACCGGCGACGTTATCAGCGATCTGAGCGAGGATATGGCGGCTGAGCAGAAGGCGCGCACCACCTACGACAACATCCTCCGGCTCTCCGACGATCCCGATGTCAACGACGTCATAAAATTCCTGCGCGAGCGCGAGGTAGTTCACTATCAGCGCTTCGGCGAGGGACTCCGAAATGCCGTTGAAAAGCTCGACTCCAGAAACCTCTACGCCGTAAACCCCGCCTTTGACTGAAAAAATCCCCCATCGAAAGATGGGGGAATATGTTTTATATCGACTTTTTTATTTTGCCGCCTTTGCAGCCTTCTTTTCGCGCTCGACTCTGGATATCCACATTGCTGCGGTAGCGTCGCCGGTGATGTTGAGCGTGGTCCGGCCCATATCGAAGAGCTTGTCGACGCCTGCGATGATCGCAATACCTTCAACAGGCAGGCCTACGGACAGAAGGACCATCGAGAGCATTATCATGCCGCCACCGGAGATACCCGCTGTACCAACGGAGGCGAGAGTTGCGGTGAGAACGATCATGGTCATCTGGCCGAGGGTGAGATCAACGCCGTAGCAGCAGGCGATGAACACCGCGGCGACCGCCTGGTAGATAGCGGTACCGTCCATGTTTATCGTTGCGCCGAGAGGCAGAACGAAGGAGCTGATCTCGGGCTCTGCGCCCATCTTGTTGCAGCACTCGATGTTTACAGGGAGCGTTGCGTTGGACGAGGTGGTGGTGAATGCCGTGAGCATTGCGGGGGCAAGGCCCTTATAGAAGGCAAGGGGACTCATGTGCGACAGGAATTTGATGCTGATGCCGTATACGATAAGGACATGCAGGATATAGCCGATGTAGGCAACGCCGACGACGAGCGCCAGGGAGCCGACGACCTTTGCGCCGTTTACGGCGACAACGTCAGCCATGAGGCAGAATACGCCGATCGGGGTGAGATTGATGATCATCATGAGGATCTTCATGGTGACCTCGTTCATGCAGTTTACCAGATCGCCGATCTTCTGGCCCTTTTCGCCGGCGGCGAGTATGCCTGCGCCGAAGAATATCGCAATGGCAATAACGGGCAGCATGTTCATCTCGACCATGGGCTTGAAGAGGTTATCGGGGAAGATGCCGACGATAACGTCCATGACCTTGGGGGCTTCATTGGCCGTGTATTCGAGCGAATCGGTGATGCTCGAATCGAGAACGGGGAAGTAGCCCTTGAAGAAGTTGACGACGACGAGGCCGATGATAACGGCGATCGCGGTCGTGCACATGTAGTAGACGAAGGTCCTTGCACCGATGCTGCCGACGCGCTTGAGGTCGTTTAGCGAAACGACGCCGTCACATATCGAGAACAGGACAACGGGAACGACCATGAACTTGAGCAGGTTTATGTATATCGTTCCGAAGGGCTTGAGATACTCTGTCGTAAAGGTGCTTTCGGGCGCGGCCAGAAGAAACACGAAGCCGACCGCTATGCCGGCGAACATCGATATGATGATCCAGCCGGCCAAGTTGATCTTACTTTTTTTCTGCATTACTATTCCTCCAAAAAATAATACAAGAATATTATCACACAATATGGCGCTTGACTATAGGCCGTATTAAATCTTAACAGTTTCTTTACACCACATTGCACAATTCGCACGTGAATTTGTTAAAAAAATAGCCGCCATTTTAGCTAATTTAGCTAAACAGCGGCTTAGTTGACATTTACACGTCGCTTTTTTTACTCAGCCATTGCTTCCTCGGGCGCTTTTGCTCTTACCTTTTTGAGACGCGCATAGCGGGGGAGGGAATTGCTGCGGGGGATCCTGGGCTCACCCTGAATAAGAGGGAGGACGTAGTTTATAAAATCGTTGGTGACATAGTTGCCGTCCTCGGTTATCCAGTCGATGGGGACTTTCTTTTCAAAGTTGGCAACGCTGTTGAGGGAGAGCAGAACGGGCTTGCAGGAATACAGTCCCTCGCTGTCGTCCCGCTCAAGGGCAACCATCTGACCAGTAGCTCCGGCGACAGCGGACTCGACCGCAAATTTGCCGACGGTATATGCCTCCTCGACATCCACGGCGGAAGCGATATGCGCCGCGCTGCGCTGAAGGAGGCTAAGCTCGATGCCGCGGACCTTTTTGAGCTTAAGGCGGTCCTTGAGATAATTTGCGAGCTTGACAGCCAGGCCGCCGAGCTGCGCATGGCCGAAGCCGTCCGTTCCCGACACCTTCGCCTCGGATACGAAAGAGCCGTCGGCATAATGAAGCCCCTCTGAAACGGCAACAAGCACATTACGCTTCTGCTTCATTATCTTTGCTACGTCCTCGGTGAAGCTGTCAGGATCGAAGTCGCGCTCCGGCAGATATATAAGATCGGGACCGCAGCCGTTGCCGTATTCCGTAGCCAGCGCGGCCGAGGCCGTGAGCCAGCCCGCATGTCGGCCCATGATCTCAACGACGGTCACCATATCCGTATTGTAAACGTCGGTATCCTTGCCGATCTCCATACACGAGGTCGCAATGAACTTTGCCGCGCTGCCGAAGCCGGGGCAATGGTCGGTGCCGAACAGGTCGTTGTCGATAGTTTTGGGAACGCCCATAACGCGGCAGTCATAGCCTACCTTCTCCATATATCTGCTGATCTTGTTGCATGTGTCCATGGAGTCGTTGCCGCCGTTATAGAAGAAGTAGCGCACGTCATATTTTTTGAATATCTCGAGTATTCGCTTATAGTCGCTGTCGTCGGCCTCCGGGTCGGCCATCTTGTATCTGCAGGAGCCGAGCTCCGACGAGGGCGTATTCAGAAGAAGCTTGAGCTCGTAATCCTCCTCCTCGCCCATATCGTAAAGCTCATCCTTGAGCACACCCTGAATACCGTAAGCCGCGCCGTAGACCTTTGTTATCACATCGCTGTCGAGCGCGGTCCTGATCACACCGTACGCGCTCGCGTTGATAACCGCCGTCGGTCCGCCCGATTGACCGAAGATACACGCGCCAATCAGCGGGGAGTCAAAAAAATTATCCAAAACTTCGCCTCCATTTATGTAATGATTATTGATTATAACATGTTTTAGGTTTATAATAAATATGATTTTGAAAAAAATTGTGCAATATCACCATTTTTCTTACAGGAGGATCAATTATGCCACTCGTAACAACAAGCGAAATGTTTGAAAAAGCCTATAAGGGCGGCTACGCCGTCGGTGCATTCAATGTAAATAACATGGAGATCGTTCAGGGTATAACCGAGGCCGCTGCCGATCTCAAGGCTCCGCTTATCCTTCAGGTGTCCAAGGGAGCCCGCGCATACGCAAATCACACCTATCTCATGAAGCTGGTCGAGGCCGCGGTAGAGGAGACCGGCCTGCCTATAGCCCTTCACCTTGACCACGGCGACAGCTTTGAGCTGTGCAGATCATGCATAGACGGCGGCTTTACCTCCGTCATGATAGACGCATCCTCCAAATCTCTGGAGGAGAATATCGCCATAACCCGTCAGGTCGTCGAGTACGCTCACGATCACGGCGTCGTTGTCGAGGCCGAGCTCGGAACTCTCGCCGGCATAGAGGACGAGGTGAAGGTAAAGGCCGAGGATTCCTCCTACACCCGTCCCGAGGACGTTCAGGAATTTGTCGAGCGCACCGGCTGCGATTCGCTGGCCATAGCCATCGGCACCTCGCACGGCGCGTACAAGTTCAAGCCCGGCACGAAGCCCCAGCTGCGCTTTGATATCCTCGAGGATGTCGAGCGCCGCCTGTCGGGCTTCCCGATAGTTCTGCACGGCTCGTCGTCCGTTCCGCAGGAGTTTGTCAGGCTCATAAACGAAAACGGCGGCAATATGCCCGGCGCCGTAGGCGTTCCCGAGGATCAGCTGCGCAGGGCGGCATCCATGGCGGTCTGCAAGATAAATATAGACTCCGACCTGCGCCTTGCAATGACGGCGACCATACGCAAGTACTTCAGCGATCACCCCGATCACTTCGACCCCAGACAGTATCTCAAGCCCGCAAGAGCGGCGATAAAGGATATGGTCGCGCACAAGATAACCGACGTTCTCGGCTGCGACGGCAAGGCCTGAGGCGATCTCAGATACAAAGCAGGGAGGTGCTGCAATGCAAAAATCGGGTCCTTCTAAAAAACGCGGCGCGGGCAGGGGACATGTACAGGAGATATTGACTGCGCTCAGAGTCCTTACGTCCGTCCTGCTGCTGATACTGGCATATTCGATCGATGCATCTGCCTTCATTGCCGTGCTTATGCTTGCAGCGGCCGCGACCATAAGCGGCTTTGACATAGCCATGGCGGCTGCCGCCGATATTCTCAGGAAAAATGACTATCTCAACGATCAGCTGCTTATCTGCCTGTGCGCAATTGTGTGCTTCTGCATCGGCTGCTACATTGAGACCGTCGTGATGCTCGTCATCTATCAGATAGGGCGTACATGCCTGAGCCTTGTCATCAGGAAAACCAAGAGCGAGCTGTACAATGCTGTTTCACCTGAGGACAGGGAAGGGAGTCTGCGGCTCAGGAGCATACTCAATAATCCTGCAAGCTGCAAAAGCTCCGTCATGGCAAAATATATTCCGTATCTTGAGCTGTTTTCAAAGGCGGCGTTTATAGTAGGCGTATTGTACGCTGTAGCCGTTCCGTTTATTACGGAAATGAGCTATCTAATGAGCATACGCCGCGGCTGTATGCTCATTGCGGCGGCGGTGCCTATATCCGCGCTGGCAGCTTTGCCGGTATACTCGCTTGCAGGCCTGAGCCGTTCCGCAGAATACGGCGTTTTTGTAAAAGACGCAGGGACGCTTGAAAGCCTTGAGAAGCTGTCGGCCGTTATCTACGATAAAGCCGACGTCTTCACGGACGGTGCGCCCAGGCTCGCCTCGGTAAATTCTCCGATACTGGATAACGCAAGCTTTCTTCAGCTGGCAGCCTACACCGCGTACTCATCCGAGCAGCGCTTTGCGGCTCCCATCGTAAGCGCATACGGCGGAGATATCATACCGGCCTACATATCAAATTTCAGGGACATCCCCGGCTGCGGAATGGAGATATTTCTGAGCGGAAGGCACATTATCCTCGGAACGCTCGAGCTGTTTGACGCAAAGGGGATATCCATCCCGGACGGCGACAGGAAGGGCGGCTATATCCTTTATCTCGCCATCGGCGGCAGATACGCCGGAAGCCTGACGCTCAAGGAAAAGCTCAATCCTTACGCCGAAAGCGTCATCTCCGATTTTGCCGCTCTCGGCGATATAAAGAGCATACTCCTCACCGAGGACGGCAGGTACATCAGCGAAAAGCTCGCCGGAGCGCTCAAAATCGACGAGCTGC
The DNA here is from genome assembly GCA_963625685.1 of bacterium. Classification (GTDB taxonomy): domain Bacteria; phylum Bacillota; class Clostridia; order Oscillospirales; family Oscillospiraceae; genus F23-B02. The sequence goes on from CAVFTR010000001.1 coordinate 306,881, forward strand.
ACTACGAGTGCAGCTTCACCGAAAAGGCCGATATAATCCAGAAATGCAAGGAGCAGCTCGCCCCGGATGAAAAGCTTATGTATGTAAGCGCGCAGGCGCTGGATTATCACACGGCAGCCGATATAGACGTCAAGGTCGGATCGTCCTTTGACAGCGCGGATATACTCACGAGCAATGTTGGCATTTTCGGACTTCCGGTAGCTTATACGGCGGCTCATAAAGTAAAGCGCCTCGCTGCGGAAAATCTCAGCTTCACCGTGTTTATAAAGCTTGTCCTGGTCGTGCTCGCGCTGACGGGCAGCGCAACGCTGTGGTTCATTGTCATGCTCGATTTCGCAGCGTCTGTTTTAGGTGTCCTGAACGTTGTCCGTCTGCAATCATCCGATGCGCCGGAGGACGGGGAAGCCGATGACTGAATAAAAAGACTAATGGCCGTTTGGCCATTAGTCTTTTTTCGGCTCAAAATGAGCGAGGGGATTGGCTTCCGCCGCTATTCTGAGCTCTGAATTATCAACATGAGTGTATATCTGCGTCGTGTTGAGATTATCGTGTCCCAGAAGCTCCTGAAGCGTTCGCACGTCAACGCCGTTTTGCAGCATCAGCGTCGCAGCGGTATGTCTGAGCTTATGCGACGAGTATTTTTCGGCGTCCAGGCCGGCGCGGCGCAGCGAGTTTTTTACCATACTGTGCACAGCCTCGCGGCTCATCCGCGTGCGCCTGTTTGAGAGGAAAAGCGCGTTTTTATCTATCGCCGCAATTCCCCTGCGCACGGCAAGGTACCGGTTTATCGCCTCTGCGCAGGCATCGTTAATATAGATGACACGCTCCTTGCTGCCTTTACCGAACACTCTTATATGATCTGTACGGATATCAGACAGATTCAGCCCGACGATCTCGGAAATTCGCAGGCCGCAGTTTAAAAATATACACAGTATACAGTAATCACGCTCCTTGTTTTTGCCGTCAACAGAGGAGAGGAGGGACTGCGCCTCGGCAAGTGTCAGGTATCTCGGCAGCTTATTGGGTATCTTGGGCACGTCGAGGTCCTGCAGTGGGTTTGTATCCAGCAGCTTTGCCTTGACGGTCAGATATTTATAAAAGCTGCGCAGCGTGGAGACCTTGCGCGCACGGGTCGACGCCATGGTGCCGTACTCGGCATCGCGGCTGCGCTGATTTTTGACCCTGTCACGCGAGAGATAGGCGAGATATTCATAGGCGTCGGACACCGTGATCGACTTTACAAAGTCAAGATCGATATCGCCGATGCCTATATCCTCAAGCTCGGTATCCCGCGGGACCAGACCGCGGCTTATCTTCATGTAACGGAAAAAGGTCCTTAGGTCCAGATAATATTCCTCGACAGTCTTCGGCGAATGGCCCTTGATGGTCTCATGATATATGAGAAAGCTTTTTATAATCTCAGGCGCTTCGGTCCTGTAATCCATTAAAAACGCTCCAATCGATTTTTTACTGATATCATTATAGCAGGGCAGCAATATAGCTGTCTATTGGCAAATTGACTAATAATTAAGCAAAATAAAGATTTTGTTCAATTCAGGGGGGATGAAAAAGCAAAAACGCGTATTTAAGTGCCATTCATTCGCTCAATACGCGTTTCCGCTAAAGCTCTTCAATTATCGGTATCGCGCTGCCGATATCAAATAAGGGCTCGTCCGTCAGATACACGGCGCTCACGCCGCGTTCATTCAGAAAGCGCTCTATACGCGATCTCTCGTCCGGAGCATTTATGACGCCCGTAAACGCCATTTCGTTTCTGCTTATCTTGAACGATGCTCCGCCTATAAAGCCGTGCTCAAATCCATCCAGAGCCGCGAGCTTTTCGCTGACAGTCAGAACGCTCATCCCGGCGGCCGCTGCTATGGACGCAATTTTTTTATCCGCTGTGATCACGGAGTTTTCATCGACTACGCACACCGAGCATTTTGTGTATCCCTGTTTGCAGCAAAGCCTTGTGCCGCTTATAAGCCGCGTTATCAGCTCGTCAGCGGCCTTGGGCGCATATATCAGCTTATCTCCGACTATACATATATTCAGTCCCGCGTCATACGGATAGTCCGGTATTTTCGGGTCCTCCGTTTTTATCAGCTCTATATTGTTAATTAATTCGCAATCATTGGCCGCGCTCTCACGAGCAGCGAGTCTTCGCCCGCCGAGATGCACAGCCATAAGGTCGCAGTGTCCGGCAAGACGTGGATCGACAAATTCGTTATTTTTTAGCCAAATTGGAGTGATATTTCGCTCCAAAAGCGCAGTTTCAAGAGCTTTTTTGTACTTTTCTCCGAGTATGATCCGCCGGACTTTTCCCTGCGGGAGATGCGGCTTTTCGACAAAACTCATCATATCAGCCGAGCGTTGCCTTTACCGCTTCTCGAATATCCTTAACGCTTATCAGCTCAAGGCCCTCGGGTCTGCGTATATCGTCCTTTACGTGGGCCGGTATGACGCAGCGCCTGAAGCCGAGGCGAGCTATCTCCGAAAGGCGCGAGTTAAGGCTGCTCACGCTTCTTATCTCGCCCGAAAGCCCGACCTCGCCGACTGCCGCAAGATCACGGCCAAGCGGCAGATCCCTGAAGCTGCTCGCGATCGCCAGAAGGGTCGCGAGATCCGCAGCCGGCTCCTCGAGCTCAAGGCCGCCTATTACATTTATATATGCGTCGCATGCCGAAACCGACATCCCGCCTCGCTTTTCGAGCACCGCGAGCAGCAGCGTAGCTCTGTTATAATCAATACCGTTTGAGCTGCGCCGGCCGGAATTATACGCAGCCGGAGCTATGAGCGCCTGAATTTCGGCGAGGATCGGCCGCGAGCCCTCTATAACGCAGGTAACGCATGTGCCCGGAGCATTCTCCGGACGGCCGGACAGTAATATCTCCGAGGGATTTGCAAGCTCCCTCAGTCCCCTGTCGTTCATTTCAAAAACACCGATCTCATTGGTCGAGCCGAAGCGGTTTTTGCCGGCTCTGAGTATTCTGAACGAGGTGCTTCGCTCGCCCTCAAAATACAGGACGCAGTCGACCATGTGCTCAAGCACCTTGGGGCCGGCTATGCTTCCCTCTTTATTGATATGGCCTATGACAAAGGTCGTAAAGCCCTTTTCCTTCGTCAGGCGCATTATGGACATCGTACACTCTCGTACCTGGCTGATGCTTCCCGGCGCCGAGCTTATATCCGCGTCAAACATCGTCTGTATGGAGTCTATTATCACGATATCCGGCGAGAGCGCCTCGATGTTTTCCATTACCTCGGCAAGGCCGGTCTCGGCAAGTACATATATCTCTCCCTTATCTACGCCGAGGCGCTGTGCGCGCATTTTGAGCTGGCGCTCGCTTTCCTCGCCGGTCACATACAGCATCTTCTGCCCTGCCTCGGTGAGACCGCACAGCTGCAGCAGCAGCGTGGATTTTCCGATACCGGGCGCGCCGCCCACCAGAACGAGCGAGCCGCGCACAGCACCGCCGCCGAGCACCCGGTCAAACTCGCCGATGCCCGTGGAAAAGCGCATTTCCGCCTCGGTGTCGAGCTCTGATAGGAGCTTCGGCTTTTTGCTGAGCGCCGAACGCGCCGCATTCTTAGCGCTGCCCTTGCCTTTTATATCCGCCTTCACCTCGACAAGACTGTCCCATGCGCCGCAGGCAAGGCATTTTCCGCTCCATTTGAGCGTCTCGTTTCCACATTCCGAGCAGCAGAACACTGTCTTTTGTTTCATAGCTTTCTCCTTTAAAGCTGCTGGCAGCTGAATTGTATGTACGACGCTACAAGCGTCATTGCTATCTTCGTCTGATGAGCGCCGTCGGCAAGAAGCGCCGCCTCCTGAGGATTGGACATGAAGCCGCATTCAACAAGTATCGCAGGGCAGTTTACGCTTGAGGTGAGCAGCAGCTCGTCTGGCGCGCTGTGAGCAACGCGTCTGTTTTCCGGATCGAGCGCCGATACCAGATTATCCTGCGTCAGCAGCCCCAGCTCCCTGCTTCCCTGAGTCCCTGCATACATCACCTCGGCTCCCCTCACGAGCCCGCTTGGATATTTATTCTGATGCACGCTTATGAGCACACAGCCGTCTATCGAGTTTGCCATATCGGCACGGGCGACGAGATCGTCATGCTCGCTGTAGCTTTCGCTGTCAAGGCAACCGGAATCCGCAGCCCGCGTCAGATGATGCTCAATGCCGATAAGCTCGCACAGGCCGGACATCCTGAGCGCTATGGCGAGGTTCACGTCGCTTTCCTTGGCTCCGTCTTCCGATACCGCGCCGCCGTCTATCCCTCCGTGTCCGGGATCGATAAGCAGCGTATGAGTCCCGTACGGGCCTATAACGCTCTTTACCTCGTTCGGAAATGCGAAAAATATCGCCAGCGCGAGGACGGCCGCGGCGCAGCACGCTGCCGCCGGTTTTGCAATGCTTTTAAGCTTTACGGTAATAAACATAAAATCACCCCATTAACAAGCTATGTCGATGGGGTGATTTTTATATCAGACCTGGATCAGTTTTTGATATAATCCCCGCCTGGGGCAATTATATCATTCGCTGACGAATTTTTCAAGGCGGTCAAGGCCCTTCTCTATGTTTTCCATCGAGGCGGCATACGACCAGCGGACAAAATTCTTCATACCGAAGCCGGAGCACGGGACCACGGCGACGAGCGCCTTTTCAAGCAGCGCCACGGCAAAGTCGTCGTCATTTTCGATTAGCTTTCCGCCGAGAGTCCTGCCGACGAGCTTTTCGATGTTCATCATAACATAGAACGCACCGTTGGGCTTTATGCAGCTGACTCCGGGGATCTCGTTTATACGCTTGACTATGTAATCGCGGCGCTCAAGGAAGGCAAGGCGCATCGCCTCGATGCTCTCCTGCGGGCCGGTAAGCGCTTCAACTGACGCCCACTGGCTGATGGTGGACGGAGCGCTCGTGGAATGGCTCAGATAGTTAGACATTATCTTTGCAAGAGTCTTGTTCGCGGCACAGTAGCCGACGCGCCAGCCGGTCATAGCGTAGGATTTTGATACGCCGTTAACGAGCAGCGTGCGCTCCTTGACCTCCTCGCCGAGGCTCGCTATGCTCGTAAATTCCATTCCATCGTAAATTAGCTGATAGTATATCTCGTCTGCGAGGATGTACAGGTCGTGCTTCACGCAGACGTCGGCTATCGCCTGAAGCTCGTCTCTTGTATAGATCATGCCGGTGGGATTGGAGGGGTTATTGAGCATGAGGCACTTGGTCTTGTCGGTGATCGCCGCCTCAAGCTGTGCGGCCGTTATCTTGAAGTCCTGGTCCTCGCCCGCCTCGACTATAACGGGAGTGCCGCCGACCATGCGCACCATCTCATAGTAGCTGACCCAGAAGGGCGCCGGGATTATGATCTCGTCGCCGGGATTCGTGACAGCTGCAAGAGCGATATATACGCTGTGCTTTGCGCCGCTTGCGACGACTATCTGAGTGTAGTCATAGTCAACGCCGCAGTCGTCCCTGAGCTTCTGCGCGATGGCCTTTCTGAGCGGGATTATACCTGCCGCCGGGGTGTACTTGGTCTTGCCGTCGCAGATAGCCTTTACGGCGGCCATGTTGATATTATCGGGAGTATTGAAATCGGGCTCGCCCGTACCGAAGCCGACAACGTCAAGGCCGTCCGCTTTCATCTGTTTTGCAAGGCTGTCGACCGCCAGCGTGGTCGAGGCCCTTACCGCTTCAGCAATTTTGGATACTGGTTTCATAATCAGTCACCTCCGTAGTAATAAAAATATTATAGCTTCTGATAAATGCTTTTTCAATGATTAAATTATATAAATATTTCGCTTGCTTTCATCTATATCTGAGCAAATGAGCATTAAAAAATGAGGTGTGCGGTAAAATGCACACCTCCCTGCCGGTCAAAGAAGAATGCAGATAAGCGTTCCCCTTCCCTCGTTTATGATCCTCTGCAGCGTCTCCTGAAGCCTTGCTCTCGCGTTCGTAGGCAGGCTGGTCAGGCGCTCTGATATTGCGCTCTGTGCGATCTCGTATAAGGGCTGGCCGAATATGTTCGATTCCCATAGCCTGCTCATGTCGCCGTCAAAGCCCTGCAGCAGGAAGCTTATGATCTCATCCGACGCTCCGTCCCCGCCGACAGACGGCGTTACAACAGCCTCTACGCCGGTCTTGAGCAGGTGTATTGCGGGAGCATGGGCCTTGAGCTTAACGGCATACCGACCGCCCTGCTTCACCAGCTTCGGCTCTTCGAGCCGGATATCGTCCGCCTGCGGCATAACGACCCCGTAGCCTGTTTGCCGCACTGATACCAGAGCGTCCTTTACCCTGTCGTACTCCTGCTTTACCTGTCCGAGCTCGCGCAGCACCTTGATAAGCTCGCCGTCGTCTCCGATCTCAAGACCCGATTCCGCGCTTATGAGCTGATAGTATAGCGAGCGCGGCATATCTATCGCTATATTGATCGTACCGCTGCCCATATCGCTGTTTTCGATATATGCCGCGTCCACTGTATCAAGAGCAGATATGCGGGCCAGCATGGCGCTGATATCGCTGACGCAGCCGAGGCCTTCCGATGCGCACAGCAGCTGCCTGTAAAGCCCGCCTTTCAGTTCGCTTTCGACATTGACGGCGCTTAACCATTCCGGAAGACGGACGGAGAGCTCACACAGCGGAAACTGCCCGAGCACCTTGCGCATTATCTCGCATATATCGTTTTCGGTGAGCGTCTGGCAGTTTACGCACATGCACGGAGCTCCGTACTCCCCGCTCAGCTGCCGTTCGAGCGCCATGGCCTGCTCCGAGTACGGCTCGGCGCTGTTTATGAGTATGACAAAGGGCTTTCCTATGCTTTTGAGCTCCGTTACGACGCGCTGTTCAGGCTCTATGTATGCCTCGCGCTCTATATCGCATATGCTGCCGTCGGTCGTTATGACAAGTCCTATGGTCGAATGATCGCATATGACCTTGCGTGTGCCCGATTCGGCTGCCTGCGTCATCGTCACCTCGTGATCGAACCACGGTGTCGTCACGAGCCTCTCGCTGCCGTCCTCAAAGCGTCCGGACGCGCCGGGCACCATGTAGCCGACGCAGTCGACCATGCGAACCAGACATGTCGTCTCGTCTCCGAGGCTGATCCTCACAGCCTCTTCGGGGACGAATTTGGGCTCGGCTGTCATTATGGTCCTGCCGGAGCCGCTCTGCGGCAGCTCGTCGCGGGCGCGCTCTCTTGCAAATGCGTCCTCGATATTTGGTATGACCAGAGTGTCCATAAAGCGCTTTATAAAGGTCGATTTTCCCGTTCTGACAGGTCCGACCACACCGATCATGACAGCGCCGCAGCATCTTTCGGCTATATCTTTGTAGATATCGGAATTCGTCATATAAAAACCTCCGCAGCTTTCTCGTTTGTACGAGTCTATGAGCCGCGGAGGACAAATATTACTTTCAGAAGAATTGAGCGGTCTGCCTGTGGACAGACGAGACGCTGACCCCGACACCGGCAAATCTCGTCCGGAGCTTATCGGCAAGCACCGGAACGATAACGTTTTCGGTGCAGAAATGGTCGGCGTCTATCAGATTTATGCCGAGCTCCTTTGCGTCAAGGAAGCTGTTGTATTTAATATCGCTCGTGACATAGGTATCGCATCCGGCTCTTACGGCGTCAATTAAGCTCGAGCCTCCCGCGCCGCCCATAACCGCGAGCTTTTTTACAGGCCGTCCTGCATAGTGATAGCGCAGGCCGTTTGCCCTCAGCGCGCTTTTGCAGAGCGTCAGGAAATCCTCGAACGCCATAGGCTCAGCCAGCTCTCCTATCCTGCCGCAGCCGACCGGATCGCCCGTGCCGTCGCAGCCGCAGGCCTCGAGCCAGCTCTGAGGCTCAACGGAAAGCGCGGCCATAAGCGCGTCGTTCACGCCGCCCTGCGCTATATCGAGATTTGTATGCATGCAAACCGCCGATATATCCTTGCTCACAAGAGCTATTATCTTTCTGCCGACAAGGTCGTCTGCCGTAACGCTTTTTACTGCGCCGAAAATTATCGGATGGTGAGAGACGATCAGCTGCGCGCCGAGGCTTTCCGCCTCTGCAATGACCTCGTCGGTTATATCGAGCGCTACAAGGCATTTATGGACCTCTCTCTCCGCGTCTCCGACGAGCAGTCCGACATTGTCAAAATCCATTTTGAGCGATACCGGCGCGAGCTCGTTTAAGTATTCAAAAATTTCTCCGACCTTAGCCATTTGCCGCTCCCCTCATTTTTTCAAGCTCATCTATCATATTTTCGATAAGCTTTCTCCACGCATCCAGGGATGCGTCGTTTGCGCTTTCAAGTCCCCTAACGGCCGTTCTGAAGCGCCTCAGGTGCTTATCGAGCACAGCCTCAAAGCACGGCGAGCTTTTTACAAGCAGGTATCTTCCGATATAGAGCTCCGCGTCCAGATACTCTTCGCTGCCGCCGGGCTCTGCGCATATTATCTGACACAGAACGCCGTTATCCTCAGCATAGGTCTCATTTGTAATGCAGAAGCCGTTGTTTACGAGCCAGTATCTGAGTATCTCCGGCTTTGTAACGGGATGCAGAACGAGCCTATAGTCGCTGCGCCCGGACCATTGCGGCATATCGTACAGCCCGCGGTCGAGGATGCCCGTTATCGTGTCGCCGCCCATTCCTGCGACTATGATCGTGTCCACCCTTCCGGCGTCGATACCCTCAAGGCCGTCGCACAAAACGAGCTCGACGTCATCTATCCCCGCCTCATACAGCCCTCTTCGGGCCTTTGCGAGCGGTCCTTCGTTTATATCGCCGGCCGTGATATAGCCGCCGTAGCCCATGCGGCGAAGCATGACCGGCAGCTTTGCGTGGTCTGTGCCTATATCGGCAACGCCTCGCCCTCCAGCGGCCAGGGACGCTATAAGTTCAAGTCTGCTTCCCATGATCATCTCCATATATAACGAAAGGCCGGTGTATCCGGCTTTTCGTCTTACTCTTTCTTACAGAGCCAACAGATATGCCTTGAGCTCAACGATGAACTCGTCGGGATCAACGCCGTGTGCTGCGCACGCCTGCTCGAGAGTCTCGGCGGTAGCCAGGGCGCAGCCGAGGCAGTGCATTCCGAGCTCCTGGAACTTGGGCATGGCTTCGGGGAAATTGGACAGTATCTCCGAAATGACGGTTTCTCTGCTGATGTCCATAATTTTAAGCATTTCCATCGTTCGTATCTCCGATCATAAGATTTAGCAAAATAAAGAACGGGACGCCATGAGGACGTCCCACTCTATACCCGAGTTTTTTGGGCTCAGGCCTGTTCCTTCATCTTTGCAAAGCATTCGCTGCAGTATACGGGACGGTCGGACTTGGGCTCAAAGGGAACCTTTGCCTCGCCGCCGCAAGCAGCGCAAACTGCGGTGAAGAACTCGCGGGGACCGCGTGCCGCATTCTTGCGAGCGTCACGGCATGCCTTGCAGCGCTGGGGCTCGTTCTGGAAGCCGCGCTCTGCATAGAATTCCTGCTCGCCTGCGGAGAACACGAACTCCTGACCACATTCTTTGCAAATTAAGGTCTTGTCTTCGTACATTGTAAATCCTCTCTTTGAAAATCTCGCCTGTCGGCTTTTATATGCGTCAGCTGCTGCTGATATCGCCTGATTTAAGCATTTGCGCCGTCTTGCGCCTTATCCTCTGTATCGCATTGTCAACAGCTTTGTCGCCCTTACCGCTGAGCCGCGCTATCTCTTTGTAGCTCAGCCCTTCAAGATAATAGGTCAAAACGGCCTTTTCATATTTGGAAAGCATGTTGACCAGGGATAAATATAACTGTTCTGTGTACTTTTTATTCTCTCTTGCCAGAACCTGCTCTTCAGGAGATTTCTGAAAAAATTCAGCGCATGCAACTGCCTGGGTCTGGGATTCATCCGAGAGTATCGACTCTAAAGGTACGCGATTGTTAAGCGGATCATGTTTTAAGCTGGAAGCTGCTCTCACCGCCGAGCGCAGCCTGTTTCTTATGCACCACTCGGCAAAGGTCTTGAACGAAGCGTTATGCTCGGGATCATACTGCCGGACAGCCGAAAGCAGTCCGAACATTCCCTCCTGGATAAGATCCTCGCTCTCTCCGCCCGCAAGGAACAGCGGGCGCGCACAGATGCGCACAAGGCGCATATAGCGGGAAACAAGCTCTTCCTCCGCAGCGCTGTCGCCTCCGGCGGCAAGCCTCTGCAGAGCATTATCTTCTAAGTCAGCGTATAAGTTCATAGATAATCACTATTACTTCCAACAATACTACTTTATTATATATCAAATTTGTTGAAAGTCAATATAATTACTGCGAAAAAACTCTGAAATATCACAGAAAACCGAATTTTATATATCCAGCTCCTGCTGTCCGGCCTGTTGGATGCCGAGATGCTCGTAGGTTTTGCGCGTTACGCAGCGGCCGCGCGGGGTGCGGGTAAGAAAGCCCTGCTGAAGAAGATACGGCTCGTACACGTCCTCAAGTGTAACGGAGTCCTCGTTTATGGTCGCCGCAAGCGTCTCCAGTCCGACCGGTCCGCCGTTATAAAACTCGATTATGCTGCGCAGCATCCTTCTGTCGAGAGCGTCCAGCCCGCTCTTGTCGACCTCGAGCCGCGACAGTGCCATATCGGCGACGTCTTTTGTTATAACGCCGTCTGCCCTGACCTGTGCAAAATCGCGCACGCGGCGCAGCATCCTGTTTGCTATACGCGGCGTTCCGCGCGAGCGCGACGCTATCTCGACGGCGCCTCCCCTTTCGATATCTATGCCAAGAATATCGGCGGAGCGCTCGACTATGCGTCTGAGCTCGTCGACGGTGTACAGCTCGAGCCTGAGAGTAACGCCGAAGCGGTCGCGCAGAGGCGCTGTGAGCTGACCCGAGCGCGTCGTCGCCCCGATGAGCGTAAATCTCGGCAGCTCAAGGTGCAGCGAATTTGCCGACGGGCCCTTGCCGAGGATGATATCTATGGCGTAATCCTCCATCGCGGGATAGAGTATCTCCTCATAGGCGCGGTTGAGCCTGTGTATCTCATCGACAAAAAGGATGTCGCCCTCGTTGAGATTTGTGAGCATCGCAACAAGATCTCCCGGCTTTTCAATTGCGGGGCCGGAGGTTATTCGCATGCTTACGCCCATCTCGTTTGCGATGACCGCGGCGAGCGTAGTCTTGCCCAGACCCGGAGGGCCGTGCAGCAGGACATGGTCGAGCGGCTCTTTTCGCAGGCGCGCAGCGTCGATGAAGACGCTGAGGTTGTCCTTGGCCTTCTCCTGTCCGATATATTCGTTTATCGTTCTCGGTCTGAGGCTCCCCTCGCCCGCATCCTCCGGCAGCACCGAGGAGCTTGTCACAACGGGAGTTTCCTCCAGGCCTTCCGAAAAGTTTATACTCATTTATTGACCCCTCTACATAAGGTTTTTCAGCGCAGCCCTGACTATCTGCTCTGTTTCCATGCCGCTCACGTCAAGGCCCTTGAGCGCGGCGTTTATCTCGGCCGTGCCGTAGCCGAGCACCGTCAGCGCGGCGACGGCGTCGCTTCTGTTCCTGCCTCCGGCCGCTGTCTGCGTCATGACTGCCGGCATCTCGGTGACGGGCGCGTCGGCCATGCCCTTGGCAAGCTTGTCCTTGAGCTCCAAAATGACGCGCTGAGCTATCTTTTTTCCGACTCCCTGAGCCGCGCTTATCGCCTTATCGTCGCTGTTCATCACAGCGAGCGCGAGCCCCTCGGGCGTCACGGCGCACAGTATCGCCTGCGCGGCCTTCGGGCCGACACCGGATACAGACAGCAGCATTTCAAAGCAGCGCTTCTCGCTGAGCGTGGCAAAGCCGTAAAGCTCAAAGCTGTCCTCCTTTATGCACTCTGATATATATAGCTTCGCCTTTTCGTTGAGCCTGATCCTCGACAGCGTATTTGACGTCGTATTGACGGCATAGCCCACGCCTCCGCAGTCAATGACCGCAAGGTTCAGCTCGATGTCCGAGACCACTCCGTTTAAATGGTAGAACACAGTCCTTCTTCTTCCTTTCGGCTCAGTAATGAGGTGCTGCTGCGCGCATGGCATATGGCCAGCGCCACAGCGTCGGCAGCGTCATCGGGCTTGGGGGCAGCCGGAAGGCCCAGTATGCGTCTGACCATTTCGATGACCTGATTTTTTTCGGCCCTGCCGTAGCCGACGACGGCCTGCTTCACCTGGAGCGGAGTGTACTCAAACACTCTGACGCCCGCGCGGTAGGCCGCCAGCAGTATTACCCCGCGGGCGTGCGCCACGGATATGCCCGTCGTGATATTCGTGTTGAAAAAAAGCTCCTCTATCGACATCACATCGGGCGAGAACGTGCTTATGAGCTCGTTCATATCTCCGAATATCCTGTCGAGCCTGCTTGAAAGCGAGGTATGCGCCGGAGTGCTTATAACGCCGCAGGTCACGAGCTTTATTTTGCTCTTGTCCGTATCCACGACCGAAAAGCCGACCGTGGCAAGCCCGGGGTCGATACCCAAGATACGCATATTCATCACATCCTGAATATCAATTTTAACACAGCGCGCTTTTTATTACAACAAAAACGTAAGCGCCGGCTCCTGCGATTTGTAAAATTTCTTCAACACGGCTTGTCATATGAGAAGCAAAGATTTATAATTCAGTCAGCATCTGTATTTGGAGGATAGCATGAAAAATTCCGTCAAGGATAAAATATTGAGCCGCATGTTCGACATTCTGTGGAAAAGCCGCCGCGCTGATCTTGAGCGGGCCGTGTCTGCGGCAAAGTCCGGGGAAAGGCGAAGCGTGAAGTCCGCCGCGCTGAAAAAATGGTTCAGAGAAATGACCGGACAGACGAAGGAGCTCACGGATAAGCAGCTTGAAGAACTCAAAAGCGTCTGGGGCGATATATGGGACACTGGGCTCGTCGATCCGCTCTGGGTACAGGTCTACAGCGATAAGACGGGCGTCTACAGCCCCGAATACGTAGGCAGCGATATACACTACTACAATGTCGAGTGGAGCAGGATAGATCACGACTATCTGCGCGCATTCCTCGACAAGAACTATATGGACGTGCTCCTCCCATGCGTAAAGCATCCGACAACGCTCATAAGGAAGATACACGGGCAGTATCTTGACCCCGGCTTTGAGCCGATAAGCAAAGCTCAGGCCGTCGATAAGCTCTTTGAAAATCTCGATCCGGGCGTTGTTGTCAAGATAAGCCGCGCAAGCAGCGGCGGAAAAGGCGTGCGTTTTCTCGGCACGGGCAGCACGAAGGACGATATATCCGCCGCGCTCGATATCGACCCTGACGTTGCCGTTCAGCTCGTGATGCGGCAGCATCCCGAAATGGCAAAAATGAACGCGTCCTCGGTAAACACCATCCGCATCATCTGCATAATACTCGACGGCGAGTCTATTCCTCTGTCCGCCGTCGTCAGGATCGGCAACAGCGGAAGCCGTGTCGATAATTTCAGCAGCGGCGGAGTAGGCTGCGGGGTAAGGCCCGACGGGCATCTTAACGACTGCGGCTATACGCAGAGGGGCGAGCGCTATGACGTGCACCCCAACGGCTTTGTTTTCAGCGAGGGCTTTGTGCCCAATTTTGGCAAGGCTCTTGAGGCCGTCAAGCGCTGCCACATGCATGTTCCGATGTTCGGCGTCGCCTCGTGGGACATAGCGATCGATACCGACGGCGAGCCGGTGCTCATTGAATACAACGTCGGCGGCGCGGGTATAGATATCCACCAGTACAACAACGGCCCGCTTTACGGAAAATACCGCGAACGCATAATCGCAGACGCGTTTAAAAACTATGCAAAGCGAGGAGCAACGCTTGACTTCAACTACTCCATAGCGCACGGCAAGGCAGCTATCTCCAACGGAAGCGGCTGCGTTCACGAGCTTGTCATCCCCTCTTCCCTTGAGGACTTCCCCGTCAGGCGCATAGGTGAAGGCGCGTTTAAAAACAGCAAAAGGCTCGAGAGGATGACGGTCGAGGCTGAGCTGGACGAGATAGGATACCTCGCATTTTATAACTGCGCGAAGCTCAGGCGCATAGAGTTCAAAAGGCCCGTTGAAACGATCGCTCGCTCCGCGTTCAACAGATGCACGGCGCTTGAAAGCGTAACGATACCCGACGGCTGCAAAAGGATATGCACATACGCCTTCAGGACCTGCAAAAGCCTGCGGCAGATATATATTCCCGACTCTGTCGAGACCATTGAGCCGGACGCATTCCTGGAAGCTCCCGGGGTCGTTATCCGCTGCAAAAGGGGCAGCGCCGCGGAGCGCTACGCGATAGAAAACAGCATCAAATACCGCAATTGAATACAGGCATGTAAAAAGCTGCTGTGCTCTTTTTTGGCACAGCAGCTTTTATTATCCGTTATGAGCTCTCGGGTGGGCCTTATTGTACACATCCTTGAGCTGCTTTTTTACGAGCTGAGAATATATCTGAGTGGATGATATGTCCGAATGTCCGAGCATCTCCTGTATCGAGTGCAGATCGGCGCCGTTTTCAAGCAGGTGCGCCGCGAAGGAATGACGCAGCGTGTGCGGCGTTATCGTCTTTTCGATATGCGCCTTCTGCTGATAGGACTTTATGATCTTCCAAAAGCCCTGGCGCGACATCCTCTCGCCGCTGACATTCACAAACAGCGCCTGCTCTGTAGGCAGCGCTATCATCTGCGGGCGGACAAACTCTATATATTCGTTAAGAGCCTTGACGGCCGTGGAATACAGCGGTATAAGACGCTCCTTATCCGTATTAGGAGCGCATCTGACGACTCCGGCCGAGGTATTGACGTCGCTGATGTTGAGCGCTATGAGCTCGCTCACTCTGATGCCCGTTGCATACAGAAGCTCGAGCATGGCCCTGTCGCGGTAGCCCTTGGCATCCGTGCAGGAGGGCTGCTCAAGCAGGAGGTCGACCTCCTTGCTCGTGAGTATCTGCGGAAGCTTATGCTGATTTTTCTCCGGCGTGAGCTTTCCGGTAGGATTAACGGCCGCATAGCCGCCGTCGCAAAGCACGCCGTACATGCACTTGAGAGAAGCTATGGCTCTCGACACGGTGGCGACGGATTTGCCGTTGCCCTTGAGCCAGTCTATGTATTCGCCAAGCTCTTCCTCTGTCGCCGAGGCAATGTTGTCCGATGAATGTGTATCCATATAATCACCGAACTGGCGCACATCGCGCATATAGGAGCTGAGGGTATTTTGGGAGCACTTCTTTACCTCGGTAAGATATCTGTTGAAAACTTCGAGGCACTCAGAATTAAGCATCCGGCAACCCCCTTTCCTTTGTATTACAGAATCAAAGCCGCAGCGCACGCCAGCGCGGCAGAAACAAGCGCGGCTGATAGGCCGCAGAGCAGATCAAGCTCGTATCGCAGCCTGCGATCGGAGCGGATAAGGCTCCTGAGTTTGGGCGACAGCGTAAAGACCCGCTCTGATATATACGCGCTGCACGCCGAAAACGCAAATATCGCGGCGGCAAGCGCAAAATAATCGTCCGAAAACAGCTTCAGCCCGGAATACAGATACGAAAGGATCCCTGCCAAAGCGCCCGCAGCAGCCGAAAAAAGCACGGTCAGCACCCGGGACAGCGGCATTACGATAAACGCGCACTCAGCAAAAAGCAGCGCCGCAAGAGATATCCAGCCCAAGACCTCGGCCGGCCCGCCGATAGACATAATACCCGGAATAAACGTCTCTCCGAGCACTGCCGGGGCGGCGGCTCCGAGGGCAAAAGCTGCGGTCATGAGCATCAAAGCCCAGCCAAAATCAGGCTTAAAGCCGGTTTTTCTGCGCAAATCAGTATTATCCATCAGTTCCTCCTCACAGCAAAAGTCAGCGGAGAATAACTCATGGATTTACATAATTACTGCGTACACACAATATAATACAATATTTCGATGTAATCAAGCGTTTTCTAAAAATAATATCAATTTTGTTAATTATGTCGATATATTATGTTAACTGTGTTATGTAAACCGCGTCACTCTCCGTCCGTTCAAAGCGCGCTACAGCAGGTTATTATCACAAGATTTAGGCGCTGACATGTGTAATATTCACTACATATAGGTTATCATTTAAAATTATGTAAACCTGCTGCGCTATATACAATCAGTTATATCGCCCTCTCTTTTTGCGGCTTTTATGAAAGCTTTTGTTACTTTTGCATAAAGTGATGCTTCCACCTGCAAGGCCGCCGGCCGCCGCTATCGCAAATATCCTGAGTATTTTGAGCCAATCGACCTCTGTCGGATAAGCGAGCAGCGGCACGGCTGTCAAGACCGCGGCGTATATAAGGCCCGTTGCAAGGCCGTATAAGCCTCCTCTTCCCCGTCCCGCGCAGAACACGAGCGACGCCGTCAGGACGCTCAGCGCAACAGCCGCGCTAATTACGATATCCGCATGCTCCTGCGTGCATTTTCCGTTTTTTACGAGCAGGGCGTAGGCTCCGCACAGCACGGCCGTCAACGCGACGGCCAGTACGATCCCGCTCACCACCCTTCCCTTTTCTCTGTTCCTGCTTGCAGACATAAAAATACCTCCGGCACATGATGTTTGTACATCATATTTGTCCGAAGGTATTTTTATGAGCTCTTATTATTTCTTTTCTTTTTCCTTTGCCTCAGCGGCCTCGGCTCTGGCATTGCTGCTGACTGCCCACTTCTTGAACTGGACGCGGACCTTGTCCTCGCCGGTCTCGATGGTGATATCGTCCTCGGTGACATGGACTATCGTTCCCATGACACCGCCGATGGTGACTATCTGGTCACCGACAGTCAGTGCGCTGCGCATTTCTTCGATCTTCTTCTGCTTTTTCTTCTCGGGGCGGATCATGAAAAACCACATCAGGACGAAGAACAGGAGAAGGATAATGATCATGGAACTGGAGCTTCCTGCTCCGGCGGTCGTTGCTAAAAACATAATGTGCTCCTTATATAAATATTTTTCGCTTTAAGCATTTAGTTAATTATACATATTTATTCGCGGCATTTCAAGAGTTTTATATCCTCGTATCCAACAATTTTGTATATTTTCCTCTGAACTGTTCAAAACTGCCCTCATCGAGGCTAAGGCGTATCTTTTCCATGAGCTTATTATAAAAATACAGATTGTGCATGACCGCAAAGCGCATGGCGAGCATCTCGTTTGCCTTGAACAGATGCCGCACATAGGCCCTGCCGTATCGCCTGCATACCGGGCAGTCACATTCAGTATCGATGGGCAGCTCGTCGCGCATGTATTTTTCGTTTTTGATGTTTATTATCCCGCTCCAGGTGAACAGATGGCCATGCCTGCCGTTCCGAGCGGGCATCACGCAGTCGAAAAAGTCGACTCCTCGCGCCACGCCCTCTATGATGTTTCCCGGGGTCCCTACTCCCATGAGATATCTAGGCTTGTCCTTCGGCATATATTCCTCGACAGCCTGAATGGTATCGTACATTTCCTGATGCGTTTCACCGACGGCAAGCCCGCCGATGGCGTAGCCGGGAAGCTCAAGCTCAGCTATCTTTTTCATATGCTCGATGCGTATATCGGCGAAGGTCGCGCCCTGATTTATGCCGAACAGCATCTGACCGGGGTTTACGGCGTCATCGCGGCTGTTATACTCGCTGAGCGCGGCCTTGCAGCGCTTGAGCCAGCGGTAGGTTCGCTCGCAGGAGCTTTCGACATAGTCTTTCGGAGACGGGATCTTTATGCACTCGTCAAAGGCCATGGCAATGTCCGAGCCGAGGTTTGCCTGGATGCTCATGCTCTCCTCGGGGCCCATGAATATGTGCCGTCCGTCGATGTGGGAGTTGAATTTTACGCCCTCCTCGCTTATCTTGCGCAGGCTTGCAAGCGAGAAAATCTGAAAGCCGCCGCTGTCGGTGAGTATGGGGCCTTCCCAGGTCATGAATTTATGCAGGCCGCCCATATCTCTCACGAGCTCATCGCCGGGGCGAAGGTGCAGATGATAGGTATTCGACAGCTCCACCTGACATCCGATGGTCTTAAGGTCCGCCGCCGACAGCGCGCCCTTTATCGCCGCGGCAGTGCCGACATTCATGAAAACGGGCGTCTGTACGGTTCCGTGAGGAGTTTCGAGCTCGCCTCTCCTGGCGCGCCCCTCCTGCTTTTTCAGCTTGTACATAGTCCCCTCCCCTATTCGATAAGCATCGCATCGCCGAAGGAGAAGAATCTGTATTCCTCCTCAACGGCCACGGAGTATGCGTGCAGGATATGCTCGCGCCCTGCGAGCGCCGAGACGAGCATGATAAGCGTGCTCTCCGGCAGATGGAAGTTCGTTATCAGCGCGTCGATGCATTTGAAGCTGTAGCCGGGGTAAATGAATATATTCGTCCAGCCGGAGGACGCTTTCATAGTGCCGTCGTCCTGCGCAAAGCTCTCGAGCGTGCGGCAGGAGGTCGTTCCTACGGCTATGACTCTGCCTCCGTTTTTCCTGGTCTCGTTTATGATATCCGCCGTCTCCTGCGGGATCATGCAGAACTCTGAATGCATCTCATGCTCTTCTATTTTTTCGGCCTTGACGGGTCTGAAGGTACCGAGCCCGACGTGCAGCGTAACGAAGCAGGTCTTCACGCCCATGTCCTCGATCTCCTTGAGCAGCTCCTTTGTAAAATGCAGCCCTGCCGTCGGCGCGGCGGCGCTGCCGAGCTCGCGCGAGTACACTGTCTGATAGCGCTCGGAGTCCTGAAGCTCCTCCTTTATATACGGCGGCAGAGGCATTTTGCCGAGCTTTTCAAGCTTTTCGAGGAAAACACCTTCAAAGTGGAACTTTACTATCCTGTTCCCGCCGTCGGCGACGCTCATTACCGTAGCCGTAAGCTCGCCGTCGCCGAAGCTGAGCTCCGTTCCGGGCTTTGTCTTTCTGCCGGGGCGGCTCAGGCACTCCCAGCAGCCGTCGCCGAGGTCGCGCAGCAGCACGAGCTCCACAAGGCCGCCGCTCAGCCGCGAGCCGATGAGCCGAGCCGGAAGGACGCGCGAGTCGTTCATCACGAGGCAGTCGCCCTTTTTGAGATACTTCGTTATATCATGAAAATGCCCGTGCTCTATCTCGCCGGTATTTTTATCAAGATGCAGAAGGCGCGAGGCGTCGCGCCTTTCAAGGGGCGTCTGGGCGATCAGCCGCTCCGGCAGGTAAAAGTCAAAATCCGATTTATTCATTAGACCGTGCTCCATTTATATATTGAGTTATCATTATAATACAAAAGCCGCAATAATTCAACAGCGCATATATCGCAGTCCGCTGGCATAATGTTTAAGGATATTATGATTGGAGGTACGTCATGTTCAAAGCTCCGATATTCAAGGGCTCATGCACCGCGATAGTCACGCCGTTTGACGATAACGGCATCGATCTTGATATGATGGGCAGGCTCATAGACTTTCAGTACGCAGGCGGAACGGCGGCTGTCGTAGTATGCGGAACGACCGGTGAAAATGCGACGATGAGCCAATATGAGCATGAACAGCTCATAGAATTCTGCTGCCGGTATAACGACGGTCGCATGAAGATGATCGCCGGCATAGGCAGCAACGATACGAAAAAGGCGCTCGGCTTTGCAAAATGCGCGCTCAGATGCAATGCCGACGGCGTGCTCATGGTAACGCCGTACTACAACAAGGCCACGCAGGACGGCCTTATAAGACACTTTACATACGTGGCCGACAGGGCGGATATCCCTATGATAGTTTATAACGTTCCCTCGAGAACGGGCGTAGGGATAAAGCTTGAGACCTACATCGAGCTGGCAAAGCACCCGAACATAAACGGAGTCAAGGAGGCCTCGGGCGATATGAGCCTGTTTGCCGCGACAAGAGCCGAGTGCGGCAGCGATCTGCACATATGGAGCGGCAATGACGACAACACCGTTGCGATGATGGCGCTCGGCGCGCTGGGAGTCATATCCGTCGCTTCAAACGTGGCGCCCGCCGCGGTGACAAAGCTGTGCCGGCTCTGTCTCGACGGGGACTTTGATCAGGCCCGGCAGCTGAACTTCAAATATTCCCGCCTGTTCTCCGACCTTTTCATCGAAACCAACCCCATCCCGGTAAAGGCCGCAATGCGCATGATCGGCTTTGACTGCGGGCAGCTTCGTCTGCCGCTGACCGAGATAGCGCCCGAGCATTTGCAGCGCCTTGCCGGCAGCATGCGCGCCTGCGGCATAGCGGTAAAAGCGGAGTAGAAACGACACAAGGCATTGGAGTCTTCCAATGCCTTGGATCATTTATTCCGGATAGTGCGCCCTGATGCCGCCTATGAGTTTCGGCCTCGTGTAGGCCGCTGTGACGAGCGCGTCGCCTATCTGCTTTACAGACAGCCTGAGCGGAACGGCTACCTCCTTCAGGTGCATGCCTATAAGCGTGCAGCCGATGTCCATACCCGCGTGAGCCCTGACATGCTCGACCATTACGGGCTCGCGCAGCCTGTCGTAAACGGCTGTGCCGAACGAGCCTCCGGCCTTGGGCATGGGTCTTACGCAGACCTCCTCGAGCATATATTTTTCCGCGGCCTCGCGTTCGATGACGAGCGCGCGGTTGAGATGCTCGCAGCACTGCGCGGCAAGATATATACCATTATCGTTGAGCACCCTGAGTATGGCGTCCGCGACGGCGGCGCCCGTTTCCGGGGACGAGCCCTTGCCTATGCGCTCGCCGAGTATCTCGCTTGAAGAGCAGCCGACGACCACGATCGAGCCCTTTTTGAGCTTTGCCTTTTCAAGCAGCTCCCTGACCGCGCTTTCGGTTTCGCTTATTATCTGTTCATACATTGTGATCATCTCCTGCCTGCAATATTAGCACACTTTCGGCGGTTTGACAATATGGCCGGCAAATAGTATAATGAATATGCCATTTTTCAAAGCAAATATACAAAATGTGAGGTGTTTCGATTTTGAAGAGAATATTGGCGCTTGTTCTGTCAGTGATCATGGTGCTGTGCCTGCTTGCCGGCTGCGGCAAGGATGAGGAGCAGAAAGCCACCGCGCCCGACGTGAACGGCGAAGGCCTTAACCAGAACGAGACGACATCCGGACCTATCAATCCACTGACGGGCGAGGCAGTCAGCGAGGACGAAAGCGATCTGCGTCCGTACTGTGTTATGATAAATAACCACCCCGACGCGCGTCCGGCGGTCGGCCTGTCGCAGGCCTCGATCATCTACGAGGCGCTCGCCGAGGGCGGCATAACCCGTATGATGGCCGTGTTCAACGATGTCGACGGCATAACCATCGGCTCGCTGCGCAGCGCAAGGCCCTATTACATCAGCATGGCTCAGGCCTACGACGCGATCTACATCCACGCCGGCGGCAGCGATCAGGCCTATTCTGACATCAAGTCTCTCGGCATCGACAATATGGACGGCGTCCGCGGCGCACGCGCAGGCGAGGCCTCGAGCTACTACCGCGACCAGACCCGTCTGAGCCAGGGCAAGAACGTCGAGCACACCCTGTTTGCCGACGGCAGCAAGCTTGCGGCCTTTGCGGCGAATAACTACGATCTCAAGCACGATGACGGCTATGACACGACCTACGGTCTGAGCTTTTCGGCCGACGCCGCTTCGCAGTGCAAGAGCTCGACCACGGACTTCACCGTGCCCTACGGCTACTATAAGACCAATTTCAAGTACAACGCCGAAAAGAACTGCTACAACGCATACATAAGCGGCACGGAGTACACCGACGGCGGAAATAACAGCTCGATAGACCTTGCAAACGTCATCGTTCTGAACATCCCGACCAAGACCATCGACAGCTACGGCCGTCAGGCCATGGAGCTCACGGGCTCGGGCACGGGCTACTTCTTCACCGGCGGCAAGTATGTCGAGATAAACTGGGCCCGCGCTGACCGTGCGGATAACTTCCACTACACGCTGACAGACGGCACTCCCCTTAACCTGAGCGTCGGCAAGACCTGGATAAGCATCGCCCCGCTCGACGATACCGACGGCATCGCGTTCAACGCGTAAACAGCAAAACAAATAAGCTCCGGAGCGACGCTCCGGAGCTTATTTTTATCTCATGTTATGCTGCATTATCTTCCGAAGAGCTTATCGAAGAAGCTCTTGAAGCTATTAAATGAATCCTGGAAAAATGCGCGGATGGTATCGGCTGTGGAGCGAGTCGCGCCGCAGTCGGTGCAGGTGTTGCCCTTGTAGTGATGGCCCGTCGCCTCGATGACCTCGCCCTGAGATATCGTCTCGCCGCAGATCGTACATACCTCGTCGCCGGTATAGCCGGGGTCGGTGCAGGTCGCGGGCTTGGCGTTTACGAGCTCGGTGACGTGCTCATGGTAGTTGTAGTGGATGGTCGCGTTCAGGAGCTCGTCGTTGTCCCACCTGTCGATATCAATTGCGTTCCACTGTTCTTCGCTGCCGGTGTAATATATGTCTGTGAGGTTAGGACAATTGTAAAAACCTCCGCTGATGCTCGTCACACTTTTAGGAATTACAACACTTGTCAGCGCTGTACAGCCTTCGAATGCATAGCCAATTTTCTCTACTCCATCTAAAAGCACAACTTTTTTTAAGCTCGTGCATTCCCCAAAATCCGAAAAAACGCCATGGCCTAAATAGCTTACACCTCCGGGTATCGTGATTTCCTTAAGACTTGTGCAGTGATAGAAAGCCCCGCTCCCGATATCCGTCACACTGTCCGGTATTGTGATGCTTTCAAGGCTTGTGCAGCCTTGGAATGCAACCATTCCAATAGTTGTAACACCATTTGGTATTGTAACATTTGTAAGGCTCTCACAGCCACAAAATGCAGCTGTGTCAATTTCTGTCACGCCGTCAGGTATCGTAATGTCTATAAGGCTTCTGCACTGATAGAAGGCTTGCTCACCAATGCTCGTAACACTATCCGGAATTACAACGCCGGTCAATCCTGTGCAGCCGGTAAATGTATAGTCATTTATCCTTGTTATGCCTTTTGGTAAGTCAATGTTTATTATGCTCGTGCAGCCTTGGAACGCCCCGCTGCCTATGCTAGTCACACTGTTCGGGATCGTTATGTTTATAAGGCTCTCGCAGCCGCTGAATGTAACATCACTGATGCTTGTTACACCGTTTGGAATTATGTACGAAGGATCTGTTTTTCTTGCCGGATATTTAATTAACTCAGTCTTATCCTTAGTAAAAAGCACGCCATTTACCGAGGTATAAGCTGTATTGCCTTCCTTTACTTTTATGCTTTCAAGGCTTGTGCAGCCAATAAATGCCTGATTACCGATACTCGTTACGCTATCGGGTATTTCTATGCTCGTAAGGTTCGTGCAGCCGAATTGATCGTAGCTGAATGCACTGTCTCCGATGCTCACTACGCCGTCAGGGATCGTATAAGAAGTATCAGTCTTTCCCTCCGGATATTTGATAAGCTCTGTTTTATCTTTATTAAACAAAACTCCGTTATCAGAACCGTACACCGCATTTCCAGCTGCAACATTAATGAATTTTAAATTTGAGCTACCCCAAAATGCGCCTAGGTGAATACTCGTCACGCTGTTTGGAATCGTGATGCTTGTCAAATCTGGTATCCAGTTAAATGCCATCACACCAATACTTGTCACTGCAACGCCATCAATTTCTGCTGGAATAACCGCTTCCGTTACTGATTTATCGCAGTATGTTATTTCTCCTGTCGGTTTATAAAAATAAATATTGCCGCCGGTGACCTCATAAGCAACAATATCATCCTCCGCCAGCACTGCGGTTGGCACAAGCGACACGACCATCAGCAGCACGAGCAGCAGGCTCAGTATTCGTTTCTTCATTGTTTTCCTCCCGTTTTTTCACGCGTACTGTCACAAGGTATACCTTTTGACAGTGAAGTGATTTACATATTCCAAGCGGTCAAAAATGCTGATTTTTATAAAACCGCCGTAATTTTCGGGAAATTTCGGGGCAAAGTATTGCAATTTTGACTATTTTCAGTTATCATGACATTAGAAAAACGCAGCTGTCAAAAGGTATACCTTTTGACAGCTGCGGTTTTTTATATTTTGGCGCAAAAAACCGGCAGAGGAAGCTCTGCCGGTTTGGTCTTTAATTTACTTTAGGCTACCGAAATACTCGCGGGTGGTCTGCGCGTCATGCTTTATCTGGGCCGAGAGCTCCGAGAGGTCTTCAAACCTGCGCTCGGGACGCAGAAATTTATAGAAGTCGATGCGCACCTTATGGCCGTAGAGATTTCCGCGGAAATCGAGCAGGAAGCTCTCGACATTGACGCTGCCCGAGTCGCTCACGGTCGGGCGGACGCCGACATTCGTCACCGACAGGTACTCCCGGCCGTCGATATAGGCCCTGGCCGCGTAAACGCCGTGGCGCGGGACGATAACGCCCTGCGGAAAGCCCATGTTGATTGTCGGCGTGCCCATCTTCGTCCCGAGGCGGTAGCCGCTGCGGACATGATCGGTGAGCGTGTGCGGATGGCCGAGGTACTCATTGGCCTTTTCCATCTCGCCGCTTTCGATGAGCTCGCGGATGAGCGTTGAGCTGACGATGACTCCGTCGCGGCGCACGGCAGGTATGATATCGCAGCCTATGCCGCGCTCTGCGCAGTATTCCTTAAGCTTTGCGGCCGTGCCGAGGCCCTTGTGGCCGAAGCAGAAATCATGCCCGACGACGATCCAGCGCAGGTCCATTTCGTCGATGAGCCCGTCGATGAAGTCCTTCCAGTCCATGCACATGACACGGCGGCTGAAGTGGACGACGACGACCTCGTCGATGCCGAAGCAGCGCTTTAAAATGTTGACCCTGTCCTCGGCGCTGTTTATCAGCGGCACGGTCTTGTTGAAAACAAGATTGTCCGGGTGAACGTCGAACGTGAGCACCGCAGGCTCAGCCCCGGTCTCCTGCGCGCGCTGCTTTATCATGTTTATCAGCGCCGCGTGCCCGACGTGGATGCCGTCAAAAAAACCGAGCGCCATTACCTTCTGTTTTGTCATCAGCTTACCTCGAAAAAGCTCTTGATAGTTTTGAGCCTTCCGTCTCCGACCCTGCCGAGGAGCAGAAATTCGCCGGAGTCGGAATAGACCCTGTAGTCGCCGTCTTCGGCGGAGCATTTGATGATATTGCCGTTTTTAAGGCGTTTTGCCGCGCTTTCACTGACGCTCAGCTCAGGGCAAGACGCAAACAGCGTGTCCACCGGCAGGAGGATATCTGACAGCCTGCCCTCCCGCACCGCGGCCTCTATGGCCTCGAGGCTGTGCGCTTCATCGAGCGAAAACGCTCCGGCCCGCGTCCTGCGCAGTGAGCTCATGCAGGCTCCGCAGCCGAGCAGATCACCTATATCGCTGCACAGCGTACGCACATACGTGCCCTTTGAGCAGCTTATCCTCAAAAGATAGCCGCCTCCGTCGGCGCCGGCGACGTCGATGGAGGATATTTTGATTTTCCGCGGGGCGCGCTCGACGCTCTCCCCTCTTCGCGCAAGCTCGTACAGCTTTTTTCCGCCGAGCTTTATCGCCGAGTACATGGGCGGTATCTGCTCGATATCGCCGATGAAATGTGAGGCGGCCTCGCGCACGGCCTTCTCATCCGGGAGCGCGGCGCTGCTGCGGGCAATGACGTTTCCCGTGATATCCTGCGTGTCGGTGCTCAGGCCGAGGCGCAGCCCGGCGATATACTCCTTGCTGTCGGCCTCTGCAAACTCAACGGCTCGCGTGGCTCTGCCGGCGAATACGACCAGAAGTCCCGTCGCGAGCGGGTCGAGCGTGCCCGAGTGTCCGATGCGCCGCTCGTGCAGGACGCCGCGCAGCTTTGCAACTACGTCATGGCTCGTCCAGTCCCGCGGCTTATCGACAAGGATGATGCCGTTCATCAGAGCACCTCGCCTATCGCGTCTGCGAGCAGCCGCAGCGTATCCTCCGGAGACGCCTCTACAGTGCAGCCCGAGGCCATCCTGTGTCCGCCGCCGCCGAAGCGGGCGCACAGTGCGCTGCTGTCAAAGGTCTCGTTCGATCTGACGGAGACCTTGCACTTATTGTCGTCGATCTCGCGTATGACCAGGCTCACGACGCAGCCCTCGACCCTGCCGGGGATACCGGCAATATCGTCGCAGTCGTTTTCCGAAGCACCGGCGTCGAGCATCATTCTGCGCGTGACAGTCGCGGCGACGAGCCTGCCGTCGTAGAAATAGCTCAGGCCCGAAAGTATGCCGCCCTCGAGCGTCATGCGCGCACGGGATACCTGGCGGAAGAGGTCGAAGTTCAGCCTCTTCACGTCGGCGCCGAAGCTCAGAAGCTCGCTTGCTGCGGCAAAGGTCTCGCTCGTTACGTTGGCGTAGCGGAAGCAGCCGCAGTCGGTGGAGACGGCCATGTACAGAAGACTCGCCTCCTCGGCTGTGACGCCGCCGCACAGCTCCTTTATTACCTCCAGCACTATCTCGCCGCAGGAAGCCCTGCCGCCGTCGAGCAGCAGCCGGGCGGCGTAATTTGAGTTTGACGGATGATGGTCTATGCAGAGGTCGACCTCTCCGCTGAAGCCGTGCGGCAGCATATGCGCCTCGGCGACGTCGACAGCCACCGTGCAGGCATGGTCAGTGTCGGACGAGATATAGTCTCTTACGTACTTGAGATATTTCGGCGTGATATCCGGATTATCATAAAGCGCGGCTTTTTTCCCCGATCTGCGCAGAGCCGAGCACAATGCGGCAGCTCCGCCGAGCGTATCGCCGTCGGGCCGGACATGCGTTAAAAGCAGGATATCGTCATGCTCTTTAAGCCACGCGGCACATTCTCTGATGTTCATTGTCCGTCCTCGTCATGCTTTATATCGAGGCTGCTTATAAGCTCGTTTATATGCGCACCGTACTCGATGCTGTGGTCGAGCTCAAACACGGGCTCGGGGGTATTGCGCAGCTTAAGCGAGCTTCCAAGCTCCCTTCTCAGCCAGCCCGACGCGGACTTCAGCCCCTTTTTGAATTCCTTTTCGTTCTCAAGTCCCATTACCGACAGCCATATCTTGCAATAGCGCATATCGCCAGTCGTCTCGACCCGCGTTACGCTGATCATGCCCTGATTCACGCGGGGGTCCTTGATCTCGCGCAGGAGCTTGCTCATGACGAGCTGGATGTCGTCGTTGGTCCTTGCCAGTTTATTTGAAGGCATTTTTCTCCTCCTGTATCTATGCGTCGGGCGGTCTGACGACCGCCCTGATCTATTCGTTATCAGACCTTTATCTGCTGCATTACGAAGCACTCGATAACGTCGCCGACCTTTATCTCGTCGAACTTATGGACCTGCATGCCGCATTCATAGCCGCTGGCGACCTCCTTGACATCGTCCTTGAAACGGCGCAGTGAAGCCAGCTCGCCCTCGTGGATAACGATATTGTCGCGCAGCACACGCACCGAGCAGCCGCGCTGGATCTTGCCGTCGAGGACATAGCAGCCTGTGACCGTGCCGACCTTGGAGACCTTGTAGGTCTCGCGGACCTCGGCGTGGCCGATGACGACCTCCTCGAACTTCGGCGCGAGCATGCCCTTCATGGCGGCCTCTATCTCGTTTATGCAGTCGTAGATGACGCGGTACATGCGCATATCGACGTTGGCGCGCACAGCGCTGTCGCGGGCCGCGTTATCCGGGCGGACGTTGAAGCCGACGATTATCGCGCCGGAGGTGGCCGCGAGCATGACGTCGGATTCGCTGATGGCGCCGACGGCGCTGTGGATGACCTTTACGCGCACCTCGTCGTTTGTTATCTTTTCAAGCGAGGCCTTGACCGCCTCGGCAGAGCCCTGGACGTCGGCCTTGACGATGATGTTGAGAGTTTTCATCTCGCCTGCCTGGATCTGGCTGAACAGGTCCTCGAGGCTGACCTTCTTGCCGACGCCGAAGGAGGCGTTCTTCTGCTGGGTCTTGCGCTCCTCGACGAGCTCGCGTGCCATGCGCTCATCGGCAACGGCGTTGAAGGTATCGCCGGCGCTGGGCACCTCGGACATGCCGGATATCTCAACGGGAACGGAGGGGCCGGCCTCGGTGATGCGCATGCCCTTATCGTTTATCATCGTGCGGACGCGGCCGACGGCCGTACCGGCGATGATTATATCGCCGAGCCTGAGCGTGCCGTTCTGAACGAGAACGGTCATGATCGGGCCGCGGCCCTTGTCGAGCCTTGCCTCGATGACCGCGCCCTTTGCGGCACGGTTCGGGTTTGCCTTGAGCTCCTGGACCTCGGCGAGAATGACGAGGTTTTCGAGCAGAGCGTCTATGCCCTCGCCCGTCTTGGCGGAGATGGGGCACACAATGGTCTCGCCGCCCCATTCCTCGGGGACGATATCATACTCTGTGAGCTGCTGCTTGATGCGCTCGGGGTTTGCGCCGACGGTGTCCATCTTGTTTATTGCAACGACGAGCGGGATGCCCGCTGCCTTGGCGTGATTTATGCTCTCGACCGTCTGCGGCATGATGCCGTCGTCGGCGGCGACGACGAGGATGGCGATATCCGTGACCATCGCGCCGCGGGCGCGCATGGAGGTGAAGGCCTCGTGGCCCGGAGTATCAAGAAAGGTGATGGGGCTGCCGTTTACCTCGACGGTATATGCGCCGATGTGCTGGGTAATGCCTCCGGCCTCGCCGGACGCGACGTTTGCGTGGCGGATATAGTCGAGCAGCGAGGTCTTGCCGTGGTCGACGTGACCCATGACGACGACGACCGGCGCGCGGCCAACGAGTTCGTCTTCGCTGTCCTCGTGATCGTCTATGAGCTTCTCCTCGACGGTGACGACGACCTCCTTTTCGACCTTGCAGCCGAACTCCATCGCGACGAGCGCCGCGGTGTCATAATCAACGACATCGGAAACGGAGGCGAAGACGCCGAGCTTTATGAGGCGGGTTATGACCTCCTTGGCCGTTTTCTTCATCCTAAGCGCAAGCTCGCCGACGTTTATCTCATCCGGGATCATGACCTTCAGCTGCTGCTTCTTGGCGATCTCAAGCTGCAGCTTCTGCATCTTGTCGCGCTCTTCCTGACGGCGCTTGGCCGAGGCGGCCTGACCCTGCTGGCGCTGCTTTGCCTTGTTGACGATCTTCTCCTTGCCGCCCTTGCGGTCGCGGTCGCGGCTGTGGCTCTTATCGCCGGCCATATTATCGAACTTCTCGTCGTACTTGGCTATGTTCACCGCCGCGCTGCCGCGGGTGTCGACAACGCGCTTTTCCGCGACCTGACGCGGAACGTGCGGCTTGTTTTCCTTTTCCCTTCTGACCGGCGCGGGCTGCTCTGCCGGGGCCTTTGACGCAGTCTGCGCGGGCGCGGACCTATCCTGCTTTTTCTCGGCGGGCTTTGCGGGCGCGGCCTTGGGCGCGGAAGCAAATATATCCGCGAGGCTGCCGACCTGATTGTGCTGAGTCAGATACTCAAATATCACGTCAAGCTCGCTGTTTTCAAGAACCTGCATGTGGTTTTTCGGAGTCGTGGCATAATCGGTCAATATCTGAGTTATCACCTTGGACGTGGTGTTGAAATCCTTGGCTACCTCGTGTACTCTGTATTTATTAATCATGCTCATGCATTGGTCCTCCTTTTACCTGTCCTCTTGTTTTTCTCACGGCTGCTGTCGTTTCTGCGTTTTTTACTTTCCTGCGCGCGTCTTTGTATCGTTTGCGCCGCCTCGACGTACTCCGTCGGAGATATGCCGCACAGCAGCTTCATCAATGCGTCGGCAAAGCCGATATCGCACACCGCTGCCATGGAGCAGCCGCTTTTCCCGACGTGTCCGGATATCTCTTCCTTTGTAAACGGAAGCGTTATCAGCGGCGCCTTGCTGCCGTACATGTATCCGGCCGCACGCTTTCGCGCGTTTTCCGATGCGTCCGACGCCAGGAGCACGAGCTTTGCGGCGTGCTCTCTGACAGCCGAGCCGGTGTCCTCCTCGCCGATGCGCAGCGCATTTGCCTTACGCATGAGGCCGAGCAGCATCAGTGCTTTCTCTCTCATCGGCTCGCCTCCATCTGCCGCTGCAGCGCCTCGTATAGCTCCTCCGGTATCTCAGCGGAGAAGGCTCTCTCCAGCGCTCTGGACTTCATGGCTTTTTTAAGACATTCGCCGTTCGGGCACAGATATGCGCCTCTGCCGGGCATTTTGCCCTTGAAATCGAGGCTCACTTCCCCGTCCGGCGATCTTACCGCCCTGATAAGCTCGCGCTTCGGCTTCATTTCACGGCAGCCCAGGCACTGCCTCATCGGTATTTTTTTCTGCACTGCGGCCGCCTCCCTTCGTTTATGCCTCCGACTCGGGCTTTATGTCGATCTTGAAGCCCGTAAGCCTTGCAGCGAGTCGTGCGTTCTGGCCCTCCTTGCCGATGGCCAGGGAAAGCTGTCCGTCGGGAACTATGACGCGGCAGCTCTTGCCGTCCTCGAGCATGGTCACGCTGACGACCTCGCTGGGAGCGAGCGCCGCAGCGATGTACTCCTCGGGGATCTCGCTGTATTTTATAATGTCTATCTTCTCGCCGCCGAGCTCGTCGACGATGCTCGCGACGCGGCCGCCCTTGGGGCCTACGCAGGAGCCGATGGGGTCGACGTCGGGATCGGTGGACCAGACGGCCATCTTGGTGCGGCTGCCGGCCTCGCGGGCTATCGACTTTATCTCGACCGTGCCGTCGAATATCTCGGGCACCTCAAGCTCGAACAGGCGCTTTACAAGGCCCGGGTGCGTGCGGCTTATGAGCACCTGCGGACCCTTGGTCGAGTTTCTTACCTCGACGACATAGACCTTTATGCGGTCGCCCTCCTTGAGAGGCTCTGTCTTGATTCTCTCATTGGGGGCGAGCATCGCCTCGGTATACTCGCTGTTTGAGCTTATGCGGATAGAGACGCTGCCGGTCCTCGGCTCTATGCGGGAGACGACACCTGTGAGTATCTCGTGCTCCTTGGAGGTGAACTCCTCGTACACTATGCCGCGCTCGGCCTCGCGGATGCCCTGGATTATGACCTGCTTTGCCGACTGAGCGGCGATGCGTCCGAATTTTTTCGTCTCAACGGGGATCTTTATCGTATCGCCGGGCTTTGCGCGCCTGGTTATCTTCTTTGCCGCCTCAAGGTCGATCTCCAGAGCGGGATCCTCTACCTGCTCGACCGCTATCTTGTTTACGTACATCTCGATGCGCTTTCTGTCCTCATCGAGCAGGATATCGACATTATCCGCGCACTCGGGATTATCGCGGCGGAACGCGGCCAGCATGGCCTGCTTTATCTTATCGTACATGTATTCTCTGGGTATGCCCTTTTCTTTTTCGAGATCCTCGATCGCAGAGAAAAATTCAGCATTCATTTTCAATATACCTCTTCTTTTTTTATATGCTTATGTGCAGCCTGACCTGCGCGATCTGTTCCTTTTTAAGCTCTGCGCCGGATACCGTAATGTTTCCGTCACAGTAGCCCTCGAGCGTTCCGACGACAGTCTTCCTGCCGTCGAGCGGCTGATACAGCCTGACCTCGACCTCGGAGCCTGTAA
The DNA here is from genome assembly GCA_963625685.1 of bacterium. Taxonomy (GTDB): domain Bacteria; phylum Bacillota; class Clostridia; order Oscillospirales; family Oscillospiraceae; genus F23-B02. Next base: position 338,324 of record CAVFTR010000001.1, read on the forward strand.
ACTGCTCAAAGTCCGACGGCCGCCTGAGCTCACGCTCCGCTCCGGCAGAGCCGACCTCGAACACATAGCTGTCCGGCACGGGGTCGGCCTCGTCGAGTATCGGGTCGAGCCTGCGGCTTATCGCCTCGCAGTCTGCGATACCGACGCCGCCCTCCTTATCGATAAAAACGCGCAGGTACCATGTTCCGGCTTCCTTTACATACTCAACGCTCCACAGCCGGCAGCCTTCCTCCTCGACCACGGGCCGGGCGAGCGCCTCGACCTTATCACTGATCTTACTCATATAAAGCTCCTGATCTTATCATCCTCAAAATGCTCAACAAAAAGAGTGGGCTGTGACCCACTCTTCAATGCTTACTGACTTACTTTACTATAATAGCATCTGCGCTGCACGATTGCAAGCATTTTTTATTTATAATGCGCGACAAATTCTTCAAGGCACATGTGGTTTTCCGTAATGAACTCCGCCGCTTCCTTGCCGACATATCTGTAGTGCCACGGCTCATCCCAGCCAGTGACGCTCTTTTTATTGCTCGGATAGCGCTTTATAAAGCCGAACTGAGCGCAATTTGCGTCGAGCCAGTCAAAGAATTCGCTGTTCATCTTGCTGTAGTCGAGCACCTCGTACTGCTTGTCGAAGATATCTACGGCAAGGCCGGTCTGATGATCGCTCGTGCCGGGCTTTGCTATGATCTCCTGCGCAATGCTCTGCGCCTCCTCGTATGTATACGCGCCGTTCCGGCTCAGCTCCGAGGCCTTTTCGTTAAAAAGCTGCTGCTGATCGGCATACGATCTGTAGCCCACTCCTATATACGGCTCAAAGCCGGCCTCCTTTGCGGCCGATATGAGCTCCGTCAGGCTGTCGATAATGCGCTTGTCGACATACGGGCCGTCCGTTCCGAGCTGCTTGAGAGACGGAGAATACGACTTTATCGGAGTGTCCTTATTTATAAGCACATACTGCCACTCCGTTATGGTCGTCGCCGGGAACTCAAGGTCGGAGTATTTTTCGAGCGAGGCCTTATCTGACGACTCGTAATCGGCCAGCGGATCCTTCAGGCTGTCGGTCTTCACAAATACAGAGTCTGCGCCGCCCACGACGACCTCGGACGTGAGCTGAACGCGCGAGTTGACAATGAGCACGAGCGTTGCGGCCATTATGAGCATGAAAAATGTCCAGACCGTCTTTTTTATACGCACACAGACTCACCTCCCCCGGAAATTTTCATGTTATTTTATCATAAACCGCCGGCTTATACAAGTGTATTATGCCGTCCCCTCGTCGTCTCCGAGCTCTGCTCTGAGCTTTGAGAGCGCTTTTTTCTCGATGCGGCTCACATACGAGCGGCTTATGCGGCATACCTTCGCGGTCTCGCGCTGCGTCATCGGAGGGCTGCCGTCAAGCCCGTAGCGCAGGCGAATTATCTTCGCCTCGCGCTCATCCAGCGCGCTGCCGACGAGCTCCCTGAGCTTTCCGCAGAGCTCGAGCTCGCCTATTCTGTCGCTCAGCTCATCGTTCTGCGATAAGACATCCATGAGCGACAGGCTGTTTCCCTCCCCGTCCGTGTCGAGCACATCCGACAGACTGACATCGCCCATCGTCTTCTTCTGACCGCGAAAGTGCATTAGTATTTCATTTTCAATGCATCTCGAAGCGTAGGTGGCAAGGCGGATGCCGCGGTCGGGCTTATATGTGTTTATGCCCTTTATAAGTCCTATCGTACCGATCGATATGAGGTCTTCGATATCGCTCGCCTGCGTATAATACTTTTTGATGATATGCGCGACGAGCCGCAGATTGTGCTCGACGAGTACGTTTCTCGCCGCTATGTCTCCGTCCTGCCATAACAGCAGGCAGCTTCTCTCCTCCTCCGCCGTGAGCGGAGCCGGAAACGAGCCGCCCGGGGAGAGTCTGAGCATCAGAAGTACGCCGCCAAGCAGCATCGCCAGCGACATTCCAAGCATACTATCACCTCGGGACATTATATTGCCCAATTGCCTGTACAAATTATATAATTTTCGCTTGCTGCACGGCGCTTATATTGACAAATTATTAAAATGTGATATTCTTGACACATAAGTGTTTATACATAAGGTGAATGATAGTACAGGAAGGAGAATATCATGGCATTCAGGCCCAAAATACTTGCGCTTGCAAACAAGATCACTCTTGAAGCGCACACCGGCATACCTAACGTGCCGTCCGATCCGGAATACCGCATACTGGCCGAGGTCGTGACCGACGAGCAGGCAGAGGTCGCGCTCGCCTGCAAGGTGCGGCACAGCCTCACGCTCGAGGAGATATCCAAAAGATGCGGCAAACCGCCCGAGCTGACAAGAAAGCTCCTGTGGGAGCTCGGCGACGAGGGCGTCGTCGTCGTATACACGAGCCCCGACGACGGCATAGAGTACTACTCCATGCCCTGCTGGGTCCCCGGTATCATGGAAATGATGGTCGGCAACAAGGCGCAGGTCGAGGCGCACCCCGAGATAGCGCGCTGCTTTGACGAATACACGCTCAAGAACATGAAGCTCATGGCCCCGAATCTTCCCCGCGGCATGGGCGTTATGCGCGTTATCCCCGTGCAGCAGTCGATAGACCTCAACCGGCACGCCGTCACCTCCGACCAGCTGAGCAAATACATAGAGGGCGCGTGGAAGCTCGCCGTCACCGACTGCTCCTGCCGCCGCACGCGCAGGATCATGGGCGAGGGCTGCGGGCACCTTGAGGAGGACATGTGCATCATGCTCAACAAGGCCGCCGATTTTCACGTCAAGACCGGCCACGGCCGCGAGATCACCAAGGCCGAGGCGTACGAGATACTCAAAAGGGCCGAGGACAACGGCCTTATACACGAGCTGTCGAACACCGACGGCACAGGCGAGGTCGGCGGCATATGCAACTGCTGCGAGTGCTCCTGCCTGTCGCTGCGCGGCGGCAGACTGTTCAACACAACGACCCTGATGAAATCGAACTACCGCGCGCAGGTCGACAAGGATAAGTGCGTGGCCTGCGGTCAGTGCGTCGAAAACTGCCAGATGAACGCTCTGCGTCTCGGGCAGAAGCTGTGCTCTACCGAGCCTCTGAGGATAAGCCGCTCCGAGTCGCCGGAGGATAAGCTCTGGACCAGGGAGCACTGGAACGAAAACTGGCGCGAGAACCGCGAAAACGTCGTCGAAACGGGCACCGCGCCCTGCAAGACCAATTGCCCGGCACACATAGCCGTTCAGGGCTATATCAAGCTCGCCGCGCTGGGCAGATATCAGGAGGCGCTCGAGCTCATAAAGAAGGAGAACCCCTTCCCCGCCATCTGCGGCCGCGTATGCCCAAGGTTCTGCGAGGACGAGTGTACCCGCGGCGATATCGACGACCCCATCGCCATCGACGATATCAAGAAGTTCATCGCCGAGCAGGATATGAAGGCCGAGCACCGCTTCGTGCCCGAAATGGTCAACCAGACGGGCAAAATGTATCCGCAGAAGATCGCCGTTGTCGGCGCGGGTCCCGCGGGTCTGAGCTGCGCGTACTATCTCGCTGTCAAGGGCTACCCCGTGACCGTGTTTGAAAAGGAGGACACGCTCGGCGGCATGATGACGATGGGCATACCCACGTTCAGGCTCGAAAAGGACGTCGTCCTTTCCGAGATTGAGGTGCTGCGCGAGCTCGGCGTCGAGTTCAGGACCGGCGTTGAGGTCGGTAAGGATATAAGCCTTGACGAGCTGAGAGCTCAGGGCTACAAGGCCTTTTACATGGCCATCGGCGCGCAGAGGAGCGCACCGATCGGTATTCCGGGCGAGGAGCTCGAGGGCGTTTACGGAGGCATCGACTTCCTGCGCTCGACGCTTACGGGCAATGCGATGAAGCTCGGCGAGCGGGTCGCCGTCATCGGCGGCGGCAACGTATCCGTCGATGTTGCTCGCAGCGCGATAAGGCTCGGCGCAAGCGAGGTCACGCTCGTATACCGCCGCGGCAGAGACGAGCTCAAGGCCGATCCCGAGGAGATCGAGGATGCGCTCGCCGAGGGCATGAAGCTGAAGCTGCTCTCCTCCCCCGTGGAGATCATTGGTGAAGGCGGAAAGGTCAGGGCCCTCAAGCTTGAGAGGATGGAGCTCGGCGCTCCCGACGCCTCCGGCAGGCGCGCTCCCCTTCCGACGGGCGAGTTTGAGACTGTCGAGGTCGACAACGTCATCGGCGCTATCGGCCAGCTCATCGACTGGGGCGGCATCGGCATGGGCGCGATGAAGCTCGACAGGAAGGGCTGCGTCATGGTCGACGGGCTGTCGTACCAGACCGGCGAGCCCGACGTGTTCGCGGGCGGCGACGTCGTGACGGGACCGGCCTTTGTCATACACGCGATAGCCGCCGGCAAGGAGGGCGCAATATCCATCCACCGCTACGTTCATCCAGGCCAGACGCAGAATCTCGGCCGCGACAGGCGCGTGTTCACCTCGCTTGACAAGACGAAGGCCGCGCTCGCGCTCGGCGGATACGACGCGACTCCGCGCCAGAAGGCCAATGACGCCGGCGCCGCGAAGGCAAAGAGCACAATGAACGATCTGCGCGGGACCTTCACCGAGGAGCAGATGAAGAAGGAGACGGAGCGCTGCCTCGGCTGCGGCGCGGTCGTGCTCGACGAGGACCGCTGCGTAGGCTGCGGCATCTGCACGACAAAATGTAAGTTTGACGCGATAAAGCTCGTCTGGGTCGATGAATTCGTATCGCCCAGGGTAGAAAAGCTCGCGCCGCACATTATTGCCGGTATGGCAAAGCGCGGCGGCAGGATAGCGATCAAGGCGCTCAAGGACGCTGTGGATAAGCTTTAAGCTGTACAGCTTCGGCCGGACGGTTTCCCGTCCGGCTGTTTTTATTGCTTTTTGCGCCGGTTTGAAGTATTATGGGCTAAATGAAACTGAACGGAGGCCTCAAAATGCATAAACCTGACGAAGGGTTCTATCACGATCACGGCGACGGGATAATACACTGCCATGAGCTGAAGCCCTGCGAGGATATCGCCGAGCACGCGGAGCACGAGCATCCCCATCACAATCACTCACATTCGCACACGCAGAGCAAGGCGGTCATAAACCGTCTGTCGCGCGCCATCGGGCATCTTGAATCGGTAAAGCGAATGGTCGAGGACGAGCGTGACTGCACCGATGTTCTCATCCAGCTTGCGGCGGTCAGATCGGCGCTGAGCAGTACGGCGCGGGTGATACTCAAGGACCACCTCGAGCACTGCATAACGGACGCCGTCGAAACAGGAGACGATACCTTTATAGCAGAGCTCAACACAGCCATCGACAAGTACATAAACTGAAAAAATCCCGCCCAAGGCGGGATTTTTTCATATCGTCAGTTTCTCATTTCGCGGTTGCGCAGGAAGTTCATCATGCCGTCCTGCATATTGTCGAGCTTTGTCAGGAGCTTGCCCGCGCCGTGGGCGGCGCAGGAGAGCGGATCGTCGACGATCATCGTTTTTATATGCGTGCTGTCCTCTATCATGCGGTCGACGCCGTAGAGCATGCTGCCGCCGCCGGAGAGGATCATGCCGTTCATGCCGAGGTCTCCGATGAGCTCGGGCGGAGTGCGCTCAAGCACGGCGTGTACGTTTTCGAGGATGAGGCGCGCGGGCTCGCGCAGAACGTCGATGAGCTCCTCGGCCGTTACGCTCACGGTCTTGGGCAGGCCCTTTATGAGGTCCCGGCCCTTGACCTCCATGCTCTCGGGTCCGTCCGCGCGCGGATACAGGCCGCCTATGTTTATCTTCACCTCTTCGGCTGTCATGGCGCCGATGAGCATATTGTGCTTTTTCTTGATGTAGCGGATGACAGCCTCGTCAAAGGTGCTGCCGGCTATCTTTATCGACTCGCATTCGGCGACGCCGCCCATTGATACTACTGCTATCTCGGTCGTGCCGCCGCCGATATCGACCACCATGTGTCCGTCGGGCTTTTTTATATCCACGCCCGCGCCGATGGCAGTGGCGACAGCGGTCTCGACAAGGTAAACTCTGCGTGCGCCGGCCTCGATGGCGGCGTCTATGACGGCGCGCTCCTCAACACCGGTGATGCTGCTGGGCACGCACATGAGTATCCTCGGCTTGAAAAGGCTGAAGGAGGTTATCCTGCTGACAAGCTCGCGCAGCATGAGCGCGGACATGTCGTAATCGGAGATGACGCCGGCCCTTATCGGGTGGATGGCGACGACGTTGGCCGGGGTGCGGCCGAGCGTTTTCTTGGCATCCTCGCCGATCTTGAGCATCTTGTCCTTTACCTTGTCGACGGCGACGACCGTCGGCTCGCGCAGGACAAGGCCCTTGCCCTGAGAGAAAACAAGGGTGTTCGACGTTCCCATATCAACTGCTATGTCTCTTTCATATATGACCATACTACGCTCCTATCTGCCGCGAAACGGCCCCGCGGCGATATTTTTCTATAATTCTATCCATTTATGCTAATCTTCATGCCGCGCCAGAGCCGCCGCGTAAACCTCCTTGGCCCCTGCCCTGCGCAGAACGCGTGCCGCCTCGCTCACCGTCGAGCCCGTCGTCACGACATCGTCGACGAGAAGTATCCGCAGTCCGGAGACCTCGGCCTTATCGCACAGGGCGTATACCCCCGCGACGTTCTCGCGTCGCTGCGCCGCCGTGCGCGTCAGGGACTGCGCTCCGTTATTCTTCACCTTTTTCAGAAGCTGTCTGCAAGGAAGCCCGGTATTTCCGGCGATCTCCTCGGCAAGGAGCCGCGCCTGATCGTAGCCTCTGCTGCGCAGGCGCTTTTTACTGAGCGGTATCCATGATATCACATCAATGCCGCCGCAATCAAGATTATTTTCGACGCACTGCGACATCATGAGCCCGTAGCGCCGGCTGTAGGCTGCACAGCCGCCGAATTTATAGCGATGCACAGAGCTGCGGACCTTGTCCTTATAATACAGCGGCGCGACGCACTTGTCCACGAAGGGAAAGCGCTGCACGACGCCGTCGCCCCTTGTGTACGGCAGCTTTTCGGCACATTCGAGGCAGAGGTCGCCGTCCTTGAGCACGCTGCCGCAGAATACGCATTTCCAGGGGTAGAGCAGATGGATGATAAAATCAAGTATTTTCATCGTTGAGCCTTATCCTCAGCGCGCTGTAGCGGCGCGACTGCCTGTGATTGTCTATCATGCGGTGGGCAACACTGTCGTCGCCGACCATTATCAGCAGATCCTTTGCGCGGGTAACGGCCGTGTACAGCACTCCGCGCGTAAGGAGCATCTGCGCGACGGGATTCAGGGAGAGTATGACCGCGCGGTACTCGCTGCCCTGCGATTTGTGTACCGTCAGCGCCCAGGCGTGCTCGAGCTCGCCCAGCATTTCAAAGCCGTATAGGGCCGTCTTATCGTCATAGTCGACCTTCAGGTACTCCGAGACGGTGTCTATCTCGACGATCGTTCCGATATCGCCGTTATATATGCCCGTGCCCGACTTGCCGAGGCTGTCCTTCCACGCGATATCGTAGTTGTTTTTTATCTGAATGACTCTGTCTCCCGTGCGGAAGACCGTATCGCCGAAGAGCTTTTCCTTTTTCTTTTCGTCGGGCGGATTGAGCGCCGCCTGAAGGCGTTTGTTGAGATTGACAGTGCCGGTCTCGCCCTTACGGCTGGGCGAGAGCACCTGTATCTGATTTGACGGTATCTTCATGTTCTCCGGCAGCCGCCTTTTGCACAGCTCGACTATCGTATCGACGCAGGAGCCGCCCTGCATTCGGCGCAGGCGGAAGAAATCGCCGCTGTTTTCGTTGAAATCGGGGTGCTCTCCCCTGTTTATCATGTGCGCGTTGCGCACGATGCGGCTGTCGGCCTTCTGACGGAATATCTCCGTCAGGCGCACGGTCGGAACGACGCCGCTGCGGATGATATCCGAAAATACGTTTCCGGGTCCGACCGAGGGCAGCTGGTCCGCGTCACCCACGAGCAGGATGCGGCAGTCGGGCCTGAGCGCCCTGAGTATGGCGTGCATAAGCGTTATGTCAACCATGGAGCACTCGTCTATGATAATCGCGCCGCAGTCAAGCTTATCCTCCTCGTCCTTGCCGAAGACGATAGTCTCGCCGTCCTCGGACATTTTTGCGCCGAGCATGCGGTGGATGGTCGAGGCCTCCATGCCGCACAGCTCGCTCATGCGCTTTGCCGCGCGCCCCGTGGGCGCCGCGAGATATGTTTCAAGCTCCAGCTCGTCATAGAGAGCGAGCACGGCCTTGAGTATCGTCGTTTTGCCCGTGCCGGGGCCGCCGGTTATGACGAGCATGCGGCTGCGCGCCGCCAGGGCTATCGCCTCGCGCTGCATGGGCGCGTATTCTATATCGTTTGCGCTCTCAAGGCGCGATATCACGGCTTCAATGTCTACTCTTTTGTCGTCCTTCAGCCGGCTCATGGCCTTTATTCTGCTCGCCGTATAGGACTCGGCCTCATAAAGCGGCGCAAGATAGCAGGCATCGAGCCCCGCGACTGTGCAGCAGACGATCTCGCCCGTTTCCGCGAGCTTTTCGACAGCCTCCTCGGCAAGCTCCTGCGCGACTCCTATAAGCTGTGCCGTCGCGGCCGTCAGCTTTCCTCTCGGGATAAAGCAGTGGCCGTTGCCGGAATTGTGCAGGAGCTCGAACACGACGGCGGCGCACACGCGGTTGAGGCTGTTCCCGTCAAGGCCGAGCGCCAGCGCGAGGGCGTCGGCCTCGGCAAAGCTCGCGCCGATGTGCGACGACGAGAGTATGTACGGGTTTTCGTGCACGACCTCAATGGCGGAATTTCCGTAAAACTTGAACATGCGCAGGGCAAAGACCGGCTGGATGCCGTATGAGCACAAAAATTCCGTAAGGCGGCGCACTCCGGCCTGCTTTTTGAAGCCGGCGCTTATATCCCTGGCCTTGGCGGAGCTTATGCCCTTTATCTCCGAAAGCTTTTCAGGCTGCATTTCGAGAACGTCCAGAGCCTTGTCGCCGAAGCGGTCTACGATGAGCGCCGCCGTGGCCGGGCCTACGCCCCGAACGGTGCCTCCCGCGAGATATTCGTATATGGCCTCGGCCGAGGTCGGCAGCAGACGGCTGCACTGCTCTATCCTGAACTGCCTTCCGTGCTGGGCATGGGTCATCCATGTGCCCTCCGCCGATATCATTTCACCCGGCGCTATATAGGGCAGACATCCGACGGCGGTCGTGTTCTCGCCGTTGTCGAGCTCGAGCTTTACAACTCCGTAGCCGTTTTCGTCGTTTCTGAATATGACGGCCGAGACTGTTCCGTTAATTTCGCTTAATTCCTGCATCTTCAATTAATTCCTCTGTCAAGTTTATGCATCTGTACTGTGCTGCAAGGCGGCGCAGCACGCTGCGCGTTTCGTCGTCAAGCTCAGCGGCTTTTATCGTAAGCTCCGCGCGGAGCGTGCCGTTTTCACGCAGCCAGATGAGACTGCGCAGCGTATACTCTATCGCCGGCTCCGGGCCACGTATGCGCAGGACGAGCTCTGCGTCCGTATTTTTCCCGAGCCGCACCGGCGTGAGCAGCAGGCCCTTAACAGACCAAATGATAAGCCAGAGCACTGCCGCTGCGGCAAAGCCCACGGCGATATACAGCGTCATCATATCCCCTCCCGTATCATTCTACGGGCAGGGCGCGTTTTTTGTTAAAGCATCTTTTTCAGGAAGCTGCCGGTATAGCTGCTGACACAGTCAGCGCACTCCTCCGGTGTTCCCGCAAATACGAGCGTTCCTCCGCCGTCGCCGCCCTCGGGGCCGAGGTCGATGATGTAGTCGGCGGTTTTTATGACGTCAAGGTTGTGCTCGATGATAACGACGGTGTTGCCCGCGTCGGCGAGCCTTCCGATAATGCCGAGAAGCTTTCGCACGTCGTCCATGTGCAGGCCCGTCGTCGGCTCGTCGAGGATATATAGCGTTGAGCCCGTGCTGCGGCGCGAAAGCTCTGCGGCAAGCTTCACGCGCTGAGCCTCGCCGCCGGAGAGCGTCGTGCTCGACTGGCCGAGCTGAACGTAGCCGAGGCCGACCTCGCAGAGCGTGTCGAGCTTTGCCTTGAGCTTCGGCAGGTTTTCAAAAAACGAGCTTGCCTCCTCGACCGTCATGTCGAGGACCTCGCTTATATTCTTCCCCTTATAGCGCACCTCGAGCGTTTCGCGGTTATAGCGCCTGCCCTTACACACGTCGCAGGGGACGTACACGTCCGGCAGAAAGTGCATCTCTATCTTCTGCACGCCGTCGCCCTTGCAGGCCTCGCAGCGTCCGCCCTTGACATTGAAGGAAAACCGGCCGGAGTTATAGCCGCGCAGACGTGCATTCTCCGTAGAGGCGAACAGCTCGCGGATATCGCCGAAAAGGCCCGTATATGTCGCCGGATTCGAGCGCGGCGTTCTGCCGATGGGGCTCTGGTCGATGTCGATGACCTTGTCGATGTCGTCTATGCCGCTTATCCCCGCGCACTTTCCGGGCTTGAGCTTTGCGCGGTTTTTCTTCAGAGCCAGCGTTTTGTAAAGTATCTCGTTTACAAGGCTCGATTTTCCGCTGCCGGATACTCCGGTCACGCAGGTCACGACGCCCTTGGGTATCTCGACGTCGATATTCTTCAGATTATGCTCGGCCGCTCCGTGGATCCTTATAAAGCCCCTGTCGGCCCTGCGGCGCTGTGCCGGGACCGGGATAGTCAGTCTGCCGCTGAGATACCTGCCGGTGAGCGAATCGGGGCAGGCGCAGATATCCTCGGGCGTGCCCGCGGCGACGACCTGTCCACCGTGTACGCCCGCTCCGGGGCCTATATCGACGATGAAGTCTGCCGCGCGCATGGTATCCTCATCGTGCTCGACGACGATCAGCGTATTGCCGAGGTCGCGCAGGTCCATGAGCGTTTTGAGCAGCTTTTCGTTATCGCGCTGATGCAGGCCGATGCTCGGCTCGTCAAGGATGTACAGCACCCCCGTGAGCGACGCTCCGATCTGCGTTGCGAGCCTTATGCGCTGGCTCTCGCCGCCCGAGAGCGTCGCCGCTCCGCGCGAGAGGCTGAGGTACTGAAGGCCTACGTTTTTAAGAAAGCCGAGACGTGCTTTTATCTCCTTTATGATCCTGTCGGCAATAATGTGCTCCTTTTCGCTCAGCTCAAGACCGTCAATGAAATCAATCGCCTCGGTAACGGACATGTCGCCCATACCGGCGATGTTTATGCCGCCTACAGTTACGGCGAGCGCCTCCTTTCTCAGGCGCTGACCGCGGCAATCGGGACAGACCACCTCGGACATGCACTCCTCTATCTCGGCACGCATGGCGGGGCTCTGTGTCTCAAAATAGCGGCGCTCGAGGTTTTTGCATATGCCCTCGAAGGGGCGTGAAAACTTCCCCGCAAAGGAGCTGTTCTTCCGCTCGCGCTCGTAGCTGAGCTCGAGCTTTTCGCCGTTGCTGCCGTACAGAAGGATATTCTTCACATTCTCCGGCAGCTCCGATATCGGTGTGTTGAGCGTAAAGCCGTATTTGGCGGCAAGGGCGTTATAGTACATCGCCGCGATGGAGTCCGTGCCCGAGCTCCAGCCTGTCGCCTTGACGGCGCCGTCGTTTATGCTCAGGCTATCGTCCGGTATGACAAGGTCTGGGTCGACCAGGAGCTGCATGCCCAGGCCGTCGCACCTGGGGCAGGCGCCGTAGGGCGTGTTGAACGAGAACATACGCGGCGTGAGCTCCTCGATGGATATGCCGCAGTCCGGGCAGGCGTAGTTCTGAGAAAACAGCAGCTGCCTGTCCTCGCCGACGATATCCGCGACGACGAGCCCGCCCGCGAGCGAGGCCGCAGTTTCAACGGAGTCTGCAAGCCGGCGCATGATTCCGTCCTTTATGACGACGCGGTCGACGATGATCTCGATGGTGTGCTTTTTGTTCTTGTCGAGCTTTATGTCCTCGGATAGCTCGTACATGCTGCCGTCGACGCGCACGCGGACATAGCCGGAGCGGCGCGCATCCTCGAACACCTTGACATACTCGCCCTTACGGGCGCGCACCACCGGCGCGAGGACCATGAGCTTCGTGCCCTCCGGCAGGAGCATGAGCTGGTCGATCATCTGATCTATGGTCTGCTGGCGTATCTCCTTGCCGCACTTCGGGCAATGCGGCCTGCCTATCCGCGCCCACAAAAGGCGCATGTAGTCGTATATCTCAGTGACCGTGCCGACGGTTGAGCGCGGGTTGCGCGAGCCGCTCTTCTGGTCGATGGATATGGCCGGCGACAGTCCCTGGATATAATCGAGGTCGGGCTTGTCCATCTGCCCGAGGAACTGCCTTGCGTAGGACGACAGGCTCTCTACATATCTTCTCTGTCCCTCGGCGTAGATAGTGTCGAAGGCGAGACTCGACTTGCCGCTGCCGGATACTCCCGTCATGACGATGAGCTTGTTGCGGGGTATCTCTATATCTATATTTTTAAGGTTGTTGGCTCTTGCGCCTTTTATTTTGATGTAATCAGTCATTCTCACTTACCAGATCAGCAAATTCCGCGCGCACGAGCGCGGCAAGGTCATTCGGGTCGAGCTCGACCTGATAGCCGATCTTTCCCGCGCTGACCATAACGCCCGGCTTATCCTGCGCGCTTATATCGATAAAGGTCCTGTACTGCTTTTTCATGCCTATCGGCGAGCAGCCGCCGCGCACATAGCCCGTGAGTGCGTTTATCTCGCTGACATGGATCATCGCTATCGACTTCTCCCCTGCCGCCTTTGCCGCCTTCTTGAGATCGAGCTCTCCCGTCACCGGCACGTCAAAGACATATATGCTCTTGCTCGCGCCGCGCGCGACGAGGGTCTTGAATACCTGCGAGGGCTCAAGGCCGCATATTCTCGCGACCGTAGCGCCGTCTACGGCATCGTCGCCGTGGGGGTACTCGTGCGGCGTATATTTTATTTTCTTCTGCTCAAGCAGACGCATTACGTTCGTTTTCTGTTCTTTCATTTCAAGTCGCTCCGTCTATTATGCATAATAGAGTATTATACCGCGAAACGATTCATCTTTCAACATAAAAAAGGACTTCCGAGCTATGCCGGAAGTCCGTGTTTTCAATTTGTTTAATCCTTCTGGAACCTTGCCAGCAGATTTTCCGTGCTGCCGTCAAGGAGCTTGATATAGCGCTCTCTGTCATGCTCGTCGAGCGGGGGCATACCCATGTCGAACCACTGGGATATCCAGCCGATGACGGCGTTGACATAGAACTCGCACACGAACTCCAGATCCGACCACTCGATGTTCTTTCCCTCCGCGCAGATGACCGCAAAGCTGTGCACGCAGTAATGCAGACGGCCCTTGAAGTATTTCAGCAGATACGCGCGGTTCTGAGAATTGAAGATATTCAGCACGAAGCTGCGGTTATCCTGAAGATACTGGAACCACTCGATAACGTCCTCGCGCCATTTTTCGTAGAGTATCTCGTGAGGAAGGGCCTTGTTGGTGTCCTCCTCAAATACCCACTCGAGAAGATCGTAAACATCGTCAAAGTGATAGTAAAACGTCTGCCGGTTCACGCCGCATTCCTCGACAAGGTCCTTTACGGTTATCTTATCGATAGGCTTGACAGAAAGCATCTTTTTCAGAGCATTGCCCAGCGCTTCCTTTGTTGAGCTCGCCATTTAAATTACCTCTTTCTCTATGACACCCCACATGTCATACAAATTTTTATGAACACACTATATCACATGTTTAGAAAAAAAGATAGATAAATATTTATTTTTTTGCCAAACTGTGCTTATATATAAATATGATCTTATTATTTTGAGGCTGTTATATGTGCAAAAGCGAAATCGAACGCGGCAGATTCGCTCCGAGTCCGAGCGGTCAGCTGCATATGGGAAATCTCTCGTCCTGTCTTCTGGCCTGGCTCGACGCGCGCAGCTCCGGCGCAAGGCTCGTCTTCCGCATGGAGGATCTCGATCCCGACCGCAGCAGCGCGGAAAGCGAAAGGAGCATAGTCTGCGCATTAAGGGCGCTCGGCCTTGACTGGGACGAGGGCTATCCGGACGCGGACTATCGTCAGAGCGAACGAAGCGATAAATACGACGCGGCCTTTGAGCTGCTGCTTGGCCGCGGCATGCTCTATCCCTGCTATTGCAGCCGCAGCGAGCGGCTTGCGGCCTCCGCTCCGCATCCCGGAGAACAGCGGTGCGATCCGGGCTGCCGCTGCCGATATCTCGGGGCGCGCGAGAGGCTCGAGCTTGAGCGCTCCGGCAGGAGGGCCGCGTGGAAGATAAAGGTGCCAGATAAAACGATAAGCTTCCGCGACGGGCATTACGGCGGATTTTCGGAAAACCTGGCCGACGGCGGCGACTTTATTATAAAGCGCTCGGACGGAGTTTATGCTTATCAGTTTGCCGTCTCCTTTGACGATATGGACATGGGCGTGACGCGCGTCGTGCGGGGACGCGATCTGCTTACGTCGACGCCGAGGCAGATATGGCTCATACAGACGCTCGGCGGCACTGCGCCCGAGTATTATCACGCGCCGCTCATTTCGGGCAGGGACGGCAGGAAGCTTTCAAAGCGCTGCGGCGACCTCGGTGCGCAGGCGCTGCTCAAAAAGCATTCTCCAGAGGAGCTTATCGGATACCTTGCCGGAGCGCTCGGCATATCCGACGGAAGCCCTGCAGGCGCGGCGGAGCTTTCGGGCTCCTTCGACTGGGCGAAGGTCAGGAAAGACGATGTTTTGATATTATAAAACCGGCCGTCCGAAAATTCGGGCAGCCGGTTTTGGCTTAAAAGTCGAGTATCTTGACGCGCTTGCCCATCTTCTGCAGGTTTTTTGAAAGCTCCTGGAGTATCTGCATTTTGACGTTGAAGTTTATGGGCAGTCCGTCGTGCGCGGGATTAGCCGCGTGGCCGATGAACATATTTATATCCGTCGCGTCCTCAAATAGTATCCGCGCGGCGAGCGACGCGCCGTCTTTTTTATAGTACCAGTGCTCAAAGCTGCGGTTGTCCCTTAGATAATCCTTTGAATAGGCAAGTATCCTGTCGGCGGTTATGATGCCCTCGGTCACGAGGTCGACGCCCTGGATATGCGATATTGCGGGTATGTCCGGGTCGGGCGAGGAAAGCTCCGTCTGCACCGTCGTGTGCAGATACTCGGCCGCGATCTTCGAGGTCGTTCCGCCGCAGACGATGTGCTTGCCCTCCTTGGCGAAAAACAGCGCCATCATGCGGTGGTTGTCGCTGAGGTTCTTCGGCGGTCCGATGGCGATATTGACGGTCTGGCGCTGGCGTATCTTCACGATGCAGGCCGTCGCGTCGTCGAAGGGCCTGTGCCCGTACAGCTTGTTGACCTCCTCCATGAGGATATTCGTAAGCACATTGGAGGTAAGCCCCGAGCCGCCAAGCGGCGCCATGAACTCGGCAAGAGCCTCCCTGTCCCAGGCGCTGTTGAGAACTCCGTTGTCGCTGGCGTAAAGCATGCCGTCTGACAGGGCGATAAAGAGGTCGCCGTCCCGGAGCTCAAGGCTCGAGCGGAATATGGTCTTCTCCCCCATTGTGACGGTAGACAGCGGAAACTCACACAGCTGCTCATTGCGTATGAGTATCACGTTCGGGTTTTCGTACTGGATTATGTCCGCGTGCGTATCGTTCTCAAGCCTTATTATCGTAAAGGTCGAGAACGCGGTCTTGCGCTCGGAGCATATCGGCAGCGTGTCGGCAATAGTCTCGACCGCGTCGCGGATATCAAGTCCGGCGGCGAGCATAGTCGATATGATGGTCGATGTGAGCGTTGACAGGATACTGGCCTTAACGCCGCTGCCGAGACCGTCGGCGAGAACTATTGTGGTCGAGTTTCCGTTCTCGGCGATCTCGATATGGTCGCCGCACAGCTGCTCGCCGTAATGGTTAAGGCTCATGTACGCTATCTCGCTGCAAAGATTATTCTTCTTCAAGGCTCAGCGACTCCTTCAGTCTTGTCAGGGCTATCTTCGTCTCGGCCGTGGTCTCGCCGAGCAGCGAGGCTATCTCCTGAACTATACGCATCTGATTTTCAATGACGTTGTTTGTTATCTCGGCCGTCTGCTGGCTCAGGGCCTTGCGGCGTCTCGCCTCCTCCTCTTCCTCGGTGACGTCGGATATGATGTCGATAAGTATCTTCGACGAGCGGTCGTATACTATGGTCTGCTCGAAGTATTTCTCATAGTCGGAGAAATAGCCGCGCAGCTTCTTGACCGTCTTGCCCGTCTCAAGGCAGGTGAAAAAGGGCGCCGTGTCGAGCACTCTTACGACGCTGTCGCCCAGAATGTCCGACTCGTGGCTGATGTTGAGCATCTGAAGCGCCGTGCGGTTGAGCTGCTGCACCTCGAGGTCCTCGTTGACGACGACGACGCCGCTGGGCATGTTGTTGAGTATCTTGTTGCTGAAGCGCTCGGCCTTGTCCATGATAAACGGCAGGCACATGCTGTAGTCCGCCTTGCCGCGGTAGATGGCGATCGCCTTGTCGCGGCAGGAGTTGTAGCCGCAGGAGCCGCAGTTGAGCTCCTCGCCCTTCGAGTTCTTTCCGAGCTTGGAGAGGATCGCGCGTATCTCCGTCTCGTTCGGCGTATTTTTACCCACTGGGGTACCGATATACTGCGCCGCGAGCTTTTCGGGCTCCGGCTGCGGAACGTCGAAGTCCTCCTTGCCGACGTTGCTCCAAACAGAGTAAATGTGGCGTATGGGCGAATTTATGTACTTTTCCATGATCGGCCCGCCGATGCAGCTTCCGTCGCACATCGCAAGCTCTATAAAGCACTTGTATATATTCCCGTTTTTCAGGTCGTTTAGCGCGTTCATACAGTTTTTCGGACCGTTGGTGGCGATGCACTGATAGCCCGTATCCGGGATATCCATGCTCTTTATTATGCCGCCCGTCACGGGGAAGCTGCGCGCGCGTCCGGGAAAGCTCTCACCGAACTCGCGGCCTATCTCGATGCCGGAGGACAGCCGCATCTGGTCAAACTCCTCAAAGGTCAGCACCGAGTCCACGCAGGTCCCCTCGTATTCCTGCTTTTTTGCAACGCAGGGGCCGATAAAGACGACCTTCGCGTCCGGCGTGCGGCGCTTGATCTCCATGGCGTGGGCTATCATAGGCGACACTACCGGAGCGAGATACTGCCGCAGCTCGGGATAATGCTTCTCAACGAGCAGATTGAGCGACGCACAGGCGGAGCTTATGATGACATCCTGCTTTGCCTCCCTGAGCATACGCTCGTACTCGCGCTTTACGATGGTCGCGCCGACAGCCATCTCCTCGGCGTCGGTAAAGCCGAGCTCGATGAGCGCCTTGCGCACAGAGTTTATCCCGCAGCCCTCCCAGCAGGCGTAAAACGACGGGTCGACGCTCGCGATGACGGGAGAAGGTCCGCGGAGCATGACGCTCACGCGCTCGCGGTCGTCGATTATCTCCTTGGCCTCCTGCGGGCAGACGACGAAGCACTGACCGCACAGGACGCACTCGTCGCTGATTATGTGCGCCTGATGACCCGTGAAGCGGATCGATTTGACCGGGCATTTTCTTATGCATCTGTGACAGTTTTTGCAGTTTGATTTCTTGAGATTAAGCACATTTGGCAAAGCAGCCACCTCCTGTGAGCTTCACTCTGTTTTTACACCTTGCATGGAACAGTATAACATAAACATACACTTGCTACAAGGGATATTAGGGTGTATAATCCAAAAAGGTGATGTATGATGCTGCAGGAAGCAATAATAACCAATATACGCGGCGACGGCCTTGCAGAGGTCGTGGTCGAGCGTCTCGGCATATGCGGGGGCGATTGCAGCCAGTGCGATGAGTGCAGGTACGAAAATCTCATGAAATCGGTCGTGCAGAATCCCATCGGCGCTCGGCGCGGTCAGCACGTGCTGATAGAAACGCCGACGATGGGCGTGTTCAGGGGCGCGCTGGCGATATATATCCTGCCGCTCGTGATGCTCTTTATCGGCTATCTCGCGGCCGATGCGCTGAAGCTCGGCGAGGCGCTGTGCATTATTGCGGCCTTTGCGGCGGCGGCGCTCGGGATAGTCATAGCCATGCTCATAAGCCGCGCCCGTCACAGAGCGGACCCGACTCCGACGAGGATAGTGAGCGTGATCGAGGATTGAAAAAACCGTCCGACGGACGGTTTTTTCCCTGTAAAAAGCTTTGCTTTTGGGCGGTATCTGTGATAGTATATTAAATCGTGTGAAAAAAATTATGGAGAGAAGCATATATGGCTGATACAAGAAAGGAAATCGAGCGGCGCAGGACCTTCGCGATAATCTCTCACCCCGACGCCGGCAAAACAACGCTTACGGAAAAGCTGCTGCTCTACGGCGGGGCTATACAGCTCGCAGGCTCTGTAAAGGGCAAGGCTACGGCGCGTCACGCCGTGTCCGACTGGATGGAGCTTGAAAAGCAGCGCGGAATATCGATAAGCTCGTCGGTGATGCAGTTTGAGTACAAGGGCTACTGCATAAACATCCTCGACACGCCCGGACATCAGGATTTTTCCGAGGACACCTACCGCACGCTGATGGCTGCCGACAGTGCCGTCATGGTCATAGACGCGGCAAAGGGCATAGAGCCGCAGACGCGCAAGCTCTTCAAGATATGCGCGATGCGCAATATACCCATCTTCACCTTTATAAACAAGCTCGACCGTGAGGCGAGAAGCCCATATGAGCTCATGGAGGAGCTCGAGCAGGAATTCGGCATCGGCACCTATCCGATAAACTGGCCTATCGGCTGCGGCATCGACTTCAAGGGCGTTTACGACCGCGAAAGGCGCGAGATACTCGCCTTCAGCGAGCTCCACCGCGGGCAGGACAGGATAAAGGCCATAGAATGCAGCCTTGACGATACCGAAACGTTAGACAGCCTTATCGGCGAAAAGCTGCGCAGGACCCTGTGCGACGACGTTGAGCTTCTGGACGGCGCGGGCTATGACTTCGATATCTCTCAGGTGCGCGACGGTAAGCTGAGCCCCGTGTTCTTCGGCTCGGCGCTCAACAACTTCGGCATAGAGCCGTTTCTCGAGCGCTTCCTTGACATGACCATGCCTCCCCTGCCGCGCAGAGCCGGAGATGAGATAGTCGATCCGTTCAGCGACAAGTTCTCGGCCTTCGTGTTCAAGATCCAGGCAAACATGAACAAGGCTCACCGCGACAGGATCGCCTTCATGCGCATATGCTCGGACAAGTTCGAGCGCGATAAGGAATACTACCACGTTCAGGGCGGCAAGGCCATACGTCTTGCCCAGCCTCAGCAGCTCATGGCGCAGGAGCGCGCCATAATAAACGAGGCCTACGCGGGAGATATCATCGGCGTTTTCGACCCCGGCATCTTCTCCATCGGCGATACGATATGCGACAGGAGCATGAAGCTGGAGTTTGAGGGCATACCGACCTTCGCTCCCGAGATATTTGCGGGCGTCGAGCGTGTCGACACGATGAAGCGCAAGCAGTTTGAAAAGGGCATCATGCAGATCGCTCAGGAGGGCGCGATACAGATATTCCACGAGCCGTACACCGGCGTTGAGGAGATCATCGTCGGCGTCGTCGGCATACTACAGCTCGAGGTGCTCGAATACAGGCTCAAAAATGAGTACGGCGTCGACGTTCGCCGCCGCAGCATGCCCTACGAGGTCGTGCGCTGGATAGATAACGAGGGGCTGAACCCCAATGAGCTCAACCTCACGAGCGACACCAAATGGGTACAGGATTTCCGCGGAAATAATCTGCTGCTGTTCACCTCCGAGTGGTGCGTCAACTGGGCGCTGACGAAAAATCCGGGGCTTGAGCTCAGGGAATTCAATAAGGACTGAAAAATGCACCGCAGGTGAGTTCACCTGCGGTGCTGTGTATTTTTGGGGCATTAATATCATATATACCATGCTCTGCTGCCATACGGGCAGAAGCGGTAGGCAAGGCCGGGAGCGAGCTTGTCGCCGTTCCGGCACAGCAGCTCGTCGGCGCGCACGAACTCAAAGCCCTGCTCCGTGAGCGCGTCTATGGCGCGCAGGACCGCAGGGACGGTCGCGTCCTTGGTGTCGTGCAGCAGGACGATATCGCCGTCGCGGGCATGCTCCAGAAGCCAGCTGTAGATATACTCCTCGTCTATATGCACCCAGTCGCGCGGCGAGGCAGACCACAGAACGGCGATGCTGTCTATCTTGTTGAGCAGCGCGCCGGTATAGTGGCCGTAGGGCGGGCGCAGGAATCCGGGATACTCCCCCGTTATGCTCTCGATAAGCTCGTTCGTGCGGTCGATCTCTTCCTGTATCTCCTCATAGCTGTGCTCGAAAAAGCTTATGTGCGACCAGGTGTGGCAGCCGATGAGGTGTCCGTCGTCGTGCATGGTCCTGACGAGCTCCGGCCTTCGCTCGACCTTGCTGCCCATGAGAAAGAAGCTCGCCTTCACGCCGCGCTCGCGCAGCCCGTCAAGAAGCTCGGCGGTGTGCTTGCCGGGGCCGTCGTCAAAGGTGAGCGCGATCTGCTTTTTCGACTGCGATACATGCTCCGCCGAATAGGTCCTGGCATACGGCGTGAGCAGAAAGCTCACGAGGCCGAAAACGAGGATAACGGCGACGATCCCGGCCGAGGCGCCAAAAAGGCGCTTTTTCATATTCTCGCGACGCCGCTTTTTACGGCGGCTTCCCTGACTGCGGCGGCGACCGTCTCGCCCACGCCCTCGTCAAAGGCCTGCGGCAGGATGTTGTCGCAGCTGAGCTCCTCATCCCTTATCATGCCCGCCAGCGCGTGAGCGGCGGCAAATTTCATCTCGTCGTTTATATCCGAGGCTCTGGCGTCCAGCGCGCCGCGGAATATCCCGGGGAACGCGAGAACGTTGTTTATCTGGTTGGGATAGTCGCTGCGGCCGGTGCTGACCACGGCGGCTCCGGCGCGCTTTGCCTCATCTGGGAATATCTCCGGCGTGGGGTTGGCGCAGGCAAAGACTATGGCGTCCTTTGCCATCGTGCTCACCATCTCCGCTGTGAGCACGCCGGGGGCGGATACGCCGACGAACACGTCCGCACCCTTTATGACCTCGGCAAGGCTGCCCTTTTCACAGGCGCGGTTTGTCATCTCGGCTATCTCCCGCTTTGCCGGGTTAAGGCCCTGACGGCCCGCGTATATAGCGCCGGTGCGGTCTGTCATGACGACGCTCCCCGCGCCGGCCGATACGAGCAGCTTTATTACCGCGATGCCCGCAGCGCCAGCGCCCGAGGTGACTATCTTCACGTCCTCAAGGCGCTTTCCGACTACCTTGAGCGCATTTATGAGCCCCGCGAGCATGATGACCGCCGTTCCGTGCTGATCGTCGTGGAAAACCGGGATATCGCAGCGCTCCTTGAGCCTGCGCTCTATCTCAAAGCAGCGAGGCGCGGAGATATCCTCGAGGTTCACGCCGCCGAAGGAGCCCGCCAGCAGCGCGACGGTGTTCACGATATCGTCGACGTCCTTGCTGCGGATGCACAGCGGCACGGCGTCAACGCCGCCGAACTCCTTGAACAGCAGGCACTTGCCCTCCATGACCGGCATTCCCGCCTCGGGGCCGATATCTCCGAGGCCGAGCACGGCCGTTCCGTCGGTGACGACGGCGACGGTGTTCCAGCGCCGTGTGAGCTCGTAGCTTTTGTTCACGTCCTTTTGTATCTCAAGGCAGGGCGCGGCAACGCCGGGAGTATATGCAAGGCTCAGCGACCGGCGGTCGCCGGCCCTTGTCCTGGACCTCATCTCGATCTTGCCCTTGAGCTCATAGTGCATTTTCAGCGATTCCTTTGCGTAATCCATTACTTTTCTACCTCTTTCAGATACTCAGCTCTGCCGAGCCTGTACAGATCGTTGCCCTCGCTGTCAATGGCGACGGTCAGCGGCATGTCCTTTACCCTGAGCCTGCGCACGGCCTCGCAGCCGAGATCGGCCCAGCAGACGAGCTCCGACGATTCAATTGACGCGGCCATGAGCGCTCCGGCGCCGCCTATCGCGGCAAGATATACCGCTCCGTTTCGCTGCATCGAGCGCACGACCTCGTCGCTGCGGCCGCCCTTGCCGATCATTAGCTTCAGCCCCGCGTCGAGAAGGCGCGGAGAGTAGGAGTCCATCCTGCCGGAGGTCGTAGGCCCTGCCGAGCCTATGCAGCAGCCCTCGTGCTCCGGGGTCGGGCCGACATAGTAGACCGCGCTGCCGTTTAAGTCAAACGGCGGCTCTTCGCCTCTGTCGAGACATTCGCAGATGCGCTTGTGCGCCGCGTCGCGGGCCGTGTATACCGTGCCGGACAGGAGCACGCTGTCCCCCGCTCTGAGCCTTTTGAGCTCCTCATCCCCTGCCGGGACGTTTATCCTGTATTCCATACCGCACCTCACAGACTCGCGCTTTTCCGGCGCGTCGCGTGACAGCTTATATTAACGGCGACCGGCAGGCCCGCGACGTGCGTGGGCATGCTCTCTATGAGCACCGCCAGCGCCGTGGTCCTTCCGCCGAAGCCCTGCGGGCCAATGCCGAGGGCGTTTATGCCCTCAAGCAGCTCCTTTTCAAGCGCGGCGTAATATTCGTCGGGATTCGGCTCGTCAAGAGGCCGCAGGAGCGCGTGCTTTGCAAGATACGCCGCCCTGTCGAAGCTGCCGCCGATGCCGACGCCGACGATCATCGGCGGACAGGGGTTGGCTCCGGCCTTTTCGACGGTCTCCAGAACAAAGCGCTTTACGCCCTCGACGCCGTCGGCGGGCTTGAGCATTTTAAGTGCGCTCATGTTCTCGCTGCCGAAGCCCTTGGGCATGACCGTTATGCGCAGCCCGTCGCCCTGCGTCAGCTTCACGCTCAGAAGCGCCGGGGTATTGTCGCCGGTGTTCACCCTGCGCAGCGGATCGCGCACGACGCTCTTGCGCAGATAGCCCTCGCCGTAGCCTCGGCGAACGCCGCTGTCGACGGCCGCTGTGAGATTGCCCTCGATATGCACGTCCTGACCGAGCTCAAGGAAAACGCAGGCCATGCCCGTGTCCTGACAGACCGGCAGCGTTTTTTCCGCCGCGATTCGGACGTTGTCGCCGAGCAGCGAAAGTATTCGCCTTGCGCCGTCCCACGGCTCTTCATTTTCAGCCCGTTCAATGGCGCTTATAACGTCGTCCGGCAGACGGAGGTTTGCCTCTATGCACAGACGGGCGACGGTATCCTCTATAAGCTTTGCATCTATATTTCTCATCTCATGCTCCGTTGTTTTTGAAATTCACATTATCATGAAGCCGTCGGGGAAAGGTACTCGCTGAGCAGCGCCTTCACCGAGTCGTCCGGCGACGTTTTTTCTATCGCGGCGCGGAATTCGGCGGTGGCGACCTCCTTGAACATGTGCTCTGCATACCAGGTGCGCATGAATGAATCAAAGCTGTCCGCGCCCATCGCCTGGCGCAGCTTCCAAAGAAATTCGGGACCGGTCTTGTAAACGGCAAGGACATAGCTGCTGAAGATGCCCGTGTCGTTATCGCTGCCGTATTCGTCATAGCTCAGGTCGATATATTTTTCCGGCAGCGTGCCTTCATACTCAAGGATCATTTCCCCGACATTCTCTTCGCTGACGCCGGTATATAGCTGATAGACATACTCGCCGAGCACGGCAAAGCTCTCGTCGAGCCAGGCCTCGCGGTACCGGTCGTTGCCGACGGCGGCGTAGAACCACTCGTGCGCCGCCTCGTGGGCAACGTCAAGATATATAGTGTCGTCTACGTCAATGCCATCGATAAGCGAATCGGCAAAGCTGTCGGTTATGCGCACCATGCCGGGGTACTCCATACCGCTCTGTTTATACCGTGTCTGAACGACGTCGAGCGTGTCATAGGGGTACCTGCCCCAGGCCTCTTCAAAGGCCTTAACAGCGTCCACTGCCGCCTTGAGCGATATCTCGCCCTGTCTTTTGTTGGCTTCACTGTTTGAGCTGTAATAGCTGTTTACCGTGACGTCGCCGGCCATGGCTGTGAGCTTTTCAAAGCTGCTGCCGGCAATGACTGCAAAGTCACGCACATTTTCGGCCCTGAGCGTCCATGTTCCGTCGGCATTTTTCGTCTCGCTGCCGGTGGAGACCACCGTGTACTCATCGGGGATGCTCAGGGTCATTTCATAGCTTCCGCAGCGGGAGTAGAAGCATTCGCCGTCGACGAAATACGGCGTTTCGTTCCACTTGCCGTCAATGTACTCGGCGAGCATTGGATATGCCTGCGAAAGGCAGGCGACGCTCCGGCCGCCGTAGTCATCGCCGTCAACCTGGGACCAGCTCAGGCGCTGGCCGCCGCAGGGTATCTCGGCAGCGTAGTCGACCGTTACGCTCGTGCGCTCACCGGGCTTAAGCGGCGCAGACAGCGTGACGTAAACGACCGACTTGTCCTCCTGCACATCAAAATCGAGCGCTTTCCCGTCGGCATCCTTAACGCCGCGGATGCTGCCGGGCGTGTAATCGCCGCCCGCGCTGTTTTCAAGCTCGAGATTCGACGCCGCGTAATCGCGCAGGCAGATGCGCTCCCATGCGTCGGAGCTTGTGTTGGTAAAGCTGACGACCGCGGTCTCCTTCAAATGCGCGGCAAGGCTGCCGCTGCCGGTATCCGCCGGCGTGAACTCGGCCGTCAGGCTGTATACGGGCTGCGCTCCCGTATCGGCGGACGGCGTTTCCGTGGTCCCGGGCTCTGCGCTTTCGCCGCAGGCAGCCAGGCTTATGAGCATTGCCGCTGTGAGCAGCATGCAGCTTATACTTCTTGATCTCACGATATTGTTCGTCTTACAGATCATTTAAGCAAAAAATACGCGATCACGACCGCGCCGAGGATGATGCGGTACCAGCCGAATATCCTGAAGTCCTTTTTCTTGATATAGCTCATGAGGAGCTTTATGACCGCGACCGACACCAAAAATGCTACGAGGCAGCCGAGGCCGAGCGTTACGAGCTCAGCACTCGTGAAGGAAAAGCCGAAGGCCAGCAGCTTCAGAAGCGAGACACCGAGCATGACCGGCACGGCGAGAAAGAAGGTAAACTCCGCCGCCGCAACGCGCGACACTCCAATGATAAGCCCGCCTATTATGGTCGAGCCGCTGCGCGAGGTGCCGGGGATTATCGACAGCGCCTGGAACAGGCCGATGACGAGCGCGTCCTTATACGATATCTCTTCGAGAGTTTTGACTCTCGGTTCCCGGCCGCGGTTCCAGTTTTCAATGACTATGAACGCGACACCGTAGACGATCAGCGCCGCCGCGACGACATAGCAGTTATCGACAAAATCGAGGATGAGATACGCGATAAAGCCGGGGATGCAGGCTATAACGACCTTGAGCCACAGCACAAAGGTGTCCTTTTTTATGAAGCTGCCGTTTTCCCTCCCGCTCTGAAAGGGCCACATCCTGTCCCAATAGAGGATAATGACAGCCAGGATCGCGCCGAGCTGGATGACATACAGGAACATCTCGCGAAATTCGGGCGTGACGTTCATGTGGATAAATTCATCCACCAGCAGCATGTGGCCGGTGCTCGAAATGGGCAGCCACTCGGTTATGCCCTCGACTATGCCGATGATTATTACTTTTATGAGTTCAATAATATCCATATGGTCAACCTATGCGGCACATTACAGGAGCATGACTCCCTTTTCGGCGCAGACAGCCTCGGTGTGCTTATCCCATATGGATACCTGTACCTCGCCTATGTGCGCCTTGCCCAGCAGGAGCATGGACACTCGCGACTGACCGATGCCGCCGCCTATGGTGAGGGGAAGCTCGCCGTTCAGAAGCATTTTATGGTACGGAAGCTCCCTGCGGTCGTCGCAGCCGGAAAGGCGCAGCTGTCTGTCCAGCGACTCGGGGTCGACGCGGATACCCATTGAGGATATCTCGATGGCGCAGTCGAGCCAGTCGCACCAGAACAGTATATCGCCGTTGAGCGACCAGTCGTCGTAGTCGGGAGCGCGGCCGTCATGCGGCCTGCCGGAGCGCAGAGCGCCGCCGATGCCGATGATGAAAACGGTCCTGTGCTCGCGGGTGAAGGCGTTCTCGCGCTGCTTTGCCGTCATGTCGGGGTACATGTCCTCAAGCTCCTGCGAGGTGACGAAGGTAACGTTGCGTTCGAGCTTCGGCAGGCACTGGAGCTGGGGATAGATGGCCTGCATGGTGTCCTGCGTGTCGCACAGGGCTCTGACGATATCCATAACGGTCAGCTTGAGATAGTCGATATTGCGGTTTTCCGCCAGGATGACCTTCTCCCAGTCCCACTGGTCGACGTAGACCGAGTGCAGATTGTCAAGCTCGTCCTCGTCGCGGCGGATGGCGTCCATATCGGTGTAAATGCCCTTGCCGGGGAAGAAGTTATAGCGCTTGAGCGCGAGACGCTTCCACTTCGCAAGCGACTGCACCACCTGCGCCGTCGCATCAGAGCGCAGGATATCAAAGGATACGGGGCGTTCGTAGCCGTTGAGGTTATCGTTAAGTCCGGAATTAGAGTCGACAAACAGTGGCGCGGACACGCGGTAAAGATTCAAAAGTGCCGCGAGCCTGTCCTCAAACAGGCGCTTTAAAAGGCTTATGGCTTTCTGCGTATCGTAAACGCTGAGGATACTTTTGTATCCGTCCGGAATTCTGATCTCCATGGTTTTCCTCCTTGGTTTGTGTTTACAATATATAAAACGCCCATCTGAGATGGGCGTTTTATTACCCTTTTTTATCCTCGGGCTTTTTATCCAAAAGCTCGATTATCTTGCAGTATATCTCCTCCGCCCTGTCGCGGAAGTTCTCCTCTATGCGTGCAGCCTGCTGTTCGCCGGACGAGAGGATGTTGAGTCTTATTATCTCGCCCTTGCCGTCGCTCATGGCAAGGGTCACGAAGCAGCCGCTGTCGCGGTTGCGGTGCTGGGCCGTGATCATTGACAGGCGGCGCAGCCTCTCGGCCTCGGGGGCGATTATCTTCTCTGCCCTTTTGCGCACCGAAAACGGCAGGCTGCTCTCGACCGTTTCGGCCGCGTCCGCGCCGCGCTTGCTGACGCGCAGACCCGTCTCCTCCTCAATGACAAGGCCGCTTTCAATAAGCTCGGCAAGGCAGTCGGAATATTCAAAATAGCCGAAGCCCTCGTCGCACTGCTGCGTGAAGTCCTGGAGGTCTATGGGCGCGACTATGCCCGGCAGCCGGCGGAGAATAAACAGTATGAGGATCTTTATATCCAGCTTTTCATGGATAAAGCCGTATCTTTCCATAACACTCTCCCGAAAAACGTATTATACCTGCTGAGTCTTACTCGCTCTTTTTATAGACGTCGATGCATATGAATATTACGACGACCGTCGTTATGTGCATGATGATGCTCTTCGGCGAAAAGGGTGCGGTCTTTGAGCTTATAATGCCGAAGTCGGCCAGTATCATCGCAAAGAGTATCAGCACCTCGACGGCTATGAGAATGAGCCATATCTTTCTTTTCATCCTGCTCCCTCCCCCTATTTCTCTATCCTATATAATAATACATACTTTTCTTTTTGTAAATGCAAGATTCTTCACATTTTGAAGCAGGGCGCATAGACTGTACTGAAGTTTCTCTTCAATTACATCCTTGGGAGGTATATTTATGGCAGACAGGGTCGTGCCCGGTCCGGTCAATGATAACGACTGCATAAAGCAGGCCGTTTGCGTGAATACGAGAAAGATAATGGACGCCTGCCGCGACAAGGACTGCATCGAGGATCTGCGCGTTTACCCCACGGCGAGCTCTCTTCCCTACATAGAGAGCGCGTTCAGCGTGCGTCCTAAATGCGCGCAGCTTCTGCAGTGCGAGGTGAAGGTCAACGAGATCTGCCTCAACCGCGGCTACTACACGGTCGACGTCACCTACTTCTACAAGATAAGCGGCGAGACCTTTCCCGCAAATCAGAGCTTCACCGGACTCGCCGTATTCGATAAGCGCGTCATGCTCTTCGGCTCGGAGGGCAGGGTCAGGAGCTTTTCCTCCGACGCCGCAGGCGCTGTGAGCGGCGAGGGCAGCATGCCCTTTGCCGAGGTCGACGCCGTCGACCCCATAGCGCTGCACATGACGCTCGCCGATACCGCGCTGCCCGACCCGGGCATAGATCAGCGCGATATTCCGCAGAGCATACTCGATTCCTTCGGCGAGGAGCTGTCCGTCACTGGCGGCGCGCGCCACGTCTATGTCACCCTCGGGCAGTTTTCCATCATCCGCCTTGAGCGGAGCACTCAGCTGCTAATCCCTGCCTACGATTACTGCCTGCCGGAGAAGGAGTGCGTCGGCACGAACGAGGATGACCCCTGCACGATGTTCGGCCGCATAAGCTTTCCCGTCGACGAGTTCTTCCCGCCCGACAGCGTCGAGACGGCAGCCGATTACAAAAGCATGGTGTAGGCAACGAAAAAAGTCAAGGACGCGTGTCCTTGACTTTTTCACATATCAGATCACTCTTCCCAGTTGTGCCAAACGTTCTGAACATCGTCGTTATCCTCGAACATGTCGAGCATCTTCTGCATGTTCTTGATATCGTCCTCGCTCGTGAGCTTTATGTAGCCGTTCTGGGGAAGCATCTCGACCTGCGCCGACAGGAGCTTATAGCCCGCCGCGCTTATCTTGTCGGCAATGGGAGCCACGTCGTCGGGAGCGGTGTACACGACGAAGGTCTCGCCGTCGGGCTCAAAATCGTCGGCGCCGGCGTCAAGGACCTCCATCATGACCTCGTCCTCGTCGAGCTCCTCGTCCTCGTTGTCGATGACGATAACGCCCTTCTTGTCAAAGGACCAGGACACGCAGTTTGCCGCGCCCATGTTTCCGCCGTATTTATCGAAGTAGTGACGTATCTCGCCCGCCGTGCGGTTGCGGTTGTCGGTCATCGTCTCGACGATGACGGCGACGCCGGAGGGGCCGTAGCCTTCGTAAACTATCTTCTCGTAATTATCGGTATTGCCTGCGCCGAGCGCCTTGTCGATGGTGCGCTTTATGTTGTCGTTAGGCATATTCGCAGCCTTGGCCTTGGTGATGACAGCCGCCAGGCGCGAGTTGTTGTTCGGGTCGCCGCTGCCGCCTTCCTTGACGGCGACGATCATTTCACGGGCGATCTTCGTAAACGCCTGAGCGCGCTTTGCGTCGGCAGCGCCCTTTGTCTTCTGTATATTATGCCATTTGGAATGTCCGGACATATGAAAACAGCTCCTCTAATAGTATTATTGCGAATTAACGGCAGTTATTATACCACAAACTCACATTCATGACAAGGACAATTTACTTGATTTTGCGGCACTCGAGATAATAGCGCTTATCGCTGCCGTGGCCGATGGAAAAGCTCTTCTTGGGGAACGGGCCGCTTTTCATGACCGAGGAAAACAGCTCCGTCTTTTCCATGCGCGGCAGAAGTATGCCCGCGCAGCCGAAGCGCTGCGACATTTCGACGCATTCGCAGTCGCCGTGGATATAGTCGATATAGCCGCCGTGGCGCTCCGTGTAGGCCCTGCAGAAGTCCTCGCAGCTTCCGATGAGCTGCCCTATCGTGAGGCCGGAAACGCTCAGACTCTCCATGCCCTCGCCGGTGACGAGCTCAATGCTCCTGCCCTCGCCGGACTTACCTGCAAAAAAGGCCTTTGCCTCGGCGAAGAAGTCCGCGGGCTCTGTGTCGAAGATGACCTTGTGGATAGGCTCGAAGGTGATGGCGTCGTCGTGGATATTCACGAGCTCGGCAAGCGCGTAACGCGCCGGCGCCGTCTCGCGCTCCGACTCCGGAAGGGTCCTTTTGAGCTCCTCCCAATGGCGCTTTGCCGCGGCGAGGCTGTGGTTGCCGTCGCCCATTGCAAAAACTATGGCGTTGTCCGCAAAGCCGTACTTGCGGCGCAGGACCTCGGGCTCCGCGAGCTTTTCGGCGGCCCTTGCGAGCCTGTCGTTATCCTTGACGAGCCAGCCGGCTATGCTGCCGCCGTCCTGCATGAGCTCAAAATCATAGACCTTCTCACCCTTTGTCACGGAGGAAAAGACGATATTGTCGGGATCGTCCATGAATATCATGATATGCGGCATCTCGAGCGGCGCATTGCGGCGGATCCTTATGCGCGGGGGCAGTCTGTCCTCCACTGTGTGCTCGGTCGCTCTAATGGGGCTGTGCGTCCCCTCGGACCAGTCGTAGGCCTCAAGGTCGAACATTCCCACTATGCCGCGGCGGACCGCGCCGTCTCCGAGTCTGCGCTCGAGGCAGATATAGCTGTCGGGGCAGGTCCTGAAAATGCCCTTATCGAGATAGCTGCGCATTGCGGCGTTTATCCTGACGCTCTCGCTCTCCGGATCCTTTGTGCCGAGCTCGGCCTCCGGCAGCATAAGATTAAGCGTTGACGGCGCGTCGCCTACTATGGCCCTCACCTGCTGCCAGTACTCCGGCTCGGAGGTGAACTGGTCGCATGCCACGACGCTCCAGCGATGCATGTCGCAGGTTGGCAGAAGTATATCCGCCGGCTTGAATATCTGCATTTACAGTACCTCCAATGCTATCTGAGTCCATGTCTCCAGGCTGTCGAAATTGTTCTCAAGCTCCCTTTTCGTCATCCACAGGCCCTCGAGCTTTTCCGTCTCCCTGACAGTTACCTCTCCCTCGACGGGCAGGATAAAGCACGCGCCCAGGTGGACGCTGCCGACGGCGTTAGAGTCGTCATTTATGAAGCCGCAGGGTCTGAGCTCGCCGTGCCGCGTGAGCCCGACCTCCTCGTGTATCTCGCGCCAGAGCCCGCGCATGAGCATATCTCCCTGCTCGTCGACGGGATTGATATGACCGCCGACGCCGATGGACAGCTTGCCGTGCAGGCGCGCCTCGCCGCCCTTATTGAGCCTGCGCATGGCAAATATCTCATCGCCGCGCCGCAGTATCACGTAGGGTATGATCTGCTTATGGTCCGGCCTCTCCTCGGCCTCGGGGCGGGGCATGAACTCATGCTCGTTTTTTATGATATCAAAAAGCTCCTGCGTGCAGTCGCTTATAAGCCCGTTGCGGCCGGATATATAGCTGTCTATCTTATTTCGCCGTACTACCAATACCTGTTCCATCATTCTTCCCATTTTGCCGCTCTTTCAACTGCGCGCAGCCACTTACTGTGCAGCTGCACGGCCTCGCTTTCATCCATCTGCGGGGTGAACACGCGGTCAGACTCGCGCAGCAGCGCAATATCACCTATGTCCTTCCACACTCCGACCGCAAGGCCCGCGAGAAAGGCCGCGCCGAAAGCCGTGGTCTCGACCATTTTGGGGCGGTCGATGGGCTTGCGGAGGATATCCGACTGGAACTGCATCATGAAATTATTGACCGACGCGCCGCCGTCGACACGCAGGACGGAAAGCGGCTCGCCCGCGTCGAGCTCCATAGCGTCGAGAAGGTCCTTGACCTGATAGGCAATGCCCTCGAGCGCCGCGCGCGCTATATGCGCCTTCTTAGAGCCGCGGGTGAGGCCGACGATGGCGCCGCGGGCGTACATGTCCCAGCGCGGTGCGCCGAGGCCGGTGAAGGCCGAGACGAGGTACACGCCGCCGTTATCGGGAACGGAGGTCGCAAGAGCCTCGCACTCCGAGCTCGTGCTTAAAAGTCCGACCTCGTCGCGCAGCCACTGGATGGAGCTTCCGGCGTTGAAGACGCTGCCCTCAAGGGCGTAGGTGGTCCTGCCGCCTATCGACCATGCGACGCTCGTCACAAGTCCGCTCGCGCTGCGCACGGACTGCTCTCCCGTATTCAGGAGCGTGAAGCAGCCTGTTCCGTAGGTGTTCTTCGCCTGACCCTTTTCTATGCAGCCCTGACCGATGAGCGCCGCAGCCTGATCGCCCGCCGAGCCGCACACGGGTATGCCCGCGAGCATCTCAAGGCCGGTGATCCCGGGCGCTACCCTGCCGTAGACCATAGACGAGGGCACGGGCGTCGGCAGCATGGACATGGGTATGCCGAGCCTGTCGCACAGGGTCTCGTCCCACTCGAGCTTGTTGATGTCAAACAGCATCGTGCGCGAGCAGTTGGAGTAGTCGGACACATGCGACGCGCCGCCGGTGAGGTTCCAGATCAGCCATGAGTCGACGTTTCCGAACAGCAGCTCGCCGCGCTCGGCACGCTCGCGCGCGCCCTCGACATTGTCAAGTATCCACTTTATCTTCGTTCCGGAAAAATACGCGTCTATGAGAAGTCCGGTCTTGTCGCGGACATAGTCGCCTATGCCCTCGGCGGCGAGCTTATCGCAGATCGAGGCCGTTCTTCTGCACTGCCAGACGATGGCGTTATACACGGGCCTGCCGGTGCTCTTATCCCAGACTATCGTCGTCTCGCGCTGATTGGTTATGCCGATACCGGCGATATCCGTCGGCGACAGCTCGCTTTTTTCAAAGGCCTCGGCGAGAGCGCGAAGCTGCGTTTCCAGTATTACCATGGGGTCGTGCTCGACCCAGCCGGGCTTGGGATATATCTGCGGGAAGGGATACTGCGCTATCGTGACGGGCACGCCCCGGGCGTCGAAAACTATGGCGCGCGAGCTCGTCGTTCCCTGATCGAGCGCGACAACATAACCGTTCATTTGATTACCTCCATATTGCATTTTACCGTAATTATGCTATAATTTATAACAGTATAACATACACGGAGGGGATTTACCATGCCAAGTTTCAACGATTTTTATTTTAATTCGAGCACAGGCAAAAACCGCATCCATGTACGCCGCTGCGTTCCCGACGGGGACGTCAGAGGCGTGGTGCAGATCGTGCACGGCATCGCCGAGCACATAAACAGATACGACGATTTCATGGCCTTTCTGGCGTCCAACGGCCTTGTCGCCGTCGGCACGGACCATCTCGGTCACGGACAGAGCATTGAAAGCGAGGAGCAGAAGGGCTTTTTTGCCGAGAAAAACGGTTGGGACCACGTCATAAAGGACGAGGAGATACTCCGCCTTGCCATGCGCAGCACCTATCCCGACCTCCCCTTTGTCCTGTTCGGACACAGCATGGGCAGCTTCATGGCGCGCACGCATCTTATCCGCTATCCAGGCGCGTTTGACGCGGCCATCATAAGCGGCACGGGCAATCAGGGCGCGGCGCTCGTAAACGGCGGCCTTTTCATGGGAAATCTCGTGACCTCGCTCAAGGGAGCGCATCACTACAGCAAGTTCCTCAATAACCTTGCCTTCGGCAGCTATAACAAGATATACGACAACCCGCGCACCGAGTACGACTGGCTGACGAGAAACACCGAGGCCGTCGACAGGTACATGGCCGATCCCCTGTGCGGCTTTATCCCCTCGTGCAGCCTGTTCAGGGACATGATGACCGGCGTCAAGTTCATTACGAACGCCGATAATCTCAAGGCCATGAAGAAGGATATGCCCGTTTACTTCATGTCCGGCGACATGGACCCCGTCGGCGAGTGCGGCAAGGGCGTGAAGCTCGCGTATGAAAGCTTCAAAAAGGCCGGCATGCAGGACGTCACGATAAAGCTCTATAAGGACGGCCGCCACGAGATGCTCAATGAGATAAACAGTCAGGAGGTCTACGCCGATATCCTGAGCTGGATAAACAGCAAGCTCTGATATATAGCGAAGCGCACCGCAGGGATCACCTGCGGTGCGTTTTTTATTCTCATGTTATGCTGCATTATCGGCCGAAGAGCTTGTCGAAGAAGCTCTTGAAGCTGTTGAAGGAATCCTGGAAAAATGCGCGGATGGTATCGGCTGTGGAGCGAGTCGCGCCGCAGTCGGTGCAGGCGTTGCCCTTGAAGTGGTGGCCCGTCGCCTCGATGACCTCGCCCTGCGATATCGTCTCGCCGCAGAGCGTGCACACCTCGTCGCCGGTGTAACCGGCCTCGGTGCAGGTGGGCTCGACTGCGTTGTAGAGCGCGGTGACGTGCTGGTGCGCGATAACCTGCTCACCAAAGATGAAGTTTTGTTCATCCCACTCTATATATTGGCCGGTAACGGCTTCTTTGCCGGGAAGACAGTTGCCGCTGACATCTATATATGTGTATTCCGCGGAGGGATTCAGTTTTATCTCCGTCAGCTGATTGTTATCACATCTAAGTCCAGCCAGGCCGCTCGGCAGCTCGGGAAGTGACGTCAGTTGATTTCCTCCACAGACAAGCGTAGTCAGGCCGTTCGGCAGCTCCGGCAGCTCGGTGAGTTGATTACCAGTACAGTCAAGCGAGATCAGGCCGCTCGGCAACTTGGGTAGCTCCGTGAGTTGATTGGACCGACAATCAATCCAAATCAGTCTGCTCGGCAGCTCGGGCAGCTCCGTCAGCTGGTTACTTGCACAAATAAGCCAAGTCAGACCGCTCGGCAGTTCGGGCAGTGATGTCAGCTGATTACCTCCACAGACAAGCGTAGTCAGGCCGCTCGGCAGTTCTGGCAGTTCTGTGAGTTGATTTTCATCACACAAGAGTTGAGTCAGACCGCTCGGCAACTCGGGCAAATCTGTGAATTCATTACAATAACAGTAAAGTGTAGTCAGGCCGTCCGGCAGCTTTGGCAGCGATATCAGCTGATTATTATCGCAATTGAGTGCAGTCAGGCCGCTCGGCAGCTTTGGCAGCTCGGTGAGTTTATTGGACAAACATTCAAGCGTGGTCAAACCGTTCGGCAGTTCGGGCAGTTCTGTGAGCTGATTACTGCTACAGACAAGCGTAGTCAGGCCTCTCGGCAACTCGGGCAAATCTGTGAATTCATTATAATTACAGTAAAGTGTAGTCAGGCCGTCCGGCAGTTCGGGAAGTGACGTCAGTTGATTTTCTCCACAGTAAAGCGAGATCAGGCCGCTCGGCAGCTTTGGCAGCGATATCAGCTGATTATTATCGCAATTGAGTGCAGTCAGGCCGCTCGGCAGCTCAGGAAGTGACGTCAGTTGATTGCTCCAACAGAAAAGAGTTGTCAAGCCGCTCGGCAGCTCGGGCAATTCTGTGAGTGGATTTCCTCCACAGGCAAGCGACTGAAGCTCCGCAAAATAAGCTACGCCCTCAAGCGAGGCTATGCCACAGTTGTACACATATATTGACTTAACATTTGAAATTTCTTCGTCCGACAGATAGCCGTTGCCATCCGTGTCGCAGCTTTCGCTTACATAAGCACGAAACGCATCGTCCGGGAAATTTATTGTGTCCACCGCAACACCGGTATCATCGGCAAATGCCATTGTTGGTACCAAGGACACCACCATCAGCAGCACGAGCAGCAGGCTCAGTACTCGTTTTTTCATTGTTTTCCTCCCGATTTCCGCACTGTCATAAAGTACACCTTTTGACAGTGAAGCAATTTACATATTTTGAGTGCCCTGAACAGCTGTTTTTAATAAAAATTACGTCTTTTTCGGGAAATTTCAGGGCAGAGTATTGCATTTTTGTCTGTTTTCAGCTATTATGAAATAACAAAAAGCGACTGTCAAAAGGTGTACCTTTTGACAGTCGTTTTTGCATGAGAAAGGCTGAGGAGCGTGTCCTCAGCCTTTTATACCGCTGTAAAATTTTCAGCTGTTTGCGTTGAATATCTTGAAGATGCTGTCGAAGGGGTCCTCCTCGCCGGCGGGCTTGGCGCTCTCCTCGGGCTTCTTCTCTGCAGCCTTCTCGCTTGCCGCGGTGAACATGCCCTGCTGCTTTTCAAAGGCGGGCTCAGCCTTCTTGGGGGCTGCCGCCTGCTGCGCGGGCTGCTTCGCGGTGGGCGCTTCCTCAAAGCCGGTCGCGATGACTGTCACGCGGATCTCGTCCTGCATGGAGTCGTCAAAGGTCGCGCCGAAGATGATGTTCGCGTCGGGATGAGCGGCCTCCTGAACGAGGTTTGCCGCCGCCTCGACGTCCTCAAGGCCCATGTCCTCGGAGCCGGTTATATTGATGAGCACGCCGTGCGCGCCGTTTATCGAGGTCTCCATGAGCGGGCTTGCGACCGCCATGCGGGCGGCGTCCTCAGCCTTGCCCTTGCCGGCGGCGCGGCCTACGCCCATGTGCGCGAAGCCCGCGTTTTTCATGATGCAGGTAACGTCGGCAAAGTCGAGGTTAATAAAGCCCGTGTTCTTTATAAGGTCGGAAATGCTCGTGACGGCCTGGCGGAGCACGTCGTCTGCTATCTCAAACGCGTTTGCGAGCGTGACCTTCTGGTCGGTCGCGTATTTCAGGCGGTCGTTGGGGATTATCAGCAGAGAGTCGACCTTGCCGAGCAGCTCCTTGATGCCGTTGTTGGCCTGATCCATGCGGCGCTTGCCCTCGAACTTGAAGGGCTTTGTGACGACGCCTACGGTGAGTATGCCGGCCTCGCGCGCGATATCCGCGACCGTGGGGGCAGCGCCCGTGCCCGTGCCGCCGCCCATGCCGGAGGTGATGAACACCATGTCGGCATCCTCGACGGACTTTGCGATGTTATTGCGGCTCTCCTCCGCGCTTTTCTTGCCTATCTCGGGGTCGGAGCCGGCGCCCTGACCGTGGGTCAGCTTTTCGCCGATCTGTATCTTCTGATCGGCATTGGAGACCGCCAGCGCCTGCTTATCGGTATTCACTGCAATGAACTCAACGCCCTGAGTTCCGGATCTGACCATTCTATTTACGACGTTGTTGCCGGCGCCGCCGATACCAACGACCTTTATAGTTACGACATTTTCAGGGCCTGCTTCGGCTTTGAAATCCATTTTGTATCCTCCAGTACTGTTATTTAGAAGATGCGGCACGGGCCGCAGTCATATTACGCGATATGTAACATATTATAACTTTTTGGCCTCAAGGTCAATAGATTTTTCCCCCGCTATGTAAACAAAGTATTAATTCGGGTTGAAAACGACCTTGTCTCCGCTTGAAACGTCAAGCGTTCCCGCGTCGTCGGCCGTGAGCTGCGAGACAGCCGAGAGCAGCTTGCCGAATTTATACTCGGTGTTTCCGTCCATAGCGCCGAGCTTCACAAGGAAGCGGCCGTCGTACTCAAAGGTCGGGTCGGCCGCATTGCTCATGTCGATGGCCGTGACCGTGCCGACAAGGCCGCGGGCCTGTACCTGATAGAGTATATCCGTCAGATAGGCAAGCTTATTCTCCTCGCCGGAGGCGGCCTTTATATGCTCGCCGGTCGCTGCCTCGGATACGCTCACGCCGCTTATGAGCGCGATATGCTCGCTGTCCTCCTGCGTTATGCTGCTGAGAAACTTGCCGCTGCTGCTGACCGACCACAGCTCGTCCCCCACCGTGACGCAGCCGACCGCCTTGCTCTCTTTTATCTCGATAACGACGAGATTGGGCAGGCCGCGCTTTATCTGCACGGAATCGACATACGGCAGCTTTACCGCGACGCGGGTCCCGGCGGCGATACCGTTTATGAAAAACAGGTTATCGCCCTCCGTTATGCCGGAAGCCCTTATGACCTCCTCGGCGGTGTAGAGCGAGTTGCCGGTGACCTCGATGCGCGAGACCTTGAAGAAAACGCTCATTATGAATATGAGCGCGACGATGACGAGGAAAAACGTCAGCGGCCGGTTCACGTTCCGCGTGAGCTTCGGCTTATACGGATCCTCGCGCTTGCTGTAATAATCATTTGTATCAGCCATTGTTACAACTCCAAAAATATATCCGCTCCGAGACTGCGGAGCTTATGGTCAAGGTGTTCATAGCCCCGGGCTATGTATCCGGGGTCGACGATCAGGCTCTCGCCCTCCGCGCCGAGCGCCGCGATGATCATTGCCGCTCCCCCGCGCAGGTCGCCCGCGCTGACGACGGCTCCCTTAAGGCTGCGCACGCCCCAGACCGAGGCTCTGCGCCCTTCCACGGCGATATCGGCTCCGAAGCGCCGCAGCTCGTTTGTGTGCCCGAAGCGCGAGTCGAAGACGTTTTCGATAAAATCGGTTCTCCCCTTGGCTCTGAGCATCGCAGCCATCATGAGCGGCTGCATATCCGTCGGAAACTCCGGATACGGACCGGTCGATACTCTGCCGGCGGCGCTCAGCGAGCCGTCGGATATGAGCCTTACGCTGCGCCTCGAGGATATTATATCACAGCCGGACAGCTTTAGGAAGTGCCCGAGGCGTGAAAATTGCCTCAAATCAACGCCGCGCAGCTCTATATCCCCTCCCGCGGCGGCGGCCGCGCACAAAAATGTCGCCGCCGCTATACGGTCGGGCATGATGCGGTGGCCCACATGCGCCTCGCGCTCAAAGCCGGATATTCTTACAGTGCCCGTGCCCGCGCCCGATATATAGGCCCCGGCCTTGCGCAGATACTCCTGGAGATCGACTATCTCCGGCTCTCTGGCGGCTCCCGTTATGACCGTCTCGCCTTCCGCCGCGCAGGCCGCTATCATCGCGTTTTCCGTCGCGCCGACGCTGGGGTACGGGAGCTTTATCCGCGCGCCCCTGAGCTTTTTCGCTCTGCATATTATGCCGCGGCCGCTCTCGTCGATCTCCGCGCCGAGAGCCCGCATGGCCGCAAGGTGCATATCTATGGGTCTTGAGCCGAGGCGGCAGCCTCCGGGCAGAGACAGGCTCACCTCTCCGCAGCGGGCCAGAAGCGCTCCCATGAATAGGACCGATGAGCGCATGCTCTCCATCATGCCGCGCGGTATCGTGCTTGAGCTGAGGCCGCGCGAATCTATGTAGACGTCGTTTTCCCGCTGCCGGGCCGTGCAGCCGAGGCTGCGGAGTATGCTCAGCGAAGCGGAAACGTCGCTCAGCTCCGGAACGTTGAGCAGATCGGTCTCGCACGGGCAGACGATCGAGGCCGCCATTATCGGCAGCACCGCGTTTTTCGCTCCCTGCACAAAGCACGCGCCTTCAAGACGCTTTCCTCCCGTACAATGCCATATTGCCATAAAAAAACCTCGCAGAAAGAACTTTGATCACGCCATTCTATGCTGCGAGGTGATTTTTTGCTATTTGTTCTTTTCCGCGACAAGCGAGAGTATCCTGTCGCATATCATGTCGGTCGCCCCGGGCTTTGCGAGCTTCGCCATCGCCTCGGACATGCTGCCGAGCTTATCCGGCGAGGACAGGATATCGTTTACGGCCCTGAGAAGCTCCTTCGGCTCGAACCAGCCCTCCTGAAATATCAGCGCGCCGCCGGCCTCCTCGACCACCTTTGCGTTTTTGAACTGATGATTGTGCGTCACAAAGGGCGAGGGCACGAATATCGTGGGCTTGTGCATATATGTAAGCTCCGATATCGTGGACGCCCCGGCGCGGCAAAGGACGAGGTCCGCCGCCGCCATTACGCGCGGCATATCGTATATGTACTCTCTCACATCCATGCCGTTTTTCTCGTAATCCGGCGCCGTTTCCCGAAGCTGAGTCACCATCTTCTCATAGCCCTCGACGCCGGCCGAGTGGATGAGCGTAAAGCCCGGCTCCTTTCCGGCAAGCGCGATGACGCTGCACATGACCTCGTTCATATTCTCCGCTCCGAGCGAGCCCCACACGGAGACCACCAGCGGCTTATCGCCCGTTATGCCCAGCTCCGCTCTGGCCGCCCGCTTTGTGTACGCGCCGAACTCGCCGCGCACGGGAGTGCCTGTGACCACGGTCTTTTCGGGGTCCTTATAGTATTTGCGGCTCTCCTCAAAGCCGAGCATTATCGTGTCGACTATGCCAGAGAGCATGCGCGTCGTAAGCCCGGGATCGGCGTTGCTCTCATGCACGGCCGTCGGTATGCCGAGCCGCGACGCCGCCTTGAGCACCGGAAAGCACACATAGCCGCCCGTACCGACGACGACGTCGGGCTTAAAGCGTCTTATGATGCGCTTTGCCTTTATCGTGGAGCGCAGAAGGTGCCACGCGGCGCTTATGTTGTGAAAAAAGCCGCCGAGCGTTTTTTCGCGGCTGAGTCCCCTTACGCGCACGGTCTCGATCCTGTAGCCTGCGCGCGGCACGAGGTCGGACTCCATCTGTCCGACGGCGCCGATGAACAGAAGCTCGCTGTCCGGCATGAGCTCCCTTATACGCCCCGCCACGGCGAGCGCCGGATTTATATGTCCGGCCGTGCCTCCGCAGGCAAATATTATTCTCATTTTCTATCCTCCCACATGTCCCTCCGGTATATCTCTGGATATGCTCAGCACTATCCCCATTTCGGCCAGCTGCATTAAAAGCGCCGTGCCGCCGTAGCTGAAAAACGGGAGCGAGATGCCCGTGCAGGGAACAAGATTGGTAACGACGGCGACGTTCAGTACGACCTGCAGGGCCAGCAGCGTCGTTATCCCCGCGGCGGCCAGAAAGCCGTATCTGTCCCTGCTGTGCAGGGCAATCCAATAGCCGCGTATTATAAGAAGCGCAAAAAGCGTTAGTATAAGAGCCGCGCCTATAAAGCCGAGCTCCTCGCACACGACGGAAAAAATGAAATCGTTATGCTCCTCGGGCAGGTAGAGATATTTCTGCCTGCTCTGTCCGAGGCCGAGGCCGGTAAGCCCGCCCGAGCCTATGGAATAGAGCGACTGTACTATCTGATATCCCTCGTCGGAGGTCGACGCGAAGGGGTCGCGCCAGGTAGCTATCCTCGACGAGGCATAGGGAAAGAGCGCGAGCAGCAGCGCTATGCCGCCGCCCGCTGCTGTTCCCGCGGCTATGAACCATACAAGACGCGCTCCGCCGAGAAACAGCATGGCGCCGCCTATCGCGACGATGATGACCGAGGCGGAAAAATGCGGCTCCAAAACCAGAAGCCCGACTATCGCGGCAAGCACGGCGGCAAACGGCAGTATGCCGTGGCGGAAGCTCCTCATTCTGCCGCGGCGGGCGCAGATCATGGACGAGAACGACAGTATGACGGCGATCTTCGCGATCTCCGAGGGCTGAACTGTGAACGCTCCGAGCCCTATCCAGCGCTTTGCGCCGTTTGCCTCTGTTCCGATGAGCGGCACGAGCGCCAGCAGCAGCACCGCCGCCGCCAAAAGCGGCATGGAAAAGCGCTTGTAAAAGCCAAGAGGCAGGCGCGAGCACAGGAGCATCGCCGCGACTCCGGCAGCCGCGAAAACGAGCTGACGGACGAAATAATACGCCGGCTTTCCGCCGGTCACACCGCCGGGATCATAATAGGCCCTGGCAAAGCTTGCCGACAGCACCATCGTGACTCCGACGCTCAGGAGTATCATAACAAGCGCGAGGAAGGATATATCCATTCCCGCGCGCTTTGTTTTATCCTTCGTTTCCCTTATCCCGAGCTCGGCACTGCCGTACTGCATAGGCGCATCCTCCGTTATCAGAGCTGGAAACGATTATATATTCCTATGAATGAAATTATTGCAAAAACAAGGGACACCGAAGTGAAAAGTGCAAAAAGCTCTTTTTCCTTCCACTTTTTGCCCGTCCAGCCGCCCATTTCGAGGTGGTGGTGGAACGGGGCCATTTTGAAAACGCGCTTGCCGTGGCTGAGCTTGAAGTAGCCTACCTGGATGATATCGGAAAGCGTTTCGATTATATAGACTATACCGAGAGTTACGAGTATCAGCGGCATATCGTAGGCAAAGGCGAGCGCCGCTATCGCTCCGCCGAGAAACAGCGAGCCCGTGTCGCCCATGAACACCTTCGCGGGGTTGAAGTTATAGACGAGAAAGCCCATAAGTCCGCCCAGGAGCGCCGAGGCGAAAATGCCCAGCGACATGTATTTGTCTCCCCACAGGAAGCTGACCGACGCAAAGAACAGGCACACGGGGATGCTCGTTCCGCTGGCAAGGCCGTCAACGCCGTCTG
This sequence comes from bacterium, assembly GCA_963625685.1. Lineage (GTDB taxonomy): Bacteria > Bacillota > Clostridia > Oscillospirales > Oscillospiraceae > F23-B02. The sequence goes on from CAVFTR010000001.1 coordinate 379,969, forward strand.
TTATATTGACAGCGTTCACCGTGCCGACGATTATAAACGCGGCGAGGATGAAATACAGCACCTCCGGGATATATACCTCGACGTTCCAGAACGGGATATACAGCCTCGTCGATATATGTCCCAGCCTGCGCAGCAGCAGCACGAAGACGAGCGCCGCCGCCAGCTGGAGCAGGAACTTTGCCTTTGCGCTCAGACCGAGATTCTGCTTTTTTCTGAGCTTCTCCCAGTCGTCAAGAAAGCCGATGGCCCCGAAGACGAGCGCGAACAGCAGGACGAATATATGTGTAAAGTCGCCGCTGCGCATGGAATCGAAGCCAACCGTCAGGCACACGAGGGCGCAGGCGCTGATGAATATGACGCCGCCCATCGTGGGCGTGCCCGACTTTGACATGTGCCAGGTCGGCCCGTTTTCCTTTATCTCCTGCCCGGCCTTCATTTTTCTGAGCCACGGCACATAATACCTGCCTACAATGACGGCCGTTATAAATGCCATGACCAGCGCAAGGGTAAGCTTAAGAGTCATTATCCGTTCCTCTTCTCTATGTGTTCTGCGACTATCTCGCGTTCATCCATATGATGCTTTTCGCGGCCGACGACCTGATAATCCTCATGGCCTTTGCCGGCAAGCAATATTACATCATTTGCCCTGTGCTTGTCAATCGCCCATTTTATGGCCTCGACGCGGTCGCATATGGCGACATGCTCCGTTTTCCTGCCCTCGAGGCCGACGAGTATCTCGTCTATTATCGCCTGCGGGTCCTCGGTGCGGGGATTATCGCTCGTTACGATGACGAGATCGGCGTTGTCGGCGGCTATAGCTCCCATTATCGGGCGCTTTGTCCTGTCGCGGTCGCCGCCGCAGCCGAAGAGCACGACGAGCCTGCCGTCGTTATCCGTGCGCAGCGCCCTGAGCGCGTTTTCCAGCGCGTCCGGCGTGTGTGCGTAGTCGATGACGATGGTGTAGTCTCCGTCTGTCGGCACGAGCTCCATGCGGCCCTTTACGCCCTGCGCCGTTTTCATCGCCTCGGCGCAGTCATCAAGGCTTATGCCCAGAGCGAGGCCTATGGCGATGGTGTTGAGCGCGTTATAGACCGAAAAGCGCCCGGGGATGGCAAGGCTCACGGTAGCTGTCTTTTCTCCGCAGCAGGCCGTGAACGAGACGCCCTTTGCAGAGAGCCTTATGTCCTTCGCCGCAAGCGACGCGGCCTTGTCCTCCGCCGTATATGTCAGCTTTTCGCAGGAGGCGTTTTTCATCATCTCCCCGGCCCAGGCGTCGTCCAGATTTATGCAGCCGACGCGGCAGGACCTGAACAGCAGCGCCTTGGCCCCGGCGTACTCCTCCATGGTATGGTGGAAATCCAGGTGGTCCTGAGTGAGGTTGGTAAACGCCCCGACGGCGAAGTCGATGCCGGCGACGCGGCTGAGCGCCAGCGAATGGGACGATACCTCCATGACGACGTGAGTGCAGCCGGCGTCCCGCATCTCCGCGAAAAGCTGCTGGAGCTCGAAGCTCTCGGGCGTCGTGCGCTCGGTGTGGATAATCTCGTCGCCTATCATGTTGCCGTTTGTGCCGACAAGACCGACCTTCGCGCCGAGCGTCTTTTCAAGCAGGTGCTTCAAAAGATAGGTCGTCGTGGTCTTGCCGTTCGTGCCGGTGACGCCGATGACCTTCATCTGCCCCGCCGGATCGCCGAAGAAGCTGCGGCTTGCGAGAGCCAGAGCCAGGCGGCAGTCTTTGACCATAACATAGGGAACTCTTACAGGCGGCACTCTGTCGCATATGACGACAGCGGCGCCATTGTCGACGGCCGAGGGGATATATTTATATCCGTCCGTCGAAAAGCCCGAGATGGCGACGAACACATCGCCGGGCTTTGTACTGCGCGAATCGTAGCTCAGGCCGCTTATATCGCAGTCGGGCGAGGCCTCGAGCCTTGTTATCTCCACATCCTTCAAAAGCTCAGAAAGTTTCATATGTGCATCATCCTTATATCTTTTTTAGTATCGTCCGAGAATGCTCCCGTCATCCGAAACGAGAGTCAGCTCAACGACCGTTCCGTGCTTTATATCCGCTCCCGCCGCGACGCTCTGCGTCAGCACCCTTTGCGCGTCCGCGTCGCGCACGAGCGTGTTGCTGTGGGCAAACACCCCGTATCCGGCGAGCTCCCTTACAGCGTCGGCATAGCTCAGGCCACAGATGCCCGGCATCGTTTCGAGCGCCTCCGAGGGGCTCTGTCCTGCATATATTATGACCGTGCTGCCCCCTGCGACGACCGTGCCAGCAAGCGGAAGCTGCGAGCTCACCGTGCTCTGCGAGCCTATCACGCGACATTCAAAGCCTGATTCCGCGAGCCTTCTTTTCGCCTCGTCGACGCTGAGGCCGCCGAGCTCCGGTACGGCTCTGTCGGCCTTTTCGGAGGCGGCGCCGTACTCGGGCTCAATGCCCATATACGGCAGGATATCGGCAAGCATCCTGCCCACCGTGGGAGCCGCCATCTGGCCGCCGGAGACATACACGCCCGAGTCCGGGCCCGGAGTGTCGAGCAGGACAAGCAGCGCTATCTGCGGATCGTCCGCCGGCGCGAAGCCGACGAAGGACACGATATATTCCTTTTTGCCAGTCTGCGCCTCGTAGCTGACCTTTTCGGAGGTGCCCGTCTTGCCGCCGATGCGGTATCCGGCGACGGCGGCGTTGCGGCCGGTGCCCTCGTCCGGGTCGCCGACGACCTGCTCGAGAATGGAGCGCACCTCCGCGCTGGTCTCCTCGCTTATGACGCGGCGCACGGCCTTCGGCTTATGATTATACACCGCACTGCCGTCAGAGTCCAGTAAACTTTCCACGACGTACGGCTGCATGAGGCAGCCGCCGTTGACGCAGGCGCTGACGGCCGTCACGAGCTGAAGCGGCGTTATGGTGAAGGTCTGCCCGAAGGAGGCCGCCGCCAGCTGGGATCTGTTCTTTTCATTATAAAACGTATCCTCGCTCCACCAGATGCTGCCGCTCTCGCCGCCGAGGTCTATACCCGTTTTTGCGCTCAGCTGCTGCTGACTGTCGCCGGTGAGCTCGAGAAGTCCGAAGGCGTCGCAGTATTTATAGAAGGCCTGCGCGCCGACGCGCATGCCTATGTTGACGAAGGCCGCATTGCAGGAGTGCTGCACGGCCTGAGTGAGGCTCTGGGAGCCGTGACCTGCCGTTTTCCAGCATCTGACCGGATTCGTTCTGCCCGGCACCTGAACGCTGCCGCCGCAGAAGAAGCTGTCGTCAAGGCTCGCCTTGCCCTCCTCGAGCGCCATGGACAGCGTTATTATCTTGAAGGTAGAGCCCGGCTCGTAGGTATCCGACAGCATTTTATTGCGCCATTGCAGACGCTGCGCGTCGGCGAGGAGCTGATCCTTTTCCTCCTGCGTGGGAGCCGCCTCGACCGCAGTTTTGGCCTCGTCGCTCACATCGAGGAAATTATTGAGGTCATAGCCTCCGACCGAGGCCATGGCGAGTATCCCTCCGGTGTTGACGTCCATCGCTATTGCGCCCGCGCCGTTTTGGATATCATAGTCCTCGACCGCCTGATACAGCGTTTTTTCAACGTAATGCTGTATGGTGAGATCGATCGTCGTAACAAGGTCAAGGCCGTTCTCGGCGCCGGTATAGCCCTCGTACTGCTCAAGCAGCAGATCGGTGCCGTAGGCGTTTGCAAGACGCATGTATCTGCCTGAGGCGCCGCGCAGAGAAGAATCGTACTGCGCCTCTATCCCGTCGAGGCCGTAGTTGTCAGTCCCGACAAAGCCTATGACGTGACAGGCAAGCGAGGAATACGGATAGTAGCGCTTTGTATCGCTTTCAAGGCGGACGCCCTTGAGGTCATACTCGTTTTTGAACTCACGGACCTTATCGGCCGTCTCCCTTTCGACCTTGCGCGCAAGAGTTACGTACCACGAGCCGGTGTTTTCAGTCTTTTTGAGTATATCCTCGCGATCAAGGCCGAGGATCTCCGACAGCTTATCGGCTATGAGCTCCGCGTCCTCGCCGTACATCTCGATCTCAGCGGGGCTGAGATAGACATTGTCCACATCGGCGCTCATGGCGAGGATATTCATGTTGCAGTCGTATATCGTTCCGCGTTCGGCGGAGCTGCCCGTCTCGCGCAGCTGCTGGCTCACGGCGAGTTCCTCGTATTTATCATGGTCGCGCACCTGCAGGATATAAAGACGCGCGATGAGCGCCGAAAATGCAAGCATGCCGCACACTGCCATGAGAAATAGTGTGCGGCGCAGCATCGTCCGGTTCGGGCCTCCCGCCGTCGATTTGTTTTTGCTTTTGCGCATAGCCGCTCCTTCCCGGTGAAAACACATTGGTACATGATATATTTTCACCGCTCAGATTATGCAGCTTATCCGTCGCTTATTATTACAGCCTTATCCTTTGTATCCGCGTCTATCCTTACGGCACCGCGCTCGAGCACGCTGCTCATTCCGAGCCTGCTCCTTGCGGTCCTTTCTATCTCGCCGAGATCCTGCGCGAACTCATATTCTATGCGCTTTCGGCGGTTTTCCTCTTTGAGCGTTTCGAGCTTCTGAGACAGCCTGACGTTTTCGTCTCCCGTCTGCGTCAGCTTTATCCTCATAAATAGCGAGAGCACGAGCAGCGCGGCGCACAGAAGCGCCAGGAGCGGCAGCAGCAGAGCGCTTGCTGTCGCGCGCGGTCTTCCCTTCGGCGCGGCCGGGCGCTTTTTTCCCTTCTGACCGTATTGATATTCGTTGGCGGAGCTTTTCAAGGAGCCCTACACCCTTTCGGCGACGCGGAGCTTTGCGCTCCTCGCGCGCGGATTGAAGTTCAGCTCATCCTCATCCGGCACTATGGGCTTTCTGTATACGCTCCTGAGCGTCTGCACAAAGCCGCAGACGCATATCGGAGCCTCCCTCGGGCAGGTGCAGCCGTTTTCCCTCGCGGCTATGCCCGTTTTTACTATTCTGTCCTCGAGCGAGTGGAAGCTTATGACGCAGAGCCTTCCGCCCTTTTTCAGTCTGTCGGGCGCAGTTTTCATCATTCTGTCCACCGCGCCGAGCTCGTCGTTGACGGCTATCCTTATGGCCTGGAAGCTGCGCTTTGCCGGGTGCTGCTTTTCGCGCAGCGCCGCGGCCGGCATGGCCGAGCGGATGATATCGACAAGCTCGAGCGTCGTCTCAACGGGCTTCAGCGTCCTGCGCTCCGCTATGCGCGAGGCGATGCGCCGTGCGTAGCGCTCCTCGCCGAAGTCGCGCAGTATGCGCGTCAGCTCGGCCTCGTCCCAGTCGTTTACGACGGTGTACGCGGTGAGCGCGCTCGTATCGTCCATGCGCATGTCGAGCGGCGCGTCGTTCATATACGAAAAGCCGCGCCCGGCCTCGTCGAGCTGCGGCGAGGACACGCCGAGATCAAAAAGCATCCCGTCGACGGTCTCTATCCCGAGCTCGTCGAGTATCTGCGCAGCGTCGCAGAAGTTTCCGTGCACGAGCGTCATTTTACCGGCATAGGCCGCAAGGCGCTCGCCTGTCCGCCTTATGGCGCTCAAGTCCCTGTCGATGCCTATGAGCCTGCCTCCGTCAAGGCGCTTTAATATCTGCTCGGAGTGACCGCCGAGCCCCAGCGTGCCGTCAAGATATATGCCGTCGGGCTTTATGTTCAGGTTTTCTATACATTCATTGAGCAGCACCGATATGTGCTTTGCTTCGTTTGGCATATCAAAACTCCAGTTCGTCCATTACAGACGCGATATTTTCGGGGCTTATCTCGCTTTCCGAGAGCTTGTCCCAGCTCGCCTCGTCCCATATCTCGGCATGATTGTTGCAGCCGATCACCGCGACGCTCCGGCTCAGATGCGCATACTCGCGCAGGTGCGCGGGTATGAGCGTGCGGCCCTGATTGTCGAGCTCGCACCTTGCCGCGTAGGCAAAAAGCGGGCGCATTTTGCGCTGCTTTACGTAGCTCATGGCGTTTACCTTGTCGGAAAACTCCCTCCAGCTCTCCGCGCTGTACACCGAAAGGCAGCCGTCCATCGAGAGCGTTATATAGAGCACGTCGCCGAGCTCGTCCCTCAGCTTTGCCGGAATGAACAGCCGGCCCTTGCTGTCGATATTGTGCTTATACTCGCCCGTCAACGCGTTCACCTCCGGTTTTTCCCGCAATTTCGATGCACTTTGCACCACTTTGCACCACTTTACCTTGATTATAGAGATACGCGTGTGAAAAATCAAGTGAATTTTTGTAACAGAGCAAAAAATCCGGACTCTTGATGAGTCCGGATCTTGAGCACAATATCATTTTTCGGCCGCGTTTATGACGGCGTTGGATACGATTATCTTGCATATCTCCGAGGTGCCCTCGGCTATGGTAAGCATCTGGGCGTCGCGGAAGCAGCGGTCGACCTCAAATTCCGAGGACAGGCCGTTGGCGCCGTGGATCTGGCGCGCGCTTTTGCATATCTGACAGGCGAGCTCCGTGCTCAGGAGCTTCGCGGCGGCCACGTCGGCAGCGGCGCGGCGCTCCCTCGCGTCGTACTGCTCGGCCGCGCAGTAGATCATGCATCTTGACGCGCACAGCTTTGTGTACATCTCGGCGAGCATGAAGGCAATGCCCTGGTACGACGAGAGGTTGCGGCCGTATTTGCCCGTGGCGGTCGCGTAATTATTCGCAAGCTCGAGCGCTCTTCCCGATATGCCGGCCGCTATCGACGCAACGGCGAGACGGCCGAGCTGGAGCGTGGGCTTGAGCATCGCATAGCCCTGATTTTCCTCGCCTATCATGTTTTCCGCCGGGATGCGGCAATTATTGAAGCTCAGGCGGCCGGTCGGGCAGCTGTTTAGGCCTATCATGCGCGGGCCCGGGTCGGCGGCGAGCCCCTCGCTCGAGGCGTCGACGTAGAAAAGGCTTATATCGCGGCTGCGTCCCGTGAGCGCGGTGCGGGCTGCGATTATATAGCCGTCCGCCCTGCCGGCGTCCGTTATCCACGATTTCGCGCCGTTTATGATCCATTCGTCCCCAAGGCGTATGGCCGTGGTGTTGATGCCCAGAACGTCCGAGCCGCCGCTCTCCTCGCTTATGGCGTAGGCGACGAGCTTTTCCAAAGAAAAGCACTTACCGAGCATTTTCGCTCCCAGCGCTCCGGACGGGGCGTTATTCATTATATCGCAGGCCAGAACGTGCGGAACGAGCGACAGCGACAGCGACGCGCTGCCGCGGGCGAGCTCCTCGAATATGACGCACATGTCCGAGGCTCTGTAGCGGCCGCCGCTCATAAGCTCGGGCGACACGAGCCCGAGCTCGCCGCAGCGCTTTATGAGCTGAGTAGGGAAGCTTCCGCTCTTATCGAGCTCCTGAGCCGCAGGCTGCACCTCCTCGCGCACGAAGCTGGCGACCTTGTCCTTCAACGCCTTCCGGCTTTCATTCAACATATACATCGTTCCTATTCTCCTTGCTTTGCCGTGAACATGAGTATGGCCTTGGTATACGAGCAGCTGTCGTCGAATATCTCCTCCTCGAGGGTGCAGCCGTGCTCGCCGCGGCGCGTCAGCTTGCTCGACAGCATGAGGCTGTCGCGCGTGCCGATGGTCTTTGAGGCGAAAAACGTTCCGCTTTCTATAACGCAGCCCTCGCCGAGGAGCTTTCCGGCATGGCGCAGAGCCGCCGTTAGCACGACCGGCAGCGTAAACTCCGAGGGATCCGCGGTCCCCCTGTTAGGGATACGGATATTATAATACTTCTCCTCGTCCGTTTCGGAGATGTCCGACGCCTCGAGGAAGGATTCAAACATCGGCACTCCGCCGCCGCGGCCGCTGAACATGAAGTAGCGCAGAACGTCGTTCATATCCAGAACGCCGCTGACCTTATCGCCGTCCATCACCGCCGCGACGCTGTTGCCCGAAAGGAGCATGTCCTCGGCGATCTTCGTCATCGGCGTTTCACCGTCAAAATGCAGGCACTGTCCGTCGGGACGAAGGATGCCGTATATGCGCTGCGAGGGATTCGCCGCAAAGGCCCTCGGAACATCGAGCGCTCCGCACAGTCTGAGATTTTCATCCACGACGGGATAGGTCTGGAGGGATATATCCTCGCACAGCTTGTGCCAGTCTGCGACGACGTCGTTGCTGTACAGATACTGCGGCATCTTCATCCAGGTCTGCGCCTCGTCTGGATTCTCGGTAAAGGGCGTGCGCAGCTTTTCGAGCAGCAGCATGACCGTTCTGCTGTCCTGAAGCGCGCTTATGACCGCGCGGCCGCTGCGCTCGGCATAGACGAGCGTGAGCGGAACCGCGCTCGCGCCGCCGGTGAGCATCAGGTTTGCGCCGAGCTCGATGATCAGTGCCTGCATCTCCGGCCTGTCGCCCACCATGCACAGAACGCCGAGATTCTCCGCCGGGTCCTTCGACAGGGTCCTGCGAAGCTGCTCCTCGCCGCCGTCGCATATAACGATGCGCCCGATCATCCTGTCTGCGTCCGAGGGCTCGATCACCATCGTGAGGCCGAGAAGCTTGGCGGCCCTTTTTATGCTGACAGGCTCGGCATCGCCGGCAACGCTTGAATCGATCTTGAAGGTTCCGGACTTCGGCTTCGTCACGACAAGGCCCTGCGCCTCGGCGGCCTTTATGGCCTTATAGACGGTCCCGACGCTCACGTCAAGTATCTCGGACAGGCGGCGGACAGATATCTTCGTTCCCGCGTCAAGCTCTTTTATATATGATAGTATAAGTTCATTTTTAATAGACATCCCATTACCCCGGCAAATTATATATCTGTGCGGTCATTATACCGATAATCCCCCCTTTTCGCAAGGGTTTTTCTGATATTTGTTCACAAAATTCGCGTTAATATTATAACAGAATAAAACACTTTGTTTTTGAGCAAGCTAATCAGTGGCAAACTGTTGTAGGAAATTGGCTTTCGCTTGTCATAAAATGGCTGTAAATATGTCAGAAAGCCGAAATGGATTAAAATTCATCTTTTTGTGTTGACACTCTGTTGCAGTCATGTTATTATTTTCACATCAAGAGGATGCGATTTGATCCAAGTTCGTCCTCACGGCAGTTACAGCAATGTAACAGTTTATAATTATCATCCCACAAAACGCAAACTGTTATGTAACACATCATATTGTAAAGGAGCCTGAAAAAATGTTCAAGTTCACAGAAGAGCAGATCATGATCCGCGACATGGTAAGAGAGTTCACCAAAAACGAGGTCGAGCCCCGCGACAAGTGGATGGACGAAAACGGTTTTGACTGGGGTATTCACAAGAAGCTGTGCGAAGCTGGCCTTATGGGCATACACCTGCCCGAGCAGTACGGCGGCGGCGGCGGCGACGCAGTCATGAGCGAGATCGTCATCAACGAGATCGCAAAGGGCAGCGCTTCCGTTGCACTGTTCCTTGACGCAGACTGGCTGGCAGCCGACATGATCTACGTTCACGGCACCGAGGAGCAGAAGAACCACTACCTCCCCCTCGCAGCCGAGGGCAAGATCTTCGCGTTCGGCCTGACCGAGTCCAACGCCGGCTCCGACGCGGCGGCGATAAAGTCCGTCGCAGCAAAGCAGGCTGACGGCAGCTACGTTCTCAACGGCGGCAAGGCATGGATCACGAACTCCGGCGTCGCCGACTACTATCTGATCATGGCCAAGACAGATCCCGAGGCCGGCGCCAAGGGCATCAGCGTTTTCATCGTTCCCAAGGACGCAGAGGGTCTGACCGTCGGCAAGTTCGAGCACAAGATGGGCATGTGCGGCAGCGCTACCTGCGAGCTGAGCTTCGACAACATCAAGCTTCCGGCTGACGCTCTCGTCGGCAAGGAGGGCGCAGGCTTCAAGATCGCAATGATGGCTCTTGACGGCGCGCGCATCTCGATAGGCGCTATCGCCTCCGGCCTTGCACAGCACGCAATGGAGGTCGCAAAGAACTACGCAAACGAGCGCGTCACCTTCGGCAAGCCCATCGCGAAGTACCAGGGCGTCGCATTCAAGTTCGCCGACATGGCCGCGAAGATCCGCGCAATGGATCTGATGGTATGGGATACCGCTCAGATGAAGAGCGAGGGCCAGCGTCACACCGTAGAGGCCGCGATGCTCAAGCTCATGAGCTCCAAGTGGTGCTGCGAGATCTGCGACGAGTGCATCCAGGTCCTCGGCGGCAACGGCTACAGCCGCGAGTTCCACGTCGAGCGCTTCTACCGCGACGCAAAGCTGCTTGAGATCGGCGAGGGCACCAGCGAGATCCAGCGCATGGTCATCAGCGGCGCAGTTCTGGCAAAGTAATTAAGCAAATTCGGAGAGATTGAAATAATGAAGATATTAGTTTTTGTAAAGCAGGTCCCAGACACGGACGACGTCAAGCTCGATCCGAAGACAGGCAACCTCAAGCGCGAGGGCGTGCAGAGCATGATAAACCCTCTCGACGCGAACGCCGTTGAGGCGGCGATACAGCTCAAGGAGAAATACGGCGCTACCGTTGCCGCCATAAGCATGGGACCTCCGCAGGCTGAGGACGTGCTCAAGAAGGCTCTTGCTCTCGGCTGCGACGAGGCCTACCTCCTGTCCGACCGCGCGTTCGGCGGCGCAGACACCCTCGCGACGGCCTATACCCTCGCAAAGGCCGCGGAGAAGATCGGCGACTACGACCTGCTGCTGTTCGGCCGCCACGCTGTCGACGGCGACACCGCGCAGACCGGCCCCGCCACCGCGGCTTACCTCAACATCCCGCAGATCACCCTTGCCACGAGCATCGACGTTCAGGACGGCTGGGTCGTATGCGACCGCAATCTTGAGGACTGCACCCAGCGCGTAAGAGCAAAGCTCCCCGCACTTGTCACCGTATGCGGCGAGATAAACACTCCGCGCTACGCAACGCCCATAAACATCATGAAGGCGCTCAAAAAGCCCCGCACCGTATGGAACGCGGAGGCCCTCGAGGCCGACACGGCCCGCACCGGCATCCCCGGCTCCCCCTCCTCCACCAAGAAGGTGTTCGAGCCGCCCAAGCGCAACACCGACACCAAGTATGTTGAGGGCTCTGCCGAGGAAATGGCGGTCCAGTTCGTTGATATGCTCGCAAGCGAGCATCTTGTCTGAGGAGGTGCTGATATGGCAAAGGAAGATTACAAAGGCATATGGATATTTGCCGAGCAGCAGAACGGCGTTCTCAACCCCGTCACTCTCGAGCTTCTGGCAAAGGCCCAGGAGCTGAAGGCTCATAACGGCGAGGATATATACGCGATCCTCCTGGGCAGCGGCGTCAAGGCGCTGGCTCCCACTCTCATAGCTCACGGCGCGGACAAGGTCATCGTCGCCGAGGACGCGGCGCTTGAGAGCTACAGCGCGCGCCCCTATCAGCAGGCAATGACCGAGCTTGCCGAAAAGTACAAGCCCTCCATCATCCTCTACGGCGCGACGAGCCTCGGCCGTGACTTCGCTCCCCGCGTGATGGTCTCCCTCAAGACCGGCCTGACCGCCGACGCGATAGACCTCGGCTACGACGAGGACGACGTGTTCTACCAGACCACCCCGGCATACGGCGGCAGCATTCTGGCCCACATCGTCATTCTCGAGTGCCGCCCGCAGATGGCGACCGTGCGTCCCAAGATGTTCGTTCCCCTCGAGCCCGACGAGAGCCGTCAGGGAGAGGTCATCTGCGAGAGCGTCAGCATCTGCGCGGAGGACTGCTACGAGGTCCTCGAGACCGCTCAGAAGGTCTCCGACCGCGAGCCCATCGACAAGGCAGAGCTGCTTGTCTGCGGCGGCCGCGGCATAAAGAGCGAGGAAGACCTTAAGATGCTCGGCGAGCTGGCTGAGCTCCTGGGCGGTCAGATCGCTGCCTCAAGGCCTCTGGTCGACAACGGCTGGCTGCCGCATGAGGAGCAGATCGGTCAGTCCGGCGCCACCGTAAAGCCCGACCACATCATAAACATCGCCATCTCCGGCTCTGTTCAGTATCAGGTCGGTATGCAGAACTCCAAATGCATCATCAGCATCAACCACACCAGCGGCGTTCCCATCTTCGATATCTCCCACTACGGCGCTGTTGCGGATTACCGCAGCCTCGTTCCGGCTATAATTGAAGAGATAAAGAAGAGAAAGTAAACAAACTTCAATTTTAAAAAGGAGCTAATTAAAATGAGCGAACGTAAATCTCTTATTCCCGAATACGGTCCTTTCGCAGGAATGCGCATTATCGATACCGGCTCTCTCGTGGCAATGCCCTACGCGGCGACTCTGCTGGCCGACTTCGGTGCGGAGGTCATCCACATCGAGCGCCCCGGCGTAGGCGATACGCTCCGCGTCCTCGCTCCCTTCGCCAAGGAGGACGACAAGGTCGTCAGCACCTCCTGGGCACAGGACGGGCGCAACAAGCTCTCCCTCTCGCTCGAGCTCAACCTCAAGCACCCCGAGGTCAAGGAGCTGTTCTACGGCCTTATCAAGGAAGCCGACGTTTTCATGGAGAACATGGTCTGGCTCGAGAAGCTCGGCATCCGTGACGAGGAGCTGCTCGAGATAAACCCCCGTCTGATCATCGCTCACATCAGCGGCTACGGCAACCCCGCCTTCGGCGGTCTGCCCGAGTACTGCGACAGAGCCTCCTATGACATGATCGGTCAGGCATTCTCCGGCTGGATGGGCCTCAACGGCGAAAAGGACGGCGACCCCGTCGTCGGCAAGCCCTGGCTCAATGACTTCACCTCCGCTTACGCAGCCGTATTCGGCGTGCTGGCGGCATATATAAACGTCCTCAAGACCGGCAAGGGCCAGGTCGTCGACATTGCCCAGTTCGAGGTCCAGGCAAGCTACTGCTGCGACCTGTACACCTCCTACACCATGGCCGGCCGTCAGAACGGCCGCTCGGGCAACAAGTCCGCCGCATTCCAGCCCTACGGCCTGTTCAAGTCCAAGGACGGCTATGACGTAGCGGTCGGCGCCTTCGGCCCCGGCGTCTACAAGAGAGCCATCCAGGCCCTCGGCTTTGACCTTGAGTACTTCAGCTACAAGGACTGCTCCTCCGGCATCGAGGCCGTCGCCTCCGAAAAGGGCCGCGAGCTCGACGCAAAGGTCATCGAGTGGTGCGCCGCGCACACCGCGCAGGAGATCGAGGACGCAATGGCCAAGTTCAAGGTCCCCTGCAGCCGCGTAATGGGCGCAAAGGACTGCCTGGAGAATCCTCACTATCAGAGCCGCGGAGACTTCATCGAATACCGCGACCAGACTCTCGACAAGGACATCACCGCCTTCGGCATCGTTCCGAAGCTGTCCGGCACTCCCGGCCAGGTATGGCGCGGCGCCCCGAGGCTCGGTCAGGACACTGAGACCATTCTCAAGGGTATTCTGGGCTACGACGACGCAAAGATAGCCGATCTCAAGGAAAAGAAGCTTATCTGATCAGCCAATTTTCATTATCCTCTTCCCCCATATTTTCCGGAAGTCCGGTTTTCAGATGCGCCGGGCTTCCGGACCCCCCTTCATCATATGATATAAACAAGCTTTACCGATCATTATTCTCCTTCCTTATTCCTTCCCTAAGTTTAAGCGCCATCCGTATGGGTGGCGCTTAAATTTTGCATAAAAATACGGAGGCACCTCAGGTGTCTCCGTGTTTTCGTGTTTTCGTGTTTTGTTTACTCCGCCTCGTCCTCGTCCTGGCTTACAGGCTGCGCGGGCGATGCCGAGCCTGCAAGGCTGCGGAAGCTCGCCCTGGACTGATTTATGGATTTGAGAGCGGCGCCGACGGTCTCCTCAGTGCGGCGGAGTATCTCGTCGACATATTCGTTTGCAACGCGGCGCAGCTCCTTCGATTTGTATTCCGCGTTATTTACAAGCTCCGTGCTGTACTTCTTTGCAGCGTGCACGACCTCCTGCTCCTCGAGCATCGCGCGGGCCTTGTCCTCGGCGGTCTTGCGTATCGACTCCGCCTCGCGCTTTGCGTTTCCGATAAACTCGTCGCGCGCGGACACGAGACGCTTTGCCTCGGCAAGCTCCACGGGGATGCGCGTTTTTATCTCGTTGAGAATCTCCAGAACGTTCTCCCTTTCAACGATGCACTTATCGTTGCCGAGAGGGACGCCCCAGGCTTCGGTCACCATGCTGTAGAGAGTTTCGATAAGTTCCATTACCTCGACATTTTTCTCGCTCATAATAATCCTCCATGCGGTCACGCCGCACACAAAGTTATTTCCTCCGGATACGCGCTACGCGTTCCGCTGCCTGGCCCTCGTGGCTATCTCGTCCTTTATCTCAAGCGGCACAAAGCCCGTGAGATCGGCGCCGTACAGGGCCATTTCGCGCACGACGGACGAGCTGAGAAAGGTATATTTCTCGTTTGCCGCAAGGAACATGGTGTCCAGACCGGGATTTACCTTTTTATTGATATGGTCCATCTGAAATTCATACTCGAAATCAGAGGTGGCCCTTATGCCCTTCACGAGCACCGCTCCCTCATGGCGCTTTGCATACTCTGCAAGCAGGCCGTCCGAGGCGTCGACCTCGACGTTGGGGAGCCGGACGACGACCTTTTTGACCATCTCGACCCTCTCGTCTACCGTGAACATGGGCTTGGTTTTCGTGGAGTTGAACATTATGCACACGATGACCTTGTCGAATATCTGGGCCGCGCGCCTGATGATATCGAGGTGGCCGAGCGTTATGGGGTCAAAGCTGCCGGGGCATATAGCAAGACTCATTTATTTGTCTCCCTGCTGTAGGTAGTAAGCTTAACTTTGCCGTAGTTATATTCCTTACACTTAAAGTAAGGCATATTCATCTCAGGCATGGGCTTTTCGCGCCCACTTTCGCACACAATTATACCACTTTCCGTCAAGATGTCAACGGAATTGATGATATGCAGCGCTTTATCCATAAGATTTGTCGCATAAGGCGGGTCGAGCAGTATCAGGTCGTATTTGCCCCCGCGCTCAAGAAAGGCTATCGAGTCGCTCTGAACGACGCGTGCCTCAAGGCCGCAGCTTTTGAGATTCTGCTTTACTATGGCTATCGCCTCCCTGCTCTGGTCGACGAAGACCGCTTCCCTCGCGCCGCGGCTGAGACATTCGATGCCGAGCTGGCCGGTCCCTGCGAAGAGATCGAGCACCCTCCTGCCCTCTATATCAAACTGCACTATATTGAACATCGACTCCTTGACCATGTCGGTCGTCGGGCGTATATCGTAATTATCAGGCTCCCTGAGCTTTTTGCCGCGTCTGGTACCGCTTATTATCCTCATGTCTCGTCCTCGTTTTTATGATAGTATTCAAAAACCGCCTTTGCCGCGTTTTTGGGAAGGACGGCGCAGAGCTCGTCCGGACTCGCGGCCCTTATCGCTTTGAGCGTTTTGAAATGGCGCAGCAGCTCGTTTTTCCTGACGCTGCCCACGCCGGGAATGGCGCTGAGCTCCGAGCCGAAGCCCTCGCTGCGCAGCGAGCGCTGATATTCGATGGCAAAGCGGTGCGTTTCCTCCTGAATATTGCCGATAAGCGAAAACGCCGCCGGATTTCCGTTTATGCATATCTCGCGCCCCTCGCCCGTGACAAGGGCCCGCGTTCTGTGTCTGTCGTCCTTTACCATGCCGAAGACCGGCACGCTTATGCCGAGCTCCGACAGAGAGCGCTCGGCCGCCGCCGCGTGAGTCGCGCCGCCGTCTATGAGCAGCAGCTGCGGCTTTTCCGAAAAGCCGCCGTCGCCGTTTTTGAGATGCGCAAAGCGGCGGTACACCGCCTGCGACATGCTCGCGTAGTCGTCGCGTATATCAAGATCGCGTATCCTGAATTTGCGGTAGTCCTTTTTATACGGTCTGCCGCCGCGATGCACCGTCATTGCCGCCACGATGCCCGTATCGCCGAGGTTCGACACGTCGAAGGCTTCGATACGCTCGGGGTACTCCGGCAGCTCCAGCGACTTCTGGAGCCACAGAAGCGTATTCGTGCGCCGCTGCTGCGCGGTGGTGGCGCGCAGTATCTCCTCGGCGGCGTTCATCTCCGCCCGTTCGACAAGACGCAGCCGCTCGCCTCTTTGCGGAGCTTCGATGCTCACTCTGTGGCCCGTAAGTTGCTCAAGCATGGCCGCCAGCGCCTCTGCGTCCTCCGGCATTTCGCGCGCAAGGATGCTCTTCGGCGCCGCGCCGCGGGATGAGTAGTGCTGGCGTATATACGCGGACACCGCCTCGCAGTCGCTCTCAAGCGGCTCGGAAACGAGCTCAAAATCCTTGCCCGTGAGCGAGCCGCCGTTAAAATGCAGAATGACAAAGCAGCTTTTGGCGCCGCGGGCAAAGCCGACGGCGTCGGTGTCTGAAAAGGCCGTGGCTATGACCCTCTGCTTATTTGAAACACTTTGTATAGCCTTTATCCTGTCGCGCTTTTCGGCGGCGGCTTCAAAGCGCAGCTGCTCGGCATCCTCGTTCATCTTTGCCGTGAGCTCGTCTATGAGCTCGCCTGTCCTGCCGCCGAGGATGAGGCAGGCCTGCTCGACGGCGAGGAGGTACTCCTCCTGCCCGGGCTCTCCCCTGCACCAGCCTCGGCAATTTCCCATGTGGCAGTTCAGGCAGGGCCTGTCTTTTCCGATATCGCGCGGAAAGCGCCTTGAGCAGGTCGGGAGTCCGACGGCCCTGGACACCGCGTCGATTATATCATGCGTCGCGCTCCTGCCGCCGAAGGGACCGAAGTAGACGGCTCCGTCCTTTTTCGCGCTTGCGCTTATCGTAAAGCGCGGATACGGCGACTTTTTATCAAGTCTAATAAAGGGATAGCCCTTATCGTCCTTCAAAAGGATATTATAGTGCGGCTGATGCTGCTTTATCAGCGAGTTTTCAAGGATAAGCGACTCAAACTCCGAATTTACGACGATGACGTTGAAGTCCGCGACCTTCTGCACCATGGCCTCGACCTTCGGCAGGTGCGAGCCGCGAAAATAGCTCGTCACGCGGTTTTTGAGCTTTTTTGCCTTGCCGACGTATATCACCTGCCCCGACTCGTCGAGCATGATGTACACGCCCGGGAGCATCGGCAGCTTATTTGCTTTTTCAAGCAGCCTCTCGCGCATTTTTTTCCTCATTGTCCCGGCTTCCGGCAATGCACCAGACCGTCACGGACACGATAACTATGATACCGCCTATAAAGGCGAACAGTCCCGGCTTTTCGCCGTCGAATATGAGCACCCAGACGGGGTTCAGAAGCGGCTCCACGGCTCCGAGAAGGCTGCAGGCGAGCGGCGGGCAGTGCTCGGCCGCAATCCCGTAGAGGATATAGGGTATGCCCAGCTGAAAAACGCCGAGGATGACTATATACAGCAGCGGCAGAGCGGTGAGCTCCGGCTTTGTGCTTATTATAAACGGCAGGCCGAATATGAAGGCGAAGGCCTGGCCTATGAGCATCGCCGAAAAGCGCTCGGGCGGCTCTGCCTTTCCCATCGCGATGAACATGCCGCCGAGGCAGGCTCCGGCAAATATGGCGACGCAGTTGCCGAGCAGATAGCCGTCGGCCAGCTGGTCGAGGAAAAACATCGCTATGCCGATAAAGGTGCATATAACGGCGATAAAGTCGCGCTTTTTAAAGCGCTGGCCGAAAAACAGCGCCGAGAAAATGACGATGAATATGGGGTCTGTAAATTGCAGAACGATAGCGTTCGCGGCGGTCGTGAGCTTGTTTGCCGCCACAAAGGCTATATATACAATGCCAAGCAGCACGCCGGGGATGAGCGTCCGGCGGTTGATGATTATTCTGTAGCCCTTGAGCCTGATGTATGCAAGCACCGTCAGCCCCGCGAAGAAGCTCCGCAGAGCGGATATGACAAAGGAGTTCCACGGTATGAGCTTTATGAATATTCCCGCGATGCTCCACAGCGCGGCGCACAGCAGCATCTGGAGTATCGCCCTGTTTTCCTGTTTCATGTAAACAACTCCGTATACAGCGAATAAGGGCGTGTTTATTCAACACGCCCTTAGCTTCGTTTCAAATATCACTCGGTAAAGTCGGATGCGATAAGCTGCGAAAGCGTATCGACAGCGGTTGCCTCATCAGCGCCGTCGGCAATGAGGTTTACCGCAGTGCCCTTGACGATGCCCAAAGAGAGAACGCCGAGCAGGCTCTTGGCATTGACGCGCCTGTCTTCTTTCTCTATCCAAATGCTGCTTTTAAACTCATTAGCTTTCTGAATGAAAAAAGTAGCAGGTCTTGCGTGGAGTCCTACCTGATTGTTTATTACTACTTCTTTGGTTACCATTCTCGCCACTCCTCTTGATCACAAAAGATTACTCATACTTTAGCAAATTATTTAAAAAAGGTCAACTGCTTTTGTCCATTTTGTAGATTTACACATTATTAATAAATTTTATCGATTGCTTTTATTTCAATTCGACTATTGTCACGCCGCTTTCTCCTTCGCCGAAACGCCCCAGGCGGAAGCTTTTGACCGCCTTGTTGCGCCTGAGCATCTGCCCCACGGCTGTGCGCAGAGCGCCCGTGCCCTTGCCGTGGATTATCGTCACGGTTTTGAGCTTTCCCATAACGGCGCTGTCTATATACTGCTCGGCGGCGCTGACGGCCTCGATGCTCTCCATCCCGCGAAGATCGATCTCCGGGCTCACGGCCGCGCGGGGAGCGCTGCCGCCTGCAAGAGACACGCTCTGCTTTTTCTGCTTTGCGGCGTGGCCCTCGATGAGGTACACGTCCTCGGGCTTGAGCTTCACGCTCATTATGCCGGCGCGGAGATTGAGCGTCCCGTCGGGGTTAAGGTCTATGACCTCGGCCTTCACGCCCATCGACTTTATCTCGACCGTGTCGCCGGCTCTGACCTCGCGCGCGGACTTCTTTTCCTCCCTGGGCTTCTCCGGCTCCCTGGCCTTGAGCTTTCCCTGCTGCTCGTTGAGCCTTCGCCTGAGCTCGCTGCGGGCACGGTTTATCTCCTGAGCCTGCTCATCCTCGTTTATCTTCCTGCGCATATCGTCGAGCTCGGCAAAGGTGCTCTCGGCCGTCTCGCGGGCCTCGGCTATTATGCGCTCGGCCTCGCGCCGGGCCTTTTCGTCGGCCTTTTCGAGCCTGACGGAGAGCTCGGCGCGCAAAAACGCCGCCTTTTTCGCGCTCTCCTCGGCCTCGCGCAGCTTCTTTGCGGTTTCGGCACGGTCACGCTCGAGCAGCGCTCTTGTCTGCTCAAGCTTTTCGATCGTCGCCTCGAAGCTCTCGTTCTGAACGCCTATGCGCGCCTTTGCGTCGTCTATTATGTCCCGGCTCAGGCCGAGACGCTCGGATATGGCAAAGGCATTTGATTTGCCCGGCACGCCGACGAGCAGCCTGTAGGTCGGGCTGAGCGTCTCGACGTCGAACTCGCAGGAGGCGTTCTGGATGCCGTTTTCGTTCGTGGCGTAGAC
This sequence comes from bacterium, assembly GCA_963625685.1. Lineage (GTDB taxonomy): Bacteria > Bacillota > Clostridia > Oscillospirales > Oscillospiraceae > F23-B02. The sequence continues at coordinate 399,329 of CAVFTR010000001.1, forward strand.
CTTGAGCTCGGCGTAATGCGTCGTCGCCGCGACGTCGGCTCCCATTTTGCGCGCATGCTCGATGACGGCTATGGCAAGGGCCGCGCCCTCCGTGGGGTCGGTGCCCGCTCCGAGCTCGTCAAACAGCAGCAGCGAGTCATCGCCGCACTCATCCAGTATATGCACTATGTTCGTCATGTGCGCCGAAAAGGTCGACAGGTTCTGCTCTATCGACTGCTCGTCGCCGATATCGGCGAGCACATGCCCGTATACCGGCACGCCGCTGCCGTCGTCGGCCGGGATATGCAGTCCGCACTGCGCCATGAGGTTGAGAAGGCCGATGGTCTTGAGCGTGACGGTCTTGCCGCCGGTATTGGGGCCGGTTATGATGAGAGTGTCAAAATCCTCGCCGAGCTCGAGGCTGATGGGCACGGCCTTGTCCTTGGGCAGCAGCGGATGCCGCGCGCGGCGCAGCACGACGCCCTTTTCCCTGAGCTCAGGCTCCATGCAGTCGAGCTTGTACGACAGCCTTGCGCGGGCGAATATGCAGTCGAGCGCTATGAGATAGGAATAGTCAGAGGCTATATCCTCCGCGTGAGAAGCGCAGTCGGCGGAGAGCTCCGCGAGTATGCGCTCGATCTCCGTTTTTTCCTTTGCCGTGAGCTCGCGCAGCTCGTTATTGGCCTTGACGGCGGCCATGGGCTCGATAAAGAGCGTGGCGCCCGAGGCCGAGATATCGTGCACAAGGCCCGGTATCGCACCCTTGCACTCGGCCTTCACGGGAACGACGAAGCGGTCCGAGCGCATCGTTATGATGGGCTCCTGCAGGACCTTCGCGTAGGACGGCGAGGAGATGATCTTCTGCAGGCAGTCGCGCACCCTCGCTCCGGCGGCGCGGATCTTGCGCCGGATATTGGCAAGCTCGGGAGAGGCTGCGTCGGCTATCTCGTCCTCGCCCGCTATCGAGCCCGTTATCTTCTCCTCGAGGAATCTGTTCGCGTGCAGCGCCGCGAACAGATGGTCGATGCAGGTCTTGCCGAGCTTATCGTCGGAGGTATAGCCCTTGACGAGGCGGGCGCATTGCAGGACGCGGGCGATATTCAGCAGCTCGACCGTGTTCAAGCTGCCGCCGAGATCGGCGCGGCTGAGCGAGGGTCGGATATCCCTGACGCCGGACAGCGAGGGGCTGCCGCGCACGACCATCATGTTCTTTGCCGCGCTCGTCTCGGCCAGGCGGCTTTTGACATCGCTCCTGTCCGCGCTCGGGCGAAGCTTCAGGCAGGCTTCCTTTCCTCCCTCGGTGACGGCCTCCGCCGCCAGCATATCGAGGACCGCCGGAAGCTCCAGTATGTTGAGTGATTTTTCGTAGAAATCCATTATTTTATCTGTCTCCAGTAATCAAGTGTTGAAAACCTTCTTTCGGTCTGCGTCAGCAGATATGCCTCGGACGCCCTCGAGGCCCGCTCGAGCGCGTCGTCCGGAAGCGTGAAGGCGAGCATTTTCCGCGCCGGTGCGTATATCATATATCTGAGCGCCTGAACGGAGGCCGGGCACAGCTCATAGCCCGCCTGTATCTGCGCGTTATTACATTCGCGGCAGCATATGACGCCGTTGCGCGGGCTGAAGCGCGGTGAAACGGGCTCGGACGAGCCGCAGACGCAGCAGGAATCGAGGTTCGGCTCATAGCCGGCGAGCGCCGTCAGGCGCGTCTCGAAGGCCGTTTTTATATGCGTCTGTGAATACAGCCCGTTTGACAGGGCAAACAGGCAGTTGAGTATCAGCTGCAGAAGCAGCGGGTCGGGGCTGCCCTCCTGAGACAGCGCCTCGGCACATTCGGCGAAATAGCTCGCCAGCGCCAGCGCGCTTATATCGCTGCGCAGGCCCTTGAACTCCTCGATCGTCGAGCCCTCGCTCACGGACCAGAAGCCGCCTCGCTCGAGCAGCGTGAGCTCGGAAAACGCGAGCAGCTGCGTCGAGGCCGAGCTTTTGCTGTTTTTGCGCAGCGCTCCGCGGGCCTTGACGGTCATCCTGCCCATATCCTCCGTCAGGACCGTAAGTATCCTGTCGGCTTCCTTGTATCTGACCTCGCGCAGGACGAGGCCCCTTGTCGTTTTAAACATATGTAATCTGTCCGTCTCACGGCGAAGGCATATCCTCCGCCGCTGTTTTGTCCCTCTGCCTTTCCGACGCTCTGTACATGAGCCAGCTCATCGGATCGCCGGTCTCGGCAAAGACCTGCCAGAGTATATCGTCGCTCATATGACTACCTCCGATACGTTCAGTATCGGGCGGGCATGAGGTTATCATGCATGGTAATTATTCCGTGAAGCCGAAGTTGCGCAGCTGAGCGCTGCTGTCGCGCCAGTTTTCCTTGACCTTGACCCAGGTCTGAAGGAACACCTTCGTGCCCATGAAGGCCTCGATATCGCGCCGGGCAAGCTCGCCTATCCTCTTTAGCATCGCGCCCTGTCTGCCGATTATTATGCCCTTGTGGCTGGCCTTTTCGCAGTAGATGGTCACATCGAGGTCGATTATGCCGTTATCGCGCTCTGTAAAGCGCGTGACCTCGACGGCTGTGCCGTGCGGTATCTCCTTGTCAAGGCACAAAAGGAGCTTTTCGCGCACGAGCTCGGCGCATATCTGCTTTTCGGGCTGATCGCATATCATATCGTCGGGGAAAAGCTGCGGTCCGGGCTGGGCGTATTTTTCGAGCTCCGTCATAAGCTCGCCGAGCCCCTCGCCGTTTTTTGCCGACAGGGGGATGATGGCGTCAAAGCCGTGAGCTGCCGAATAGACCGCCATGACCTCCAGAAGCTCCGTTTTCTCGACGGTGTCTATCTTGTTTATGACAAGTATCGCCGGAACGCCGGTCTCCTTTATGCGGGCGATGAGCTCCTCCTCCTGGCGGCCGATATTGGCTATGGGCTCGACGAGCAGCATCACCGCGTCGACGTCGGCGACGCTCTCCTTTACGACATTGACCATGTAATCTCCGAGGCGGGTCCTGGGCTTATGGAAGCCCGGCGTGTCGATTATGACAAACTGCGTGTCGCCGCGGTCAACAACGGCGCTTATGCGGTTTCGGGTGGTCTGCGGCTTATTGGTCACTATCGCTATCTTCTCGCCGACAAGGGCGTTCGTGAGCGTTGACTTGCCGACGTTCGGGCGGCCGCATATCGTTATCATGGCGGTTTTTGTTATCATATCATATGTCTCCCATAATTTCTTTTTCTCTTGCGCGCATCCGCCTTTTCATCTCGCCCTCGTCTGTATGATCGTAGCCGAGAAGATGCAGCACGCTGTGCACCGTGAGATAGCTCACTTCCCTGTCAAAGCCGTGGCCGAGCTCCTCGCCCTGCTCGGCGCAGCGCTCGAGCGATATCATCATATCTCCGAGCATGACGGCTCCGGTGTAGGGGTCGGTATCGCAGCCTGACGCGTCGAATTTCCCGGGGCTGAGCTCGTTTAGGGGAAACGAAAGCACGTCGGTCGCAGCGTCTATGCCGCGGAAATCGCGGTTTGTCTCGCGTATGCCCTCGTTATCGGTGAGCATGACGCTTATAAGGCAGGGCCTGTCCGCGCCCTCGGCCGCGAGCGCTCTTGCAGCCGCCTTTTTTATGAGCGATGCCGCGTTATTGTGTCCCATACCGCTTTTTTCGCGGCTTACGTATATCTCATGCTTTATCATTGCTTTTTCCTCTTGTACGCTCCGGCCCTTTTTACGGGCTCCGGCGGATTTTTCTTGTCGTAGACCTCGTATGCCTCGATTATCCTCTGAACGAGCCTGTGGCGCACGACGTCGGCCCCGGTGAGCCGGCAGATGGATATATCCTCTATGCCGTCGAGCACCTTCATCGCTATCTTAAGACCGCTTACCTTGTCCTCGGGCAGGTCTATCTGCGTGATATCGCCGGTTATGACGACCTTGGAGCCGAAGCCTATTCGGGTCAGGAACATCTTCATCTGCTCGCGCGAGGTGTTCTGCGCCTCGTCGAGGATTATAAAGCTGTCGTCGAGCGTGCGGCCGCGCATGTAGGCAAGCGGCGCGACCTCGATGTTGCCGCGCTCGAGGTATTTCTGATAGGTATCGGCCCCGAGCATGTCAAACAGCGCGTCGTACAGCGGGCGCAGGTAGGGGTCGACCTTGCTTTGCAGGTCGCCCGGCAGAAAGCCCAGGCGCTCGCCGGCCTCGACGGCCGGGCGCGTGAGGATGATGCGGTTTACCTCCTCGGCCCTGAAGGCGGCGACGGCGGCGGCAACGGCAAGGTAGGTCTTGCCCGTGCCGGCGGGGCCTATGCCGAGGGTTATGGTATTGTTCGCGATGGCGTCGCAGTAGCTTTTCTGGCCGAGGGTCTTGGCCTTGACGGGCTTTCCCTTTGCGGTTATGCACACAACGTCGCTTGCAAGCTCGTTTATCTTCGACTCCCTGCCCTCCGAGACGAGCTTGAGGATATATCTCACGCTCTGCGCGTCGATGCTCTCGCCGCGGGCCGCCAGCGTCAGAAGGCCGTTTATGGCCTTTTCCGCGAGCATCGCGCTCTCCTCCTCGCCGCAGATGTGTATCTTATTCTCGCGGTCGAGCACCTTAACGCCGAGCTCGGACTCGATTATGCTCAAATTGCGGTCAAAGGAGCCGAACACGCTTATCACATGCTCCATTCTCTCGACCTCTATCGTTCTTTCAATCATGGCTTGCCTCCCTGGCAATATTTTCTGTGCACTGAGCGCGCAGCGTGACCGTGAGTACTTCCTCCGTTTTCGAGACAGTACAGCTTTCAGAGACTATCTGCCCGTCCGTGCCTATGCGGCGCAGTATCTCGTCTCTGAGAGACGCCTTCATCCGCGCGACGGCCTCCTGCTCGTCGATGGGCACGGTCTGCGTTTCGTACTGCGTCGTGCGCTCGAGCGCATATCCCACGGGCAGCGTGAACACGCCGCCGAGGGAGATGTATCTTAATTTATTTATTTTATCACAACTTGTGTATTTATTTCTACTGTCGGAGAAAAAATTTATCCGCTTTTTCCCGATAACGAGCGAAAATGCGGTGTCAGTGCGCAGCTTTTTGACCTTGCGCTCCTCGGTTAGCGGCGTCCGGGCGCTCAGCTCATACCATGTGTCGGCGATAACGCTCGCCATGGCGTGGACATGCCGCTCGTCCCCTGTCGGGCTGCTCATAAGTCCGCGCACGAGCACGTCGCCCTTTATCACGGCGCTGCCCGCCGCGGCTGCGCTCTCTCCCTCGAGGACCGACATGCGCCTTATCACGCCGCTTTTTGCCGCTATTATATCGCAGGGCGCCTTTTCGTTCACGAGCTCGGGCTTCTCGACGCGCTCGTGGATAAGGACCTGTGCGCGCGACGAGCGCACGTTGAGGCTCAGCCACGCGATCTCCGGCATTTCGGCAATTACATGGCTGCGCACCGCATCCGAGGACAACGACGGCCAGAAGGCCCCGTACCCGACGCCGCAGCCGGCCAGCGCCCGCAGTATCTGCGCGTCGCTGAGGCTTTCGTTGCCCTCGATATCTATCCTCCACAGAAACAGCGAGGATACGGCTGCAAGCGCTGTGCATAAAACGCCGAGCGTTATGAGCGCCGCCCTTCTTTTTGCGCTCAGCGCGAGCCTTCTTCCCCCCTTTTCACACACAGGGCTTATCTCGAGGCCGTTTTTGCCGTTCTGCGACATGAGCTCGTCAAGCTCCGAGGCGTAGGTCCAAAACGTAAGCGAAAAATCCTCGCTGGGGCTCGCCTGCCAGAACTCTATACCGCGCTGCGCGCAGAAATTGAGTATTCTTTCGGGTTCTGCGCCGCGGGAGGCGAGCTTGACCGTTCCGCGCGCAAGATCGTAAAGCTTTCTCATCATTCAAACTCCAATGCGATCATGCGGCCGCATATGAGCATGTCGCTGCCTGTCATGGCCTTGAGGCGCAGACTGTCGCCGCGCACGCAGAGCCTTGTTTTTCCGCAGCTTATCTCGATAAGCGAGTCGCCGTAGCTGATTATGCCGCGGTGGTTTTCCACGAGCAGGCGGCTTCTTCCGCAGAGGCTGAGCTTCATGCAGCCCAGGGCGTCGGCCGGGATATCGAGCCTGTCGGCAAGAAGCTCGGCCCTGTCACGTTTCGCTTTCATATCCCAACACCTCCGCAGTCTAAACCTATGCCGGGAAGCATAAAGCTTATACATGGACAAGGAGCTGATATCTTGAAAAAGCCGCTGTATATCCTCGCAGCCTTCTGCATATTCGCCGCGCTGCTGTGCTTTCCAAGGGCTGCCGCCGGGGCCGTCAGAGACGGCCTTGCAATGTGCGGGCAGGTGATAGTGCCCTCTCTGCTGCCGTTTTTTACAGCAACATATCTTTTAAACGAGCTGGGCGCGTCAAAGCTCGTGTCAAACGCGCTCGCGCCGCTCGGCTCAAGGCTTGGCATATCCGGGCACGGCGTGTCGGCCTTTATCATCGGCGTGACGGGCGGATATCCGCTGGGCGCGGCGTACATAGCCCGGCTGCGCGCTCAGAGGCTCATAGACCGCACAGAGGCGTCGCGGCTTCTCGTGTTCTGCAACAACTCCGGCCCGGCTTTCATAATCGGGGCCGCCGGCATCGGCGTCTTCTCGTCCCCCGCCGCGGGCCTGTTTTTATACGCCGTGCATATCCTCGCGGCCGGTATCTTCGGCCTGATCGTCAGTCCGGGGACGCCCCGCGATATCTGCTATGACGACGATATATTCTCTCCCGTGAGCTTTTCCGAGGCCTTCACCGGCTCGGTTAAGCGCTCGGCCGACTCGATGCTCGGCGTGTGCGCCTTCATTCTCGCTTTTTCCGCGCTCGGCGGCGTGCTCGACGGCATGGGGATAATGCAGGCTCTGGCAGCGGAGCTGTCGTACCGGCTCGGAGCGGAGCTCGGCTTCTGCAGGGCCCTGCTTTACGGCATGCTCGAGCTTGGAAACGGCATAGGCTGCATGGCGGGGCTCGGCATGAGCCCGCCCGAGCTCGCGCTTGCCGCGTTTATCCTCTCATGGGGCGGACTGTCGGTGCATTTTCAGACCTTCGCAATGCTGTCGCAGACGGACATAAAAACCGCCCGATACATGATCGGACGGTTTTGCATCGCGCTTATCGCAGCGGCGCTTGCGCTGCTCGGCGCGGCTGTTGTTTTTTAAAACAGGAGTATGCCCACGACGGCCGAGGCCGCGATATAGAATATCGGATGCAGGTCCTTTGTCTTCTTGACGAGGTTCGTGAACACCCATATCACCGCCGCGAGCAGCAGACCCTTCCATGAGATGAGGTCTATGAGGCTGCCGCTGGCCTTATATGCGTCGACCTGCACCAGTGCGATGAGCACGACCGAAAAGCCGGCCGCCGCGATAAGCCCCGCGGAGGCGGGGCGCAGACCGTAAAAGGCGCTGTCCACAAAGCGGTTCTCCCTGAATTTTTTGAGGCAGGTGGCAATGATGAGTATGATGATGATCGCCGGCGTCACAAGGCCGAGCGTCGCGATAACGGCGCCGGGCAGGCCGCCGGTTATATAGCCGACGTAGGTGGCGGTGTTGACGCCGATAGGTCCCGGCGTTGACTCGGATATCGCGATCATGTCCGCTATCTGCTGATATGTGAACCAGCCCGTGCGGTCGGACATGTCGTAGATAAACGGGAGCGTTGCCAGTCCGCCGCCGACGGCGAAGAGGCCGGTCTTGAAAAACTCCCAGAAAAGGCGGAGATATATCATGCCCTGCGCGCCCCCAGTTCCTTAATGGCTATACCGGCCAGCGCCGCCAGAACGACGTAGAGGACCGGCGATATGTCCAGAAGCACGCTGCCGATAAACACCGCTATGAATATGACGAGCGTTTTCACGTCCACGACGGATTTTTTCCAAAGCTTCACGACCGCGTTTAGGATAAGCACGCACACGCACACGCGGATGCCGTTAAAGGCGCTCTGCACCGCGGGAAGATGCGCGAAGTTCTGAATAAAGGCCGCGATGATCGTTATTATAACGAGCGACGGGAACACGACGCCGAGCGTCGCGACTATGCCGCCGATGATCCCGGCCTGCTTCTGTCCGACGAAGGTCGCGGTATTGACAGCTATGACGCCGGGGGTGCACTGTCCGATGGCGTACCAGTCCATGATCTCCTCGTCGTCGGCCCAGCGGCGCTTTTCGACGACCTCACGCTGGAGTGCCGGCAGCATCGCGTAGCCGCCTCCGAAGGTCGTGACGCCTATCACCGCGAAGGTGCCGAACAGCTTTGCGAGCTGTTTTATCTTATCTTTCATTTTCTCATGCCTTCTGCATATTCGGAATATTTTGCAATCTTGGCGTCGCAGTCGGCCTTGTCCTCGCCCTTGCAGAGGATATAGATCTTGACCTTGGGCTCGGTGCCGGAGGGCCGGACAATGAAGCTCGTCGCGTCGGCAAGCTCAAAGTACAGAACGTTCGAGCCCTTTATCGGGGTCTGGCCCATGACGCCGAGCTCGGGGACCTTTATGCTGCCGTCGGAATAATCGCGCAGCCTGAACACCTCGACGCCCGCTATCTGCTTGGGTGGTGCCTCCCGCAGGCCGTCCATGAGCTTCTTCATTTTCACCAGCCCGTCAAGGCCCGGCATCACAAGGTTCAGAGTCTTTTCGGCGTAGCGGCCGTATTTTTCGTACAGGCTCTCCATCGCCTGGCCGAGGTCCATACCCTTATCGTGATAGTAGGCCGCCATCTCGGCCACCATCATAGACGCCGTGACGGCGTCCTTATCGCGGACATATTCGCCCATCATATAGCCGTAGCTCTCCTCAAAGGCGAAGATGTATTTATAGCTGCCTTCCCTTTCCCACTGGGCGATGCGCTCGGCCATGAACTTGAAGCCTGTAAAGGTGTCCTCAAAATGCACGCCGTTTGACTCCGCGACGGCCTTTGCCATCTCGGTCGTCACTATGCTCTTGAGCGCGCCCGCGTTTTCCGGCAGTGTGCCGGCAGCCTTATGCGCGCTTATGACATAGTCCAGCAGCAGAACGCCGAGCTGATTTCCCGTTATGGGGACGTATTCGTCGCCCGAGCGCAGCATCACGCCGATGCGGTCGGAGTCCGGGTCTGTTCCGATTATGAGGTCGCTGCCGACCTTTTTCGCGAGGTCGACGGCGAGATAAAAGCCCTCGGGGTTTTCGGGATTGGGGCTTTCGACAGTGGGAAAATCTCCGTCGATGACCATCTGCTCGGGCACGGGGTACAGCTGAGTCACGCCCAGCCTGCGCAGCGCCTCGGGAACGAGCTTATAGCCGGCGCCGTGGAACGGAGTGTAGACGATCTTGAGCTCCGGCGCGGTCCTTGCTACGACGTCTCTGTTTACGGCCTGAGCGAGCACGAGCCCGAGATAGGCCTCGTCGGTCTCTTTGCCGATGAGCTCGATGCTTCCCTGCGCGAGAGCCTCGTCGAAATCGCAGCTGAGGAAATCGTCGAATATATCGATCCTGCTCATCTGCTCGGCTATGGCCGCCGCGTGCTGCGGGGGAAGCTGCGCTCCGTCGGACCAGTAGACCTTATAGCCGTTATACTCCTTGGGATTGTGGGACGCTGTTATGTTGAGTCCCGCGGTCGTTCCGTAATGGCGCACGGCAAAGCTCAGCTCCGGAGTGGGACGCAGAGCGTCGAAAATGCGCACATGGATCCCGTTCGCAGCCATTACGCAGGCCGCCTCATGAGCGAACAGCTCGCTGTTATTGCGGCAGTCGAAGCAGATGACGATGCCCTTTTTCATTGCCTCCGCGCCCTCGGCCTTTATGACGTTTGCAAAGGCCTGTGTGGCATGGCGGATGATATGGACGTTCATCTGGTGCAGGCCGAGCTTCATCGTTCCGCGCAGTCCGGCCGTGCCGAACTCGAGCGGCGCGAAAAAGCGGCTTTCTATCTCCTTTTCGTCGTCCGCTATGGAGTTGAGCTCATTCCATTCGGCTTCGCTCAGCGCGGGGCTGTCCAGCCACCTCTGATATTCTTCCTTATAATTCCTCGTCATATTCTGCGCTCCCTTCGCTTAAATTAACGGCGTCCTCGTACATTGTTTTCGGGACATATATCTCGACGCCCGTGCCGCTCGTTCCGAGGATCAGCCGGCCGAAGTCGCCGTCGTTCGGATACTGTCTTATGCACGGGATACCGTAGGCCCCGAGCAGGTTTACTATCATTTCGTCATTGATGTCAAGGCATTTGCAGCGGGTGAGGAAAACGGGCTCGACAGGCTCGCCGTTTTCGTCCTTTGGCCACTTTTCAAAAAGCTCTCCCGTCAGGCGTCTGCCCCATTCGAGCTTTGCTTTCTCGTCCATTTTTCCCTCCGTTATTTATGATATTTCGAGCCCTCGTTTATTTTGAAGGCCCGATAGATCTGCTCTGCGAGCATGACGCGCGCAAGGTGGTGCGGAAAGGTCATTTGGCTCATGCCAAGGCGCATGTCGGCGCGCTGCTTTATCCTCGGAGCTAAGCCGAACGAGCCGCCGATGACAAAGCATATCCTCCCCCTGCCCGACACGGCGAGGGAGCTGAGCTTCCGCGCGAAGGCCTCGCTTTTCATCTGCCCGCCCTCCACGCACATGGCGATGACATAGGAGTCCCTGCCGAGGGCGCGCTCTATATCCGCCGCCTCCTTATCCAGAGCCGCGGCTATCTCCTTATCAGACGGAGAGGAGCCGAGCTTTGTTTCATTGAGCTCTATGCATTCAAGCCTGCAGAAGGCCGACAGGCGCTTTGCGTATTCGCCGAAGGCGTCTATGTAAAACTGCTCCCTGAGCTTTCCGACGCACACTATCCTTATATTCAGCATTGTACGCTCTCACCCGCCTCCACTGCAAGCATATTATTTGCCGGAGCGACACTAATTTGCACATTTTTTCCCGAAACGGCGGCGCTGACCGCCGAAAGGGCAAGCTCCGGCGTGTCATTTTCACGGCTCAGGTGCCCCAGCACGATCTTTCTTGTGCCGTGATCGGCAAGATAATCTGCCAATGCGCCGCTGTCGTCGTTGGATAAATGGCCCGTCGGCGCAAGTATCCTGCGCTTTAAAAAATACGGATATGCGCCGTTTCTCAGCATGGCTATATCGTGGTTTGCCTCAATAAGGGCGATATCGGTGCCCTCGAGGCCCTCGAGCAGCTCGTCGTTTATGCAGCCTGTGTCCGTCGCAAAGCCGAGGCTCTGCTCGCCTTCAAAGCGGTAGCCGACGCTGTATACCGCGTCGTGCATCGTTCTGAAGCAGCTCAGCTCGAGTCCGCCGAGGGAAAACCTGTCGTCCTCGGGTATGCTGTTGAGATCCCGCTTTATCTCCGGCTTCAGGCGGGAGAGCTCCTCACACAGGGGCGCGGGTGCGAATACCTTAAGGCCGTGATGCTTGATGAGCATCGAAAGCCCCGAAATGTGATCGGAGTGCTCATGGGTTATGAGCACTCCGCACAGATCACGCGGAGCAAGTCCGAGCTGTGCAAGAGCCGCGACGGTCCTGCGCATGGATATCCCCGCATCTATAAGTATATTCGCTTTGCCCTCAGATACGAGGCTGCAATTGCCCGATGAACCGCTGGCAAAAGTTATTATACGCATTTTGAATTTATCCTATCGATACCACTTTTTCGCGCAGCTCCGGCTCGTCGGGGTAATTGACGATGCTGATGTCCGCGCCGAGCTTTCTGAGCTTGCCGACGAAGTTTTCGTAGCCGCGCTCGATGAAATGTATATCCTCTATCTCCGTTTTGCCGCTGGCGCACAGCCCGGCTATGACCATTGCGGCGCCCGCTCTGAGATCGCAGGCCGTGACCGGGGCTCCCGTGAGCCTCGCGCCGCCCTCGAATATCGCGATGCGGCCGTCGACCTGAATGTCCGCGCCCATTTTGCGCAGCTCGTTTACATACTTGAATCTGTTGTCGTAAATGCCCTCCGTAATGACGCTCGTGCCGTTTGCCATGCTCAGAAGCGCCCCCATCTGCGGCTGCATGTCCGTCGGGAAGCCGGGATACGGCAGGGTCTTTATATTCGCCCTGCGCAGATGTCCGTTGCCCTTGACGAGGATAGAGTCCTCGTATTCCTGGACGATGGTGCCCGTCTCGCGCAGCTTTGCGGAGATGCACTCAAGGTGCTTGGGGATGACGTTTTTCACCAGCACCTCGCCGCCCGTTGCCGCCGCCGCGACCATATAGGTGCCCGCCTCGATCTGGTCGGGGATGATGGAATAGCTCCCGCCGTGCAGGCGCTCGACGCCGTTTACCTTGACTGTATCGGTGCCCGCGCCGCGCACGTCAGCTCCCATGGAGTTGAGGAAGTTTGCAAGATCGACTATATGCGGCTCTCTCGCCGCATTTTCGATTATCGTTCTGCCGCTGGCCATGGCCGCAGCGAGGATGATATTCATCGTCGCGCCGACGGAGACCTTGTCAAGATATATCTTCGCGCCGTGCAGCTTGCCGTCCGCGGCCTCGGCATACACAAAGCCGTTGCGCACGTCGACCTCGGCGCCGAGCGCCGTCATGCCCTTTATATGCTGGTCTATCGGGCGCACGCCGAAATTGCAGCCGCCGGGCATGGTCGTCTTCGCGCTGCCGAATCTGCCGAGCATGGCGCCGATGAGATAATACGATGCGCGTATCTTGCGCATGAGCTCGAACGGAGCGTCGCAGAAATGCACCCTGCGGCTGTCTATCTCTATTGTGCCTGGGCAGATCATTCTGACCTCGGCGCCGAGCTGAGACAATATCGTCAGGAGCATGTCCGTATCGCTGATCTGCGGCATATTCTCTATGCGGCACACGCCGTCTACCATCAGCGCCGCGGGGATTATCGCGACCGCCGCGTTCTTCGCTCCGCTTATATCGACCTCGCCCTGAAGCGGTTTTCCACCGTTTATGACGTATTTTTCCATATGTTGCACCTTTCATCGGCGACACAGCGCCAGTCAGTTATTATAGCATAACCCGCACGCCCGGGCAATTAGCAATGTAAACAAATCGTAACTACTTTTCACTCTCGAGCAGGCGCTTTGCCTTCAGCACGGCGATGACGGTCTTGCCGTCGGCTATCGTACCGTCCATAACGAGCCGGGTGAGCTCGTCTATATGGTGCTTTTCAACGCTCAGAAACTCGCCGTCGTCCGGGTGCATCTCTCCCCTGTGAAGCCCGCGGGCCAGATAAATATGCAGCGTTTCGGTCGAAAAGCCGGGCGAGGTGTAGTCCTCGCCGAGGCTTATGATCTCGTCGGCCGTGAAGCCCGTCTCCTCGGAGAGCTCGCGCACGGCACATTCCAGAGGATCCTCGCCGTACTCAAGCTTGCCCGCCGGCGCTTCGAGGAGCTCCTTCTGATAGGGATAGCGGAACTGACGGACGCAGTAGCAGTAGCCCTCGTCGTCAATGGGCAGTATCGTCGCGCCGCCCGGATGCTCCACGACCTCGCGCTTGACTATCTTGCCGTTGCAGAGCTCGGCACGGTCAAGACGAACGTTCACGATAACGCCGCGGTATATCTCCTTACTGTCTATTCTCTTCTCAATGTAGCTCATAATGCGCCTCGGGAAAAATAATTATTTACTTTACATAATGCTAATCAAGTATATCACCACTTCTGTTATAATTCCATAATTTTTGTATATAAAATCAAAAAAAATTCCGTTAACAGGCTCTTTGTTAACGAAATTTTTCGTGCTGTTATTCAGTTTGAGCGTTTTTTGTTTCCCAAGTGTAAAATTGTAAAATTCAGGGATTGAATATTATGTGATCCGATAGCCTCAGCCAGTGTGCGCAGTTCTTATCCTCACGCCGTTTTTTCTTCCGCGCAGGACCTTCGATATTTTTCCGGATATCCTCATTCAATTTTTTTGATTTAAATTTAACGCCGCAATATTGCTTATTTAATGTTTATTTGATATACTGACTTGATTAAAAAACTGCGCTGCGCGAATGTGCGTTTTTTGAAGCGCCGGAACGGGGCGGGGCCACGGAGGATATAAATGAGAAAGCTGTACGGAAGCCTGAAAATGAGCTGGCTCACGGTGATACTTTTTGCGGTCGCTGCGGGCGTTTACACCGGCCTTGTGATGCTTGTGGACATTTTTGACGAGACCTCGTTTCAGGATATCGGCATAAGCTACGAGTGGTGGGTCATCTTCGCCGTCATCGTGGTCGTCAACTGCGGCAAGGGCTGGGAGGCGATGCTCAAGTGCTTCGTGTTCTTCCTTATAAGCCAGCCGCTGGTATATATAGTTCAGATACTGTTCGGACCGCTCACCGTTGAGAAGGCGTGGTATTACTACGGCGGCATCTGGCTTCCCGCGACCTTCCTCACCCTGCCCGGCGGCTTTATAGCGTATCACTGCAAGAAGCAAAATATGCTCGGAGCCGTTATACTCGGTCTGGGCAACACGATACAGGCATTTATGGGCGTATCTTTCTTCTACCGCGCGTTTCAGAGCTTCCCGCATCATCTTCTGAGCGGCATCGTCTGCTTTGCATCTATATTTATAATGAGCTTTTATATTCAAAAGGAGAAAAAATACCGGCTCGTATCCATCCTGCTGGCGTTTGTACTTGCCGGTGCCTTTACCGCATACATCCTTGCGAACGGTCTGAGCCTCGGTTGAGTACCGATTTACATATAAAAACATAAAAACAATCAAGGAGAAATGGGATCATGAAAAAAAGACACGGACTCAGGCGCACGATATGCGCACTTGCCTTGGCGTTTACCTTCATATGCGCGGGTGCGGCCCAGGCCTATGCCTGCACCGCGGTGTACGTAGGCTCAAAGGCCAGCGCTGACGGCACGGTGATAATGGCAAAGTCCAACGACTATCAGGATGTCTGGGCAAACTACGTGACGATCACAGAGCGCGTCGAGAACGAGCCCGGAAGAACGATGCCTGTGGATAACGACAAGACGGTGTTCGCGACGCTTCCCGACACCACCTATCGCTACACCTCCACGCCCTGGATGGCGAGCGCCACGGCGGCCAACGGCCTCGGCAGCGACGCGACGGTCTGCACGAACGAGTACGGCGTCGCGATGATCATGTCCATCACCTCGTTTTCCAACGCCGCCGCGCTCGAGGCCGATCCTCTCATAGAGCACGGCCTGTCCGAGTTCACGGCCGTCGACCTCGTGACCTGCCAAAGCGCCACGGCAAGAGAGGGCGTTGAGGTGCTGCTGTCCCTTATAGATACCTACGGCAGCAGCGAGGTGAACATCGCGCTCATCGCCGACCAGAAGGAGGCGTGGTACATTGAGATGTACAACGGCCACCAGTACGCGGCGGTAAAGCTCCCCGACGACAAGGTCTGCGCCTTCGGAAACGAGTTTTCGCTTGAATATGTGTCAGACTACGACGACTGCATACTCTCCAGCGATCTTGAGAGCCTTGCAAAGGACAAGGGCTTTGCGGTATACGGCGAAAACGGCGAGCTCAACCTGCTGGCCACCTACTCCGGCGACGAGGTCGTCACGAACTACTCCCACATGAGGACCTGGATCGCGCATCAGCTCATGGCCCCCTCCGCCTACGGCGATTATGACAGATCTGCGCTCTACCCCCTGTGCTTTGCTCCCGATGAAAAGGTCTCGCTGCTTGACGTCATGGAGATCATGCGCAACCGCTACGAGGGCACTGAGTACAGCCCCGACGAGACGGGCCGCACGGACATGCGCGTTATCGGAACCGACACCGCGCTGAGCGTTCACATTGCGCAGATATACCCCGAGCTCCCCGCGGACATGTCCTGCGTCACCTGGGAGAGCACGGGTCCCGCGCTGTACGGCGTGTTCGTTCCGGTATCCAACGCCGCGACGAGCATAAGCGCGCCCTACGCCCGCAGTCAGACGGCCGACGAGGCAGGCATATTCGACACCCAGCTTTACCCCTACTACCGCTTCAAGGAGCTCAACACCCTCGGCGTTGAGAAAAACGCATATAAGATATACGGCGAGCCCGTGCGCGCATACTGGCATCAGGCGGAAACGCTCATGACCGGCAGCATGCAGACCGTGCTCACGACCGCGGCCTCCCTCGGTGACAGCGCGGCGGCAAGGCAGTACATAACCGATTACTGCAACTCGGTGCAGGAGCAGGCCTTCAACGACGCAGGCCAGCTTCTCAACGACGTCCGCTGGTACATGAGCAAAAACAGCAACACCATGAAAAACGGCAGAAATCCCGAGACTCACGAGGTCATCGACGAGCTCAAGCAGGTCGATCCTCTGACCGTGACGCTCGACGCCTCCGCATACGGCAAGCTTCCCGAGGCTGCCGACAACAGCGGCAGCTCCGATTCCACCTCGCTTTCCTCTCAGACGATCGCCATCGTGGCTGCGGCTGTGGTCGTCATAGCGGCTGTCGTTATCATAATCGTTAAAAAGCGCGGGACCGCCGAGTAAGCGGCCGGTCCTGCAAAGGAGCATATATAAATAATGAAAAGACTTATCTCAGCGCTTATTGCCGGAGCACTCCTGCTCGGCCTTGCTGCCTGCCAGAGCGGCGGGCAGCCCGAGCCCACGGCGGAGCCTACCGCCGCTCCCGCGGCTGCGGCGAGCGTAAAAACAGTTTCTTCCGGAGGTATGGAGATGGATTATATCGTATTCGGCAGCGGGGAAAAGACCTTCGTCATCCTGCCCGGCCTGTCGGTACACAGCGTGATGGGCTCGGCCGAGGCGATAGCGGAGGCATATAAGGACTTTGCCGGAGAATACACGGTGTATCTTTTCGACAGAGCCAAAGATATCCCGGACGGCTACTCCGTGCGCGATATGGCGGCCGACACCGCCGAGGCGATGAAGGCGCTCGGCCTTGAAAACGCCGACGTGTTCGGCGCGTCTCAGGGCGGCATGATCGCCCAGTACCTCGCCATCGACCATCCTGAGCTCGTTCATAAGATGATCCTCGGCTCGACGCTGGCAAAGCCGAACGACGGCTTTAATAATATAGTAGACGAGTGGATAAGCCTCGCCGAAAAAAAGGACGAGACCGGTCTGCTCGAGAGCTTTGTCGACAGCGTTTACTCCGAAGCGACGCTTGAGAGCTACCGCGATACGCTCATATCCATGAACGGGAACATAAGCGACGGGGAATACGCGCGCTTTATCATCCTCGCCGGGGCGTGCAAGGGCTTCGACTGCTATGACGAGCTTTCAAAGGTCAGGTGTCCCGTGCTCGTCATAGGCTCCGAGGGCGACGGAGTCGTCGGCGCTGAGGGCTCCGAGCAGATAGCCTCGGCTCTCGGCTGCGAGCTGTATCTTTACGATAAAAGCTACGGCCACGGCGTTTACGACGAGGCCCCAGATTACAGGCAGCGCTGCCTTGACTTTTTACTGGCATGAGCCTGAAAGGATAAGACAGGCATGATATCCGTAAACAAGAAAAACGCGACGGCGTTTTACGCCGTCATTCAGGCGCTTTATTTCTGTTCGCTGGCGCTTATCGCCTGCTTTGCATCGACATATCTGCTCGATCGGGGCTTCAGCAGCGGCCGGATAGGCGTCATACTCGGCCTTGGCAATCTCGGCTCGGCCGGCTTTCAGATACTGGTCGCCTCCTTCGTTCAGCGCACGGGCGTGCGCCTGGGACGGGCGATGTTCGCGGTGCATGTGCTCATCGTTGTGCTGTCGGCCATGCTCCTGCTGCTCCCGCTCGGCGGCCTCGTCTTCTGCATTATCTACATTCTCGTATATTCGCTCAATTCCTCGATGCAGTCGTCGGTAAACTCGCTGTACCGCGGCTATCACGAGCGGGGCACGAGGATAAATTTCGGCGCGGCCCGCGGCTGCGGCTCGATGGCCTTTTCGCTCACGAGCCTTGCAACGGGTATACTGATACAGAAATATACGACGAACATCCTGCCGGGGCTGTATATCATCCCCTGCCTCCTGCTGTGCGCCGCCGTTCTCGTTTTCAACGCGCCGAATCTTGAAGAGCGTCAGCCGGGCAGCGTTAAGCCCTCGGAAAAGAAGATACTCATGAAGGAGTATCCGCAGTTTTACATTTTCTTTGCGGGCGTGCTCTGCCTTGCCACGGCAAACGGCTTCATGGATACCTATCTTATCCAGGTCATACGCCGCATAGGCGGCGACAGCTCGAACCTCGGCGTTGCGATGTTCATCTCCGCGATGACGGAGCTGCCCGCGATGCTCCTTTACCGCCGCGCGGCCGACAATATCGGAAACCGCAGGCTCCTTATCTTCGCGGGCTGGATGTGGGCGGCAAAGAACTTCTTCCTCATGCTCGCGCCGAATGTATATCTGCTGTACGCGGCGGAGCTGCTGCAGTTTGCGGGCTATGCCGTCTACGTGCCGGCCGGCGTGCGCTTTGTCGCGCACACTCTGCCCGAGAGCGAGTTTCTCAAGGGGCAGTCGATCGTCGGCAGCGCTCTTACCCTGGGCTATCTGATAGCGAGCTTCGCCGGAGGCATCATGATCGAGCTTGTCGGCATAGGCCTCACCCTGTGGGGCGTGCAGCTTTTCTCGGCGGCGGGAGTTATCCTGTTTACGGTCGCGATGACGAAAAGCCTGAGCATGTTCCCCGCCGTGCCTCTTGCCAAGCAAAAGAAAAAATAAGCCCCCGAGGCCGCTCCGGCGGACGAGAAAAGGAGGTAATCCCACAATGAAAATGAAACTTACCAAAAAGCGCGCCGTGCTGTTCGTATTTGTCATGAACATGCTGCTGTTCATACTGCTCACGGCGCCTTTCAAGCTCTGGGCCGCGGCCTCGGAGATGACGCAGATGCGCCCGACGGCAGCGCTCACGCCGGTGCTCGGCATGATATTCGGCTGGCCTGCGGCTCTCGGCTGCGCGGCGGGAAACTTCGTGTCCGACATGAGCGCGGGCTACGAGCCGCTGTACGCCGCGATAAACAGCTTTCTTCAGATACTCTACGCGATGTGCGCGTATGTCTTCTGGAAAAGGATAAACCGCGAGCGCGGCGGCCGGGAATTCCGGCTCGACAGCGTGTCGAGGATACTCAAGTTCTGCCTGCTGCTGGGCTTCAACGCGATACTGACCGTTCTGTTTACGAGCGTCCTCAATCACGCTTATGACGTATCGGATATAATCTCCCTTGAAAATCTGTACGTTTTCATAAACAGCTTTGACGCCGGCCTTCTCTTCGGCGCTCCGCTCATGATACTCGGAAGCCTTCTTCAGCTGCATATGCAGAACCTGCGCGAGGGCGGCGAGACCAAGCCCGTGCATTTTTCGATGAACGAGCGGATGATACTCAACACGCTCATCACGGGTCTGTGCATCTGCGTGCTCGTTGGCACCGCCGTATATCTTACCGACAAATACGGCTCGGGCAATATCAGCGTCCTGGGCAGGATATATCTCTTTGAGACGCTTGCCATGAACAC
Source organism: bacterium (assembly GCA_963625685.1). Classification (GTDB taxonomy): domain Bacteria; phylum Bacillota; class Clostridia; order Oscillospirales; family Oscillospiraceae; genus F23-B02. The sequence goes on from CAVFTR010000001.1 coordinate 418,661, forward strand.
GTATTTTGCGCTTTCCATCGGCTTCATGCGCTTTACGGAAAGGAAGATATCCCGTCCGATAGAAAAGCTTGCGAGGATCGCCGGAAGCTACTACTCCGGGCACTCGACGGACGAGCAGCGCAGCAGGCTGCTGAGCGAATGTGAGGTCTACGCCAAGGACTCGACCGAGGTCGGCGAGCTTGCGCGCTCGTATATGTCAATGGTCCGCGATCTCGGAAAATATGTCGACAATCTTCAGACCGTCATGGCCGAAAAGGAGCGCATAAACGCCGAGCTCAAGCTCGCGTCGGATATCCAGGCGCACATGCTGCCGTGCATCTTCCCTCCCTTCCCCGAGCACAGCGAGTTTGAGCTTTACGCGCTCATGCATCCTGCCAAGGAGGTCGGCGGCGATTTCTACGATTTCTACATGATCGGAGAGGACAGGCTCGCCCTCGTCGTGGCAGACGTATCCGGCAAGGGCGTTCCCGCGGCTCTGTTCATGGTCATCACGAAGACCCTTATCAAAAACTATACGCAGATGGGCATGGAGCCCGCGGAGGTCTTCACGACGGTAAATCACCTCCTGTGCGACGGAAACGACGCTGGGCTGTTCGTCACGGCGTGGATGGGCGTTCTCGATATAAACAGCGGGCGTCTTTGCTATGTGAACGCCGGTCACAATCCCCCGCTTCTCAAAAGAGCGGACGGGGAGTTTGAATATCTGCGCGAAAGAGGCGGCTTCGTCCTTGCCGGCATGGACGGCATAAAATACAGGCAGAGCTGCCTGACGATAAGCCCCGAGGACAGGCTGTTCCTTTACACCGACGGCGTTACCGAGACGACGGATACGCACGAGCGCCTTTTCGGCGAGGAGCGGCTCAGAGACTTCATGAACGGACACGACAGCTGCAATACCGAGTCTATGCTGAAGGAGCTCTGCGTGCAGCTGCGTGACTTTGCCGACGGAGAAGCGCAGTTTGACGATATAACGATGCTGCTTCTCGACTTCAAGGGTCCGCAGGCGCCGCTCGAGCGCGTCTTCGAGGCCAGAGAGGCGCTCGTCCCCGAGGTGCTCGGCTTCGTCGAGCAGGAGCTTGAAAAGGCAGGCTGCTCGATGAAGCTCCAGGTCGCCGTGAGCGTGGCGATCGAGGAGGTCTTCGTCAACATCGCAAACTACGCCTACCCCGAGGGCGGCGGAACGGCAAGGCTCTCGGTAAGCGTAGACGACGCGGCGGACGAAGCGACCTTCGTCGTTTCCGACTCCGGCATCGCCTTCGATCCGCTGCAGAGGGACGATCCGGACATCACGCTCAGCGCGGAGCAGCGCGAGGTCGGCGGCCTGGGCATATATATCGTAAAGCAGACGATGGATACTGTGACCTATTCCCGTGAAAACGGAGAAAATATACTGAAAATGACTAAAAAGCTGGGAAGGAGTCTGAGCAAATGAAGATCGAGCCCGAACAGAAAAACGAGACCATGACTCTGCATATGCAGGGCAGACTTGACACTATCACCTCGCCGGAGTTGGAGAGAGTTATCGACTCTCTCCCGTCGGAGGTGAGCGTTCTTGTCCTTGATATGAAGGAGCTGAGCTACATATCCTCCGCGGGACTGCGCGTGCTTCTCGTCGCGCAGAAGAAAATGAGCCGCATTGGCTCCATGAAGCTCACAGGCGTCTGCGAGGACGTGATGGAGGTCCTTGAAATGACCGGCTTTGCCGATATATTGGTGATCGAATGATGGAACTTGCAAGCAGAGCTGTTATTTTCGCGGCCGAGGCCCACGACGGGATGCGCCGCAAGCAGGCCGATACTCCGTATATCCTGCACCCCATGGAGGCGGCGGTCATCGTCGGCACGGTGACGAGCGATCAGCACGTCATCGCCGCGGCGGCGCTCCACGACGTTGTGGAGGACGCCGGCATAACGATGCGCGAGCTCGAGGAGCGCTTCGGCAAAAGGGTCGCGGAGCTCGTCGCGTCGGAGACCGAGGACAAGATGCCGCCGCTGCCCGCAGCGAGCACCTGGAAGGCGCGCAAATCCGAGTCCCTGCGCATACTGCGCGAGACCGGCGACAGGGACATCAAGATACTCTATCTCGGCGACAAGCTCGCCAATCTGCGCTCGATATACCTTGTCTGGCTGAGGAAGGGGCATGATGTATGGCTCGACTTCAATCAGAAGGACCCCGCCGAGCAGGCGTGGTACTATCGCAACATTGCAGACAGCATACGTGAGCTTTCCGACACGCCGGCATGGCAGGAGTTCAACGGACTGACAGAAACGATATTTGCGGAGGTTTGAAAATGTCTGAGCTGCTTACATATCATTTGGACGATGGAGTGCTGACCGTGCATCTTGGCGGCCGTATCGACGCCTCGAACGCATCGGAGGTGGAAAAGCTGATAAGCTCCGCACGCGCCGGCGCGCCGGAGGCTGCGGTCATGATAGACGCGGAAAAGCTCGAGTATATCTCAAGCGCCGGCCTGCGCATACTGCTGCGTCTGCGTAAGGAAAAGCCCGGACTTGAGGTCATAAACGTATCGTCCGAGGTGTACGAGGTCCTGGATATGACGGGCTTTACGGAGATGATGACGGTCAGAAAGGCGTACCGCCGCCTGTCGGTCGACGGCTGCGAGCTCATAGGCAGGGGCGCAAACGGCGCCGTGTACCGCTATGACGCGGAGACTATCATAAAGCTTTATTTTAATCCCGACGCTCTGCCGGAGATACAGCGCGAGCGCGAGCTGGCCCGCAGGGCCCTGGTGCTCGGCATAAACACCGCTATCCCCTACGATGTCGTGCGCATCGGCGAAAGCTACGGCACCGTAATGGAGCTGCTCGAGGCCGTCTCCCTGTCAAAGCTCATAAAGAACGACCCCGGGCATATGGATCTGCCGCTTAAATACTACGTGGATATGCTCAGGCAGATACACTCCACCGAGCTCAGGCCCGGCGATATGCCCGACATGAAGCAGGTGGCGCTCGGCTGGGCGGCATTTGACCGTGAGCATCTGCCCGCGCAGCTCGGCAGCAAGCTGTATGACATGGTGCAGGCCGTCCCCGAGAGGCACACCATGATGCACGGAGACTATCACAGCAACAACATCATGGTCCGCGACGGCGAGGCGCTGCTTATCGACATGGACACTCTCTGCATGGGCCACCCCATCTTTGAGCTCGGCTCCATGTTCAACGCCTACGTCGGCTTCTCGGAGCTTGACCATTCCTCTGTCGAGAGCTTCCTCGGCTTTTCGCGCGAGGTCTCTGTCGAGTTCTGGCACAGAGCGCTGGCCATGTACCTCGGCACAGAGGATGCCGAAAGGATACGCGAGGTCGAGACCAAGGCGAAGCTCGTCGGCTACATGCGCCTGCTGCGCCGCACGATACGCCGCAATGAGCCCGAGCGCGAGAGGCTTATCGATTTTTATAAGGGCGAGCTCATAAAGCTCATCCCGGCGGTGGACGAGCTGACGTTTTGATCAAAGGGATAAAAAAAAACGGTGAAGGTTCAAAATGAACCTTCACCGTTTTCGTTTTTCGGAGCGCGTCAGTCGACAGTGAGACTGGCTTTAATGTCGTTATCGTGAAGAAGGCACGCCTCGCCGTCCCGGTACCGCAGGGTGAACGAATGTTCCTGACCGTCCCCGTCCTCCAGGGTAAAGCTGTAGTCTCCGTCTTTTTCTATTGTGATGTTTATCGTATTGCCGGACGTTGAAAAGTTCACGCTGTTGGCCGGTATCTCCGTAAGCGTCAGGCTGTCCATGTCTTCTATCGTTATATGCGCGGTTTTATTATCCGACGAGCAGGCGCACAGACTGAATATCATAAGCATGGCCAGCAGCGCCGCCGTTATGGTTTTTTTCATAATTACGCTCCTTTATTGATCATTAATAATGATATTCTACCAGCTGTCCGCCGCCGTTTCAAGCGTATTCTGTGAACAGCGGCAGCTCCGGCGCTGATTTGATGTGCGTATTCTACAAACGGCGGTCCCTGAGCGGGCATTGATATGTTGAATTTAATAATTATGAATATCAGCTCAGAAAAAGCTTGACTTTTATGCACACGGATGTATAATTAGTGCATAAATATTCAAGGAGGCACTTGTGCAATGAATAAACAGGATATAAAAAAAGTCGTGCTGGCATATTCCGGCGGTCTTGATACTTCCATCATAATCCCCTGGCTGAAGGAAAACTACAACGATCCCGAGATCATCGCCGTCGCAGGCAACGTCGGTCAGGCCGACGAGCTCGAGGGGCTCGAGGAAAAGGCGATAAAGACCGGCGCAAGCAAGCTCATCGTTGCCGATCTCGTCGATGAAATGGTCGACGACGTCATCATCCCCGCGATGAAGATGGACGCAAAGTATGAGACCTATCTTCTCGGTACGGCCTTCGCACGTCCTGTAATAGGCAAGAAGCTGGCAGAGATAGCAATCGCCGAGGGCGCCGACGCGATAGCTCACGGCGCTACCGGCAAGGGCAACGATCAGGTCCGCTTCGAGCTGGCGATCAAGCGCTTTGCTCCCGACATGAAGATCATCGCTCCCTGGCGTGAGTGGGATATAAAATCCAGGGACGAGGAGATAGACTACGCCGAGGCGCACAAGGTCCCTCTGAAGATCAGCCGCGAGACCAACTACTCCAAGGATAAAAACCTCTGGCATCTGAGCCACGAGGGCCTCGATCTTGAGGATCCGGCAAACGAGCCCGATTACGACAAGCCGGGCTTCCTTGAGATGGGCGTTTCCCCGATGCAGGCTCCCGACGCTCCCACCTATGTCACCATAGATTTTGAAGCGGGCGTTCCCGTGGCCGTGGACGGCGAGAAGATGAAGGCCAGCAAGATCATCGAAAAGCTCAACGCTCTGGGCGGCGCAAACGGCATCGGCATAATCGACATAGTCGAGAACCGTCTCGTCGGCATGAAGGACCGCGGCATTTACGAGACTCCGGGCGGCACCATCCTCTACTTTGCTCACGAGCAGCTCGAGATGCTGACCGTCGATAAGGACACCCTGCACGAGAAGAAAAAGCTCGCCATCGTCATGGCAGATCAGATATACAACGGCAAGTGGTACTCCGCTCTCACCGAAGCGCTCGTGGCATTTGCAAACGAGTCGAACAAGTACGTCACCGGCTCTGTAAAGCTCAAGCTCTACAAGGGCAACATCATCCCCGCCGGCACCACCAGCCCCTACTCCCTGTACAGCGAGCAGCTCGTCACCTTCGGCGAGAGCGACTACGATCAGGCTCAGGCCGCAGGCTTCATAAACCTCTGGGGCATGCCGACCCAGGTCGAGGCTCTCCGCGAGCAGGGCAAGCTCTGAGCATCCGGGCAAGGAAGTGACTGAGCATGGCTAAGCTTTGGGCCGGACGCACGGACGGCAATACGGACAGTCTGGCGGACGACTTCAATTCCTCTATCCCCTTTGACTGCCGCATGTACAGGCAGGACATCACAGGAAGCATGGCTCACGCCGCCATGCTCGGCGCTGCCGGCATCATAGACAGCGCGGACGCCGAGGCGCTGATCGACGGTCTTCAGGGGATACTGGACGATCTCGACTCCGGCAAGCTGCAATTTGACCTCACATGCGAGGATATACATATGTTCGTCGAGCAGGTGCTCACCGAAAGGCTCGGCGACACCGGCAAAAAGCTTCACACGGCGCGCAGCCGGAACGATCAGGTCGCGCTCGACCTGAGAATGTATCTGCGCGGACAGTGCGACGATATATCGTCGCAGATAAGAGAGCTCATCGGGGCGCTCAGCGCCAGAGCTCAGGAGTACGGCGACGCTATAATGCCGGGCTACACCCATTTGCAGAGAGCGCAGCCGATCACCTTCGGGCACCATCTCATGGCCTACGCCATGATGCTGCTGCGCGATCTCGACAGGCTCTCCGATTGCAGACGGCGCATGAATCAGAGCCCCATCGGCTGCTGCGCCCTCGCCGGAACGACCTATCCTACCGACAGGCGCTTCGAGGCTGAAAGGCTCGGCTTCGACGGCCTGTGCATGAACTCGATAGACGGCGTGTCCGACCGCGATTTCTGCGCCGAGCTTCTCGGTGCGCTGTCGATACTCATGATGCACCTGTCGCGCCTTTCCGAGGAGCTCATACTCTGGACGAGCTGGGAGTTTGGCTTTGTCGAGCTGGCAAACGCCTACACGACGGGCTCGTCGATCATGCCGCAGAAGAAAAACTCCGATATGGCGGAGCTCATCCGCGGCAAAACGGGGCGCGTCTACGGCGATCTTATGGGCATGCTGACGGTGCTCAAGGGTCTTCCGATGGCATACAACAAGGACATGCAGGAGGACAAGGAGGGCGTATTCGACGCCTGCGACACCGTTTCGATGTGTCTGCCGGTCATGACCGGCATGATAAGGACCATGACCGCCAAGCCCGAGGCGATGCGCAAGGCCGCGCAGAAGGGCTTTATAAACGCCACCGACCTTGCCGACTATCTCGTCAGAAAGGGGCTCCCCTTCCGCAGTGCCTATAAGATCGTGGGCTCCATCGTCGGCGACTGTATAAAGGCCGGGACGGTGCTCGAGGAGCTTTCCGTTGAAAGCTACAAAAAATACAGCGAGCTGTTCGATACGGACGTATACGAGGCCATCGACCTTGTTCAGTGCGTGAAAAGGCGCACGAGCGAGGGCGGTCCGGCCAGGCTCCGGGAACAGATAGACTATGTAAACAACATTCTGAAAGGATGTCATGGATCATGAAAAAGACTATTGCTCTTATCTTGTCGGTATTGATGATATGCGCTCTGCTCGCAGGATGCGGCAGCGACGGCGGCAATGACAGCGGATCGGCGCTTGAAAGGGTAAAGGCCGCCGGTAAGCTCAGCATAGCTACCAGCCCCGACTTCCCCCCGTTTGAATCCCTCTCCGAGGACGGCAGCGTCGAGGGCATCGAGATAGAGATACTCCAGCTCATCTGCGACAAGCTCGGCGTTGAGCTCGAGATCAACCAGATGGATTTCGACTCCGTTCTCCCCGGCGTCCAGGCCGGCAAGTACGACGTCGGCGTTTCCGGCATCTCGATCACCGAAAAGCGTCAGAAGAACGTCCTCTTCACCGACCCCTACTGTCTCGCGGCGCAGGCCATCGTAGTCACCGAGGGCAGCGACATAAGCTCCAAGGCGGATCTTGAGGGCAAGAAGATATCCGTTCAGACCGGCACCACCGCGGAGAGCTTCTGCATGGAAAGCGGCTACGATGTAAGCTCCTTTGCGGCAAACAGCGACGCGCAGACCGCGCTGACCAGCGGCAAGGTCGACGCATGGGTCATCGACGACCTCACGGCGGCCGACATGGTAAAGGTATATAACGCGGCCGGCGGCAGCAAGCTCGTCATCCTCGACGAGGCAATGACCACCGAGCCCTACGCCTTTGCATTCAGCTTCGGCAGCGAGGATCTCGTTGAGGAGATAAACTCCATCCTCTCCGAGCTCGTATCCGACGGTACGGTAGCTTCCATCTTTGAGAAGTACGATGCTCCGTACACCTCCCCCGCAAATTCGTAAAACCGGAATATAAAACACAGGCTTGAGCGTGCAGAAAGGTATGTGACTTTTTTGCACGCTTCAAGCCCGTAAAACTACACCAAGTGGAGGCGTATACATGCTTTTCCTCACCCAATGGCTTGAAAAGCTGCGCGAGACCTTCATCGACACCGGCTACTGGACGATGATGGTCGAGGGCTTCGGCAATACAGTGATCATCACTCTCGGCGCCCTGCTCATAGGCGTCGTTATCGGCATGCTTATAGCCGTGATCAAATACTGCTCGGAGGATGTAAAGGCGCTCAGGCCCCTGGCGTGGCTGTGCGACGTCTATGTCACGGTCATACGCGGCGTTCCCGTCGTCGTTCTGCTGCTTATCTTCTTTTTCATCATCCTCACGAAGGCTGACGGCATCACCGTCGGCATCCTGACCTTCGGCATAAACTCCGGCGCGTACATGGCCGAGCTCATAAGAAGCGGCATAAACGCCGTCGACGCCGGTCAGATGGAGGCCGGGCGAAGCCTCGGCATGTCGCGGCTCCAGGCAACGCGCAAGATAATATTTCCCCAGGCGATACGCTATATCCTGCCGGCCATCGGCAACGAGCTCATAGCGCTGCTCAAGGAGACCGCCGTAGCCGGCTACGTCGCGGTCGTCGACCTCACGCGCGCGGGAAACCTCGTAAGGAACAACACCTACGACGCGGTCAATCCCCTGCTCATCGTAGCGCTGACCTATTTCCTGCTCGTTCTGATCCTCTCAAAGCTCCTGGGCAGGGTCGAAAGGAGGCTGTCGAAGAATGATAAGCGTCACTGAGCTGTGCAAATCGTTTAACGGCATGCAGGTATTAAACGGCATAGATCTTGAGATAGACAAGGGCGACGTCATATGCATCATCGGGCCCTCCGGCTCGGGCAAATCTACCTTCCTGCGCTGCCTCAATCTTCTTGAAAAGCCGAGCTCCGGCAGTATTCTCTTCGAGGGCTGCGAGCTTACGGCCAAGAACGTCGATCTCAACAGGCACCGTCAGAAAATGGGCATGGTGTTCCAGCAGTTCAATCTCTTTCCGCATATGACGGTGCTCGATAACCTCACCTGCGCGCCTGTGATGCTCAAGAAGGCCACAAGGGAGCAGGCGGAGAAAAAGGCCATGGAGCTGCTGGCGCGCATAGGACTTGCCGACCGCGCCGACGCGTGGCCCAATCAGCTCTCCGGCGGCCAGAAGCAGCGCGTCGCGATAGTCCGCGCCCTGTGCATGGAGCCGGACGTCATGCTCTTTGACGAGCCGACCTCGGCGCTCGATCCGGAAATGGTCGGCGAGGTGCTCGACGTCATGAAGGAGCTGGCGGTGAGCGGCATGACGATGGTCGTGGTCACCCACGAGATGGGCTTTGCGCGCGAGGTGTCAAACCGCGTGCTGTTTCTTGACGACGGCGTTATCGCCGAGCAGGGCACGCCCGACGAGATATTCGGCGCGCCCAAATGCGAGCGCCTGCGCTCGTTTCTGGCAAAGGTTTTGTAATTATATATTGGGAGGGCAATATGAATCCGTTTTATCACAAGAATTTTCTGAAGCTGCTCGATTTCACCCCCGAGGAGATCGACTGGCTCCTCACATACGCGGCAAAGCTCAAGGCCGAGAAAAAGGCCGGCACGCCGCACAGGATCTGCGAGGGCATGAATATCGCTCTCATATTTGAAAAAACGTCAACAAGGACGCGCTGCTCGTTTGAGGTCGCAGCCGCCGATCTCGGCATACATCCGGTGTACCTCGACCCCAAATCGTCGCAGATCGGCAAGAAGGAATCCATTGCCGACACCGCGCGGGTGCTCGGGCGCATGTTCGACGGCATCGAATACCGCGGCTACGGTCAGGAGCGCGTGGAGGCGCTGGCAAAGTACGCGGGCGTGCCCGTCTGGAACGGGCTGACAAACGAGTTTCACCCCACGCAGATACTCGCCGATTTTCTGACCATCCGCGAGCATTTCGGAAGGCTTGCGGGCATAAAGCTCGTATACATGGGAGACGCGCGCTACAACATGGGCAACTCCCTCATGGTCGGCTGCGCGAAGATGGGCATGCAGCTTGTCACCTGCGCGCCCGAGGGATATTTTCAGGACCCGGAGCTCGTAGAACAGTGTCAGGCTATCGCCGCCGAAACAGGCGCGGTGCTGGAGTTTGAGACCGATCCCATGCTTGCTGTAAAGGGAGCGGACGTCATCTACACCGACGTCTGGGTATCCATGGGCGAGCCGGAGGAGGTCTGGGCCGACAGGATAGCGAAGCTCTCGCCGTATCAGGTAAACGAAGGGCTCATGGAGCATGCGGGAGCGCAGTGCCGCTTCATGCACTGCCTGCCGGCGTTCCACGACCTTGAAACGGAGACCGGCCGCGAGATACAGAAGAAATTCGGCCTTGACTGCATGGAGGTGACCCACGGCGTATTTGAAGGGCCGCAGTCGATCGTCTTTGACGAGGCCGAGAACAGGATGCATACGATAAAGGCCGTTATCGCGGCGACGTTGGTGTAAAGGGGCGCTATGGAAAAAGCATATTTGGTGCTCGGCAGCGGCGAGGTCTACGAGGGCCGGCGCATAGGCGCGGCCGGAGACAGCACCGGCGAGCTGGTATTTACAACAGGCATGGTCGGCTATCTCGAGACGCTCACCGATCCGAGCTACGCAGGTCAGATAATCATGCAGACCTTCCCTCTTATCGGCAATTACGGAGTCATTCCCGAGGACTTTGAGGGCGCTCCGGCCGCAAAGGGCTACGTGGTGCGCGAGCTGTGCGATACGCCCTCGAACTTCCGCAGCGAGTACGAGCTGGATAAATTTTTGAAGGACAACGGCATCCCCGGCATATGCGGGGTCGACACGCGTGAGATAACAAGGCTCATACGCGAAAACGGCGTTATTAACGCCGGCATCTGCTCCGCTCCCCCGTCGAGCCTTGACGAGATAAACGCCTACGCCGTCTCCGGCGTCGTCGCCGAGGTAAGCTGCAAGCGGAAATACACGGTGCCCGCCTCGGGCGAAAGGCGCTTTTCCGTCGCGCTCATAGATTACGGCGCGAAGAAGAACATCATCCGCTGTCTTAACAGGCGCGGCTGCGAGGTTACGGTCTACCCCTGTACCGTCCCGGCGGAGGAGATACTCTCCGGCGGGCATGACGGGCTCATGCTCTCAAACGGCCCCGGCGATCCGGAGGAGAACGTTTACTGCATAGAGCAGCTGAAAAAGCTCATCGGCAAAATGCCCGTGTTCGGCATCTGCCTGGGTCACCAGCTCACGGCGCTGGCCATGGGCGGCAAAACGGTAAAGCTCAAGTACGGCCACCGCGGCGGCAATCAGCCCGTGCACGCTCCCGACAGCGGCAGGACGTATATAAGCAGCCAGAACCACGGCTACGCCGTCGTGAGCGAAAGCCTGCGCGGCACGGCCCGCGAGATATTCTCAAACGCAAACGACGGAAGCTGCGAGGGCCTCGAGTACCCCGGCCTGAGCTGCTTCACGGTGCAGTTCCACCCGGAGGCCTGCTCCGGCCCCAGGGACACCGAATTTCTTTTTGACCGCTTCATTGCCATGATGGGAGGTGCACAGGATGCCTAAGGACAGGAGCATACACAAGGTACTGGTCATAGGCTCTGGCCCTATCGTCATCGGGCAGGCGGCCGAATTTGACTACGCGGGCGCTCAGGCCTGCCGCATACTCCGCGAGGAGGGCATAAACGTCGTCCTAGTAAACTCAAACCCCGCGACCATAATGACCGACAAGCAGCTTGCAGACGAGATATACCTCGAGCCGCTCACGGCGCAGACCGTCGCGCGCATAATCGAAAAGGAGCGGCCCGACAGCCTGCTGGCGGGCCTCGGCGGCCAGACGGGTCTTACCATAGCCATGCAGCTCAGCCGCGACGGAACGCTCGCAAAATACGGCGTGCGCCTGCTCGGCACTGATATAGACGCGATAGACAAGGCCGAGGACCGCGAGCTTTTCCGCGAGACGCTTCAGAAAATGGGCCAGCCGCTCATCCCCTCGGCGACAGCCGACGATCTCGACACGGCGCTGAGGATAGCCTCCGATATAGGCTATCCCGTCATCGTGCGCCCCGCGTTCACGCTCGGCGGCAGCGGCGGCGGCATTGCCGAAACGGAGGACGAGCTGCGCGTTATCGCAAAAAGCGGGCTCGACATGTCCCCCATCACACAGATACTGGTCGAAAAATGCATCTCCGGCTGGAAGGAGATCGAGTTTGAGACCATGCGCGACAGCGCGGGCAACGTCATAGCCGTCTGCTCGATGGAAAACCTCGATCCGGTCGGAATACACACGGGCGACTCGATAGTCGTCGCTCCGGCGCTGACGCTGGCGGACAAGGAATACCAGATGCTGCGCTCGGCTGCGCTGGATATCATATCCGAAATAGGCATAGTCGGCGGCTGCAACTGCCAGTTTGCCCTTGATCCCGACAGCTTCGAGTACGCCGTCATCGAGGTAAACCCCCGCGTGTCGCGCTCCTCTGCGCTGGCCTCGAAGGCGACCGGCTACCCCATCGCGAAGATCAGCACGCGCATAGCCCTCGGCTATACGCTCGACGAGATAAAAAACGATATAACCGGCAAGACCTGCGCCTGCTTCGAGCCCACGCTCGACTACGTCGTCGTAAAGCTGCCGAAATGGCCCTTTGATAAATTCGCGGGCTCGAGCCGCAGGCTCGGCACGCAGATGAAGGCGACCGGCGAGGTCATGGCGATAGCTCCGAGCTTTGAGATGGCGCTTATGAAGGCCGTGCGCGGCGCGGAGATATCCCTGGACACCTTAAACGCCGCTCCGCTGAGCGCAAAGCCCGTTACCGAGCGTCTTTCAGAGCAGAACGACAGGCGCATCTTCACGGTGTTCGAGGCGATAAAGTCCGGCGTCGCGCTTGAGACGATACACGATATAACGAAGATCGACCTGTGGTTTTTAAATAAGCTCAAGGTCCTCGCCGACTACGAGGCGGAGCTTTGCGGCGGTATGAGCGCCGAGCTTTACCTGCGCGGCAAGCATCTCGGCTACACCGACGACGCGCTCAGGCGGCTCAGCGGAGCCGTCAGCCTGCCGGAATTTCACATGAGCTACAAGATGGTCGACACCTGCGGCGCGGAGTTTGACGCGCAGACGCCGTACTTCTACTCCTGCTGTGAGAAGATCTGCGAGGCGCGCTCCTTCTCCCGCAGCGGAAAGCCCGTCGTCATGGTCCTGGGCTCGGGACCGATACGCATCGGTCAGGGCATAGAGTTTGATTACAGCAGCGTACACTGCGTGTGGACGCTGCGCGAGATGGGCTATGACGTCGTCATCGTAAACAACAACCCCGAGACCGTCTCCACCGACTACGACACCGCCGACAGGCTCTACTTTGAGCCTCTCACGCCGGAGGACGTCATGAGCATCATAAACGTCGAGCATCCCGTGGGCGTCGTCGTCGCCTTCGGCGGCCAGACTGCCATAAAGCTAACTCAGTTTCTCGACAGGTCCGGCATAGCCATACTCGGCACCTCGGCCGAGAGCATAGACATCGCCGAGGACCGCAGCCGCTTCGACGCGCTGCTCGAAAGCTTCGGCATCAGCCGTCCCAAGGGAATGGGCGTAAACAGCCTCGAGGAGGCGCTCGAGGCAGCGCAGGCGCTCGGCTACCCCGTGCTGCTGCGCCCCTCCTATGTCATAGGCGGTCAGAATATGACCATTTCCCACACGCCGGAGCAGACGGAAAAGTACATGAGGACCATCCTCTCCGGCGGGATAGACAATCCCGTGCTCGTGGATAAATACATGCCCGGCACGGAGATCGAGGTCGACGTCATATCCGACGGCGAGAGCGTCCTCATACCCGGCATCATGGAGCATATAGAGCGCGCAGGCGTGCACAGCGGCGACTCGATAGCCGTGTATCCCCCGTATAACCTCAGCGACAAGGATCTTGAAAAGATATGCGCCTGCTCGCAGAAGCTCGCGCTCGCCCTGGGCACGAAGGGACTCGTGAACATCCAGTACCTCATCTATCAGGACGAGCTGTACGTCATTGAGGTAAACCCCCGCGCGTCGCGCACGGTGCCGTATATAAGCAAGGTGACCGACGTGCCTATGGTCGATCTTGCCTCAAAGATCATGCTCGGCGCGAAGCTCCGCGATCTCGGCTACGGCAGCGGTCTGCATCAGACTCCTCCCTACTTTGCCGTAAAGGTCCCCGTATTTTCCTTTGAAAAGCTCACCGACGCAAACTCCATACTCGGTCCCGAGATGAAATCGACCGGCGAGGTGCTCGGCATAGGCAAAACGCTGGCCGAGGCGCTGTTCAAGGGCCTTACGGCCGCGGGCTTCCGTGTTCCGCTGCTGCACGGCGGCAGACGTCCGGGCGTGCTGCTGAGCGTTGAGACAAACGACTATCAGGACATCATATCGCTTGCCCGGCGCTTTTATCTGATGGGCATGAAGCTGTATGCGACCGTCGGCACGGCAGAGGCCATTGCCGATCTCGGCATAGAGGTGACGTCGGTGCACAACGCGACGGAGAGCGACGAGCTGTACCGCCTCATGGAAAGCGGCGAGCTGTGCTATATCGTCTACACGGGCGCCGTGAAGGACGCGACGATGGGCGACTATATATCCCTGCACCGCCGTGCGATGCAGCTGGGTATCCCCTGTCTGACCTCGCTCGACACCGCAAATGCCCTCGCGCAGATGATGGAGAGCCGCTACAGCCAGAGCAGCACGGAGCTTGTCGATATAAACGCCATGCGCAAATGGCGCAGGCGCATAAGCTTCACGAAGATGCACAGCTGCGGCAACGATTATATCTTCATCGAAAACTTCGACAACAGCATAAGCTGTCCCGAGTCGCTGTGCGTGAGCCTCTGCCAGCCGCATTACGGCATAGGCGGCGACGGCATCGTGCTCATCGAAAGCTCGAGCGTCGCGGACGTCAAAATGCGCTCGTTCAACCGCGACGGCTCTGAGGGCAAGATGGCCGGAAACAACATCCGCTGCGTCGGCAAATACATGTACGACGAGGGCTATATCCGCAGAGAATATATAAGCGTCGAGACCTGCAGCGGCATACACCGCCTGCGCCTGTTCGTGCGCGACGGCAAGGTGAGCTCCGTCCTCGTCGATATGGGCAGGGCCGAGCTGCGCGCCGAAAGGATACCGGCCGTCTGCGGCGGAGACCGGATGATAAACTATCCGCTCACCGTCGGCGGCAGGGAGTATTCCGTCAGCTGCGTATCGGTCGGGAACCCGCACTGCGTCGTCTTCTGCGATGCCATAGACGCGCTCGAGCTTGAAAAGCTCGGGCCGGGCTTTGAGTTCTCCCCCGCCTTCCCCGAGAGGATCAACACCGAGTTTGTCCGCGTCGTGAACAAGAACACCCTGCGCATGCGCGTATGGGAGCGCGGCAGCGGCGAGACGCTCGCCTGCGGCACCGGCGCATGCGCGGCCGTTATCGCGGCCTGCGAGGCCGGCTACTGCGACAAGGGCAGCGACGTGACCGTCAGCCTGCTCGGCGGCGAGATGACCGTAAACTACACCGACGAGGGCGTGACCCTGCTTGGCGACGCCACCGAGGTCTACCGCGGCAGCTTTGAATACTGAATAAAGTGAACATCCCAAAATACCGCTGCGATCACATGATCGCGGCGGTATTTTTGTCATTATAACGGCTTTTGCGCAAAATGCGGGCCAAAAATAATATATATTTACGGTGTTGACAAAGCTCAAGACGTGTGTATAATTGTATACAATAATACAAAGCAAGGAGGAACGCTTGTTATGCTTGAGATATCCGGGAAGACGAACCTGCTTGAGCAGAAATCGTACAAATACTCGCTTCAGGATGTGGAAGAGCCGAACCTGCAGCGCGACATATACACTCAGGGGGCTGTGCCGAAGGTTGCCTTCAACCACAGGCGCGTGCCCGTCAACATGCCGGAGGAGATCTGGATAACGGACACCTCCCTGCGCGACGGGCAGCAGTCCGTTGAGCCGTACACTGTAGAGCAGATAGTCAACATCTACAAGTTCCTTTCCAGGCTCGGCGGCCCTTACGGTATTATCCGTCAGACGGAGTTTTTCATTTACAGCAGGAAGGACCGCGAGGCGCTGGAAAAGTGTCTTGAGCTGGGGCTTAAGTTCCCCGAGATCACGACATGGATACGCGCAACGAAGGACGATTTCCGTCTCGTGCGCGATCTGGGCATACGTGAGACCGGCATACTCGTCAGCTGCAGCGACTACCACATCTTCAAGAAGATGAAGATGACCCGCAGTCAGGCTATGGATTATTACCTCGCCACGGTCAGCGACGCATTCGAGGCCGGAGTCGTTCCCCGCTGTCACCTTGAGGACATAACGCGCGCCGACTTTTACGGCTTTGTGGTGCCGTTTGTCAATGAGCTTCAGAAGCTTTCGCAGCAGGCGGGCATACCCTTGAAGATACGCGCCTGCGATACCATGGGCTACGGCGTACCCTACACCGAGGCGGCCCTGCCCCGCAGCGTGGCCGGTATCATATACGGCCTGCAGCATTACTCCGACGTGCCGAGCGAATGTCTTGAGTGGCACGGTCACAACGACTTTTACAAGGCGGTCGCCAACGCCTCGACCGCGTGGCTCTACGGCGCGTGCGCCGTCAACTGCTCGCTGCTCGGCATAGGCGAGCGCACGGGCAATATCCCGCTGGAGGCCATGGTTTTCGAGTACGCCTCGCTGCGCGGCTCCATGGACGGCATGGACCCGACCGTCATCACTGAGATCGCCGACTACTTCCGGCACGAGATCGGCTACAGCATCCCGCCGATGACTCCCTTTGTCGGACGCGATTTCAACGTGACGCGCGCCGGCATCCACGCAGACGGTCTGCTCAAGGACGCAGAGATATACACGATATTTGACACCGAAAAGCTTCTCAACCGACCGGCCGCCGTGCAGATCGGCAAGGCCTCCGGTCTTGCGGGCATAGCCTACTGGATAAACCAGAACTATCATCTCAAGGGCGATGCGCAGATCGACAAGCGCGACCCGCTCGTGCTCGCGCTCAAGGACTGGGTCGACGCGGAATACGAGGACGGCCGTCAGACGGTGCTGTCCAACAAAGAGCTTGAAGCAAAGATCGCGGAGCTGGCTCCCGGCCGGTTCCCGCAGGAATGACAGGAGGCGCAGTATGAAAGATTTCCGTAACGTCACACTGGCCGATCAGGTGTTTGAACGGCTGGAATCGGACATTATCCAGGGTGTGTACCCTCGCGGCGAGGTGCTGACCGAGCTCAGGCTCGTCGAGCAGCTCGACGTCAGCCGCACGCCCATCCGCGAGGCCCTGCGCCGCCTGGAGCAGGAGCACCTGATCGCCGACACCGGCAAGGGCTCGGTCGTACTCGGCATCACGGCTGAGGATATGCTCGATATCATGGATATCCGCTGCCGTATCGAGGGGCTCGCGTCATATTACGCGGCAAGGAATATTACGCCGGAGGGGCTGGAGAGACTGCGCCACACCATGGATCTGCAGGAGTTTTACTTTGAAAGGCACGACAACGAGCATCTGCGCGAGATGGACGATCAGTTCCACGACGCAATATGCGAGCTGAGCGGCCACGCCGTGATCAGCGACACGCTCGTGCCCCTGCACCGCAGGATCCGCCGCTACCGCAAGGCCTCGATCGACGATGAATCGCGCACGGCGCAGGTCGTCAGCGAGCACCGCGCCATATTCGACGCCATAGCCGCCGGCGACGCCGACAGGGCTTCGGAGCTCACGACGGAGCATACCGAAAACGCCAAGAAAAGCATGCTCGGGAGGATGAAGGATCATGAGTGACACCCTTGCACAGAAAATAATCCGCGCACATCTGCTGCACGGCGACATGACGCCCGGCAGCGAGATCGCTCTGCGCATAGATCAGACCCTCACCCAGGACGCGACAGGCACGATGGCCTATCTTGAGTTTGAAACAATGGGCATACCGCGCGTCAGGACCGAGCTCAGCGTCGCCTATGTCGACCACAACACATTGCAGTCCGGCTTTGAAAACGCGGACGACCACCGTTATCTGCAGACCGTTGCACGAAAGCACGGCGTGTTTTTCTCCCGCCCCGGCAACGGCATCTGCCATCAGGTGCATCTTGAGCGCTTCGGAAAGCCCGGCAGGACGCTCATAGGCTCGGACAGCCACACGCCCACCGGCGGCGGTCTCGGCATGCTGGCCTTCGGCGCCGGCGGCCTCGACGTCGCGGTCGCCATGGGCGGAGGCGCGTACTATATCACGATGCCGAGGATGTTCAGGGTCAACCTCAGCGGTAAGCTTCGCCCCTACGTCACGGCCAAGGACGTTAGTCTTGAGCTGCTGCGCATACTGTCGGTAAAGGGCGGCGTCGGCGCCATCATCGAATGGGGCGGCGAGGGCATCGCGTCGCTGTCGGTGCCCGAGCGCGCCACGATAACCAATATGGGCACGGAGCTCGGCGCTACTACGTCCATCTTCCCGTCGGACGAGGTAACGCGCGCGTTTCTCGCCGCCGAGGGGCGCGAGAGTGACTTCATTCCCCTCTCGGCCGATCCCGACGCCGTGTATGACCGCGTGATAGATATAGACCTCGGCGCGCTGAGACCCATGATCGCCTGTCCGCACAGTCCGGATAATGTCGTTCCGGTAGAAACGCTTGCGGGCACGAGGGTCGATCAGGTCTGCATCGGCTCGTGCACCAACTCCTCCCTTCTGGATATGCTCAAGGTCGCGGCGCTGCTGCGCGGCAGTACCATAGCGCCGGGCGTCAGCCTGTCGATCTCGCCGGGCTCGAAGCAGGTGCTGACGATGCTCGCCGACTGCGGCGCGCTCAGCGATATACTCGCGAGCGGCGCAAGGGTGCTCGAATGTGCCTGCGGACCGTGCATCGGCATGGGCTTCTCGCCCAGCTCCGGCGGCGTGAGCCTGCGCACGTTCAACCGCAACTTCCTCGGCCGCAGCGGCACGAAGGACGCGCAGGTCTACCTCGTCTCCCCCGAGACGGCCGCAGCGGCGGCGCTCACGGGCTGCATCACAGACCCGCGGACGCTCGGCCCCATGCCGGAGATCACGATACCGGACAGCTTCCGCATAGACGACTCTGCCGTGCTCCCGCCGGCTCCCGCGGACGAGGCGGAGACGGTCGAGGTGCTGCGCGGACCGAATATAAAGCCCTTCCCTAAGAGCAGGCCCTTTGCCGACTCGCTGTCGGCCGAGCTCGTTCTCAAGGTTGGCGACAATATAACGACAGACCACATCATGCCCGCGGGCTCGAAGATCCTGCCGTACCGCTCGAACATACCGAAGCTGTCGGAGTTCTGCTTCCAGGTCTGCGACCCGAACTTCCCGGAGCGCGCCAAGGCGGCCGGGGACGGCATTATTGTCGGCGGCAGCAACTACGGCCAGGGCTCGTCGCGCGAGCACGCGGCTCTCGTGCCTATGTATCTGGGCATACGCTGCGTCGTGGCAAAGAGCTTTGCGCGCATACACGCGGCAAATCTCATAAACGCGGGCATACTGCCGCTGACGTTTGAAGACTCCGGCGACTATGACGCGCTGCAGCAGGGCGCGAGCCTGCGCATAGACCATATCCGTGACGGAATGGCAGCCGGAAAACTTGAGCTTAAGGATACGGCGTCGGGCAGAGCCTTTGCCGTCGTATGCGATCTCACGCGGCGGCAGCAGGATATTCTGCTGGCTGGAGGACTGCTGAACTACACAAAGGAGAATGAAGCATGAATGAGATAGAGCTTGCCTGCGAGAAGTTCCGCGGGCTTCTTGAGGAGCAGGCAGCCCGCGCGGCGGCCATGACCGGCGAGCGCGTGGACTATACTGCCAAAAATACCGTTACCATCGGGCTTGTCGACGGCGACGGCATAGGTCCCATAATCATGGAGCAGGCCGTGCGCGTGCTCGAGCGGCTGCTTGGCGATGAGATAGCCTGCGACAGGATCGTCCTGCGGCGCATCCGCGGGCTGACCATCGAAAACCGCCTCGCCTGCGCGCAGGCGGTCCCGGACGACGTGCTCGGCGAGATAATGAGCTGCGACGTTCTTCTCAAGGGGCCGACGACGACTCCCATGGGCGGCGGTCTTGAGAGCGCGAACGTTAAGCTTCGCCGCGCGCTCGACCTCTACGCGAACGTCCGTCCCGTGACCATCCCCGAGCAGGGCGTCGACTGGGTGTTCTTCCGCGAGAACACCGAGGGAGAATACGCCCTCGGCAGCCGCGGAGTCGAGCTGCCCGGCATGGCGGTCGACTTCAAGGTCACGACCGACCCGGGCACACGCCGCATAGCCCGCGCTGCCTTTGACTATGCGCGCCGGAACGGCAAAACGCGCGTTTCCATCGTGACAAAGGCGAACATTCTCAAGAAAACCGACGGCATGTTCACCGCGATCTGTCACGAGGTGGCCGCCGACTACCCCGAGATAACAACCGACGATTATTATATCGACATTATGGCGGCAAATCTCGTCAACGAGAAGATACGCAGCCGGTTCCAGGTGCTGCTGCTGCCGAACCTCTACGGCGATATCATCACCGACGAGGCAGCGCAGCTCCAGGGCGGCGTCGGCACGGCCGGCAGCGCCAATATCGGCGACCGCTACGCAATGTTCGAGGCGATCCACGGCTCGGCTCCGCGCATGATCGAGCGCGGCATGGGCGACTACGCAAATCCCCAGAGTATTCTCAGGGCGGAGGCCATGCTGCTGCGGCATATCGGCCGCACGGCCGCCGCCGAAAGGCTGGAGGCGGCGCTTGATAGCTGCACGGTCGTTATCACCGGTCAGCCCGACGGCGAGACCTGCGCCGGCTACGGCGACGGTATCCTGAGCCTGATATGAATAAACGGTGCTCCCGGACTATGGGCCTCTGTCCCATAGTCCGGGAGCTTTTTCATTGGCTGCCTTGAATACTTGGCGAAGGGCCTGATGTCTTCATATCTCACACGGCGGCACTGCGGCCAAGCTCACATAGCGGCATAATCCTTTCCTTTTCTGTGGGAGATCACCCGGTTCAGGCTATCGGGGTCGTCAAGGACCACATTGGCGCCGCCGTACCGGCTCCGCACCCCGCAGGAGTCAGCATCAGCGCAAGCGCCAGAGCGGGCAAAAGAAAGCTCTTCACTTCTGCTCGTCCACCGGCGGAATCATTTCCGCGTACTTCTTCAGCATTTCCGGGGTGCTGGTATAGTAGCGCACATTGCGGTTCAAGGCGGCGAGCTGCGCCATTTCATCGTCCGTCAGGGTGAAGTCAAAGAGGTCGAAGTTGGATTTGATATGGTCGGGGTTCCTGGAGCCGGGGATGACGATGTTGCCGGACTGGATGTGCCAGCGGAGAATGATCTGGGGCGCAGACTTGCCGTATTTCGCGCCAAGCTGGGCAAACAGAGGCTCCTGAAGCAGCGTCTTGTCGCCGTGGCCCAGCGGATACCAGGCCTGCGGCACGATGCCGTTCTCCTTCAGGAATGCCTTCAGCTCCGGCTCCTGATTATACGGGTGCAGCTCGGTCTGCAAAACTGTGGGGCGTACCTCACAGAGGGAGAGGATCTCCTCGATCTGCTCCTTCTTGAAGTTGGACAGGCCGATGGCACGGACCTTGCCCTCCCTGTACGCCTTCTCCATCAGACGGTAGCCCGCCAGGTAGTTCCCCGCGGGCTGGTGGAGCAGCAGCAGGTCGATATAGTCGGTATCCAGACGGGCAAGGGTCTTGTCCACCGCGTCGCTCTGCTCGTAGAAGCTGGGCCACAGCTTGGTTTCGAGGAAGATATCCTCCCGCTGCAAGCCGGACTTCTTCATGGCGCGTCCGACGGCCTTTTCATTCACATAGGCGTTGGCGGTGTCGATCAGGCGATAGCCGCTGTGCAGGGCGCTGACGCAGGAGTTCTCCGCCTCGTCCGGGGTCATAAGGAAGGTCCCCACGCCCTCCATGGGTATTTTCACGCCGTTGTTAAGAGCTGCATATTCCATAAAAGCTTCCTCCTTAAATGTTCTTTCCAGGCTTAGCAGCCTCGGCCTTGTCGGTCGCCATGCCGCCAGCTCGGCGGTGCTGCCATTTTGTCGGGACTGCCGTTGATGAACAAAACGCTCATCGCAAGGCTCCTTATCGGTGGAAATTCGTAAAGACCGGCGGTTCCTTCTGGGGCAGGCCGAGCTGCTCCCTGCCCAGCCGGAAGGACTTCATCATGAACGCCATGTTGTGTCCCAGCGTCCGCATGGTCTGCAAGCCCTCGGCATCCTGCGCCACTTCTTCGGCGCAGCCGCCGTAGACCATGTTCCAATACTGGCTGGAGGCAACCGGCATCCCGGTCATGGTGAAGTATTTGTTCAGGACATCAAAGGCCGCCGTATTGCCGCCCCGGCGGCAGGTCACGACCGCCGCGCCGACCTTCATGGTCTTGTCGATGCCGAGGGTGCTGAAAAACAGCCGGTCCATGAAGGAGATGGCCCCGCCCGCGGGCGAAGCGAAGTAGACCGGGCAGCCGATGACGAAGGCATCCGCCTCCGCCAGCTTGGGGGCTGCTTCGTTTACCACATCGTCAAAGACGCACTTGCCGGTCTGGGCGCATTTGCGGCAAGCGATACAGCCCCGAATGTCCTTCTGCCCCACATGGAGCAGCTCCGCTTCGATGCCCTCAGCTTCCAACGTCTTTTTCAGCTCCGTCAGGGCGGTGTAGGTGCAGCCCCTCGCTCTTGGGCTGCCGTTTATGAGCAGTGCTTTCATTTTAATTCCTCCTTATATTCCGAGGCCGTTGACCCAATCGGCCACATCGCTCTGGCTGGCGTTGCTGCGGAACCGCTGACCTTCCTGCCAGTTGCCGGTACCGGCCATGTCGGCCAGCAGGCTGCCGCTCTGACCCATGCCGGAGGAAGCGGAGGTTGCAAAGGGGATGACCGTTTTTCCGGTAAAGTCGTTATTCTTCACGAAGTTGTCAACAGGCCAGGCCGCGATGCCCCACCAGATAGGATAGCCGATAAACACGGTGTCATAGGAATCCCAATCGGGCACTTCTGTGGTGGTCAGGGGGACGTTCCGCAGGGACTCGTCGTCGTGCTCGCGGCTGACGCGGCTGTTTGAATTGGTCCAGTTCAGATCAGCGGAGGTATAGGGGGTGACGGGCGCGATCTCGAAAAGGTCGGCACCCGCGGCCTCGGCGATATACTTTGCGACCTGCTCGGTGTTGCCGGAGGCGGAGTAGTATACCACCAGCGTTTTGCCGGTGTCAGACGGGCTGTCCGACACAGCCGCTGTCGGCTGCTCCGTCGGTGTGGAGGTCCCGGTCTGCGAGCCGGAGCAGGCGGCAAGGCCGAGCACGAGCACAAGGCTCAGAAGAATTGCAGTCAGTTTTTTCATGGTAAGATCATCCTTTCATTTTCAGCTTTTATCTGCATTCGCAGAGAATGTCGTAAATTTCATCGTGGGTCAGCTTCTTGCAGCAGCCCGGGGTGAGAACCGTGGAATCGGCAATGGCACGGAAATCCGTATCGGCTGGGATGCCCAGCTCGGCAAAGGTCGTGGGCAGACCGATCTCCTTGATGAACGCGGCCAGCGCGTCGATACCGGCAAGGGCGGTCTCCTCGTCGCTGCCCTTCGGCTCAATGCCCCAGACATTCCGGGCAAATCGGGCGAAGCGTGCCGCGCCGGACTTGTAGATGTGGCGGTACAGGACGGGATGAATGACCGCCAGTCCCGCGCCGTGGTTGCAGTTGGTGTAGGCGCCGAGCTGGTGCTCTATCATGTGGCCCTGAAAATCCGTGACCTTGCCGATCTTAAGCACGCCGTTTTCCGCCATCGCGGCGGCCCAGGCCAGCTCGCTTCTGGCATCGTAATTTTCCGGGTCGGTAAGCAGAATCCGAATGTTGCGGATGGTGCTGCGCATGACAGCCTCGTTCATTTCGTCGGACAGGTTATTCTCGTCCGGCTTGCCGAAGTAGGTCTCCATGGCGTGACTCAGCGTGTCGAACGCACCGGAGATGACCTGCTTCATTGGGACCGACATTGTGTAGTCGGGGTCGAGGAAGGCAAAATCCGCCTGCGCGCCCCAAAGCGCGCCCTTGATTTTATTCTCCTCATGGGTGATGACGGCGCCGTTGTTCATCTCGCTGCCGGTGCCGAACACCGTGACGATGGTGCCGAGCGGGATGAACTCCGAGGGGTAGGTGTGCTTGGCGTACTGCATCTCCCATATGTCCTCCGGGAGCTTTGCCTGCGCCGAGACGACCTTGCAGCAGTCGGAAACGCTGCCGCCGCCCACAGCCAAAATCAGGTCTACATGATTTTCCCGTGCCAGCTTCGCTCCCTCCTGTACCTTGGCATAGGTGGGGTTGGACATGATACCGCCGAACTCCACGACGCGCTTGCCCGCGGCGTTCAGAATGCCCATGATCTCATCGTACACGCCGTTGCGCTTGATGGAACCGCCGCCGTAGGCCAGCATGACGGTGTCGCCGAAGCGCTCCAGCAGGCAGCCCAGATATTCCTTCACGCCGCCCTTGCCGAAATACACCTTGGTCTTGCTTTCAAAAATAAAGTTGTTCATAGGTACGCATCCTTTCTTGTATGATCGTATTTCTTATGCTATAATGCGATTGAAGCATCCGGTTTATACTGCCGATTATAATTTCCGGTAGTTACAATCGGTCAAGAGATTTTTTTCGGAATATTTTGAATTTTTTGTGAACTGTGAGGCGTTACCATGCTTTATACCATGATGCAGGTCTGCAAAGAGACGGGAATGACCTATCAGGCCCTGAAATTTTACTGCAACGAGGGACTTGTCCCCAACGTAAAGCGGGATAAGAACAACCGCCGCGTGTTCGACGAACGGGATGTGGCGTGGATCAGCAGTCTGACATGTCTGAAAAAATGCGGCATGAGCATCCAGGAGATGAAGGATTATCTCGCCCTGTGCCTGCAAGGTGAAGGCACGATCCCCCAGCGCAAGGAAATGCTGGCGCAGAAGCTGGAGGGACTGCGGGAAGCGATACAGGAATTGCAGAAAAGCATCGCCTACATCGACTGGAAGCAGAGCTTCTATGATGAAGTCCTCTCCGGCAAGCGGCCATACGAGAGCAATCTGATCCGGCCGGAAGAATGACAAGCTTTGTTTCCGTCCTGCCTCTATTATAGAAAAAGTCCACCGTAATTCTATCAAAATTACGGTGGACTTATGGTGGAGATGGGGGGAGTTGAACCCCCGTCCGAAAGCACTTTAACAGGAACCTCTCCGAGCGCATACGGTCGTTTACATTCCCTTCCCTGCGCGCCGGCCGTCAGGCTCGCAGAGTCGGTAGCTTCATTATGCGTGGTACGCTCAAAGCTTTGCGCACTCACGGGCACCACTGATCGACGCTCCGTTCCGGGCCGTGGTCCTCCCGGAGGGAACGCTCGCTAATTAAGCAGCGAGAAGAACAGTATCGTTGTTGTTCTTTAATTTATAAGCTGCCCATTTTCGGGATGGTGGGCGCATCCGCTCGCTATTCCTGCCTCCATACCCCCGTCGAAACCGGTACATCCCCATTTTTAGAGGCGATTTGAGGCTAACATTGGTCGGTAGTGCCGTAGCCCGACCGTTACAATGATACTGTAATGGGCTGCTACGCACTTCAATGGTGCAGTGGGCAAGGCGTTTTTTCTTCGGGGTGCGGAAGGCCGCACCCCTGTTGACCTTAAATTTTTTCCGGCTCGGGATAGTCGACGCCGAAGGTGTCGACGGTGACCTTTTTCATCGCCTGACGGTGGATGGGCTTATCGTTTCTGCCGGTCATGCATTTTGCTATCTTATCGACATTCTCCATGCCCTCGATGACCTTGCCGAAGGCCGCGTACTGGCCGTCAAGATGGGGCGCGTCCTCATGCATGATGAAAAACTGACTGCCTGCGGAGTCTGGCGCCATTGCTCGCGCCATGGACAGAACGCCGCGGCTGTGCTTGAGCTCGTTGGGAACGCCGTTCATTTTGAACTCGCCCTTTATCGAATAGCCCGGACCGCCGACGCCGATGCCCTGGGGGTCGCCGCCCTGGATCATGAAGCCGCGGATGACGCGGTGGAAGATAATGCCGTCGTAAAACTTGTTTTTTACCAGCCAGATGAAATTATTGACCGTATTGGGCGCTGCCTCGGGGTAGAGCTCCGCCTTTATGATATCGCCGTTTTCCATCTCGATGGTCACTATGGGATTGCTCATCAGTGTCTCTCCTTCAATGTTCTTTCAATGTCACGCGCAGCCTCTCGCTTCGCGTCGTCATTTCTCTTATCGTACAGCTTTTTGCCCTTGCACAGGCCGAGCTCGACCTTCACCCTGCTGTCCTTAAAATACAGCGACAGCGGGATGAGCGCCACGCCCTCCTGCATAACGCGCGCGTTGAGCTTTGCTATCTCGCGCTTATGCATGAGAAGTCTTCTCGGCCGCACGGGGTCCTTGTTGAAAATATTGCCCTTTTCATAGGGGCTTATATGCAGCGACCTCACGAAGAGCTCGCCGTTTTTTACCGTGCAATAGCAGTCCTTCATATTGACGGTGCCCGCCCTGAGCGATTTGACCTCGGTCCCTGCAAGCTCTATGCCGGCCTCGAAGCGCTCGAGCACGAAATAATCGTGAAAGGCCTTGCGGTTTGACGCTATCTGCTTTGTTCCGGTCTGCTTCGGCATTCGCTCACCTCCCCGGCAGTCAAGCTATTATAGCACAGGCCGCGCAAAAATTAAATAACAATTTGTAAATGCTCACATATGGGCCTTGAGTATGTCCGCGAGCTCCGCGACGTCTTTGAGAACGTAATCCGGCCTGCGCCCGGCCTTCTCGATATCGTCAGGGCTGCTCTCGCCCGAGAGGACGCACACGGACACCGCGCCCGCGTTCTGCGCAACGGCAATGTCGGTGTACAGCCTGTCGCCGACGCAGCAGATATTCTCGTTGGGAACTCCGGTCTGCTCAGATATTATGTCAACCATATTGCGGTTGGGCTTGCCGATGAATATGGGCTCGACGCCGCTCGCGGCGGTCAGCAGCGCGCAGATGCTGCCGCAGTCGGGCAGGACCTCGCCGGCGGGCATGGGACACACCCAGTCGGGGTTCGCGGCGACGAAGGCCGCGCCGCGGCGCAGGTAGTGAACGGCCTTGTCAAGCTTTTCATAGGTCAGCGTCGTGTCAAAGCCGACGCAGACGACGCCGATCTCCTCGCTGTCGCCGAGGGGGACGCCGTAGCTCTCAAGCTCGCCCAGAAACGCCGGGGTGCCGACGGGATAGACGAGCCTGCCGGAATAGCGGCTGTTGAGATACATCGCCGTCGCCATGCCGGAGGTGAACACGTTTTCCGCCTCGCAGGGAAAGCCGAGCTTCCTCAGGCGCGCTATATAGTCGACGCCGGCGCGGGAGGAGTTGTTTGTCAGATATATATACTCCCTGCCGCTGTTTTTTATTGTGTCTATAAAGTCCACGGCCCCGTCGAAGACCTCGTCGCCGAGATAGAGCGTGCCGTCCATATCCAGGAGAAAAAGTTTTGTGTTTAAAAGCTTATCCATTCTCATGCTCCGTTCTTGAAATATCAGAGCTATTATATAGTTTCAGGCGTCCAAAAGCAACAACATCTTGCATTGCGGCGCGGATATGTTATGATTAAATAAAAACTCCGAGGAGCTGTGATATGGATATTGCTTTCAATAACGGCTGGCTGTTCACCGCCGACTACGATTCCGGCTTTGACGGCGCTGTGACCGTTCGCCTTCCGCACACCGCGAGGGAGATACCCTATAACTACATCGACTGCCGCGACTATCAGATGGTCTGCGGCTACAGGAAGCTCTTCACCGCGCCCGGGGACTGGCGCGGCAAAAGGCTCCTTCTGCACTTTGATGGCGCGGCTCACGAGGCGACGGTCTTCTGCAACGGCACGGAGGCCGGCCGCCACTCCTGCGGCTACACGGCCTTCACGGTCGATATAACGGACAGCGTAAGGCTCGGCAGGGAGAACACGATAGACGTGCGGCTCGACACGCGCGAGAGTCTGGATATTCCTCCCTTCGGCTTCGTTATCGACTATCTGTGCTACGGCGGGCTCTACCGCGAGGTGACGCTCGAGGTCAAGGACCCCGAGTATATAAAGGAGGTCCTGATCGAAAACACCGCGCTGCGCGAGATACGCGTGAGGATAGACAGCCTCTGCGAAAGCGTCGTGACCGACATAATCGACGTGAGCGGCAGGGTCGTGTCCTCGGCTGAGGGCAAGGCCTTCGAGCTGGGCGTTCCCGAGGCCGCGCTGTGGTCTGTAGACTCCCCCACGCTGTACACGGCGCGCGTGCGCGCCATGCGCGGCGGCGAGTGCGTCGACGAAAAGAGCCTGCGCTTCGGCTTCAGAACTGTGAAATTTCAAGACGACGGCTTTTATCTCAACGGCGGAAGGCTCAAGCTTCGCGGCCTTAACCGTCATCAGTCCTACGCATATGTCGGCTACGCGATGCCGAGGTCTGTGCAGGAGCTCGACGCGGAGATATTAAAGCGCGAACTCGGCGTGAACGCCGTGCGCACCTCGCACTATCCGCAGTCGCAGCACTTCATATCGCGCTGCGACGAGCTAGGGCTTCTTGTCTTCACCGAGATACCCGGCTGGCAGCACATCGGCGGCGAGGACTGGAAGCGGCAGGCCGTCAAGAATACCGATGAGATGGTCCGGCAGTATATGCATCACCCGTCGATCATTCTCTGGGGCGTGAGGATAAACGAATCGCAGGACTGCGACGAGCTTTACAGGAAAACCAACGCCGTAGCGCACACGCTCGACTCCGGCCGTCAGACCAGCGGCGTGAGGTACATTGAAAAGAGCCATCTTCTCGAGGACGTTTACGCATACAACGACTTTTCCCACTGCGGCGATAACGCCGGTCTAAAGCCGAAAAAGTCGGTCACTCCGAAAAAGCATAACGCCTATCTCGTCTCCGAGTGCAACGGTCACATGTTCCCGACAAAGCCCTTTGACGATGAGCGGCACAGGCTCAGCCACGCGCTGCGGCACGCGAAGGTGCTCGACGCGATGTACGCCGACGACGATATAAGCGGCGTTTTCCCCTGGTGCATGTTCGACTACAACACACATCAGGATTTCGGCAGCGGCGACGGGATATGCTACCACGGCGTTATGGACATGTTCCGAAATCCCAAGCTCGCCGCCGCGGTGTACGCGAGCCAGAGCGACGAGGCCCCCTGCTGCGCGGTGTCCTCGTCCATGGATATCGGTGAGCACCCCGCCGGCGATATAGGCCGTGTGTATGTGTTCACAAACGCCGACTGCGTGAGGCTGTATAAGGACGGCGTATTCGTGCGCGAGTTTCTGCCCGCTAAGGACGAGTACCCCGCCCTGCCCCATCCGCCCGTTATCATAGACGACTTCATCGGCGAGCTTCTGATAACGCTGGAGGGCTTTGACGATAAGACCGCGCAGACGGTCAAGGAATGTCTCATAGCCGTCTCAAAGCACGGTCCGAGCGCCCTGCCGCCGAAAATACTCGCAAAATTTGCCCGTCTCATGCTGCTCAAGGGCTTTAAGTTCTCCGACGGCGTCGGGCTTTACGGCAAATACGTCGGCAACTGGGGCGGCGAGGCCACGAAGTGGCGCTTTGACGCGGTCAAGTGCGGCAGGATCGTTTACTCGGTGACGCGCTCGCCGGGGCAGAGGGCGCAGCTCGAGGTAACGGCAAGCAGGACAGTGCTCTCCGAGGGCGATACCTACGACGCTGCCGCCGTTCGTATCCGCGCGGTCGACGAGTACGGTAATCTCGCCCCCTACTGGCAGGAGCCTGTCGTATTAAAGTGCTCAGGCCCCATTGAGCTCATAGGCCCGGAGGTCATATCGCTCAAGGGCGGCTCCGGCGGCTGCTATGTGAAGACCTGCGGCAGCCTGGGAACGGCGAAGCTATGCGTAAACGATGTTGAGATCGAATTTGAGATCGAGGCGTAGGAGAGCACTTGTTATGAAAATAAAACATATGCTCACCTGCGTACTGCTGGTTCTGCTTATGCTGCTCGGCGCTTGCGGCGGCGAAGACACTAAACAGAACATTGAAGCCTCCGAAACGCCGCAGCCGACGGCCGCACCGACTCCGACTCCGGCCCCTACGCCCACGCCTGCTCCGGCAGACGATGAGCTCGTGAGGGTTCAAGACTATATCCCCGATATTATCACGGACCTTAAATATGCATCGGCAGATAACTTCACGGGCGTTGTCATTTACGACGATAACACGGCATATCTGCGCTACGGCACGGTGAAAAAGCTCGCCGCCGCGCAGAGCGAGCTTGCAAAGTCGGGCTACAGTCTGCTCATATGGGACGCTTACCGCCCCGTGAGCGCACAGTACCGCCTGTGGGAGGTGTGCCCGAACTCCATATATGTTGCCGATCCCACGAAGGGATTTTCAAATCACAGCCGCGGAAACACCGTCGATATAAGCCTTGTAAAAACAAACGGCGATCCGGTCGAGATGCCCTCCGGCTTTGACGACTTCACCGCGCGCGCCGACCGAGACTACAGCGACGTATCGCAGGCGGCGGGAGATAACGCCCGCTATCTGGAGGAGATCATGACCGATGCTGGTTTTGTCGGCTACTCCGGCGAATGGTGGCATTACAGCGACAGCTTAGAGTACCCCATTGTGCAGTAGAGGCGAAAACAGACTTAAATAGAAAAACCACTGCTAAAAAAGCAGTGGTTTTTGCTGTCTGGAGCTGGTGGTGAGAATCGAACTCACAACCTTCTCATTACGAGTGAGATGCTCTGCCATTGAGCCACACCAGCAGACGACATTAGGCATTTTAGCACACAGCGGCGATAAAGTCAAATAAAAATAATAATTACAGTTCGTATATGCTCATTTCTGCCATTGCCGAGCAGGCAGATAATGTTTATTAAAAGTTTAAGAAATTCAAGGCTTTCAGAGTTTTGCAAATGAATCTCAATTCGTTTACATAATTATTTCAGAATATTATTATGCAAATAGTTATCAACATTTCCAACAGAGTTTTCAACACGAAATAAAGCTTGAATTTCAGCACATTTTGTCGATATGTTAATAATTTCAAAGCTCTGTAGTCGAATTTTGTTGCAAAACGGAAACGAACAATAGTTTACATAACTCCGTTTTTGCAGAGCGAGTGATAATCCTTGCCGCCGACAATGATATGGTCGAGTAATTTTATGTCCACAAGGTCCAGAGCCTTCCGCACAAGCTGCGTGCAGTACTCGTCCTCCTTGGACGGTAACGGCAGCGCTCCGGGGTGATTGTGGGCGATTATGACGCTCGCGGCATTATTTTTTATAGCCGCCTCGACCAGCATCCGCATGCCGACCTCCGTCGCGTTCACGACACCGCGGCTTATCTGCTTGCAGGCGATTATACCGTTTGATGAGTTGAGCAGCAGCGCGTAGCATATCTCGTTGACCTCATACATGAACTTTGCGACAAAATACGCTCCCGCGTCCTCGCTGCGGCGGATCACCTTTGCCGGCAGGCTCTTTGTCAGCAGATATCTGCGGCTGACCTCGGGTATGAGCTTTATGAGCGTCGCCGCGTTCTCGCCTATGCCGTCGACGCGCATGAGCTCCTC
The DNA here is from genome assembly GCA_963625685.1 of bacterium. Taxonomy (GTDB): domain Bacteria; phylum Bacillota; class Clostridia; order Oscillospirales; family Oscillospiraceae; genus F23-B02. Next base: position 449,814 of record CAVFTR010000001.1, read on the forward strand.
GTGGCTTGCCTCGAACACGGCCGTCAACGAGCCGAAGTGCTTTAAAAGCCTGTGCGCAAGCTCGTTGGTGTCCTTGCGCGGCACGGCGTAAAACAGCAGCATCTCCAATGCGTTATGATCGTTAAAGCCGTCCAGTCCCGCCTCGACGAAGCGGCTTTTCATCCGCTCCCTGTGTCCGTCGTGTAAGCCCATTTGCCTCTCTCCTTACAGCTCCATATTCGCGTAGGCGTTGAGATCCCAGCCCGCGGTGTTTCCCGCGAGGTATTCGTAATAGCCCTGACAGCCTATCATGGCGGCATTGTCTCCGCACAGCCTCAGCGGCGGCACGAACAGCTCGCAGCCGTCCTTTTCAGCGGCGGCCCTGAAATCTGCGCGGATACGCGAGTTTGCCGCCACGCCGCCGGCTATGGCGATCTTTTTATAGCCGAGCTCGCGTGCGGCCATCATCGTGCGCGGCACGAGAGCGTCGCTGACGGCGGCCGAAAATGAAGCCGCCAGAGAGCTCCTGTCGAGCTCCTCGCCCTTCTGCTCTGCGTTGTGGACAAGATTTATGACCGCCGTTTTGAGGCCGGAAAAGCTCATCTCGTAGGGCTGACCGTCAATGTGCGTTCTCGGCAGAGGGTATTTTTTGTCATCGCCGCCCTGCGACAGCTCGTCGATGGGCTTACCGCCGGGATATGGCAGGCCGAGCACGCGCGCGGTCTTGTCAAAGCACTCCCCCGCCGCGTCGTCGCGCGTCGCGCCGATGACCTTGAGCTCTGTGTAGCTGCGCACGTCGATAATAAGCGTGTTGCCGCCGGATATCGCAAGGCACAGAAAGGGCGGCTCAAGCTCGGGATAGGCTATGTAGTTTGCGGCCACGTGGCCCTTTATGTGGTGCACCGGAATAAGCGGCACGCCGAGGCTCAGGGCCGCGGCCTTTGCAAAATTAAGTCCCACGAGCACCGTTCCGATAAGGCCCGGCGCGTAGGTCACGGCGACGGCGTCGATATCGCTTTTTTCTATGCCGGCGGCCTGAACGGCGCGCTGTGCAAGGCGCGATATGACCTCGACGTGGCTTCTCGACGCTATCTCCGGCACTACGCCGCCGTATATCGCGTGAAGGTCCGCCTGCGAGAATATCTGATCGGTCAGAACGTTTCTTCCGTCCTCGACGACGGCGACCGCGGTCTCGTCGCAGGACGATTCAAAGGCAAGTATTTTCATTTTTCTTCCTCACTCAGAAAACAAGTCATCAAAACGGCGTCCTCCTTCGGCCGGATGTAATAGCCTCTGCGCCGGCCGACCTCGGTGTAGCCGTGTTTTTTATACAGGCTCTGCGCCGCGAGGTTGCCAAGGCGTACCTCGAGCGTCAGAAAGCTCAGGCCCTTCTCCACCGCCCGCGCGCGAAGCTCCGCGAGCAGCATATCGGCTATGCCCTCGCGCCGCCGTGACGATGACACCGCGACATTGGAGATATAGCCCTCGTCAAGCACATACATGAGTCCGACATAGCCCAGCACCCTGCCGTCTTCGTCCTCGGCGGCGAGGAATATGTGCATATTATCCGGCAGCTGCGCCGTGAGCTGCCCGCGCGTCCACGGCATGGAAAAGCACTGCCGCTCGATGGCCAGGATATCGTCTATATGCTCGGGCCTTGCATCGACTATGCGGACCATCACAGGTCCTCCCCGCGCAGCTCGTCTATGACGGCGAGCGTCTCGTCCTCGATGCGCAGCAGGCATTTTTTCCAGCCGAGCGGCGTCATCGGCGGATATATATCCTCGTCGGCAAGGCACATTATCCGCTCGTCGAGGTCCTGATATTCCTCGGAGAGCCTCTGTGCCTGGAGCGCCGTCATGCATAGAGCGACGTCGCAGCGCTCGATAAGCTCGCGCGTTACCGGCACGGCACAGCTGCGCGGAAGTCTGATATCCAGCGTCTCGCAGCATTTTATAACGCGCGGGTTTATCCCCTCATTCACGCTTATGCCGCCGGAGCATGCCGTGACATGCGGGCAGTAGCCGCCCTTGGAGGAATTGAACACCGCCTCGGCGACGGTGGAGAGGCTGTTGTCGTCGCAGACGAAGAGTATGCTCCTGACGTCGATGCCGTTAAAGCCGCACAGCTCCGCCTGCCGCTCGTCCCAGCGCTCAAGGCTGCGGTCGCCGGCCTGATTTTCTATATGGTGCGTGAGCTCGTGGTGCAGCGTGCTTTTCAGGCGCCGTCTGAAGGTCTCGTCGTCCATATCGCCGTAGAGCTCCGTGAACGAGCCGTAGTACAGCTCGATATGCCGCCCCATTTTGTCGCGGAAATACATGCCGAGCGTGTATCCCCCCTCGCTGCCGCGCACGGCCTTCTCAAGGAAGCTCACGCCGCCGTTCAGGTTTTTGAATATCTCCTCGGGAAGCTCGTCGACGAGCTCGTCGAGAACGTCCCCTGCCTGTTCATAAGTCAGCATCAGTGCGCCTCCGCCCAGCTGTGTCCTGTTTTTGCTTCGACCGTGAGCGGCACGCTCAGCTTTGCAGCTCCGCTCATCTCCTCGCTCAGGATATCCGCTACCCTCTGCGCCTCGTCCTCGGGGCATTCGCATATGAGCTCGTCATGCACCTGCAGAATGAGCCTTGCCCTGAGTCCCTCGGCTCTGAGCCTGTTGTAAACGTTTACCATGGCAAGCTTTATTATGTCCGCCGCGGTGCCCTGAATGGGCATATTCAGCGCGACGCGCTCGCCGAAGGAGCGTGTGTTGAAGTTTGACGACCTAAGCTCCGGAAGCTCTCGCCGCCTTGCGTAGAGCGTCGTGACATAGCCGTCACGCTTCGCCTTTTCGACGATCTCCTTCATATATTCGCGCACACCGTCGTATTTATTGAGATACGCCTCCATATACGCCCTGGCCTCGGCCTGCGATACGCCGATATCCTGCGCCAGCGACCACGCCGAAATGCCGTAGACGATGCCGAAATTAACGGCCTTTGCCCGGCTGCGCTGCAACGGCGTCACCTCGCTCAGCGGCGTATTGAACACCTGCGAGGCCGTGACTGCGTGGATGTCCTCGCCGCTCAGGAAGGCCTCCTGCATATGCCTGTCGCCCGATATGTGCGCAAGGAGCCTAAGCTCTATCTGACTGTAGTCCGCGTCGACGAGGACATTGCCCTTTGAGGCGATGAACATCTCGCGGATATGGCTGCCGAGCTCGCGGCGGATGGGGATGTTCTGCAGATTCGGGTCAGTGCTCGAAAGTCTGCCCGTGGCCGTGACGGTCATCTGGAATTTCGTCCTGATCCTGCCGTCGGGGCCGATGAGCTTCAGAAGCCCGTCGGCATAGGTCGATTTGAGCTTGGTGAGCATGCGGTAATCGAGCACCATCTGAACTATCGGGTGCTTTCCCCTCAGCTTTTCAAGGACCTCTGCGTTCGTGCTCCAGCCGGTCTTTGTCTTCTTTCCCGCCGGAAGCATGAGCCGTTCAAACAGCACCTCGCCGAGCTGCTTCGGGGAATTTATATTGAAATCGCAGCCGGCCTCGTCGTATATCGCCCGCTCAAGCTCCGATATCGTGCCCCTGAGGCTCTCGCCGAAGTCTGAAAGCGCGGCTCTGTCGATCATGAAGCCCTGCTCCTGCATATCGGCAAGCACGCGGCACAGCGGCATCTCGATATCGTAAAAAAGCCTTGTCATGCCGCGCTGCGCGAGCTTTTCCTCCGTCGGGGCGCGCAGTCTGTACACAGCCTCCGCTCCGCTGAGCTCCACTCCGCAATAGCCCATGCTCATGCGGGCAAGGCCGTAGTCGCTCGCCGTCGCGTCAAGAAGGTACCCTGCAAGCGCCGTATCGTACTCAAAGCCGTCTGCCGGCAGCTTTTCGTCCATGAGCTGAGTCATGAGCTCCTTGACGTTGTGGCCGATCTTTTTCACCTTGTCGGAGAAAATAAAGGCTGTAAGGCGCGAGTAATCGTCGCCGAGATAGCTCCAGCGGGCAAGATACACTGCCCTGCCGTCGCATATCTCTATGCTGTCAAAGTCAGGAGAGGCAGTAACGGCGACGGTGCCGGCGTCCGTGACGGCGCTGATAATATCGTCGAGCGGCGCGTTCTCCATATACGGCAGACACTCGTTCTGAGCCGCGGCGGCGCTCTCCGCGCTTTCGCGCACCTCCCATTTTTCGATGAATTTATTAAAGCCGAGCCTTTTGAAAAGGTCGTACAGCTCGGGCCTGTAGTCGGCGTGCCACACGGCGTCCTCCGGCGAAAACTCTATCGGCGCGTCCGTGCGTATGGTCGCGAGCTCATAGGACAAAAACGCGCTTTCCCTGCCCTCGCGCAGCTTTTTGCGCATGCCCTCCTTGACGTCGATGGTATCTATATTATCGTATATCGTCTCAATGCTCCTGTAGCTGCGCACGAGCCCCATCGCCGTTTTCTCGCCCACTCCGGGCACGCCGGGGATATTGTCCGACGCGTCGCCCATGAGCGCCTTGAGGTCCACGATGTGTCCCGGCTCAAAGCCGTACTCCTCGAAAAAGAGCTCCGGCGTATATTCCGTGGTCGTGGTCTGCCCCATGCGGCTTTTGACGTGGCAGACATGGTTTTTTTCGCTTATGAGCTGGAAGCTGTCCTTATCGCCGGTGACTATGCGGCATTCCCAGCCAAGCTCCGTGCAGCGTGCAGCCGCCGTCCCGAGCAGATCGTCGGCCTCGAAGCCCTCAAGCTCAAGGCGCAGTATGCCCATCGCGTCGAGCACCTGCTTGAGTACCGGCATCTGCACGGCAAGCTCCTCGGGCATGCCCTTGCGCTGGGCCTTGTAGCCGGCATAGCGCAGATGGCGGAAGGTCGGCGCCTTGAGGTCAAAGGCAACGCACACGGCCTCGGGCTTTTCATCGTCGAGCAGCTTATGCAGTATCGAAAGAAAGCCGTACACGCCGTTTGTGGGCGTGCCGTCGGGCGCGTTGAGCGCGCGCACGCCGTAAAAGGCGCGGTTTACTATGCTGTTGCCGTCAAGTATCAATAGTTTCATCGTTTCACCTCACCGCGCAGGCGGACTATCTCGTCACGCAGCTGAGCGGCCAGCTCGAACTCGAGCATTTTGGCCGCCGCCTTCATTTCCTTTTCGAGCTTTTCGATAAGCTCCATGCGCTCGCTTCTCGTGAGCTTCACGCCGTCGGCGCGGCGCAGGGTCTTCTCGCTCTCGCTGGATATCTCAATAAGCTCGCGGACGCTTTTTACTATGGTTTTCGGCACGATGCCGTGTTCCTTGTTATACGCCGACTGCTTTGCGCGCCTTCGCTCGGTCTCGTCGATGGCAAGGCGCATCGAGCGCGTGACCGTATCGGCGTACATTATGACCGTGCCCTCGGCGTTTCGCGCGGCGCGGCCGATGGTCTGTATAAGGCTCGTCTCGCTTCGCAGAAAGCCCTCCTTGTCCGCGTCGAGGATGGCCACAAGGCTCACCTCCGGCAGGTCGAGGCCCTCGCGCAGGAGGTTTATTCCGACGAGCACGTCAAAATCGCCCAGGCGCAGGCTGCGGATGATCTCCATTCGCTCGATAGCGCCGATATCGTGGTGCATGTAGCGGCACCTTATGCCCGCCGCGCCGAGGTATTCCGTCAGGTCCTCGGCCATTTTCTTCGTGAGCGTCGTCACGAGCGTGCGCTGTCCCTTTTCTATGCGCGCATTTATCTCGCCTATCAGATCGTCTATCTGTCCCTCGGTAGGTCGGACGGATATCTCCGGATCGAGCAGGCCCGTCGGGCGGATTATCTGCTCGGCGATCTGCCCCGCTCTCTCGCGCTCGTACTCGCCGGGCGTCGCCGAAACGTACACCGCCTGATTTATGCGCTCCTGAAATTCCTCGAATTTCAGCGGCCTGTTATCGTAGGCCGAGGGCAGGCGGAAGCCGTATTCTACCAGAGACTCCTTGCGCGCATGGTCGCCGCGGTACATTGCCCTGACCTGCGGCAGCGTGACGTGGCTCTCGTCGACGAAGAGAAGGAAGTCCTTCGGAAAATAATCGAGCAGGGTCATCGGCGCTGAGCCCGCCGGGCGGTTTGATATAACTCGCGAGTAGTTTTCGATGCCGGAGCAGTAGCCGAGCTCCTGCATCATCTCGATATCGTAATTGGTGCGCTGCGATATGCGCTGCGCCTCAAGAAGCTTGCCGTTATCCTGAAAATATTTCACGCGCTCCGCACATTCGGCGCGGATATCGCCTATTGCGCGGGCCATCTTGTCGCGGCTGACGACATAGTGGCTGGCCGGGTATATCGCCGCGTGGCTGAGGTACCGTATCGGCGCGCCGGAGACGACATTTACCTCGCTTATCCTGTCGACCTCGTCGCCGAAGAACTCGACCCGTATGGCCTTATCGTGCGAGTAGGCCGGAAATATCTCGACCGTGTCGCCGCGGACGCGGAACATGTTGCGCTCAAAGGCGATATCGTTGCGCTCGTAGCGTATCTCAATGAGTCTGCGCAGCAGCTCGTCGAAGGAGCGCGTCTGTCCGGGGCGCAGGGATATGACCATGCTTTTGTAGTCGATGGGGTCGCCGAGGCCGTAGATGCACGACACCGAGGCGACGACGATAACGTCGCGGCGCTCAAAAAGGCTGGAGGTCGCGCTGTGGCGCAGCCGCTCGATCTCGTCGTTTATGGAGCTGTCCTTTTCGATAAAGGTATCGGTATGCGGAATATACGCCTCGGGCTGGTAATAGTCGTAGTAGGAGACGAAGTACTCGACCGCGTTATCGGGAAAAAACTCGCGGAACTCCGAGCACAGCTGCGCGGCCAGCGTCTTGTTGTGCGCCAGCACGAGCGTCGGCCTGTTCAGGCGCTCGATGACGCTTGCCATCGTGAAGGTCTTGCCCGAGCCCGTGACGCCGAGGAGCACCTGCTCGTCAAGGCCGTTGTCTATCCCCCGCACGAGCGTATCTATCGCCTCGGGCTGATCGCCCGTCGGCGAGTATGATGATCTCAACACAAATTTATCCACATCTGAGCTCCTCTAATGCATTTCATTATATTATACCACGCGCAGAGCGCAACGGCAAGGATAGTCAAAGCGGTGGGCGGCAAAAAAACAAGGCAGCGGATGCTGCCTTGTTTTGGGGTCTTCTATCGTGCGGTCAGATCTGGTAGGATGCCCAGTCGATCTCGGGAAGCTTCTCGGTCCACTTCTCGTATCCGCTGCTCTCCAGGCGCTCGCACTTATGGTTGTTGGTCGCTTCCTGCATGTCGCGGTAGTACCACACGCTGGTGTCGGCGTTATCGCTCCAGTTGGTCATCTGCGATACCGGCAGGAGGTCGTCGTTCGAGTCGGTCTGACGGCCGAGCACGCGGTTTATCATCGAGAAGGTCTCGGCGCGGGTGATCTTTTTGTCCGGGCGGAAGGTGCCGTCGGTGTAGCCGTTGATCCAGCCGTTGCCTGCTGCCAGCTCAATATACTTCTGTGCCCAGTGGCCGCTGATGTCGCTGAAGGTCTTGCCGTCTGCGCTGAGATCCGCAAAGCGCGCGATGATCGTCGCCATCTCGGCGCGGGTGATCGCGTCGTTCGGACGGAAGGTGCCCTCGGGATCGCCGCTGACGATCTTCGCCTTGGCGAGCGTCGCTATCGCCCTGGTGTACCACTGGCCGTCGTCGACGTCGGTGAACGCGCTGGTCTTCGTGTCAAACTCCTTGCGGCTGTCGTCGGTCAGCAGGCGGAAGAAGATCGTCGCGACCTCGGCGCGGGTGATCTCGGCGCTGGGACGCACCGTGCCGTCGGGATAGCCGATGACGTAGTTGAAGTGGTCTTCCTTATTCAGGATATCCAGCATCGTGAGCGTGCCGTTTACGTACTTGATGTCGTAGTTTGCGGTCACGTCCTTGCCGCTTGCGTCCTGGATGACTGCGTCGGAGGGAACGTTCGCGGACGAGCCGGGAACGGACTGCTTGCCGGTGATCTTCACGGAGACGAGCTTATCGCCCGCGGCGGGCTCGTCGGCCTTGTAGGTGTCGCAGGTGATCGCCTCGGGGCCGTAGCCCTCGGCGCTGCCGGCGGTGATGGTCAGGGGACGCTTGGTGATGTCCAGCTCACCGTCGGTCTTGACGACGAACTCGACCTCGTACTTGCTGTTGAGGTTCTTGAACTGCTCGGCCTTGATGCCCATGTCGTACTTGCCGACGTAGGTGCCCTTCGCTTCGGCCGTGCCGGTGAACTCAAAGTCGGCCTCGGTGTAGCTCGGGTCGGTGCACTCCCAGGTGTAGCCCTTGACGTTGTGCTCGGTCGCGTCGTAGACCTCGCTGCCCGTGTTGCCCGTGATCGTCACGGTGATCTTCTTCGCGGGATCGGGCGTGGGCGGGATATACGGGCGGCGCTGGTAGTTGTCGAAGACAACGTCAGTCGTCGCTCCGGCGGTTATCTCGCCCTTGACAGAATTATCCTTGAGGTCATAGGCCGTACCATCGACCTTAGCCGTTACGGTGTAGCCCGTGGTGGTCTCGGTAACGGTGTACTCGGTGCCGGCGGGGAGAGTGAAGGTCTTGGTCTCGCCTGCCTTGAGCTTGAAGTTAATGGTGGTTCCTGTCGGAACGGTCAGCTTGAACTCATAGTCCTTTGTCGCGCTCGCGCTGCCGGAGACGGTCTTGCTGATCACAAGAGTTCCGGGCTTATCTCCCCAAATAGCATGGAGGGTGATGTTGCCGGTCACGGGAACTGCGCTGCTGGGATAATACATTGTTCCGCTGCCGTCAGCTTTCGTGTTCCAGCCGAGGAACACTTTCTTTTCAGGGGCGACAAGATCATCGCCAGAAAGCACCATTGCTGCGGTATTCATGGCATAGTGATGGGTATCAGTGACTGTTCCGGTGCCGCCGTTTGCATCGTAGGTCACGGTGTAGCCAGCTTTGCTGCTAAGTTGGGCATATAGGGTTATGTTTTCTGTTATTAAAGTTTCGTAGTTGAAAGGCTGTCTTCCCGCCTCATCATATGACCAACCATAGAACACATCATCCCCCTGTGGATTTACAGTAGGAATATCGCTCTCTATAAGTCTATTGCCATATTGAACATTGGATACGTTAGTAAGCGTTTGGCCATATGCCACAAATGTAACTTTACATACTGGTGGAACCCACTTTGCATAGACCGTAATGTTGTGGTCAGGCATTATCTGTTCGCTAAAATTGCAAGGTACATTGAGTTCTTTATTGTAATACCATCCAGCAAAAATGAAGTTTTGTGGAATATTATTCGGAATAGTGGGCTGATAGTCCGCAGCGCTGCTTATATCCGCCTCATACTTATAGGATTTTGTATTTATCGGATATTCGCCATTATTGAGATACACTACGTCACTTGAATTTCGAGTGTAGTAAAACTTTGCGTCGACATACTTCTTATCTTTCCATTCTTGTTCCGTAAGCCCCCATTCAGTTAAGCGCGCTATTTCATCATCGGTCCATTCACCCGGAATATAATGATCAAAGCTGAAGCCAGGAATACCATAGCAATCATTTTCTGATATGATCGAGCTACTATCGGCGCCATTATCTTCATGATCCAACTCATAGGTTTCGCCGGTCAAGGTTTCCAAATAATAATAAGCTTTATTATTGCCTCCCATATTTGTCCACCAAAATTCAGCGCCACCCAATGGCATCACCTCGAGCCTTGCCTGGTATTCCGCTTCATGGATATAATTATAATACTCGTTGTATGTGCTGAATTGTTTAAAAGAGCCGTCAGCATTTTTGATACTATTACCTGAACTATCTAAACGAATCCATATGCGTCCAGGCCACTTAGCACTTATCCTTTCACCATACTTTGCGGTTATTTTATATTCAGTAAGTTCATCTCCAATGTTCCAAAGTCCGTCTCCAACAATATAGTTATAAAACTTTACTGTATATGTATTTCGAGAATAATAAACATTTACAATGGTCGTTCCGTCGCCAGCAATAGTTTCCTGTGTGATCGATTTCGCCGTAAACCCATCGTAGTTTTTTGGAACAGCAGCAGTCGGCGCACCAGTCGTACCTTGCAGACTCTCACTATCAGCAAAAGAGTATTTATTATCGTTTGCGTTTTCCTGCCAATGAACAACAGTATATTTTGTATCATTTCTAGCAGTCCACTTTGCGTACAGCGTACATTTGGCAGAGATACTTGAAAAATCAGCAACCTGTGTCAATTCTTCATCCGTATACCATTTTTCAAAATCATAACCATACTTTGTTGGAGCAAGCGGAGCTGTAGCTACTCCAGTATAGAATTGAGGTGCAATATAAGTACCTCCATTTGAAATAAAAGTCACCCAAAAGCCATCTTCGATTTGGGGGTACAAATGTAATATATCTGAACGCTCTGCACTATAAGAGAGCGAAGTAACCTTCTGCGTTAGTTCTTTATCTAAGTACCAACCAGTCACGCCTTGTGTACTCGTCATAGGAACTACAATATCGTCAAAGTTATCAATGCTATTATCGCCATAATGCAGCACCTTAGTTGCTACTACAATTGCATCATCAGCCGCGCTACTCATAAAATAGAAGTAATTAGCATTTGAATTTGATGACTGGGATGGCTCTACTGTTTCACCCCCCCCCGTTTACATTTTCTACCAATTCTTCATCGGCAAAAACTGAGAACGGAAGAAGCGTGAAGATCATGCAGATGCACATTAAAAGCGCAAGTCCGCGTTTTTTTACGTTCATTTCATTATCTCCTTCTTAACATTTTTTTGTTTCGATACCTTTTGCATCGTATCGACTTGTTTTAATGTTACCACTTATCTGGAAAATTGCAAGCCATTTAAGCGTTAATTTTTTTATTTATTGTTGACATTTTTAGATATTTCATATATTTTATGCGGTTTTGGTCGTTATTATACTTTGCAGGGCAATTTGTATAGGCGGAATAGTGGAAAATAACGAAACGGGCAAGCCCCTGCCCTACACAGATCGCCGCAGCCTCCGGGCGGACGGCAAAAAAACAAGGCAGCGGATGCTGCCTTGTTTTGGGGTCTTCTATCGTGCGGTCAGATCTGGTAGGATGCCCAGTCGATCTCGGGAAGCTTCTCGGTCCACTTCTCGTATCCGCTGCTCTCCAGGCGCTCGCACTTATGGTTGTTGGTCGCTTCCTGCATGTCGCGGTAGTACCACACGCTGGTGTCGGCGTTATCGCTCCAGTTGGTCATCTGCGATACCGGCAGGAGGTCGTCGTTCGAGTCGGTCTGACGGCCGAGCACGCGGTTTATCATCGAGAAGGTCTCGGCGCGGGTGATCTTTTTGTCCGGGCGGAAGGTGCCGTCGGTGTAGCCGTTGATCCAGCCGTTGCCTGCTGCCAGCTCAATATACTTCTGTGCCCAGTGGCCGCTGATGTCGCTGAAGGTCTTGCCGTCTGCGCTGAGATCCGCAAAGCGCGCGATGATCGTCGCCATCTCGGCGCGGGTGATCGCGTCGTTCGGACGGAAGGTGCCCTCGGGATCGCCGCTGACGATCTTCGCCTTGGCGAGCGTCGCTATCGCCCTGGTGTACCACTGGCCGTCGTCGACGTCGGTGAACGCGCTGGTCTTCGTGTCAAACTCCTTGCGGCTGTCGTCGGTCAGCAGGCGGAAGAAGATCGTCGCGACCTCGGCGCGGGTGATCTCGGCGCTGGGACGCACCGTGCCGTCGGGATAGCCGATGACGTAGTTGAAGTGGTCTTCCTTATTCAGGATATCCAGCATCGTGAGCGTGCCGTTTACGTACTTGATGTCGTAGTTTGCGGTCACGTCCTTGCCGCTTGCGTCCTGGATGACTGCGTCGGAGGGAACGTTCGCGGACGAGCCGGGAACGGACTGCTTGCCGGTGATCTTCACGGAGACGAGCTTATCGCCCGCGGCGGGCTCGTCGGCCTTGTAGGTGTCGCAGGTGATCGCCTCGGGGCCGTAGCCCTCGGCGCTGCCGGCGGTGATGGTCAGGGGACGCTTGGTGATGTCCAGCTCACCGTCGGTCTTGACGACGAACTCGACCTCGTACTTGCTGTTGAGGTTCTTGAACTGCTCGGCCTTGATGCCCATGTCGTACTTGCCGACGTAGGTGCCCTTCGCTTCGGCCGTGCCGGTGAACTCAAAGTCGGCCTCGGTGTAGCTCGGGTCGGTGCACTCCCAGGTGTAGCCCTTGACGTTGTGCTCGGTCGCGTCGTAGACCTCGCTGCCCGTGTTGCCCGTGATCGTCACGGTGATCTTCTTCGCGGGATCGGGCGTGGGCGGGATATACGGGCGGCGCTGGTAGTTGTCGAAGACAACGTCAGTCGTCGCTCCGGCGGCTATCTCGCCGCTGACGGAATTATCCTTGAGGGCATAAGCCTTACCATCGACCTCAGCCGTTACGGTGTAGCCCGTGGTGGTCTCGGTAACGGTGTACTTGGTGCCGGCGGGGAGAGTGAAGGTCTTGGTATCGCCTGCCTTGAGCTTGAAGTTATTATCTTGATACACCAGGTTGCCTGTGTTAACATTCGGGTCCACAGCAGTTGCGCTGTTAGGATCGATGGTGGTTCCTGTCGGAACAGTCAGCTTGAACTCATAGTCCTTCGTCGCGCTCGCGATGCCGGAGACGGTCTTCTTGACGGTCAGCGTGCCGGTCTTGGTCTTGTTGTTGAAAACGGGAATTTCGCCGACTATTTTATTGGTGCAATCCTCGTCGGTGTAGTAGCTTACTTCCGAGCTGTACGTTTTAGTATTACTATTATAGGAAACTTCAACCTTGACATAGTACTGAGCTGTGTCATAGTCTATGTTGCCAGCATCAGCAGGTATTACCTCGCTCAGCTTGTAGCGGTAAGTTCCTCTACTTTCATAAGGTATATTGAAGACAGCATAGCCGTTTACATTGTTTTTTTCTACGCTTTTAGTAGTATCCCCCTGATTCAAGCCTTCCAGTTTGAAACTGAATTGTTCGGCAGCGGGGGTCTTTCCGTCCAGCAGCTTTTTGGCGGCAATAGTTGCAACTGCGGCCTTGTAGATGGTCAGCTTGCCGGCTGTCAGGGTTATTTCATAGTTGTCGGTAACATTTTTGCCTTCGGCATCTGTTATCGTTATTTTATCGCCAGCATCGGTATAAAACGCGCCGTTGTAAACACCCGGTTCTATGCCGCTTGCAGAGTATATCGCCGTTTCACCAAGGTCGACGCTATGACCTTTAACTAGGTCTGTTTCTGCCGCTGGTACAATCACAACATCTGTATCAGAAATGTTATCAACCGTTATCTGGTCGCCGGTATACTTTCTCGTGACATCGGATGCAGTGATGGTCACCGGGCGCTTGGTGATCTCGATGGTGTACTCGGAGGTAACATCAGCATAGTTGTCCTTGATCGCCTTTACCTTGACGGTCGTTGTACCGACGTCGGTCCTCGTCGGTGCGGTATCCACCCAAGTTGCGCCGCCGTCGGTGCTGTACTTTATCGTTGCGCCGTCAGTCGCCGTCACGGTGCCGCCATGCTCCTGGCCGTCGTATACTCCTTTATAGTCTGTTGCGGTCACGGCCAGGTCAGTGGCAGGCTTGATCTTCAAGGTCATGGTGCCTTTGCCGTTGGTAACGCCGCTTTTATACCCTGCGGTACCCTCATCATCGGTCACCTTGCAGGTGACGGTGTAGGTATAAGTACCTACAGCCGAATTGGTCATTACCGAATCATCGCTATTCCAAGTCCCGGTACCAGTACCAGCTTTGACGGTGTAAGTACCGACGACTGCATCACCGCTTTTCACCTCATAGGCGATATTAACATACTGGTTTTTATTGTTGGCAGTCGTTAGACCATCCGACTGAAGCATTTTTTCAAATGCAGCTTTGACATCAAAGCCGGTTTCGTCATAGGTCTTTTTATCGGTATAGCTGCAGGTGAAGCCGTTGGTGATGTCCACAGGGATGCTGGGGTCCTCGACATCGGCGTATTTGTCTTCGCCGAGCTTGATATATGCTCCGCTGTTGCTGGGCTGAGTGCCGCCGTAGGTCTTCTCGCGGTCGACCGTGATGGTGAACTCAACGATCAGCTTTTTGCCGTAGTTGTCGGCATCATTGGGGTGCGCGGTCTTCGACACGTAGTTTGCGCTGTAGTCAAAGCCGGAGACTGTAACTGCTCCGTTTTGATCAATATTAACCGTTGCTCCGGTATATTCAGTGCGTTCACCGAAGTCCGTACCGTCATAAGCCGCAGTGTAAACCTTAACGTCCGTAGTATTTTCAGGGGCTTTAAAGTTCGACGCGACAACATCGGTCAGTACGGCAGAGCTGTCGAGGGTCACGTCGGGCTTACCCTCGGCCTGGCCAATCGTTTTGAACGCATCGATCAGGGCTTGTTCGCTGCTCACATGCATGTAATAGGTGTCAGCGGCTTTGTCGTTGCCTTTGGTCATGCTCTCCGCCGAGGGATAGTTCGACGAGACATAGTTCATGTAAGTGTCAACACTTCCTGTCTTGTCGCCGCTGCTGAAAACGCCAATGGTGTACACCGTCGCGCTGTAGCTGCTGCCCTTGAGGGTCTTGGCAGCGGAGATCGCGCCGTTGGCGATTGCTGTGCTAAAGCCTGGTTCATTTTGTTTACCGGTGGCGGGCACACCGTCGGTGAACATGATGACAACTCGTCTGTTGCCGGTTTTTCCACTTTCATCATCTGCTTTTTTTATATTTTTGAAAGCCTGTTCAGCCGTCTCCAGTCCTGCATCGGAATTTGTGCCGCGACTTGTGGTGAGAGCAGTAACGGTGTTTTTCAGTGTCGTGCTATTATCGCTGACTTTAACGAGATCTTTTTCAATTTTCGCAGAACCGTTGAACGAAACGATGCCTATCCGGCTGTCCGGCGAGCTCTCGGCCATCTGTCCAATAAAGCTTTTGACAGCGTTCTTCAATGCAGCGAGACGAGTTATGGATCTGCCGCCAGAAGAGGTGATGTTATTTTTCTCATCACTCATCGAGGAGGACGTATCGAGGACGAGGACAATGTCAACGGGAGTTACCTTGCCCTGAGTTACCGTACCCGTGACGTACTGCTCGAGCGTCACCTTGTAGGTGTCGTCATCCGTCCGCGTGACGGTCTTGGTCATCTTGACGCCTTTGTTTAATGTATCTTCTTTTTTAACGGAAAACGTAGTATGTTTTTCAGACGACCCCCCCCTCATTTACAGTATTTGGTTCTTCGGTGGCAAATACTGAGAAGGGGAGGAGAGTGAAGATCATGCAGATGCACATCAGAAGCGCAAGTCCGCGTTTTCTTACATTCATTGTTATTTCCTCCTTAAATAAAAAAACTTCCGCCCGTGGCAGCTTCCATTTTTGTTATTTGCTGCCAGCCGGGCATGCTTACTTTGGTGGCCTCATTGTACTTGATATGCGCGGGAATTTCAATAGCTTTTCGCATATTTTGTGAAATTTTTTTGACATGTGCATATATGTTGTATAATTTGAAGTATTTTTTGTTCGATTTTGGACGATTCGCCGCGTTTTGTATGGTCTGCGGGGGAAGGCAACCCCTCAGTCAGCCTGCGGCTGACAGCTCCCCTTACACAGGGGAGCCAAGGTGCATGGCTTTCGCTGCGGCGAAGATTATGCAACCCCTCAGTCGGCTGCGCCGACAGCTCCCCTTACACAGGGGAGCCAAGGAGAGTGCGGCAGTAGTCGGGCGCGATCGCCTCCCCTGTGTAAGGGGAGGTGGGTCGGTCACGAAGTGAACGAGCCGGTGGGGTTGTCTGTCATGTTCCGCCGCGCAGAGGCGACAACCCCTCAGTCAGCCTGCGGCCGACAGCTCCCCTTACACAGGGGAGCCAATGGGGAGCTGCGGCAGTTATCGGGCGCGATCGCCTCCCCTGTGTAAGGGGAGGTGGGTCGGTCACGAAGTGAACGAGCCGGTGGGGTTGTCTGTCATGTTTCGCCGCGCAGAGGCGGCAACCCCTCAGTCAGCCTGCGGCTGACAGCTCCCCTTACACAGGGGAGCCAAGGTGCTCAACGAGCGCCAAGGCGGGTCCTTACTACATTATCTATGGTCTCACACACGCCGAAGAAGTTAGACGTGACTTCGCTGTTCGGTATGCGGAGAACCATCAGGCCGTACTGCTCAAGGTACGCCGTGCGCTCTGCGTCGCGTTCGAGCGCTTCGGGCTCAAAATGCTGCGAGCCGTCCAGCTCAAGCACAAGCTGTGCCTCGGCGCAGTAAAAATCAACTATATAATTGCCTATCACCTTCTGACGACGGAATCTCACATCATAGAAGCGCAAAAACTCATGCCACAGACGGCGCTCCTCTTTGGTCATGCGCTTGCGGAGCGCTCTTGCCATCGGCAGGAGTTTTTTGTTTTGCTTGTAGTCCATGCGTTCTCCTTTCTGCTACGCCGGCTGCTCGAGAATCGAGAACATCAGGGTCAGGAGGGCGAGCTCGGGGAAGGGACAGAATATGCCGGGGTTCGTCATGCTCATCATCAGAAGACCGAGGTAGGACAGGCCGGCGGAGACGGCCGCCGCGCTGCGCCGCGCTCGCCACAGCAGCCGGAGCCGCGAGACGAGCATCCAGGCGTAGGCCCCGACGCCCAGAAGGCCCATAGAGCTTATGATCTGGATAAGCGCGTTGTGGTAGAACACCATGCAGCCGGGCACGAAGGCCTTGAATATCTCAAGGTCGCGCGTGCTGCCGATGCCGATGCCGAGCAGCGGGTGGGACAGGAAATTTTCAATGCCGCGGCGCATGAACTCAAGGCGCGTGCGGTCGCCGACGACGGCGCTGTCCATGCGCGAGGCGTAAAGCTGCGGTACGAGCGTGACGGCGGCGATGAGCGCCAGCAGCGCCGATGCGCCGAACAGCCACTTGTACAGGCGGCGGCTGCGGGGCTTGCTTATATATATGTATACGGCGCACAGGAGCATCAGCGCCCCGCCGAACAGCAGCCCCGAGCGCGAGCCGGTCAGCACCATCGCAAGGTACATCAGCGCCATGCCGATCAGGTACAGGTCGCTGCGGCGCACGAGGATGCAGCCGGAGGGCAGGCACATGAGCAGCAGCGTCGTGAGGTAGTTGCGCGGCTTGTAGAACAGCACGCTCCCGCTTTCGAGGAAGCGGCCGAGGTTCTGCGCGTAGAAGGTGAATATGACGACGACGAACAGCAGCCCCGCCGCGTACACGGTCTGCGCAAGACGCTGCGCTCTGTCGTAGCCGCGGCGGTTCTCGAGCCGCGAGCGGAAAATGAGGTACATCAGCAGCTGGCCGAGGCCGAGCGCGAGCATGTAGTACCGGCTGATGGGCTTGAGGTAGTCGCTCGCCGTTACCGTTCCCGCGCCGCCGAGGATGAGCGCCAGCGTCACCGCGATATACGGGAGCGTGAGGCGGCCGGGCGCGAGCCTGCGGCGGTAGTATATGAGGTTGAAGATGAGCGCTGCGGAAAACGGCACGATCGCATACAGCATGTACGGCACGAGGCGTGAGTAGTCGCTGTAGTACTCGACGGATATCTGCAGCACGAAGCAGACCGGCGCGGTGATGGACATGAGGTCGTCGCAGAATACGAGCATCAGCACCGCGACGAGCACCAGCAGGCACATTCCCTCAAAGGAGCTGCGCGTCACCGTCGCGGCGGCGGACAGTATAAACAGCGCCGGCAGATAGTATCTGCTGTTCCACGCGGCGTCCGCCGCGCTCCGGCATTTTCGGAATAGTGTTCTAAGCATGTGTACCTCGCTGGTTTTCAAATATGCCGACGAGCTTGGCGTAAAGCTCATCGGGCTTTACGGGCTTGATGACGCAGCCGGAGAAGTCGCGGAGCGCTCCCCCCTGCTCGTTTATGAAGGCGTCGGCCGTCATCGCAAGTATGGGCACGGCGGCAGCGTCGCGCCTGCCGGAGGCGCGGATCCGGGCCGCGGCCTCGATGCCGTTCATCTCGGGCATCTGGATGTCCATGAGTATGCAGTCATAATAACAGTCGGGTCCGGAGCGGAAAAGTTCCACCGCTTCCCTGCCGTTTTCCGCGCAGTCGACCTGCGCGCCGTGCCGCTCGAGCAGGCGGCAGGTGATGGCGGTGTTTATCGCAACGTCGTCGACGACCATGATGCGCCGTCCGTTTATCGCCGAGCAGTCGACGCTCTGCGTCTGTCTGACGGCGGGGCTTCCGAGCGAGTACGGGATATCGACGAAAAATGTCGTTCCGGAGCCCCGTCTGCTTCTGACGGATATCGTGCCGCCCTGGAGGTCCACCATGCTCTTGCAGATGGCCATGCCCAGGCCGCTTCCGGCAGCTCTGCCGCCGGCGGAGTTCTGCTCCTGCGTGTACGGCTCGAAGAGGTGGCCGATGAAGTCCTCGCTTATGCCGACGCCGGTGTCGGATACCTCGAGGTGCAGGATGCTCGAGCTCTCGTCCATCAGCTTCTGCGAGGCGAGCAGCCTCACGCTGCCCCCGGCCTTTGTAAATTTATTTGCGTTTGACAGGAGGTTATTTAGTATCTTGCGCAGGGACAGCTCGTCGCCGAGGACGTCGGGGCGGATGAGTCCGCCGGTGTCGATGGTGAATCTGACGCCCTTGCCGCTCATCGTGGCGCTGAACACGGAGTATACCTCGTCGAGCACGGCGGATATGTCGAAGGGCTTTGTGCTTATCTCGTATCTGCTGCTTTCTATCTTGCTCATGTCCATGATGTTGTTGAGCAGGCTCAGCAGGTACTGCGAGGACTGGTCGATCTGGTTGAGATAGCCGCGCAGCTCGTCGTCGCGCCCCTCGCCGATCATCTCGCGGGCAAGGTATGTGAGCCCCGCGATCGAGTTCATGGGCGTGCGTATCTCGTGCGACATGTGCGAGAGGAACTCTCCCTTGGCGCGGCTGGAGTCCTGCGCCAGCTCCACGGAGTTTCGCAGCAGCAGCTGCGCCTCGATATCCTGCGTGATATCGGTCGCGACGCAGACGTAGTGCGTCCTTATCCCGCCCGTTACGATGGGCGAGAATGCGCATCTGAGCGTGATGTCCCTGCCGTCGCCGGTCCTGAACGGGATATCCGCCGTGCAGCCGTCGCCGCCGTCCGGGCGCGTGAGCGTTTCGACTATCCTGTCCGACGTCGCGGCGTCTACATTCTCGCGCAGCGTCTGTATGGCCGAGCGCTCGGCAAAATAGCTCTGCGGCAGACCCAGCACTCTTTCGGTGTTGGCGCTGACAAAGCAGTATCTGCTCTCGTTTCTCGGCTTTATCAGAATGACGTTCGGGATGAACGCCGTCATGCTCGAAAACAGATGCTCGCGCTCGGCGACCTGCTTGTAGAGCGCCGCGTTTTTTATCGCGATGGACGCTATCGCCGAGACTGTGCTCAAAAACGAAAAATCGGCATAGGTGTAGCTCACGCCCTTTTCCTTTTCCGCCAGCAGCAGAAGGCCGACGACGCTGCCGCCGTCCTTGAGCGCGCAGATGCAGGATATGCCGTAATCCGAGAAAAGCTCCTTTTCCGTGCCCCACATGGATTTGTACAGCGGGTCGGCTTCAAATTCCTTTATGATTATATGGCTTCTGCCGGAGCTGTCCTCCTCAAAATATTTCACGCAGGGGTGGTCGGCCGCTATCGTGAACGAGGCAGGCTTTAACGGCATCGCGCTGCACACGGGGACGTATCGGCCGTTTTGCAGCAGGCAGATATACAGCTGGTCTACGCGCACTCCGGCCCTTATGACCTTGACGGTCTGGCGCAGTATGCTGTCGATATCCAGGGTCTTCGACACGCTGTCGCTGTATTTTTTTATGCGGCCGCTCTGCTGCTCCTCGTCGGAGAATATCGACATGAGAAGCTTGCGGAAGCAGGCTATGAGCCCGAACAGGATAAGGGCCAGAAAAAGAAAGGCCTCGACGTCGGGGTCCCCGAGGTGTCCGCCGATCCTCTCGAACAGCGCGTCTATCTTTCGGAAAAACAGCGCCGCTATGCCGACGCACAGGACCGTCGACACGAGCATGAGTATGCTGCTTGAAATGACCGGCGTTATGTTGAACATCCGGCGCTTATACAGCGAGCGGATAAACAGCACCGCGAAGGCAAGGCCGAACAGCGTATCCCAGGGGAAGGTATTCCCCGGGAGTATCTGCACGATGTTGCCGAAGGCCATGAGGAAGCAGCCGATGATGAGCTCCGCGACGCCGGGCGCTTTTCTGCCCTTGGCGTCGACTATCCTGCGGAAGAGCTTTATGATCGAGCCGACGATGAGCATGAAAAACAGCGTCGGTATGCATATCCTCCAGTCCATCGAATAGGTGTACACCGTCATGCCGCTGCTGCTCACAGACAGCGTGGGCGGCGCGAGGAAAAAGCCAGTCGCCGATACGGCGAGTATGACTATCGTGCCGATAAACCATATGACGCGCTCGCGGCTGTCTTTTATGTTCGCGAACTGATAGACGTAGTTATACACAAGAAAGGCGATCGAGAACAGCGCCAGCAGCGATACATAGTACCAGAATTGATAGCTCGGAAAAACGTTCAGGCGCATGAACACCGTTCCGCCCGTCCACAGCGCGAGGTCTCCAAGCAGGAAAAGCCATGCGCGTATCTCACGGCTGCGCTCTGCCGCGAAAAAGGCCACGAACATGAGCGCAAAGCACAGAAACGCCGCGATATTTACATATATATAGGATACGTTCATGCATTGTCCTCCGCGTACTGCGCCTGCCCCGCTCCTGAAAGCATCGCCTTGAGCCGCAGCGGATCGGGATTTATTCGGCTGAGCCTCATCCCCTGCTTCCGCTCGAAGCTCTCTATCGTCTTATGCGGCAGTATGCTTATCTGAAGCGGCTCTATATTGAGCAGCTTTTTAAGGTCCTTGTAATCGCTGTCGAAATATCTGAAATACACCGACAGATGCTCGGTGAGCACCTGTTTTGTGACGACGTCGTTCGCCCTTGCCTCGTCGGTCAGCTCGAGGTAAAGGTGCAGGAAGGGCGTTAAGTCCGCGTCATACTCCTTTGCCGCGACCCAGTCGCCTATGCCGAGCTTTGACAGGCGTATGACCTCGGCTATGGATTTTTCGGTTATGCGCGTAAAGCCGGCTATATCTATGACCGTCGGTATGCGGTCGACGTAGGTAAAGCGCGGAACGCCGCTCGTCCTGTCGATCTCCGTGCATCTGTACACGTCTCCTATGCGGTAGCGCATGAAAGCGCCGCCGTGCAGCACGCTTATTACAAGCTCGTACTTTGCGCCGGTGCTCACCTCGTCCATGAGGCAGGACAGCGGCCTGTACGAGGGGTCCGAGAGGCTGCGGAGCATCTCGCCCTCCGGGATGAACTCATAAAAGCAGGAGTCGGGAAACAGCACCATGCCGCGCTGCTCCCAGGTGTCGCAGCCGACGCAGGTCGACTCCGTCCCCGCGGCGACCTCGACGGGCGTTACGCCCCAGGCTGCGGCGAGCTTATCGCGGTAGCATCTGCCGTCCGTGCCGGTGCAGGCAAAGCCGGTTATGTGGAAAAGGTCGACAGGACGTATCCCGCGGTGCTCCCGGCGGCAGTTATACTTTGCCTTGAGATATCTTGCGGCGATGACCGGCGATACCTTTGCTCCGCCGCCTCCGCCGGAGGATATCTGCTTGTCGAAATTCTCGGTTATATAATTTGCTACGCTGCCCATGGCGAAGAAATAGTCTATGCCGCCGTTGAAGGCCATCTTAAAGCCCTTTTTCATACGCTGGCTGAAGCTGAGCTCGGAATATTCGTCGCTGTCGGGCAGCCATTCAAAGCGCATCTCCTCGTTCATGAGGCTCGGTATCAGTCCCGTCTCGTACGGAAGCGGCGCGCCGCCGTAGAGAAATCTGTGTCCGGGCCGTATATTGAAATCGGCCCGGCCGTGGCCGGACACGAGCATGGCCATGGCCATGATATTGTGCTTGTATGCGTCGAGCATGCGCCGCGTGTAGGGCGCGATCTTCGTTGGGCGCAGTCCGCCCTCCCAGGTCGTTTCTATCCATATGACGGGGGCCTCCGGCAGCGTTTCCGGGTCGCGGCGGAATAGCAGCTCGGCGTAGTCCTCGTAGCTCGTCAGCGGCATTTCGCGCAGAAATTCCTCAATGCTCCCGGGCGCTGTGCCCTTATATATGCTCCTGCCGAGCCCGGAGGCGCACCACGAGCTTATCTGCTCGAGCATGAGCCGCCGCTGGATGTACATATATTCTTTTATGTTGAGGTCCAGATATCCGCAGTACTCGTTCCAGAGCTGCTGCTTGCTGAGCTTGCGCAGTTTCTGTTGAAAGGTCATATATCTCCGTCCAAAAGCTATTTTTTTAATATCTCTTTTATCCCCGACGCAGTCGGGAGCAGAAACGGCACGCGGGTCTTGTATTCCGCGTATCCGCCTATGCAGCGCGGGAAAATCCACCTGTCCTCCGCCGCGGCGAGCAGCAGATCAAGCGCCGTATACAGCGCGGCATCCGTCCATGGCAGCGCCAGCGCATAGTGCAGCGAGAGGTAAAGGCCCGCGAAAAACAGCACGCCCGGATGCCGGCACAGGGCGTAAAAGCCCTTGTCGCATACGCTCCGGCCGCTGTCCTGCCGTACATACGCGTCGCCTACGGAAAATGAGCCGAACAGCGCGTACAGAAGCAGGAGCAGGAACGCCGCGGCCACGGCGCACCAGGCGGCGTCCGCCTCCTCCGGTCTCAGGCGCAGCGCGGTCGCCGCGGCCAGCGCCGCAAGCCCCGCCGGAAAGCACAGCCGCAGCGGGCCCTTATGCCAGACGGCGTCGTTCACATCCCCAAGCAGCATCACGAAAAACGCCGCCGCTCCGAGGAGCGTCATAGGCTTTTTATCATGCCGGCGGCAGCGGCATATTCGCGCTCGACATCGCCGCGGTATTCCAGCGCCGCGCTGACGTCTCCCCGGCGCAGAGGCTCTGTAATGCACTTGAGCGCCTCGAAGAGTCCCGTGAGCCCCAGCATGCCGGAGCTGCCCTTTAAGGAGTGCGCCGCGCGGAAGCCCTCCTGCGCGTCGAGCTCCGTGAGCGCCGACATGAGCTCTTTATAGCTTTTATCGGCAAGGAACATTTCCAGCAGACTGTGCAGCAGCTGCTCGTCTCCCGCGACGCGCTCTATCGCGCCGGCGTAATCGTAATCTCTGATAGCGTAGGCAAATTTAATTTCGGGCATCCGCTTTCTCCTTATATTCAAATATCTCCGACGGGCGGCCGCCCGTCTTGCAGTCGAGCGTTATGCCTATCTCGCCGAGAGAGTGCATGTATTTAAGATATCTGCGCGAGGTGACCGTTGAAAGGCCGAGGCCGTCGCTTATCTCGACGAGCGGCATCTTCCTCCCCGCGTTTTCGCGCATGAAGGCCCTTACCGTTTCGAGCGTCGTCCTGTTTATCTTCTCCGTGCTCGGCGCGCCGGCGGCGGGCTGCTCGGTATTGTAATTTCTGTGCGGGCAGAGCAGAACGTCGACCTTATCCTGCGTCCAGACGCGGGTGGTCCTGACGAGCTTCATGACCGTTTCAAAGCGCGACACGGCCTTTTCGAGGCGCGCGCCGTTGAAGGGCTTGAGGATATAGTCGCATATGCCGTAGCACATGGCCGAGCGTATGACCTGATAGTCGTCGGCCGAGGTTATCATGATGACCTGAACGTCGGTATTGAACTTTCTGAGCTCGGCGAGAAACTCGATGCCGTTCATGCCTGGCATGAAATAATCGAGCACGATAAGCTCCGCCCCGTCCGGCGTCTGCCTGAGATATTCAAGCGCGTCGCCGCAGCGCCTGTAATTGCCGCATAGCTTCAGCTGGGTAAATTTACCGAGCTGCTTTTCAAGTATCGAGCAGACCATCAGGTCGTCCTCGACAATTATCGTTTTATACATAGAAAACACCTCTGAATATCCTGTCTTCATTTCTCCGAGATTTTATTATATTTATTTTACCAAGTTTTTTTATCCCGGTCAACAGAAACAGGATAATTAGTTTTTTAATATTCTGCGTTGGAATATCGTACATGGGCTTTTTTGCTTGCAAGGAGCGCGGCGGCGTGTTACAATTAGCAAAAACCTATCGGAGGCAAGGCCATGACAAATGAGGAAAAGCTCGATATCAAAAAGGAGATCGAGGAGCAGGACGGCTATAGCTACAGCGACGAGCTGTTTTACACCGGCGAGGGCGATCTTCTCGACACCGCCGAGGGCAGAGCCAAATTCTGCCGCCTAAACGAGACGACGGTGTTCAAGAAAAAGGACCCCACGGTCTGGAACAACTACATCTGGGTGTTCAACAATCAGGGCGTCGGCATGACGATAAAGCGTCAGAGCCACGTCGACCCCCAGCTTATGGAATGCATCGACTATGACGCCGACGGCAATCCCACCGGCAAGGCCTACGAGCCGACATGATGTAAGCAAAAAGAAGCTTCACGCCATCGTGAAGCTTCTTTTTTAATATCGCGCCTTTAGGCCTGCTGTGCCCTTGCGGGCATGTGTTTTCTTGTCTCAGCCGGCCTTTCCTATTTGTTTTTCTTCATGCAGTCGTACAAAAGCAGGATCGGGAAAAAGATGATGTCCAAAACAACATACAGCATGTGCCTCTCCTCCTTAAATACATACGTGATGTTCTCTGTTACTTGTTCCACTCGGCGACCTGGGTGCGCAGCCAGTCCGCCCACTGGTCGATGCCATCGCCCGTTCTTGCGGAGATGGGGATGATGGTGATGTCGGGATTGAGCTTTTTTACGTACTCCTCGCACTTTTCGAGGTCAAAATCGAAGTACGGCATGACGTCTATCTTGTTGACGAGCAGAACGTCGCAGATCGAGAACATCAGCGGGTACTTGAGAGGCTTGTCGTGACCCTCCGGAACGGAGAGGATCATGGCGTTTTTCACTGCGCCCGTGTCAAACTCCGCGGGGCAGACGAGGTTGCCGACGTTTTCAAGTATGGCAAAGTCGATATTTTCCGTGCCGAGGCCCTCGAGGCCCTGCCTGGTCATGCCCGCGTCGAGGTGGCACATGCCGCCGGTGTGCAGCTGGATGACCTTAGCGCCGGTCTCCGCTATCGTGTGCGCGTCGACGTCCGAGTCGATATCGGCCTCCATGACGCCTATGCGCATTTCGTCCCTGAGCGCCGCGATGGTCGCCTTGAGGGTCGTCGTCTTGCCCGAGCCGGGGGACGACATGAGGTTCAGCAGAAAGGTCTTCTCCTTCCTGAGCTCCTGCCTGAGCTGCTCTGCCTCCCTGTCGTTATTTTCAAATACGCTTTTTTTGATCTCCAATACTCTGAAGCCTTCCATGATCAATACACCTCTGTCTTTTTAATTTAGTGAATTCATTATAGTGTTCAGCACGCTGTCAAAATTTCTGCTGTTTAGCGAATATTCCGCGCTGGCGGCCGCAGTCGTGCTGCTGCCGTTTTTCCGCATCGTCTTCACCGCGTCCATGAGCTTATCATACAGCGAAAGCTCCGACGACGAGCTCTCCCGGCCGATCGCAGCCAGATAGCCCGAAGCTCCGACGAAGCTGCTGTTGTTCTTCTGCGAGGTGAACCAGCGCAGAAACTCCACCGCTGACCTTTCACGGCTGCTGTCCGACGCGAGGATGGTCATGCCGCTGACCTTCTGCGTATACGCGGGCTTGCCGTCCTTCATATACGGGAAGCTTATAAACTCGAACTCGTCGCCGAGCTTATCGGCGTACTTCATCAGGTCCGCCGACGAGACTATCGCGGCGGCTATATCGCCGTCGGCAAGCTTTTTCGCCGCCTGTCCGCCGCACGAGGCAAAGCCCCTGTTATAGGCCGTCTCGGCCAGGAGCTTGTAGATATATTTGCAGTTGTCGCTGTCGGTATCGTGCGGGCTCACGCCGTCAAACTCCTCGCCGAGCTGCGCGACGGCGTCGCGGAAAAACAGCGAGTAGTCGGATATGGTGAAAAAGCTCTTTGAGCTGCGCTTGTAGTATTCGTCGGCTACCGAGCAGAGCTTTTCAAAGCTAGATATCGCGTCCGGGTCGGCAAAAAGCGAGGTGTTGACGATAAAGACGTCCGTCTCCGCCGCTATCGGCACGCAGGAAAGGCCGTTCGGGCCCTTGGCCGCCCTGGTCATGTCGCCGTCGTAGCCCGAGGTCTCCCAGCTGCCGAAATATTTGTCCATATCGGCAAGCTCGCCCTCGTCGTCGAGGTAAGCGGCAAAATCGGTGTCGCAGGCGATGATATCCGGCCTTTCGCCGCCGCCGGCGATGGCGTCTGTCAGGCTTTCATAGAGCTGCTCCTGGGTATCGAAGGCCTTCGTGCTTATCGTTATGCTTCGCTCCGCGCCGTCATTTTCGTTATACTCGCCGCACATGGCGTAAAAGCCCGACCACATCGCGTCGTCGTTTACGTACCACACGCTCAGCGTCTGCGGCTCGTCCGGCTCAAACGGCGCATAGTGGGCAAAGTATATGTATATTACGCCGCCGAGCAGCAGCGCAGCCGCCGCCGCAATAGCGAGCCTATACTTGATCTTTGACATTTTCTGTTCCTTTTTCATTAAAAATATGCGTTTTGAGGTCTTACACTGCTTTTATATCACATTTTTCCGTCGTTTTCAACTGCATTGTGTCGACATGACAAAACGACAGAGGCTTTGCCTCTGCCGTTTTGCGTATTTGGGATATGTATCAGGCCGCCGGGATCAGCGACGCTGCTATATGCGCCAGGACCTTGCCGAGCTCGCTCTGGCTGAGCCAGTCGGTGACGGTGCTCTGCCCTATGCCGATGATCGCACCGTGATTGCCGATATTCTTAGTAAGGCTCTCCGCGAGGACCGCCCAAAGCTTCTGTCCGTCGTCGGTGCTGCTCTCGGCTATGCTGAACTCATAGCCGATGCGCTTTGCGACGTCGCTGGGGCTGTAATACTCGCTGAGCTTATCGTAGAAATCGCTTATGGCGCTGGTGAAGCTCATCAGCTCGTCGCAGTCGAGCTCGCCGAGGTTGAGCTTTCCCTCGTATTTCTCGGGCACCACGCCGGCGACGGAGCCGGTACGCTCGACGCCCTCGGGCAGGCCGAGATATTGGAACAGCTGGTTTAGAAGCTGTATATTGCTCTGCACGAGCTTGTCAAAGCTGTAATCGCCGTGCTCGGAGATGAATTTGTTTATAACGTCGACGCGTCCCTCGGACACGCTGTACTTCTCCGCCGTCGCCGCGGCGGCGTCGTCATGGCTTATTATCTGGCCGAGTATCGAGAAGCCGTAATTGACGGCCTTGTCTATCTGCTCGACGGCCTCGACCGACGCATCGAGCAGCTGCCGGGCCGCGTCGTCGCTTTCGGCCGCGACGCTTATGAGTATCGAGTTTTTGAGGTTCGTTATATATTCCTTTTCCTGAAGCGAGCTGACTATCTCCTTGACGGCGGTCCTGTAATCCTTGCCGGTGAGCTCGAGCCCCTCGAGAACGGGCTGCGACTCCTCGTTGAGGCCCTCCGCCTTCACGACGGTCTCGCGGTCGTCGACCTCAAGGCGGATGCTGGGGTTGACGTCTATCATGATGACGCTGTTTGTCGCCATGGCGACGTTCTGTACGCCGGAGGGAAGCTCCATCTCGTCCTTATCCACCTTCGCGCCGTCAAGGGCCATTATCCCTGTCCCGAGAAGAACTATCGCAAGGCTTGCGGCGATGGACGCGACGAGGCTGCGCGAGCCCGCGCGCCTGCGCGCGGTCCTCACGCTTTCGGTCATTATCTCTTCAATGTATTCATCTTTTACAGAGCCCAGACAGCTGAGCAGTTCGTCGCTCTTCAAAGAGATATTCCTTCTTTCATCAAGTGCTTTTTCAGCCTGCCGCGCAGTCTGAAAAGCATGGTAGTCGTTTTTGAGACCGATATGCCGTAGCGTGCCGCTACGTCCGCTATGGGCTCCATCATCCAGTATCGCCGCATGAAAACGCCGCGTTCCATGGCTCCGAGCGTTTCAAGAAAGCCGTTGAGGGCGTTTACTATCTCCTCGGAGTCCTGCCGCCGCTCCAGCTCGTCTGCGCCGGAGACACACTCGGCGAGCTCGTCGAGAAGCACCGGCACCTCGCCGCTTCCGCGCTTTGAGCTGTTCTTCTGCCGCAGCTTATCGAGCGCGATGTTGCGCGTTATCTTGCCGACATAGGCCGAAAGCGATTCCGGCTCGTTTGGAGGAATACTGCCCCACGTCCTCATATAGGCGTCGTTTACGCACTCCTCGCTGTCCTCGGCGTTGCCGAGCACGTTGAATGCCACGCGGTGACAATAGCGGCCGTATTTTATATCTATTTGTAACAAGGCTTCCTCCGAGCGGGCCAGAAAAAGCTCCACAATACGCCGATCGTCCAAAACTCTCTCCTAACTTCTAATTATAGAGACGGATTATTGGTTTAAGTATCACATTTTTTCACGAAAAACACAAGAATTATTTTTCCAAATACCGCATTTTAATTATTTGAAACCATTTGTTGTTGTAGACGCGTTGTTAATATGTTATATTAGGCGTTGATTCTGCGATTTCACGAAAGAGGGTACAAAACTTGAAAACAAGAGTTATTTCGGCAACGGTGCTTATAATACTGGTCGTTGCCTGCTTTGCGCTGGGGCCCGCGACGAGGGCTCTGTTTCTGCTGGCGGCAATGATAATGGCCGTGTGGGAGACCTGCCGCGCCGTCGCTCAGAAGGGCGTCGCATGCGCGCCGTGGATACTTTACGCCTACTGCGCGGCTACCGTGGCCGAGCTGTGGTTCGGCGCCGACGCCCTTGCATATGAGGTCACCTTCTTCCTTGCGGTGTTTGCCGCCATGACTGCCGGCATCGTCTCGAAAAAGATGCGCGGCGCGGGCGCTCTGGCGACGCTGGGCGTTCTGGCCTACCCCGTCGTGCCCTTCGTTATCGTCTGCAAGCTCGCGCTCATGGACAGCGGCGTGTGGATCCCCGTTTTCTCGATAGCCTGCATATCCACCTGGGTCTGCGACAGCTTCGCGCTGTTCGGCGGCAAGCGCTTCGGAAAGCACAAGCTTGCGCCCGAGGTCAGCCCCAACAAGACCGTGGAGGGCAGCGTATGCGGCGCGATAAGCGCCGTTATTGCAGGAATTATTCTGTTTTTCGTGCTCCGGCAGTGGTATCCTGTCAATGTCCCCGTGTGCATGCTGACCGCTCTTATCTGCTCGAGCTTCGGTCAGGTCGGCGACCTTGCCGCGTCGCTTATAAAGCGCATGGCCGGTCTCAAGGACTACAGCAACCTCATCCCCGGCCATGGCGGAGTTATGGACAGGGTGGACAGTCTGCTGTTCTCCATCCCCTCGGCATACTTCTGCCTTCTCATTGCGGGAACTATCTGATCTTAACGGAGTTATACAATGAAAACCTTTTCCCAGCTCAAAAAGCTCATGCTCATCATAAATCCCGTCTCAGGACGGCGTACCTCGCTGCGCTTTCTGCCCGATATCATCGGCACCTTTTCGGCAAACGACTGCGCCGTGACCGTATTCCCGACCGCAAAGCGCGGCGACGCCACGGAGTTTGCCTCAAGCTACGGCGCGGAGTTTGACCTCATCGTATGCATCGGCGGCGACGGCACACTGAACGAGGTCATAAGCGGGATAGTACGCGGCGGCTGCCGCACGCCGCTCGGCTACATCCCCTCGGGCAGCACGAACGACTTTGCCGCCTGCCACGGCATATCCTCCGATATGCTCGAGGCGGCGCGGAACATAGTAAACGGCAAGCCCAAAAGCATCGACATCGGCAGGTTCGGCGAACAGTATTTTGCCTACGTCGCGGCCTTCGGCGCGTTCTCCTGGCTGTCGTACACGACGCCGCAGAACCTTAAAAACATGCTCGGTCATTCGGCGTATCTGCTCGACGCGGTGAAGGATCTTCCCAAGATAAAGGCGCATCATCTGAAGCTCGACCTGGGCGAGTTCACCTGCGAGGGCGATTATATATTCGGCGCGGTGTGCAACTCCACCTCTGTCG
This sequence comes from bacterium, assembly GCA_963625685.1. GTDB lineage: Bacteria > Bacillota > Clostridia > Oscillospirales > Oscillospiraceae > F23-B02. Next base: position 479,677 of record CAVFTR010000001.1, read on the forward strand.
CCGGAACGATAACTCTCCCCAAGACCGTCGTCGACACGGGCGACGGCAAGTTCGAGGTCCTGCTCGTTCACGAGCCGCAGACGCTCATCGACTTTCAGAGCATCCTGCTCGGCGTTTTCACGCAGGACTACTCCTCCCCCTTCCTTGACTTCTTCCAGACCGACTCCCTGAGCATCTGCGCTCCCGAGGAGCTCGACTGGTCGCTCGACGGTGAGCGCGGCAGGGGCGCCGCGCGGCACGAGATCGAAAATCTCGGCGGCAGGCTGACCCTGATATGCTGATATATTCCGAAAATTACCGCTGCAAGCGGTAATTTTTCTTGAGGGCCTATGAAAAAGATATTCAACACCATAAACAACTTCATGATCGAGATGAGCGAGAACAATGTCGACGCTCACGCCGCGGCGAGCGCCTTTTACATGTTCATGTCGCTCGTCCCCTTCGTCGCGCTGCTCACGGCGATAATACCGTACACCGGGCTTTCGCAGAGCACGCTTTTCAGCGCCATAGAGCGCTACATACCGGCCGCTCTACAGTCGATAATCGAGTCGGTCGTCGACGATATATACTTTGCCTCCGGCGCCGTTCTGCCGCTGTCGATACTGCTTACGATATGGCTTTCGAGCCGTGCGTTCTCGGCGCTCATACGCGGCATCGAGAATATATTCCGCTCGCCGAAATACTCCTCGTTCCTGCGGCGCAGTCTGTTTGCCTGCATCTATACCGTCTGCATGATCGCCGTCGCCATAATCGTGCTCGCGCTGATGATGTTCAGCAAGGAGATATACGAGCTTCTCAACTCGCAGCTGCCGGTCATATCCCCGGCGCTGGCGCTGCTTTTAAAGCTGCGCTTTCTCGTGGCGTTTCTGGTGCTGGCGCTTGTCTTTCTCGCCATGTACAAGGGCGTGCCCGGCGTTAAGATAAAGCTCGCGCATCTGCTGCCCGGAGCCGCCGTTGCGTCGGCGGCATGGCTGCTGTTCACATGGCTGTTCTCGCTGTTTATACGTTATGTAAACTACTCCACCTACGGCAGCCTTGCAACCATAGTCATTTCGCTTCTCTGGATGTACTGGTGCATGTACATAATCCTGTTCGGCGCTTCTATAAATCAGTTCATTATCGAAGCGCATACGGACTGATTTTTCGGCACGGTATACAAATTTCAGCATTGCTTTTTATATACATTTACTTTTTATACACGGCGTGGTATAATCGGCTTCGTTTATTTTTCAGATACAGGTGATACAATGAGTCAGAATAATTCGCTTGCCATGTTTGAGAACGAGCCGATCGGCAAGCTGATGCTTAAATTTTCGCTGCCGGCTATCGCGTCGATGGTCGTAAACTCCATTTATAATATAGTCGACCAGATATTCATCGGCCAGGGCGTCGGCGTATACGGCAACGCCGCGACGAACCTCACCTTCCCGCTCGTCACGCTCTCAATGGCAATAGGCACGCTCATAGCCGACGGCTGCGTTGCGTACTTCAGCCTGAAGCTCGGCCAGAAGAACTATGAAGAGGCCGCGCGCACCATGGGCAACGGCATAACGATCTCCCTGCTGGCCGGTCTTATGATAACGCTCTCGATGGAGCTGCTGCTCGAGCCGGTGCTGAGGCTGTGCGGCGGTGCGAAGGTCGCATCGGAGACCTTCGGCTACGCGCTCGAATATGCGGGCATAACGCTGCTGGGCATACCCTTTGTGTGCATAAGCATGACGGTCAGCGGCATAATAAGGGCGCAGGGCAATCCGCGCTACGCCATGATGTCAAACATATCCGGCTGCCTGCTCAACGTCGTGCTCGACGCATGGTTCGTCCTCGGCCTCGGCTGGGGCGTCGCGGGCGCTGCGTGGGCGACCATAATAGGTCAGGTGCTCAACTTCGTGCTCGCCGTGGCGTATATCCCCCGCCTCAGGGGCATAGAGTTCAGGCGCGAGTACGCCATGCCGCGGCCGAAAACGCTGTTTGCCTTCCTGCCTCTCGGCATTTCTAGCTTCTTTACGCAGTTCGGCTCGACTATCGTCGTTATCTGCATGAATAACCTCACCGTCAAGTACGGTATCGAGAGCGTCTACGGCCCGGATATCCCGCTTGCCGCCTTCGGCATAGTCATGAAGGTAAACTCCATCATCGTCAGCGTCATGGTCGGCCTCGGCATAGGCAGTCAGCCCATAGTCGGCTACAACTACGGCGCGAGGAACTTCCGCCGCGTCAGGGCGACATATCTGCGCACGATCATCGTCGGCCTTATCGTCGGCTTCATCGGCTGGGCCTGCTTCCAGCTCTTCACGCAGGATATCATCAACATCTTCGGCCAGGAGGACGAGCTTTACAACGACTTTGCGCTCAAGTGCTTCCACATCTTCCTGAGCGTCATATTCCTCGTCGGCTTTCTCATCCCCTCGGGCATCTTCTTCCAGTCGATAGGCAAGCCGCAGAAGGCCATGATATGCACGCTGACAAGGCAGCTTGTCTACTTCCTGCCCTGCGCCTACATCCTTTCAGGGCTCGTAGGCATCGACGGGCTGCTGTACGCGGGCCCCGTGGGCGACTGTCTTGCGGCGGTGACCGTCGCGGTCCTCATGGTCGGCGAGATGCGCATAATAAACGCCAGCATAAAGCAGCAGAACACATAGAAACGAAAAGGCTTCCCTGTCGGGAAGCCTTTGTTGATACATATGTTGACATATTTTGCTTGCAGATATATTATACACGTATGAAGATATTATTTGCCGTAGTATTAATAGCCTCGCTCATGGCGGCGGCGGTCTTTGCCGTGCTCGCCGTAAGGGGTCGGGCAAAGCAGCAGGTCCTGCGGGCCGTCATATGCTGCTGCATGGCGGCGCTTTCGGCGCTGGGCTTTGTCATGTCCGCGCCCGGTGCCGGGGAGGCCGCCGTGAGCGCCGTACACGTGACCGTAAGTCCCGTCTGGAGAACGCCCGCTCCGTCGGAGACGGCGTCTCCCGCGCAGGCTCAGGGCGCCTACACGGCAAGCCGTGCCTCGGATAAGTTCCACAGCCCCTCCTGCTCCTCGGCCTCTCGGATATCCGATGATAACCGCCTCTGGTTCTCCACCCGCGAGGAGGCGGCAGCTGCCGGATACGCTCCCTGCGGCATATGCAGGCCGTAAAGGCAAATGTAAATAAGTCTGTGACTTTTTTTCGTGAAAAAAAGCAGCTCGCCTATCAAGGTGAGCTGCTTTCAGTTCGAGAATGGACCTGTGCTGCCGGGAGAACATATCCGCGCAGCGGGGGAGCTCGAGGGGGCAAAGGCCCCGCTCGAAATTGGATCATAGCCATCAAAAACGTCCAAAGGACTTTTTGACGAGCGCAGCGAGATTTTTTGTGAAGCAAAGCTTCACAAAAAATGTGGCGTTTTTTCTCGTGTAAATAAGTCTGTGACTTTTTTACGCGAGAAAAAGCAGCTCGCCTATCAAGGTGAGCTGCTTTGGCAGCGGATGAAGGATTCGAACCCTCACAAACGGAGTCAGAGTCCGGTGTGCTACCATTACACAAATCCGCTAAACGCAAAAGCTATTATACAGTAAAATCGGAATTTGTCAATACCTAATCGATATTTTTTCAGAAAAAGCTGCGGTCAGAATTGACCGCAGCTTTGTTCTTGTTTATTTATCTTATCGCACTTATCGCACTTATCGCACGATGAAGTTGACGGAGGTGTCGCCCTGCTCGTCGACGCCGAACTCGTAGTCCTTGCCGGGCAGGACAGCGTTTACGATGATGCCGACGATGGAGGCTACCGCGAGACCGGAGAGGGATACGATGCCGATCTGGATGCTGCCGACGGAGTAGTTGATGCCGATAGCGAGAACGAGGATGAGAGCTGCGACGATGACGTTGCGGCTGTTGGTGAAATCGACCTTGTTCTCAACGACGTTGCGGACGCCGACCGCGGAGATCATGCCGTATAGGATCAGGGAAATGCCGCCGATGGTCGCGGTGGGCATTGCGGTGATCAGAGCCGCGAACTTCGGGCAGAAGGAGAAGATTATCGCGAAGCAGGCCGCGATGCGGATAACGCGGGGATCGTATACCTTGCTGAGCGCGAGGACGCCGGTGTTCTCGCCGTAGGTGGTGTTTGCGGGAGCGCCGAAGAGGGCCGCGAGGCTCGTTGCGAGGCCGTCGCCCAGAAGGGTGCGGTTCAGGCCGGGGTCTACGACGTAGTTCTTGCCGACGGTGGAGGATATCGCGCAGATATCGCCGATGTGCTCGACCATGGTGGCCAGAGACAGAGGAACGATGGTGAACACGGCGCTCAGGAGCATGCCGGTGTCAACGTCCATATTGAACAGGTGGAACACGCTCTTTTCCCATACGATGGGCAGGCCGACCCACTTTGCGGCGGCGACTGTTTCGACGACGTTTGCTCTTGCCGAGGGGTCGACGATGACGGCGATCAGGTAGGAGCCGAGAACGCCGAGGAGGATGGGGATGATCTTTGCCATGCCCTTGCCCCAGATGTTGAAGCAGATGACTATGATGATGGCGGATGCCGCGATAAACCAGTTGGAGTTGCAGTTATTGATAGCCGAGGAGGACAGGATCAGGCCTATGCAGATGATAATGGGGCCCGTGACTATCGGGGGGAAGAACTGCATGACTTTCTTTACTCCGTAGGCCTTGAACAGAGCCGCGAGGACAGCGTACATAAGTCCCGCGCAGGCGACGCCGAAGCAGGCGTAAACGAGCAGGTCGCTGTTGACGGGGACTCCCGCGGAGGAGTCGAAGCCGGTGATGGCGTTGTAGCCGCCGATGAAGGCGAAGGATGAGCCGAGGAATGCGGGTACCTTGCGTTTTGTCAGCAGGTGGAACAGCAGAGTGCCGAGGCCCGCAAACAGCAGGGTCGTTGCGATGTCTATGCCCGTAAGGATGGGGACGAGGACCGTCGCGCCGAACATTGCGAACATGTGCTGGAGTCCAAGGATAAGCATTTTCGGAGTGCCAAGGGTGCGTGCGTCATACACGGGTCCATTAATCACGGTCTTTTCTTTCATTGGTGATTGTACCTCTCTTAGTGTAATGTAATGTATATAAAGGGTATTTGCTTACTTGTTATTCTATCTCCATGAGATATACGCCCGTTTCGCCGTCAAACTCCGGCAGACGGACCTCTATCAGCTCCGAGCGCGAGGTCGGGACGTTTTTGCCGACATAGTCGGCTCTTATGGGAAGCTCGCGATGGCCGCGGTCGACGAGCACAGCAAACTGGATGCTGCGCGGACGGCCTGCCGTGAACACGGCCTCTATGGCGGCTCTCGCCGTGCGGCCGGTGTAAAGCACGTCGTCGACCAGGACGACGTCTTTATCGTTCACGTCCGTTCCGATATCGGCCTTCAAAATGACCGGCTGCTCGCTCTCTCGGCTGAGGTCGTCGCGGTAAAAGCGGATATCCACGCTTCCGCAGGGAACGTCAATGTCCTCTATCTTTTTAATGTTATCCCGGACACGCTCGGATATGGGAGCTCCCCTTCTGCGTATACCGACGAGCACGACGTTCTCGACTCCCTTGTTCTTTTCGGTTATCTCATGGGATATCCTCATGAGTGCGCGGCTCATTGCCGCCTCGTCCATAAGTCTTGCCTTGAGCTTCACTGTATCACCCCGAGCAAAAGAAAATCGCCCTGCCGGAAACCGACAAGACGCACAAGAGCATGCCTCTCAAGCAAGAGAGGAGCACAATATCTGCGATTTTGCCGGCTTCACGGAACCGTCTTAAAAATCTTTTCTACGTGATTATAAATGCTCATTCACAGTTTTGCAACACCTTTTTTGCTTTTCGGCTAATATGACAAAACCTGCGGCATTTTGCCGCAGGTTTTGTTATCATTTGGCTACATCGTACACATCTTCCCGCAGATGCAGGAAGGTCGGGAGCTGCTCGCGGACAGAGTCGACCTCGTTAAGGTCTATATCGCAGTAGAGTATCTGCTCCTTTTCGTCGCATGCGGCGATCACCATGCCGAAGGGGTCAACGACGGTCGAGTGCCCCCAGCATTCATAGGCAAAGCCCTCATAGCGCGCCGCCGAGGCTCCGACGAAGAACAGCTCGTTATCCATGGCGCGGGAGCGGACGCTCAGCTCCCAGTGCCGCGGGCCCGTCGTCATATTGAACTGCGCCGGGCACAGTATCAGCTGCGCTCCCCTACTTGCCATAGCGCGGCTGAGCTCCGGAAAGCGGATATCAAAGCATATCTCGACGCCCATTCTGCCGAGGCTCGTGTCGAACACCGTGATATCCCCGCCGGGCGCGAAGCTGTTCGATTCCTTGAAGCGCACCCCGCCCTTTATATCGACGTCGAACAGATGTATCTTGCGGTGGCGAGCTATCTGCCTGCCGCTCTCGTCGAAGACATAGCAGGTATTGTACAGCTTGTCGCCGCATTTTTCCGGCAGCGAGCCGCCGACGAGGATAATGCCGTTATCCCTCGCCCAGCGCGACATGGCCTGTACGCTCTCGCCGTCCTCCGGCTCGGAGAAGTCGTCGAAGTACTTGCTTGTATACGGGCAGCTCCACATCTCCGGCAGGATCACGAGCCTCGCGCCGCCGCACGCGGCCTCGGCTACCATACGCCCGGCCTTGCGGAGAGTCTCGGCCTTATCCGTCTCCGTGCGCAGCTGCACGGCGGCGAGCTTGAATTTCGGCTTCATTTTCAACACCTCACAGACAATTTTCAAGATAGCTGACTATGTCGAATTCCTCGACGGGCGCGTCCTTGCGCAGGTACAGCGGATGGTGCGGATGGCCCTTGACAGAGCGCCTTCCGGCGCTGTACCACCTCGCGCCGTATCTGCGGCCGAGCCTGACCATATCGAGCACGCAGTCCCTGAGATAGGTGCGCTTTTCGATTATCGTGCCCCAGGCCGCCCACACGGACGGCCGGACGCCCTCGCCCACATTCTCAAGTATGTACTCAAACGCGCGCATATTCTCGTAATGCAGCCTTTCGTTGAGGCAGGCGTCCATATCGTCGGGATCGGTCGCGCGCTGGGCATAGACGTTGAACATTATCCAGCTGTCGTAGCCGTTGCCGGCCGCTATGCGCGACACGCTTTTGAGCGTGTTGTCAAGATCGTCGGGCGCGGCGGTGGAGGGATTTATGCCGATGCAGATCAGCGGGTCTTCGCCCCGCGTCCCGAGGATGTACCGGTAATCCGTATAAAAATCCGGAACGTACAGCCACTTTTGCGCGTCATAGTCTCCCCTGCCGCCGGAGGCCGCGAGCGCCTCGGCAAAGCTCATTATATCCAGCAGGCTGCTTTCACAGCTCGGGACGTGCATTACCTTACGGCCTCAAGCAGAGCGTCTACCCTGTCGGTATCCTCCCAGCGGACGCCGAGATCGGTGCGGCCCATGTGGCCGTAGGCCGCGAGCTGTCTGTAGATGGGCCTGTTGAGCTCAAGATCGCGGATTATCGCGGTCGGACGCAGGTCGAAGACCTTGTTCACGGCCTGCGCCAGCTTCTCGTCGGACACCCTGCCGGTGCCGTAGGTATCGACCATGACGGAGACGGGGCGGGCGATGCCGATGGCGTAGGCCAGCTGCACAAGGCACTTGTCGGCAAGGCCTGCCGCGACGATGTTCTTTGCGGCGTAGCGGGCAGCGTATGCCGCACTGCGGTCGACCTTGGTCGGATCCTTGCCGGAGAAGGCGCCGCCGCCGTGAGGCGCGCTGCCGCCGTAGGTATCGACGATGATCTTTCTGCCGGTGAGGCCCGAGTCGCCCTGCGGTCCGCCGATGACGAAGCGGCCGGTCGGGTTTACATAATATTTAGTGCTCTCGTCGATGAGCTCCGCGGGGACGCTGGGCTTTATGACGAGCTCGATCATATCGTTTCTTATCTGCTCAAGGCTCACCTCGGGCGCGTGCTGGGTCGAGAGGACGACCGTGTCGACGCGCACGGGCCTGCCCTCGCCGTCGTATTCGACGGTCACCTGGGTCTTGCCGTCGGGGCGCAGATAGTCCACAAGGCCGCTTTTTCTCACGGCGGCGAGGCGCTTTGCGATCTTGTGCGAGAGGCTTATCGCCAGAGGCATGAGCTCCTCGGTCTCGCGGCAGGCATAGCCGAACATCATGCCCTGGTCGCCCGCGCCGTTGTCGAGCTCCGCGTCGCCGCGCTCCTTTGCTTCAAGCGATCTGTCGACGCCGAGGGCTATGTCCGCCGACTGCTCGTCGATATTGCTGATGATGCCGCAGGTGTCGCAGTCAAAGCCGTATTTTGCCCTGTCGTAGCCGATATCGCGGATGACGTCGCGCGCTATCTTCGGGATGTCTATATAGCACTCGGTGCTTATCTCGCCCATGATATGGACAAGTCCGGTGGATACGGTCGTCTCGCAGGCGACGCGGCCGTTGGGGTCCTTTGCAAGGATAGCGTCGAGGATGGCGTCCGAGATCTGGTCGCAGATCTTATCGGGATGCCCCTCGGTCACGGATTCCGATGTAAACAGTCTTTTGCTCATTTTAAATTCCTCCGAAAAAAATATTTCCGAACACTCAGGCAATTAAAAAACTCCGTCTTACCGACGGAGCACAAGTTTGGTCATAAGCCTCATCTTTCGATAATCACCGCCGGATTTGGCACCTTGCCTTTGCAGGTTGCCGGGCTTCACAGGGCCGTTCCCTCCGCCACTCTTGATAAGGTGTTCAGTTTTCGTATGAATTATAGCAGATGAGCGCGCATTGTCAAGTAAAATTTGAAAAAAGCAGCGATATAGTGTATACTGCGTACAGGTATTGAGATTTCGGAGGTCTGTGCAATGATAATCGTATTGAAGCGCGGCGCGTCCCCCGAGCAGGCAGAGGAGCTCAGATGCTGGATACGCTGCCACGGGCTCGAGGTACAGACGACGCGAGGGGAAAATCAGTCGGTGCTCGTCGTCATCGGCGACGCGGACAGGCTCGACGCAGCGTACATAGAGGATATGGAGATCGTCGAATACGTCAGGGCGATCACGCAGCCGTACAAGCTCGCAGGTCACAGGCAGCCGAACGACCGGATAGTCGTCGATATCGGCGGCGTGAGGATCGGCGGCGGCACGTTCACGATGATCGCGGGCCCCTGCTCGGTCGAGAGCACGGAGCAGATAAGCGGCATCGCGCGTGAGGTAAAGGCGGCCGGAGCTCAGCTTCTGCGCGGCGGCGCGTTCAAGCCGCGCACCTCGCCCTATGCATTTCAGGGCATGCGGGCCGACGGACTTCCGCCGCTGATCGCCGCCGGGCGCGAGTGCGGCATGCCCACGGTCAGCGAGCTGACGGACAAGGAGCAGCTGCCGCTCTTCGAGGAGGTTGACATAATTCAGGTCGGCGCACGGAATATGCAGAATTTCGAGCTTTTAAAGGCGCTCGGCAGGCTCGATAAGCCAATACTTCTAAAGCGCGGCTGGTCAAACACCGTCAGGGAGCTGCTGACCTCGGCGGAGTATATCATGAGCGGCGGGAACGAGCGCGTCATACTCTGCGAGCGCGGCATCCGCACATTCGAGACGGCCACGCGCAGCACGCTCGACCTGTCGGCGGTGGCGGTCATAAAGGATCTCAGCCGTCTGCCGGTCATCGTCGATCCGAGCCACGCTACGGGGCACGCGAAATTTGTAGAGCCCATGGCGCTGGCCGCCGCGGCCGCCGGAGCGGACGGGCTCATGATAGAGGTGCACAGCGATCCGGCTCAGGCAAAATGCGACGCGGCGCAGGCTATAACCCCGGCGCAGTTCGCGTCCATCGCCGAAAAGGTCGCCGCTCTGCGCAAGGCGATATTCTGAGCAATAAACTTCTTGACATCGCCGGTGGGCTATGCTATTATATTTCAGCGGCAATGTGCAGAAGTACCCAAGAGGCCGAAGGGGCTCCCCTGCTAAGGGAGTAGGCGTGTAAAAAGCGCGCGAGGGTTCAAATCCCTCCTTCTGCGCCATAGGAAAAGAGCACACTTACGTGTGCTCTTTTCAGTGTATCGAATATTCGGAGAGTTATCGAAGTGGTCATAACGAGGCGGTCTTGAAAACCGTTTGGGCTCACGCCCACGTGGGTTCGAATCCCACACTCTCCGCCATAAGTCCACCGTGATTTTGACAGATCACGGTGGGCTTTTTCCTTCTGCCCCCCCAAGCCGGAAGCGCCGGGATCGTATATTATGTCAGCAGTACAGGAAAAAGGAGAAAAAATATGAAACAGAAGATAACAGCTATCCTGCTGGCACTTATTCTGCCGGTATCTGCTCTGTGTTTTCCGGCAAGCGCGGCAGGTACGCAATTTAAGGATGTTTTGCCTTCCGACTGGTATTTTGATGCGGTAGAAGCCGTTTACGAAGAGGGCTGGATGATAGGTACGGGAAATGAGTGCTTCAGTCCCGACGAGCCTCTGACCCGTGCGATGCTGGCGGTGATCATCTGGCGGATCGGCGGCAGCCCGGCCGCAGACAGGGCGGCGGCATTTACGGATACGACTGCAGGCGCATGGTACGCCGACGGTCTTTCGTGGTGCGTGGAAGCCGGTGTATTTGTCGGTCTCCCGGACGGCAGCTTCCGGCCGCAGGAGCCCATCACCCGGGAACAGCTCGCCGTAGTATTCCAGCGCCATGCCGAAAAAGCAGGGTACACGCCAGGTGCTCAGGCGGGCTCGGCTGCGCTCAGAAACGGCTGCACCTGGGCGGCTGATGCCTGCGCCTGGGCTGACGAGCACGGCTTGTTTACGGATGCCGCCGGTAGCCTTGACCTGTGCGCGTCTGCCAGCCGCGCAGAGGTAGCCTATCTGCTGGAGCAGTATTTTACGCCCGTAAGATCAGCTCCGGCATTGACGGAAAACAGCTTCGGCTCTATGGGGTATCTGCTGTATACCCCGGCCGGCGCGCAGGCCGGCATGCCGCTGATCGTCTATCTGCACGGCGGCCACGGCAAGGGCAGCGACCTGTCCGTCCTCACCGGCACGGACGGCTTTCCGCAGTATCTGGCAGATGGCCTGCTGGGGGAGGTCCCCGCGTATGTGCTGATCCCCCAGCTGTCCGCAGACCAGCGCGGGTGGAAGCCCGCTGCGGAAGCCCTAATGCAGCTTATCGACAGAGTCTGTGAGGAAAAGCAGATCGACCGCAGCCGTATCAGCCTCACCGGGCACAGCATGGGCGGCACCGGAGCATGGGAGCTGGCGCTGGCATATCCCGACGTGTTCTCGCGCATCGCTCCCATGAGCGGCAGCGTGGACACCACGCCGGAAACGCTCTCGAGCCTCAGCAATATGCCGGTCTGGGCTTTCGTGGGCGAGAACGATGTTGTGGTAAAGCCGGAGTCCTCGGAGCGGCTGATCGCCGCTCTGGAGAGGCAGAACAAGGATGCAAGGATCACCGTTTTCCCCGAGGCCGATCATGTGGGCGTGCCCCAAAAGGCGTGGTCAGAGCACGGGGCAGAGCTGCTGGATTGGCTGCTTGCCTGATTTTTTCGACAGTACCCCCAGGATCTCCGCGTCACGCGCGTATATAAAAGCAGACGACGCAAAATACACACTCTGGAGGTCAAATAATATGCAAGCATCAAAACGGATCACGGCTTTGCTGTCAGCCGCGCTCATCGTGCTCACCCTTCTGCCCGCATCCGCTGCCGCGGCAGTGGCGCCCAAGGCCGGGGATGACGGGATGAACATGTTCGATAAAAGCGATTTTATCGAAAAAGAGCAGCCGGAGCTGACCGCTCAGACAAAACAGCTGATCTCTCTTTACAAGCGCGATCCTACCGAGGAAAACTATCTCGATCTGCGCTCTGAGGTCATCAAAAACTATGACGCCGTCCTCGTCCGCAAGGAGGCTAAGCTGGCGGAGCTGAAGGCGGAGACCGCGGGCAAGCCCGGCGGCCTGGCAAAGGTCGCCGAGATGGAGGAGATCGTGCAGGAAATGTACGAGACCTACTGGAACCGCATCAACAGCAGCATGCTCCGCTTCACCGATCCCCGGCTTCTGAGCTGGAAGGTGGCCACTGCCTTTCAGTATGATCACGTTCCTGTAATGGGCGCCGGCGCCACGGTTTACGTGGGGCGCACCCCTGTCACCAATGCACAGTACGCCGAGTTTGTTTCTGCCACCGGCTATCCTTCTCCCTCAAACTGGGAAGATGGCGCTTATCCTGCCGGAGAAGACGATTACCCCGTGAATAATGTATCCGCCGGGGATGCCGAAGCCTATTGCGGCTGGCTGACGGAGTGCGACGGGGTGAATACCTACCGCCTGCCCAATGAAAGCGAGTGGGAGCTGGCCGCCGGACACATGCCCAAGGACGCGGACTTCAACTGCGGTGTGAATGATGGCCGCAGCTCTGTTGATGAGTATGCCAAGGTCACCCGCGGCGCTCACGGCGCGGTGGATTTCTGGGGCAATGTGTGGGAATGGACGACCACTGCCCGTGCAGACGGCACCTGGGGCGTCAAGGGCGGCGCATGGGATTCCGCCCGTACCGACTGCCGCACGGAATATCGCAAGGAGGGCCGCGATGCCTCTCAGGGCTATGATGATGTGGGCTTCCGCGTGATCCGGATTTTGAACGGCGAGGAGCCGGAGCAGAAGGTGGAGCTGGCAACGCTGGCCTCGCCGGCCATGGTTTCCGCCGTCTCCACCGCGCCGGACAGTATCACACTGAGCTGGCAGGCCGTGGATGATGCTGTGATGTATCAGCTATTTACATATGACGCCGGCGCCGACCATATTGAAATGCTGGGGACCACTGCCGATACCAGCATCGTGATGGACGGTCTGGAGCCCGGCGCGCATCGCTATATCGTGCAGCCGATTTCCTATGTGGAGATCGCCGATAATGTGTCCGGCGAAAACAGCGTTGGCGCAAGCTGCGGAGACGCTCCGGCCTCGGCCGTGACGCCCGAGGTATCCTATGATGCAGAGAGCGGCAGCCTGACGCTTTCGTGGCAGGACGCGGAGGGAGCGGAGACCTGTTATATCTACCGCTACCATCCTGACGCCAATATGCTTTCCACGCCCAAGGCCGTCAGCGGACGGACCTCTTATACCTACCGTCAGGGAGCTGCCGCCTCCGAGGTCAGCTACCTCGTTACTACGGAGCAGCTGTCCAGCCGGAAGTATTACGACGGTGCGGGTGCGATCACGGTGATCTTCCCGCAGAACTGATGAGAGAGGAAAAAGTAAGAAGGGGCTGTCTCTTTCATGAGACAGCCCCTTCGAGCATCAAGGCTATGGTGATCCGGAGCCTCCGCTCCCGGCACCGGCCTGGCTGATCATCCGATATATATCGGCGGAAGATACGCCCCGCAGCAGCACGGCGTTTTCTTCCGGCGTGCCGCCAAACCGCTCAGTGTAGGCGCGGATCGCCGCGAGCCGCTGTGCGCGCAGACGGCTGCCGTCTGCGCTCCTGCCGCCGGAATCATCGTTTGACGGATAATGAGAGCGGGAGACTTCCCTGTCCGCGGACGTCTGCTTTTTCTCCTGCTCATCGTTGGAAACAGAGGCTCCTGCCCCGTCTTCAGCCTGTGCCGCCGGTTCGCTCTGCGAATGAACGGTGCGGCGGTATTCCCGAACGGCATCATTGATCTCATCACTGCTCACGCCCTGCAGGGCTTTCAGGTTTTCCTCCAGCGTGCCGCCGAAGGTCTCGGTATAGGCGCGGACCGCACGCAGTCTTCTCGCGGAAATATGGTGCTCCATGGCGCTGTCGTTTTCCGCCTCGTCCATCCGAAAAACGGATACCTCCAGTTCGCCGTCTCCAATGGCGGCGGAGGCTGTCTCAACAGCGGATCTCAATTTTGCATCGTCCGTCCGCACGCTGACTTCAATGTCCGTATTCAGCTCATTGAGATAGTGCTGCTCCATGCAGGCGGAGACGATGTCATCCATGCAGTCCCGTGTGCTGTGCCTCGATATGGCGGCATGCGAGAGCAGCTCCTGCGCATCGTCGTTGAGGGGCACCACATCGATGACGCACTCAAAGCGGTTGATGTCAAGCCTTATGCTGGGATTGATGTCCAGATAGACAAAGCTGACCGGAGTATTATAAAGGCTGTACCCGAAGATCGCGGCGCATACCAGTATCAGGCAGGCCGCCGCGGACAGGTATCTGACATAGGCAGGCTTATGGAGACCGATCTCCTGCCCGACCGTATAATTCCGGTTGCGGGCTTCTTCAAAGGAGCCGTCCTTTTTCAGGACCACACAGCGGTCGCCCCTGATCTCCAATACAATACCGCGCATCCTATCTCCCCTCCTTCCGCAAATCAAAGTACTCCTGCATGATGGGATAGTCGCCGGCGCATATCAGCACGCCGGCAATGATGTAGTTTCGATTTCGCTCCAGTATCTTGCGTCCCGTGCGGAGCGCATCCGTTATCTGCTTGGCAGGCAGGCACTTCCTCTCCCGGATAGTTTGGATGAGTTCGGGCCGCTCAAGCAGCCAGGCAATGACCTCTCTGCACGCCGCCCTGGTCCGCCTGAGCTTCGGAGATGCCTTGGGAAGGTCGAAGAAGGATATGCCGAAGCCCTGCATCTCCTGCCGCAGCGCTTCGATCTCCAGAGCCGTATCCGATACCACGGCCCCCGGGTCGACCGCTTCAAATGACCTTTCATGCCCTTCGGCGGCCTGCATGGTAAGGCTGCTGAAGGGGATCACATTTCCGCAGCGGCTCTCCTTCCGGAGAAGATCTGTCACTCGGTTCTGGATAGCGGCCGCGGCAAGGGCATAAAACGAGCCCTTTTCCGGGCGGTATGCCGTCACCGCGTCGTTGAAGGCGATGAGCGCCACGGAGTAGGCATCGTCGTGGCTGTCCACGAAGCGTCCCGCCGCCCTGGATGCGCAGCGGCGGATGTAGGCGTCGTTTTGGCACAATAGCGTTTCTCTTGCCTGCATGTCGCGCTGCGCCAGCAGGATCTGTTCTGTTTCGTTCAAGTGAAGACCTCCGGTTTGCAGGTATAGTCCATAGAATAGCTTACGGAAAATGAGTACATCTGTCAAGCCGTATCATTCATAATACACAAGCGCCTCTTGCGCGCTCAATAGGCCCTTCCGACAATAGAATACACAAGAGCTGCATTTGTTTTGGGGGAGCATCGGAAAGTGAGCGCCAAAGCCCGGGAACGGGTAAAAAAAGCAGGAGCCGGCGGCTCCTGCCTTTTCATGTGCGGCGAAAGCGTTTTGCCGGAAGGAGTGCTCAATTCCTGCCGGCTCCGCGCTTTCGGCGCTCGTTGTTCGGTTTCGCAGATGACGCTGCGGACAGTCTGCGTCAGTCCCCCCTCGCATCAATTCCGAAACTGGCCTTGCCAGACGCTCCGCGCCGTGATCCCGGGATCGGGAAGCAGATACTCCGGTGTGGGCTCCATTGTATCACGACCTCGAAAAAACGGCGGAAATGCGCATGGCGCTATCTCAATAACAGGTCGGGCTCGCGCCCTTCCGATAAATGAAATACTTTGTCAGTGCTGCTCGCACCATTTGACGATATCGTCAACGCACCAGCAGGGCGGCTCGCCGACGCCGGTGGAGGCCATCTTATAGGTCGCCTTCTGCGCGTCGCTGAGCTCTGTCTTACCCTCGAAGCGCGCCGCGATATCCTTGTTCTTTATCTTCATGATAAATCTGAAGTGCGGCGGCAGCTTGTTGATATCAAAGCCGCCCTGACGCGTGAACAGAGGCACGTCGGGACTTATCGCGTTCTTTTTGCGGCCTGTCTCCTCGCTTTTCGCGGAAACGGGGCTCATGCCGACCTGAACGACGGCGCCGATATCGTACTTCTTCGCTGCCTTGTCATAGCCCATGATCCTGCCCGCAAACAGCCAGCCGACGAAAATTATCTTCGTGTCGGCGGGGACATACTCTTTGCCGAGAGGGAATGCCGGAATGTGCAGGCGTGCCGAGAGGAGCTCCGCATATTTTTTGCAGGAGCCGGTCGTTGATCTGTAAACTATTGCGCTGAACATAAAACTATACCCCCTGTATTGTATTTTAATTTAAATATAGAATATCACAAGTATCTGCCAAATTCAAGACTGATGAATGCACGATTATGCCAATTTGTTAATTTGACGGGCAGCAGGCGCAGCGAGTTTACATAATATCATTGCTTTTTGATCCTGCCGGGACTCACCCTGAAGGTCTTCGTAAAGGCGCGGTGGAAGGCCGAGTAGTCGGAAAAGCCACATTCGGCGGCGGCCGCGGAGGCGCTCATCCCCTCGCGGATGAGACGGGCCGCGAGGACGAGACGCTTCCGGCGTATGTAATTATGCACCGTGCAGCCGGTCTGGGCCTTGAAAAGGCGCATGAAATGATAGCGGCTGAGGTAGCATAGCGCGGCCATATCGTCAATATTCAGCTCATTTGTGAGGTTTTCGTTTATATACGACAGCGCGGGAGCTATCCTGCCGCCGTTATCGGCGCTGTTTTCGTGGCTCCTGTCGCTGAGCATGATGCGGTTTATCAGCACAAGAAGCTGCACGAGCATCGTTCCGCGCAGAAGCTCCGCCCCGAAGAGCCCGTCGTCTCCCGCGTCCTCGAGGCGCTGCAGCGCGTCCCTGAGCCGCTCCGCGCTCTCGCCGTCCGGACGAAGGAGGCAATGGCGGCGCTTTTCCGCCGCGGCGAAGCAGTCCATGAGCCCGGCCTCGGGCGCAAAGCGCTCGACATAGGCTGCGTCGAGATATATTATTATCCTCTCATACGGTACCGACAGGTCTATCGACGCCCTGTGTATCATATGGTGGCGCACAAGGAGGATATCCCAGGGCTCGAGCCTGTAGCAGGCGCCCTCGACCGTGTAGTCGACCTTGCCGGAGATGAGGATGACGAGCTTATCGAATTCATGAAAATGGAAATCCTTTTCCTGACCGGAGCTGTCCTTCAAATGAAACAGGCGGAAGTTTTCGTTGAGGTAGCCGTCGTTTGTATATTTATACCGTTCTGTCATCGTTATGCTCCCAAATTGTTGTTAACGAAGATTATACAGCACTTTTTGCAATGTTTCAAGCACTGTAATCAATTTACTTTGCAAATACACGCGAATATAATCAATCCGAAAAAACTTTAAAGGAGTCAGGTCATGGCAAAGAAGACATCATTCTTTAGGTCCTACGGATTCATACTTTTCATGCTCGCCGGCATTATCGGCGGCTGCGTGGTCGGCGCGCTCAACCCCGTCGTAAAGAACGCGTCGGGCGAGGTCATATCCAAGGGCGCTACCGTTCTTGAGCCTATCGGAACGGTTTTCATAAACCTCATGTTCTGCGTCGTTGTTCCCATGGTTTTCTGCTCTATAGCATCTGCCATAGCGAACATGTCCAGCGCAAGGCGCGCGGGCAAGGTCATGGGCGTCACCGTCGTCACCTTCCTGGTCACTGCGGCTATCGCCGCGGTCATCATGTACGTGATAGTACGCTGCATCCCCATCGTCACCGGCGCATACACCGTCGTTGAGGGCGAGGTCGGCTCGACGCTGAGCGTGACCGACATGATAATCAACTTCTTCACCAAGCCCGACTTCGGCGAGCTGTGGAGCCGCAAGGCGATACTGCCTCTGATCGTCGCCGCGATCTTCTTCGGCTTCGGGATCCAGATGACCGGCGGCAGGGACAGCATGGTCGCAAAGTTCCTTGATAATCTCACCGCCGTTCTCATGAACGTTGTCAAGATCATCACCTACTACGCCCCCATCGGCTTCTTCGGCTTTTTCGCCTATCTCGTCGCCACCTACGGCCCCGACCTCATCGGCGACTACAGCCGCACGCTGATCATCTACTATGTTCTGTGCTTTGCATACATGCTCGTCTTCTTCCCCATCTACGCCCGCTTCGGCGGCGGCAAGGGCGGCGCGAAGGTCATGTGGAAGCACCTGTTCCGTCCGGCCGCCGTATCCTTCGGCACATGCTCCTCTGTAGCCACTATCCCCACGAATCTCGAGGTCTGCGAGGAGACCGGCGTTTCCAAGGAGGTCTCGAACATCGTCATCCCGCTCGGCGCAACGATGCATATGGACGGCTCTGCAATGAGCGCCATCATCAAGGTCGCCTTCCTGTTCGGCATATTCGGCATGGACTTCGGCACCGGTCAGGCGATACTGGCAATTATCGTGGCCGTGTTCTCCTCAGTCGCGATGAGCGGTATCCCCGGCGGCGGCGGTACGGGCGAGCTGGTGCTGTGCACCCTGTTCTTCCCCGATCAGCTTGCCGTGGCCTTCCCCATCGCGCTTGCGATCGGCAACCTCGTCGATCCTCCCGCAACGATGGTAAACGCGTCCGGCGACTACGTCGTATCCTACATTGTAGAGCGCTTCATAAACGGCAAGGATTGGCTCCAGAAGAAGCTCGCAAAGGACGCGGCAGAGGAAATAGAAGCATAACGAATCTCTCTATATACGCAGAAGCTCCCGTGCGGTCAAAAACCGCACGGGAGCTTTTTTCATCATTCACCTGTGTCTGCCGCGGAGAAAGCCGAGCTTTGTTTCGCTCGTGAGCACCGCGAAGAAAATGAGGCAGAAGCCGAGGGCTATATTGAAGGTGAGCACTTCCTCGCCGAGGATGACGGATATCGCCGTTCCGAACACGGACTCAAGCGTCAGGATGACGGCCGCCTGGGAGGGCGGTGTGTACTTCTGGCCGATGGTCTGAAGGAAAAAGCACATGCCCGTACACATGAAGGTCATGTACGCTATGCTCCACCAGGTGCCCGAGGGGATATCGTGCGGCACCGGCTCGAACATGGCGGCGCCCGCAAGGCAGATGATCCCGCCGACCGCAAATTGCAGCATCGTGAGGATGAGCGGATCGCGCTCCTCCACAGAGCGCCCCGTCACGATGATGTGCAGGCCGTAGAACAGGCCGCAGCAGATCGTGAGCATGTCGCCGATATTGACGCTCAAGTCGTCGTTAAGGCAGACAAAGCCCATGCCGATAAGGCAGACGAGGGCCGCGATGATATTGTACCTGTCGGGCCTTTTGTGCGCTATGGCCCAGTACAGGAAGGGGACGAGAATACAGTAGGTCGCCGTGAGGAAGGCGTTCTTGCCGGGCGTCGTGTATACAAGGCCGTAGGTCTGCACGATGTACGCAAGGGCAAGGCATACGCCCATTATGACGCCGCCCCTGATATATCCCCCGTCTATCCTTTTAAGGCGCGGCAGGCAGGCTATGAGCATCATTATGGCCGCCCCCGCGAAGCGGATGGCGAGCACCCACATCGGCGTGATGCTGTCGAGCGCGGATTTTAAAATGACAAAGGAGCTGCCCCATATGAGCGTAGTGCATATAAGGCAGAGCCGTCCGATATTTGCTTTGTTTTTCATATTTCTATATCTTCACCATATGCAGTGCGGCGGCGCGCAGCATGAGCTTTTTCACCGTGCCGCTGTCAAATTCGATCTCTATCAGGTAGTCGTTGCCCATGGGCGTCATCTTTGAGAGCCGGCCCTCGCCGAAGGCCCTGTGGCTGACTCTGTCGCCGACGGCAAACTGCGGCTTTTCGGCCGCCCCGGCTTTTGGCGCAGACGGAGTCGCGGCGGGCTTTTTAAAGCTCCGCTCGGCCGGCGTGCGGCGGGCAAACTCCTTCTGCACCTGCGAGCGCTCGGAGTAGCCGTAGCCTCTGGGGATATTGCGCTTTTCCAGATGCTCCTCGGGTATCTCGTCTATAAAGCGCGAGACGCGGTTTGCCGTCGTGCGGCCGAATAGCATCCTCTGCCGCGCGCAGGACAGGAACAGGCGCTTTTTGGCGCGCGTTATCGCGACGTAGCACAGCCTGCGCTCCTCCTCCATCTCGTCGGCCTCGCCTATGGCCTTAATGCCGGGGAAGATGCCCTCCTCGCAGCCGACGACGAAGACGTTGGGAAACTCCAGTCCCTTGGCCGAGTGCATCGTCATCATGACGACGCAGTCGGCACTCTCGTCGTAGTTATCCATATCGGTGTACAGCGCGACATCGGCAAGATAGCCCTCGAGAGTGGGGGCGTCGGTCTCGCTTTTGTAGTTTATTATGCTGGATTTGAGCTCTTTTATGTTCTGCGCGCGCGCGTCGTCCTCGACGGTGCGCTTTTCCTCGAGCATGCGCAGATAGCCCGTGCGCTCGACGAGCTGGTCGTATAGAAGATCGGGCGCGAGCTCGTCCTTCTGCGCGATGAGCTCGTTCATCATCCCGGCAAACAGCAGCATGCGCGGAGCCGCGCGGCTGAGCTCGGGATAGAGGTCCGCCCTGCTTATGACCGAAAACAGCGAGCACTTATTTTCATGCGCTATCGCGGCGGCGGTCTCGACGCTCTTTGCGCCGATGCCGCGCGGCGGATTGTTTATTATCCTTCCGAGGCGCAGATCGTCGTCGGGAGAGGCTATGACGCACAGATAGGCCAGCATATCCTTTATTTCGGCGCGGTCGAAGAAGCCCGTGCCACCGAATATCTTATACGGTATGCCGTTGCGCTTGAAGGCCTGCTCTATCTGATGCGACTGCGCGTTCATGCGGTAGAGCACCGCGCTGTCGCCCCAGGCCGCGCCCCTGCCGTACAGTCCGAGCAGCTGCGAGGCCACGAACCGTGCCTCGTCGTGCTCGTTATCTGCGACGTAGAGCTCGGGCTTATCGCCCATGTCGCCCTTCGTCCACAGCTCCTTGCCCTTGCGGCCGAGATTGTTTTTTATGACGGCGTTCGCAGCGCCCAGGATATGCCCCGTGCTGCGGTAGTTCTGCTCGAGTCGTATAACGCGGCAGTCCCTGTACTCGTCCTCGAACGAGAGGATGTTCTCAATCGTCGCGCCGCGGAATTTATAAATGCTCTGGTCATCGTCGCCGACGACGCAGATATTGCCCCAGCCCCCGGCGAGCTTCTTGGCAAGCATGTACTGGAGCCTGTTCGTATCCTGGTACTCGTCGATGAGTATGTATCTGAAGCGCCTCTGCCAATACTGGCAGATGTCCTCGTTTTCATCAAGGAGCTTTACGGTGTAGTATATGAGATCATCAAAATCCATTGCGCCGGCGGCAAAGGCCCGGCGCGAGTATTCCGCGTATATCTCCGCTATCTTTACCCTGCGGGCGTCTCCCATCGCCCTTGCGCGGGCGTAGTACTGCTCGGGCGAGCAGCAGTCGTCCTTCGCGCGGCTTATCTCGGAAAGCAGCATGCGCGGGGGATATTTCTTATCGTCAAGCTCGAAGTCGCGCAGTATGTGCTTTATAAGGCTCTGACTGTCGGAGCTGTCGTAGATGGTGAAGCTCGGGGGAAAGCCGAGCCTGTCCGCATCGCGGCGGAGCATGCGCACGCAGGCCGAATGGAAGGTGGAGGCCCACACGTCCTCCCCCGCCTCGCCGAGCATTTTTGAAAGGCGCGACTTGAGCTCGTCGGCGGCCTTGTTCGTAAAGGTAATGGCGAGGATGCGCCAGGGCTCGACCGGCTCGAGGGCCGCCGTGCGGCGGGCGCAGTCGTCCAGCCGCGCCATTGCGTCGATATCCTCAAGGCCGGCGTTTTCGGGGAGCTCTTCGCTGTCGGAGGTTCTGCCGTAGCGCATGAGATTGGCTATTCTGTTTATGAGCACCGTCGTTTTGCCGCTGCCGGCGCCGGCCAGAATGAGCAGCGCGCCCTCGGTCGCCATGACAGCCTTTCTCTGCATGGGATTAAGCCCGGCAAAATCGGTCTCGATCACTTTTTTTCTCGCTTCGAGATATCGTGTTTCAAAATCTTTATCCATAGCGCATCATTTTACCACGAACGATGCGCTCTTTCAAGAGTCAAGCGCGATATGGTCATAGCGCTTCGACGGACGGTAGATGATGAGCGCGATGAAGATGAGCACGGACGTCGCCGCAAGGCTTATGGGGTAGACGTTCATGATGGTCTCGAAGGTCCTGTGCATGGGGAAAACGGTGTATATCCACGTGATGCGTATCCCGCACACGCCGAGCATGGTCAGTATCGCCGGCACGAGGGATATGCCGTAGCCGCGCATATACGACGACATGACCTCGTACAGAAGACAGAATATATACGAGGTGTAGACTATCTTCAGGCGCATAAAGCCTATCTCTATGACCTCGGGGTCGTTATTGAACAGGCCTATGAGAAATCTGCCGGCAAGCAGCATGACGAGGATGGTCGTTCCCGTGGCGATGATATCCTCGATTATGCACAGCTTAAGGGTCCTGCGGCAGCGGTCTATCTGCGCCGCGCCGTAGTTCTGACCGACGAAGGTCGTGCAGGCCTGGCCGAAGGAGTTGAGAATGTAATAGGCTATGATCTCGACATTGAAGCCCGCCGAGGACGCCGCCATGGTGACCTTGCCGAGGCTGTTTACAGCCGAGGATATGATGATGTTTGAAAGCGAGAAGACCGCGCTCTGTATGCCGGCCGGCAGGCCGATCTTGAGTATGCGGCCGAGTATCCTCCAGTCGATGCACAGCTTTTTGAGCTCGACACGGATGCACAGCTCCGTCTTAATGAGCTTTACGCCGAGGATAAGGGAGCTCACCGCGTTTGCTATGACCGTCGCCACGGCGACTCCGTCGACGGTCATGTCGAGGACAGTTACGAAGAATATATTGAGTATGACGTTCAGAACGCCCGACACGGCAAGCGCTATGAGCGGCGTTTTCGTGTCGCCCGCGCTTCTGAATATCGCTGATTCAAAGTTATAAAGGAATATCACCGGCAGGCCCAGCAGATAAATGCGCATGTAGGTCATGGCAAGCGGGAACACATCGTCGGGCACGTTGAGCATCGAAAGCACGCTCTTTGCCAGCGCCTGACCGATGAGCATGACAGCAATGCCGCCGAGGAAGGACGCAACGATGGAGGTATGCACGGCGCGGGATACGGTCTGCCTGTCTCCCCTGCCGATGGCGTTTGCTATGACGACGTTCGCGCCGAGGGCAATACCGATAAACAGGTTGAGTATAAGTCCTATAACAGGTCCGTTAGCGCCGACGGCGGCCACCGCCGCGACACGGTCGGTGGACGCAAAGTTTCCTACTATGGCGACGTCCGACGCATTAAAAAGCTGCCCCAGAATGCCTGTTGCCGCGACGGGCAGAGCATAGAGCAGTATCTTATCCCACATCGAGCCGTTGAGCATGTCTATCGAAAGACTTCTTTTTCTTTTTTCCATGGCCTACACCCCTATAAAAACACCAGATAAAAGCACCAGGCTATTTTAACGCATAGTTTTCAAATTTCAAGACCCCTTACATTATTTAATAAATTATTAACAAGTTATGGTCAATGTGCATTAATTTTGCTCATAATAAAAGGTCCGCACGGCAATTGTTTTGCCGCGCGGACTCATTATTACGAGAGCATGTCGCGCAGCTGCGCTATGGCCTTTCGCTCAAGGCGCGATATCTGCACCTGCGATACGCCGAGCACGCGCGCAGCCCTCTCCTGAGTAAGGCCGTGGTAATAGCGCAGATACAGGGTCCTGCGCTCCTTTTCGGGCAGGCGCTCTATGGCGCAGCGCAGGGCGACGTGCTCTATCATGCGCTCCTCGCCGCTCAGGTCGCACAGTACGTGCTCGAGCGTGAAGCCATCCTCCCCCGTTTCGCGCTGTAGGCTCTCGGCCTGTCCGGTGGCTGTCTCGGCAAAGGCTATCTCCTCGGGCGTAAGGCCGGTCTCGGCGGCAAGCTCCGACAGCAGCGGCGCGCGTCCCAGCCGCTGCTCAAGCACGCAGCGGGCGTTTTTTATGCGCTGCGAGCGCTCCTTTATGCCGCGGCTGACCTTGACCGTGCCGTCGTCGCGCAGGAAGCGGCGTATCTCGCCCGATATCTTCGGCACGGCATAGGTCGAAAACTGCGTGCCGAACTCCGGGTCGAAGCCGGACACGGCCTTGAGAAAGCCGAGGCAGCCGAGCTGATACAGATCGTCCGGCTCGACGCCGCGGCCGAAAAAGCGCCGTGCGATGCTCCATATGAGGCCCGAGTTTTCCTCGACAAGGCGCCCGGCGGCGGCCTTGTCACCCTGCCGGGCCAGCCGGAGGTCATTGAGCATGCACTCGGTCATCGAAGGCCCCTGCGCTGGCGTATGGTGCGCAGCATGGTCACCGTCGTGCCCTTGCCGGGCTTGCTCTTGACCCTGAGCCTGTCCATAAAGCTTTCCATGATGGTAAAGCCCATGCCGCTGCGCTCCTCGCCGCCGGAGGTGTACATCGGCAGCATGGCCTGCCCGATATCCGCTATGCCGCAGCCTCTGTCGCGTATGCTGATCTCGAGCTTTTCGCCGTCGATTATGCGAAGGCGCATGCTTATCGTCCCGATGCTGTCGGGGTATGCATGGACGATGCAGTTGGTGACCGCCTCGCTGACCGAGGTCTTTATATCGCCAAGCTCGTCGAGCGTCGGGTCGAGCTGGGCGGCAAAGCCCGCCGCGGCTGCCCTGGCGAAGCTCTCGTTAGAGCTGCAGCTCGGAAATTCAAGCTTCATGTAATTTGTCACAGTCATGTTATCACCTCCCTCTTCGCGGCGATCGGCAGCAGCCTGTCCACGCCCGAGGCGTCGAGCACCCGCATCGGCTGCGCCTGCGCGTTTTCAATGTACATGCGGCCGCCCGCGTCCCTCATTTTCTTATAGCTGCGCACGATGACCGCTATGCCGGACGAGTCCATGAAGCCGAGCTGAGCAAGGTCGAGCACGAGATCCCGCGGGAGATATCTGTCGATGCTCTCGGCAATGCCGCTGACCGTCATTTTCGCGCTGTGGTGGTCGAGCTCGCCGGCCAGATACACCGTGAGCCTGCCGTCGGAATATTCCGATGCTATCTTCATTTTTATCACGCTCCTATGTAAAAAAACTGATGTCAAGCTGCGCTTGACATCAGTTTAAATGTTTATATATGCAGTTTTTGCAGAAACGCGCCGGAATTATCAGAGATTTTTGAGGCTCTCCTCAAGATTTTCGATAAGCGCCTCGAGCTTTGCCTTCTTCTCGCGCTCGGCGTTTACGACCTTCTCGGGCGCGCGTGAGACAAAATTCTCATTGGCAAGCTTCGATATCTGTCCCTCAAGCTGCTTTCTGGCGTTTGCAAGCTCCTTTTCCATGCGGGCGCGCTCCTTTTCAAGATCGACGAGCTCGGCCATGGGCATGAACATGCGTGCGTTGCCGGTTATGACGGACACCATGCCGTCTGTCGTCTCGGGAAGCTCCGTTCTCACCTCAATGCCGGAGGCATAGGCGAGCTTGCAGATAAACCTCTCGCCGTCGGCAAAGGCCCTGCCCTTGTCGGTGACGATGATGAGATGGCTCTTTCTGGACGGGGGCACGTTCATCTCCGCTCTGCGGGCGCGCACGGCCTTGATGGCGTCCATGACCATGCCGAAGCTCGCCTCGTCCTCGGGAAAATCGAGGCTCTCGCTGTACTCTGGATAGGACTGCATCATCAGCGCGTCGCCCTCGTGCGGCAGCGCCTGCCATATCTCCTCGGTGATGAAGGGCATGAAGGGATGCAGGAGCTTGAGTATCTCGACGAGAACGTACAGCAGGACGCGCTGTGCGCTCTCCTTTGCGCCCTCGTCATCGCCGCCCAGGCGCGGCTTTGTCAGCTCAATGTACCAGTCGCAGTAATCGTCCCAAATAAAGTCGTAGATCTTGCCCGCGGCAACGCCGAGCTCGAAGCTGTCCATATTGTCGCAGACCTCTTTGATAACTCGGTTGAGCTTTGAAAGTATCCACTTATCCTCCGTTTCAAGCGCCCCGGGCAGATGATCGTCCTCGACCGTGAGGTTCATCATGACAAAGCGCGATGCGTTCCATATCTTATTGCAGAAGTTGCGCATGGCCTCGCACTTTTCAACGTAAAAGCGCATGTCGTTGCCGGGGCTGTTGCCGGTTATGAGGTTAAAGCGCAGCGCGTCGGCGCCGTACTTTTCGGCCATCTCCAGCGGGTCTATGCCGTTGCCGAGGCTCTTGGACATTTTTCTGCCCTGACTGTCGCGCACAAGGCCGTGGATAAACACCGTGTGGAAGGGCTCCTTTTTCATCTGCTCCATGCCGGAGAAGATCATTCTCGCGACCCAGAAGAAGATGATATCATAGCCCGTTACCATGACCGAGGTCGGGTACCAGTAGTCGAGCTCCGGCGTTTTTTCCGGCCAGCCCATGGTCGAGAAGGGCCAGAGCGCGGAGGAGAACCATGTATCGAGCACGTCATCCTCCTGATGCACGTTTTTGCTGCCGCAGTGCGAGCACTCGCAGATATCCGTGCGCGAAACGCTGATCTTTCCGCAGTCGTCGCAGTACCAGGCCGGTATCCTGTGGCCCCACCAGAGCTGGCGGGAGATGCACCAGTCGTGGACGTTCTCCATCCAGTTCATATATATCTTTGTAAAGCGCTCGGGGACGAATTTTATCCTGCCGTCCTTCACGACCTCGATGGCGGCCTCGGCAAGAGGCTTCATCTTCACAAACCACTGGGGGCTCGTGAGCGGCTCGACGACCGTGCCGCAGCGGTAGCAGCAGCCGACGTTATGGTTATACGGCTCGACCTTTACGAGGTAGCCCTGCTCCTCGAGGTCGGCGACGATGGCCCTGCGCGCCTCGTAGCGGTCCATGCCGTTATATTTGCCGCCGTTTATGATCTTCGCGTCCTCGTCGATGCACAGTATCTGCTCAAGGCCGTGCCGGAGGCCGACCTCGTAGTCGTTCGGGTCGTGGCAGGGCGTCATCTTGACGGCGCCGGTTCCGAAGCCGAGCTCGACATATTCGTCGGCGACGATGGGGAGCCTTCTGCCCACGAGCGGCAGGATGGCGTTTTTGCCGACGAGGTGCTTATAGCGCTCATCGTCGGGGTGGACGGCAACGCCGGAGTCGCCGAGCATGGTCTCGGGACGGGTGGTGGCAATGATAAACTCCTCCTCGGAGTCCTCTATCGGGTATCTTACATACCAGAACGAGCCCGGCGTGTCCTTATACTCGACCTCGGCGTCGGAGAGCGCCGTGCGGCACTTGGGACACCAGTTTATGATGCGGCTGCCCTTGTAGATAAGTCCCTTCTCGTACAGCTCGCAGAAGGTCTCGCGCACGCTCTTTGCGCGCGTTTCGTCCATCGTAAAGGCGCTTCTGTCCCAGTCGCAGGACGCGCCGAGCACCTTCTGCTGCTCGACTATACGGTCGCCGTATTTATTCTTCCACTCCCAGACACGCTCAAGAAACTTCTCGCGTCCGAGGTCGTAGCGCGTGAGTCCTTCCTTGGTGCGCAGCTCCTCCTCGACCTTGATCTGCGTGGCTATGCCGGCGTGATCGGTGCCCGGGAGCCACAGGGCCGCATAGCCCTGCATGCGCTTATAGCGGATCAGGATATCCTGAAGGGTCGAGTCGAGCGCGTGACCCATGTGGAGCTGTCCCGTTACGTTGGGGGGCGGCATGACTATGGAAAACGGCTTTTTGTCGGGGTCTATGACTCCCTTGAAGCAGCCCTGCGACTGCCACATGTCATATATTTTCTTTTCCACCGTGCCCGGGTCATACACCTTCGGCAGTTCTTTCATATCTGTTCCTCCTCGTTTACTTATAAAAAAACCGCGCCCTGACATATCAGGGCGCAGTTTTACGCGGTACCACCTGAATTCCGCGCAAGGCGCGGCACTCATCGCTCTGTAACGGGAGCTCCCGTCCGGCCTACTGAAGCTTCGGCACGGCTGCTCGGGACCGACCTTCGGCGGCCTGCTCTGGGAACTTTCACCCTCCGTTCCCTCTCTGAAAAAGCAGCTTCCGCTTACTCCTGTCCGTCATCGCCTTTAATAAACCTTATTATATGCACTTTTTACCCGAAAAGTCAAGCCGCGATTTTTCAGCTCATGCGATAATACTGCCAGCAGTGCAGCTTATCTATGAGCGGCTGCTCTGCGTCGCTGTTTACGCCCGTCTTTATGACGGGCACCTCACGGCGCAGCTCGGAAAGGAAGCCGAAAAACGGCTCGCTTTTTGCACAGCCTGCAAGCTCCAGCGTCACCTCGCCGAGAAAGCTTGCGCTTATGTATCCGTCCTCGGGCATATCGAGCGAGGCAAAGCGATCGGCAAAGTCGGAGGTCCCTGCATACGCATCGTTTGCCCATATAACAAAGGGCGCGGAGCAGTTGGATATAACGTCATTTTCGATATCCATGCCTATCTCCTTATACGCGAGGTAATCCGCGCCGAGGTTCGGGCGATGGTCGCCGAAGAACACGAGGATATACGGTTCGTCAAGGCTGTTGAGATATTCCGTCAGCTCAAGCAGCATGTCCGACGAGCACTTCACGCCGTAAGCGTACACCGACAAAAGCTCCTCGGCATAGTCGCTAAGTTGAACGCTCGTCTGCACCCTCGGTATCTCGAAATCGTATTTTGAATATGTATACGCCTGATGATTCTGGATGGTCGTTGCGTAGGTAAAAAGCCGCTCGCCGTTTTGTGTGCGCTCCGATATGAGCGTTTTGAGGTTTT
Source organism: bacterium (assembly GCA_963625685.1). Classification (GTDB taxonomy): domain Bacteria; phylum Bacillota; class Clostridia; order Oscillospirales; family Oscillospiraceae; genus F23-B02. Next base: position 508,059 of record CAVFTR010000001.1, read on the forward strand.
TGAGAAAAGCGGTCTCCATATTGGACTTATCCTCAAGATCCTCGACGAACACGCGATCCTTGATGCCGAGGAAGCTCAGCGCAGAATCGCGGTTATAAAACCAGCTGTTGCCCGGATGGAAATACAGGCTGTCATAGCCCTCGCCGCTCAAAAGCGTCGCCATTGAGGGCACGGAGTGGTGGAACGATCTCAGCGCCGAGTTCGAGGTAGCGCTTATGAGATTTGTCTGCATTCCGGTGAGCACGTCAAACTCCGTGTTGGCAGTGCCCGCGCCGAAGTTCGGCACGACGATGTGCCCGCTTATGCTGTTCGGGCTCTGCGCCGCCTCATAAAAGCCGCGCATGGGATCGTCCTCGTCGGAGTAGGTAAAGGCAGCGGCATCGGTAATGTCGTTGAAGGCCTCGCACATTACCATGAGTATCTGCGGCTTTACGCCCTCAGACTCCACGGTCTCCTGCTCGGCGATATAGCTCTCGACCTTGCTTGACGAATAGCCCTCGGGCTTATCGACGGAGTAGAGGTTGAAGTTATAAAGGAAGCAGTAATTGAGCCCCAGCTCGTTGAACATGGTCGTCATGTTGTACTCCGAGCTCACGGGGAACGAGGCGTAGAGCTCTCTGTCCCTGTACAGGCCGAAGAACGCGCCGGTGAACACCGCAAGGCTCAGGACGATACCGATGATCCTCGGTACTGCCGGACGCTTTCTCGTTTTTCCGAAAAGCACGGCAAGGACTATGAGCGCCGCCGTCGATAGGCCGATGAGCGCGATGAACACCGGATGCAGGTCAAGGCGGTAGTCGCCGGAGGCCTGAAGCGCCTCACGCAGCAGAAGTATGTCCGCCGGAACGAGCGGATCGTCGCGCCCGTCGATCTTGAGAAGGTTTGCGTAGGACAGCAGGCCGAACACGGCGTTCGCCACGGCTCCGGCCGCAAAGCTGTTTGAAAACGCGAAGTAAAATATCAGCATCAGCACAGCTATCGGTAAAACGTTCAGTACGATGAGCAGCGGATCGCGCAGCATGAAGCCAACGGTGTGCGTAAACGAGCCGGGTGCTATGTAAAGGCACATGGCAAACACCCAGCCCATCAGCAGTATTAGCTCAAGCCATATGTGCTGATCATGAAATATATATATATATTATTTCTATTGCTGGATTTTGCTCGTTTACCGTTCATCTTAAGTTATTTTAGTTATTTTGAATCATTCGCCGCGCTCGCAGCCCCAGAAGAACAGCGCGACCGTGCCCGGTCCCGTGTGGCTGCCGATGGTCGTGCCGACATAGTTTATCTCGACCTTACCGTTGAGCTTCGTAAAGCGCTCCTCGATGAGAGCCGCGACCTCCTTTGCGTCCTCTACGCAGCCCGACTGCGAGATGTAGCACTTGCCGGAGTAGTCAAGGCCGCCGTCGGCGCACTGCTCCATGCGCTCGACGATGGTTCTTATGACCTTCTTCTTCGTGCGGATCTTTTCCCTGGGAATGAGCCTGCCGAGGTTATCCATGTTCAGCAACGGGCAGATGTTGAGCATCGTTCCGAAGAAGCCGGCGGCCTTGGATATCCTGCCGCCCTTGACATAGAAGCTGAGGTCGGTTGAGAAGAACCAGTGGTGCAGGTGGAGCTTGTTTGCCTCGAGCCAGTCGCGGGCCTCGTCTATGCTCAGGCCCTCGTCGCGTCTGTCCGCGAGCGTGTCCATCAGCAGTCCGTAGCCGGAGGACGCGCCGAGAGAGTCGACGATATAGATCTTGCGCTCGGGGTACTCCTCGGCGAGCATCGCGGCCGCGTTGCGGGCGGAGTTTACGGTGCCGGAGATGCCGCTTGAGAGCGTAACGTGCAGGATGTCCCTGCCCTCCTTGAGGAAGGGCGTGAAGAAATCGACATATTCGGCGACGTTCACCTGACTGGTCTTGGTGTCCGCGCCCTCGGCCATCTTCCTGTAGAAATCTTCAAAGGCCATGCTCTGGCCGAGGTCGTCTAGATAGTCCTCGCCGTTGAGCATGTAATGGAAGCAGACATATTTGATGTCGCGCGCTTCAAAATGTTCCTTGCTGAGGTCTGCCGTCGAGCAGCAGCTAATTATATAATCAGACATAGTTTCCTCCAGGTAATAAAGAGTGTCCGTATACAACGGATAATCCATTATATACGGACACTCTTTCAATTGCAATAAATATTGCAAAAATTTTAACCTAACATGAGCATGAGATCCTCGCAGCTCGTTACGCCGACCTCCTTGCCTATCTGCTGACCGTCCCTGAAGGCGATGAGCGTGGGGATGCTCATGACGCCGAAGCGCTGCGCGACGGAGGGCGCCTCGTCGACGTCGAGCTTGCATACCTTGACGCGGCCCTCCATCTGCCTGTCAAGCTCCTCGAGTATCGGAGCCTGCATGCGGCAGGGTCCGCACCAGGTCGCCCAGAAATCGACCAGCACGAGGCCTGACGAGGTCTCGGAATCAAAATTATCCTTCGTAAGATGCACTATCATTTTTTATATCTCCTTTTCGATGGTATTTATATATTCGCAGGCGGAAAGCGCGGCAATATTGCCCTCGCCCACGGCCTTTGCTATCTGATACGGCGCGCCCGCGCAGTCGCCGGCGGCAAAAACGCCCTTTATATTGGTCTCCCCGCCGCGGCCTGTTTTTATGATGCCGCGCTCGGCCTCTATGCCGGAAACGAGGCTTTCGGCCGTGATCGTGTCCTTGAGGATAAAAACGCAGTCGACCTTATATTCTTTTCCGTCGGCAACGAGAGTGTCGGCCTTCATGCCGCCGCGGATATCGAGCTTTTCCCTGCCCGTAAAGGACAGCACCTCACAGCCGATATCGCGCAGAAACTGCGCGTCGTGCGCGGCCTCGGAGCTGTCGCCTATCACGGCGACGGTCCTGCCCCTGTACAGCATCCCGTCGCAGGTCGCGCAGTAGCTCACTCCCCTGCCCAGAAACTCGGTTTCGCCGGAGCATATCGGGCGGCGGCTTATGCCGCTTGCGACAATGACGGCGCTCGCCTCGTAAAACTCGCGCCCGACGGCGACGCCGGCCGTTTTACCGAGCGGCACGACGCTCAGCGCGCGGCCGTTTATAATGTCGGCCCCGCTTTCCTCGAGCTGGCGGCGCATGGCGTTTATTATATCGCCGCCGCTGCCGGAGATGCCGGGATAGTTCGTGACGCTTTCGGCAAGATACAGCTTGCTGCTCTCGGGCGGATTTGATATGACGGCGGTTTTTTTGCCGCGGTTGCGGGCCGTGAGCGCCGCCGAAACTCCGGCAGGCCCCGCGCCGATGATGAGTATATCGAATTTGTTGTCCATTTTTATCACCTGTGAGTATATTATCACAGCCTGCGCGTTTTCTCAATCGCATATGCAACACAGCTGCCGAATTTTATATTTAAATATTGTAATTGGCTTAAATATCGTATATAATTTCCCTATCCAAGCTGACAGGAGTATTGAAATGGACGAGATAAGCAAGAATTTTATTGAAAATTTTATCGACGAGGATATCGCCGAGGGCGGCCGCTTTGCCGGAATGCAGGTGCATACCCGCTTCCCGCCAGAGCCGAACGGCTATCTGCACATCGGTCACTGCAAGGCGCTCATCATAGATTTCGGCACCGCCGAAAAGTACGGCGGCATCTGCAACCTCCGCATGGACGATACGAACCCCGCCAAGGAGGATACCGAGTACGTCGACGCCATCCAGGAGGATATACACTGGCTCGGCTTTGACTGGGGCGAGCGCTTTTTCTACGGCTCGGATTATTTTGAAAAGACCTACGAATATGCGCTCGAGCTCATAAAGAAGGGCCTTGCCTACGTATGCGAGCTCACGCCCGAGCAGTTTAAGGAGTACCGCGGCGATACGACGAGGCCCGCCGTGAGCCCCTACCGCGACAGGCCCGTCGAGGAAAACCTCGAGCTTTTCGAGCGCATGAAAAACGGCGAGTTCCCCGAGGGCCGGTATACCCTGCGCGCAAAGATAGACCTCGCCTCCGGCAACTTCAACATGCGCGACCCCGTGCTCTACCGCATCCGTTATATCGAGCACCACCGTCAGGGCACGAAGTGGTGCATCTTCCCCATGTACGACTTTGCCCACCCCATCCAGGACGCGCTCGAGGGCATAACCCACTCGCTGTGCTCGCTCGAGTATGAGGATCACCGCCCGCTGTACGACTGGGTCATAAACAACGTCTCCGTTCCCTCCAGACCTCGCCAGATAGAGTTTGCCCGCCTCGGCATAAACTACACCGTGCTCAGCAAGCGCAAGCTCAGAAGGCTCGTGGAGGAGGGCCTCGTCTCCGGCTGGGACGACCCGCGCATGCCGACGCTCTGCGGTCTGCGCCGCCGCGGCTACACGCCGCAGTCTATCCGCAATTTCTGCGAGAGGATAGGCGTCGCGAAGATGCCGAGCACCGTCGAGTTTTCCTTCCTTGAGCACTGCCTGCGCGAGGATCTCAACGACAACGCCCAGCGCGCCATGGCGGTCCTTCGCCCCGTGAAGCTGACGATAACAAACTACCCCGAGGGTCAGAGCGAGGAGCTTGACATTGAAAATAACCCCGGCGTTCCCGAGGCCGGAACGAGAAAGGTCACTTTCTCGCGCGAGCTGTGGATCGAGGCCGAGGATTTCCTTGAAACGCCCGTTCCCAAATATAAAAGACTCTTCCCTAACGGCCCCGAATGCCGCCTGAAGGGCGCGTACCTCATCACCTGCACCGGCTGCGTGAAGGATGACGGCGGCAATGTCGTCGAGGTGCTTGCCACCTACGATCCCGAAAGCCGCGGAGGCGACCCCTCAGACGGCCGCAAGGTCAAGGGCGCGACGATACACTGGGTCGACGCGGGTAACTGCGCCGACGCCGAGGTAAGACTGTACAGCAATCTGTTTTCCGACCCCGATCCCGACGCTGCCGACAAGGATTATATAAGCTGCCTGAATCCGAACTCGCTCGAGGTGCTTAAAAACTGCAAGCTGGAAAAAATGCTTGAGGGCGCTGCCGCTCCGGCACAGTTCCAGTTCCTGCGCATGGGCTACTTCTGCGTTGACAGCAGGGACTCGGCTCCCGGGCATCTCGTATTCAACCGCGCTGTCGCGCTCAAGGACAGCTTTAAGAAATAAGGAGGGTCATATGGATTACACTGCTGCGCTCATCACCGTAAGCGACGGCTGCGCTTCCGGCAAAAGGGTCGACAAGGTCGGTCCCTCTGTCATTCAGATGCTTGAGGAGGCCGGCTTCAGGGTCATTTATCACGGTCTCGTTCCCGACGAGCGGCACGAGATATCCTCGGAGTTCATAAAATGCTCCTACGAGCTCGGTGCGGATCTCATCGTCTCGACCGGCGGCACGGGCTTCGGCAGGCGCGATATCACGCCCGAGGCCACGCGCGACGTCATCTCACGCGAGATACCGGCCATTCCGCAGGCGATGCTGCACTACAGCCTCCAGCTCAGCCCGCGGGCCATGCTCACAAGAGGCGTCGCCGGCATCCGCGGCAAGAGCCTTATCCTCAATCTCCCCGGCAACGAGAGCGGAGCGAAGCAGAACCTCAGCGCCGTTATCGGCGTCCTCGGTCATGCCCTTCAAATGATATCAAAGGACGAATAAGCATTGAAAAACCACGGTCAAAAGCCGTGGTTTTTCATCTGCTCTAATGTAATTATCCCCGCGCCGGCGCGCCGCATATCCTCAAGGTTTGCCGTCTGCACCGCGTCGCTTATCGACGATGTGCAGTCGCTCAGGACGATGACGTCATAGTCGAGTGAGAGCGCGTCGTAGCAGGTCGTGCGGATGCAGTTTGGCGTCGTTGTTCCGGCAAGCACGACGGTCTGCACGCCCAGTCTGCGCAGCACAAGGTCGAGGCCCGTCGCGAAAAACGCCGAAAAGCGCGGCTTTATGAGCACATAATCGCGCTCTGTTACCTCAAACGACTCCGGGAATGCGTCGGACATGCTCTCCGGGCAGCTCTCCGACAGTGGCTTGCCGCCCCCGGCCCAGATCTTTGCCCTCGCCCTTTCAACGTCGCTGCCGTCGGCGCGGTAGCGGCGCACGGCGTAAAACAGCGGCAGCTCTCTTTCGTGGAAGAAGCGTATAGCTTCGGCGCAGGCCGGCACGGTCGCGGCCGCCCCTGCGATGCACAGCGGCGACGAGGGGTCGATAAAGCCGCGCTGCATGTCGATCATTATAAGTGCTGTCCTGTCCATAGTCTCCTCCTGAGGATCATTCGGCTCCATGATAGCACAGGCGCGCACCCGATGGCAAGAAAAACCTCCGGCCCAAAGGCCGGGGGTTTTTCTTGCTGTTTTGTTTTATTTTTCGAGCTGGGCGAGACGGTGCAGGAATGCTGCCGCCTGGCCGCGGGTGCAGTTATCGTCGGGCGAGAACGTGGTGCTGCTCGTGCCCTTGGTGACGCCGTTGGAGGAGGCCCATGCGACCGCAGCCTTGTACCAATCCTGGGTCAGGTCGGTGAAGGGAGCGGCGTTTTCGGCCGTCTCAAAGCCGTTGAGGCGCCACAGCATGGTGACGAACATCGCGCGGGTGCAGGTGCCGTCGGGATCGAACAGGTTGTTGCCGATGCCCTTGACGATGCCCTTTTCTACCGCCCATGCGACCGCTTCCTTATACCAGTCCTGGGTCAGGTCGCTGAAGCCGGCGGCCTTTTCGGCCTTCGGGGAGCCGGACATGCGCCACAGCATGGTGACGACCTGTGCGCGGGTCAGATCGTCGTCGGCGTTGTAGTTGCCGTTCTCGTCGCCTACGATGATGTGATTTTTCCATGCCCACATGATATCGTCGTAGAACGCGTCGCCCTCCTTGACGTCCTTGAAGGGCACATAGGAGGCATCGACTGCGCCGCAGACGCTGCAGAAGCCCTTATCGAAGCTGTGCGCGGCCTTGGGAGTCTCCTTCTGTGCGGTGAGGACCGCGTTGCAGACCGAGCAGTGCTTGCCCTCGGTCAGGCCGGTCTTCTCACAGGTGGCGGCGACTGCCGCGTCGACTACCTCGGTGTGCGCGGCCTTGGGAGTCGCCTTCTGCGCGGTGAGGACCGCGTTGCAGACCGAGCAGTGCTTGCCCTCGGTCAGGCCGGTCTTCTCACAGGTGGCGGCGACTGCCGCGTCGACTACCTCGGTGTGCGCGGCCTTGGGAGTCGCCTTCTGCGCGGTGAGGACCGCGTTGCAGACCGAGCAGTGCTTGCCCTCGGTCAGGCCGGTCTTCTCGCAGGTGGCCGCGACTGCCGCGTCGACTACCTCGGTGTGGCCATTTGCGTTGACGTAGTCGGAAACGTAGCTGTTGCCGCAGCTGCAGGTGTAGGTCGTGTAGCCCTTATCGGTGCAGGTCGGCGCGGTGACCGCCTTGGTGTAGCTGTGAGTGTGCCCCGGAACGTAGGGGGTCAGCTTTACCTTCCAGACGGCCGTGACGGTAGTGTCCGCATTGACGGTGATCTTGTCTCCGACGGATTTTTCCGTGCCGTTAACGCTCCAGGCCTTGAACACCTTGCCGGCGGGCGCTGTGAACTTGCACTCGGGCAGTGTGTACTCCGCACCTTCCTCGACCATCACGCTGTCCATCGTGCCCGTGCCGCCGTTTTTATCGAAGCTCACGGTGTACTCGACAACGTGCTCGTCGCACTTGACGAAGAGGCCGAGCTGGACCATGTCTTCGTTATTGGGTACCGCGC
>CAVFTR010000002.1:0-180937 GCA_963625685.1 bacterium
AGCAAAATGATAGCACCTGTTCAGACCGTTTTGTTCCTTCTTTTCAGAAGGAGCGAATGGTTTGCAGGTTGCGCTATCATATCAATCCTATACTAAGAGCGAAAAAGGCTCTGCTGACTTTCTGTGAAAGAAGGTCGGCAGAGCTTTTTCTATTTATGCAGGGTATTATTTTTTGCGCAAGACATTTGAAACAGTGGATTGCGATATATCCAACATTGCTGCAATGGTTTCTTGATTAATTTTTTGTTTGCAGAGATCTTTGATAACTTCGTTTCTTTGAACTGTTGAGGTGATTTCGGGAAGTCGATGAATTGTTTCGGAAACAACGCCAGAAGCGGTCACGGTCTTTATTAAGGTTGTTCCGTCATCTAATACAGCTCGCGCAATTCTAGCACCTGTTTTTTTGTTTGGCTTAAACGCAAGAGAAACGATATTTGTAGCGGTTTTTCCAATTCTCTGAAGGTCTGCATTCTTGAATACGTTCATCAGACTGGCTGCCATGTATTATCCCTCCAAAATTATTAAAGTAATATTATAATAATATTATATTAATAAAATGTCAAGAGCATTTGGACTTTATTTTCCTGAGTTTCTATCACTTAACTCAACAGCAAGCATATCGCTGAGTTCCTGAGACGGCGTGATTTTGTGCCACTGTCCAGAGGTGTCATACTCAGGATAATGGTACCGCCAGCGGTCGTATTCATCCTGCGTGATCTCACCTGCTTTCAGTTTTGCAGCAACTGCGCCCCAAGCGGCAAGCATCCGGTGAAGCTGCGCTGCATCTCGTCCTTTGTGGATATGAACACGCAGATGCACCTCATCATCACATTCGCAGACTTCGAGACCGTACCGGTCTTCCAGTGTGAACAGCGTGTGCATCAGTCCGATATAGGAGTCAATGTCCGGTACGTCCAGCGCTTTCGGAGAAACATCAAGTACCTTTGCCATTGCAGCGGTTACATCTGCTTTTGGGGTTCTGGAACCATTCTCGTATTGCGCAAGCCGGACGTCCGCGGACTTTTCAGGGAAGCCCAACGCCATGCCAAGATATTTCTGTGTCATGCCCCGCAATCTGCGGAAAAAGTGGATGCGTTCACCAATCGCCATAAAAGACAACTCCTGTTTCTAAATTGACATCAATAAGTATAGCAGAAATGCTTAATATCGTCAAGAAGGAACTAAACGTATATGCTTAGAAAAATGCGCAAAATACTTGACCTAAACTAAAATGTATAGTAATATAAGAGAGAACTAAGCAAATAAGCTTAGACGCAAAACTGAATGACCGTCCAAAGGATATTTTCTCTGGGGAGGCAGGCGATGATAGGAGCGTGCCAAGGAGAAAAGAAAACGGCACAGCGCCGAAAAGGGTTGCCTGTCAGAGTCCTGCGGATAGAACGGCATAAGAAATCAACAACAAATCAGAAAGGAAAGTATTTTGCCTATGGCAGAACAATCGTTTATGAGAGTTGAAGAAGTGGCGCAGGAATTAGGCGTGTCCAAGTCCTATGCCTACAAAATCGTGCAGAAGCTCAATCAGGAGCTGAAAGAAAAGGGATACCTGACCATTTCAGGGCGGGTAAACCGCAAGTATTTTCAGGAAAAAGCCTGCTATGGAGGGCTGGAAAGGAAGGATTCATAATGGCAGTCTATAAGGAAGAAAAAACGAACACATGGCGCGTGATCTACCGCTATACGGACTGGACAGGAGAGCGCAAGCAATCGCAAAAGCGCGGTTTCAAGACAAAGCGGGAAGCACTGGCTTGGGAGCGTGAACAGCTCAATAAATCCACCGCCGATCTGGATATGACGTTTGCGAGCTTCGTGGAGCAGTACACGGCAGATATGAAGACCCGTATCAAGGAAAACACATGGGCAACGAAAGACCATATTATCCGTACCAAGCTGCTGCCCTACTTCGGAAAGTTGAAAATGTGCAACATCACAGCGCAGCAGATCATCACCTGGCAAAACGAACTGCTGGATCATAAGGATGAAAACGGCAAGAAATATTCGCCTGTCTATCTCCGCTCCGTGAACAGTCAACTCAGTGCCATCTTCAATCATGCCGTGCGATACTACAATCTTCGAGAAAACCCATGTAAAAAGGCCGGCAGCATGGGCAAAAAGAAAAGCCGTGAGATGCTTTTCTGGACAAAAGATGAATATCTGAAATTTGCCGAAGTTATGATGGACAAGCCGCTATCCTTTTACGCCTTCGAAATGCTCTACTGGTGCGGCATCCGCGAAGGAGAACTTCTGGCGCTGACACCCGCAGATTTTGATTTTGAAAAATGCACCGTGTCAATCACAAAATCCTATCAGCGCTTGAATGGACAGGATTTGATCACAACGCCCAAAACCGAGAAAAGCAACCGCATCATAAAAATGCCGCAGTTCCTCGCAGATGAAATGCAGGACTATCTGAAACAACTCTATGGCATTGAGCCAAATGACCGGATGTTCGCGGTTACAAAGAGCTATCTTCACCGTGAGATGGACAGAGGCGCAAAGGAAGCAGGCGTTAAACGTATTCGGATTCATGACATCCGCCATAGCGCAGTCTCGCTGCTGATTGACATGGGATTCTCCGCAACAGCGATTGCCGACCGCGTAGGGCACGAGAGTATCGACATCACCTATAATTACGCGCACCTGTTCCCGTCCAAGCAGACGGAAATGGCAGAAAAGCTGAATATGGAAAGGGGTAATTAAAAATGTCACTGAAAAACCGAGACAACCACAACCGCTGGCGCAACAAGACCGTTTCCTTCCGGGTGTCCCCAGAGGAAGACCAGCAAATTGAAACCTTTGTCAAGCTCTCCGGGCTGACCAAGCAGGACTACATCACCCGCCGCCTGACTTGCAAGGATGTTGTGGTACAGGGCAATCCGCGAGTTTACAAAGCGCTGCGCGACCAGCTTGCCGCCATGCTGGACGAGCTGCGGCGCATTGAGACGGGCGGCAGCGTGAGTGACGAGCTGTTGGATGTGATTGAAATGATTGCCGCCATCATGGACGGCATGAAAGAGGAAAATGCCTATGGAAAATGAAATCTGCAAAAAGAAAACGACCGCCCCGGACACATCTGTTGGCGCAGATGATGGGCAGCCGCTTCACAATTCAACTGAGAACAGTATATCCGCTTTTGAAGAAGAAATCAACGGTGATTTTCAAAACAGCGAGGAAAGTCTGGATGAAATCTATCGCAGGATGCAGCGGTTGACTGACCCGCATTACCTGCACACGATCTCCATGACCGAGCTGTACCAGACCGCGTATCAGAGCAGACCGCCGATTATCGACGGCTTGCTCTATGCGGGCGCGTACATCCTCGCAGGTGCGCCGAAGATCGGCAAGTCGTTTCTGGTGGCGCAGATCGCCTATCATGTCAGCACGGGCGAAGCTCTGTGGGGTTACGAAGTCCACCCCGGCACGGTGCTGTACCTTGCGTTGGAGGACGATTTTCAGCGCATCCAGAGCCGAATGTTTATGATGTACGGCGTCAACGACACCGACCGGCTGCACTTTGCAACCGCTGCGGGCAAGATCGGAAACGGGCTGGATGAACAGCTTGAGAATTTCGTGCGGGAGCATCCCGACACCAGACTCATTATCATCGACACCATGCAGAAAATCCGCGAGGTTGGCGGTGAGGCGTACAGCTATGCCAGCGATTATGAAATCATTGGTCGGCTCAAGCAATTTGCCGACAAGCACTGCATCTGCGTTCTGACTGTCCACCACACCCGCAAGCAGCCAGCCGGTGACAGCTTCGAGATGATCTCCGGTACAACAGGACTGCTCGGCTGCGCGGACGGTTCGCTGCTCATGCAGAAGAAAAACCGCACGGCATTGGAGGCAACCATCGACGTTGTTGGGCGCGACCAGCAGGATCAGATTCTCTATCTGAAAAAGGATGCCGATACGCAGATTTGGAATCTTGAAAAGATGGAAAACGAGCTGCACAAAGAGCCGCCCGATCACGTTCTGGAATCCGTTTCGAAGCTGGTGTCAGCAGAACAGCCGGTATGGACAGGCTCGCCATCCGAGCTTGCCGATGCCATCCATGTCGGCATGGCGGCAAATGCCTTGAGCAAGTACCTGAATGTCAAGTCCGGTAGGCTGCTGGATGAATACCATGCCCGCTATGAAAACAAGGTCCGGCACGAAGGGCGACGTATCACGCTGACCTTTGTAACCGCAAACGAATAAGCTGCGCGACGGCTGCGACGGTTGCAACGGTGAAAATGATACCACCCAAACAGCCGTCGCAATCGTTGCGACCGTCGCGGAAAGGAGCAAAACAGAATGAAAACCGTACAAATCCCCTATGACCTGTTTCTCGACCTCGCCATGTACCATCTGCGGGGTGAGGATGATTACGAAGAAGAAATCCGTCAGGGCTTGGAGCAGAAGCTCGACGCCATGCTGAACCGGAAGCTCTATTCCCGGTATAAGACGGCACCGACCGAGGAAGAACGGGAGCAGGCACGGCAGGAATACCTTGATCGGCGCGGCGTTCCCCAGAGCTATCGTTGGACTGTTTCTCCTTGGGAGCTGTAACAGGAGCGTGCCACGCTCCTGTTGCTGGCAGACAAGGTAGCGCATTGGCTGCTATCCCCTCGCGTCCCCCGTCCCCATCGAAAACTCCGCAGAGTTTGCGATGGATGTGAGCAGAAGATTATGCGCAGGAGCCGCCTGCAAATAAGCTGCTGACCACGCCGGTTTTTGCGGGTTGTATAAACACTGCAAACCGCAAAACCGGCAGAGGCATCCGCAGATGCCGCATACCCCCCGCATCCCCCTCGGAGAGCCCACGATACTTTGCAGCCGCAGGATGAAAGTATCATAGTGGGTTATTACACTTCCGCAGAAGTGCCTCTCCGAAAGCTCCCCCGTCCTGCACAATCTGAAATCAGGAGGTAAACTGCCTATGGCAAGAGGCGACGGTATTCACCGTACCAGCGCAAGAAACGCAAGAATGAAAGACACGGACATCGACAACGCACAGGCGCACAACGAGCGCGAAAAATCGTCGTATGTCAATCAGGACATCGTTCCTGAACGGACGCCATACAACGTCCATTTCAAAACACCAACCGCCGGGTATAAGGAGATGTTCGAGCAGATGCGCTCCGACGGCGTGATCTCCACACGCGGTTTGAAAGCAGACGCCGAGAAATTCGGAGAGTTGATCTTCGACGTTAACTCCGCGTACTTCTTCAATCACGGCGGCTATGAGTTCGCAAAACAATTCTACACCGATGCGTACAAAGCCGCAATCAAAATCGTCGGCGGCGAGCAGTACATTCTGTCGGCGGTCATGCACGCCGACGAGCGCAACCGCGCCATGTCCGACGCGCTGGGGCAGGACGTGTACCACTATCATCTTCATGTGATCTATATCCCCGTTGTGGAGAAACAAATCCTGTGGTCGAAGCGCTGTAAGGATAAATCTCTGGTGGGGACGGTCAAGGAAACGATTCAGCAGGTCAGCATGAGCAAAAAGTGGGCTTCCAAACCCGCGCTGGACGAGAACGGCGAGCCGATTCTGAGCGCAAAAGGCAAGCCCGTTCTCAAGAAATCCTACAGTGTTTTGCAGGATGATTTCTTCCAGTATATGCACGACGCCGGGTACGACGATGTGGAGCGCGGCAAACGCGGCAGCTCGGAGGAACACCTGACGGTAACGCAGTTCAAGGTGCAGCAGGAGCAGGCGCGGCTGGCAGAACTCACGGAGCAGAATCGCCAGCAGGAGCAGCACGCGGCAACGCTCGGCAGGCAGATCGAGAAAATCCAGAATCAGCAGGTTGATGTGGCAGCCATCGAAAAGATTGAGGCGAAGCCCATCCCGCTGTCTTCGAAGGTGATATTGGAGCGTTCTGACTATGAATCGCTGGCAACGGCAGCGAAGAAGTACGTTACAGCAGAGAAAAAGGAATCCAAGTTGCAAAAGGCTTTGGACGCTGCAAACAGGCTGATTGCAAAGCTCAAGGTAGAGATCGTCGGTTTGAAGCAGGAGCTTTCCGAGTACAAATCCGTTCGCGGCAAGCTCCGTACATCGGATCTGGAACGTGAAAACGCAGCGCTTCGCGGAAAAATTCAACGCTATGAGGACGTGATCCAGCACAATAACCTCTGGCATTTCTTCCGTCCGCGCAGAGAAAAAACAGCAATGCGTGACGATGCCCGCTGATGCCGTGTTGAGCTGAGAAAAACGGATTTTACCGAATGGGAGCGCCCAGATCGAGTAAGCGTATCATCTGGGCGCTCCCCATTCAAAAATCAGCCTGTTTTTGCGGGTATAGAGCTGAGAAAAAATCTTGAAAACGCGCCTGTTTTTGCAGAACAGGCAGAAGTGGAGGCAATATGAAAACCGGACTGACTAAACGGCAGAAAACGACCTGCATCTATTTTGACGAAGCCAGCAAAACCGTCGAAATTCAGACGCATAATACCGCGCTCAAAAAGCGGCTGACACAGTATGCAGCAGAGCATCCCGATTTGTGCAGGCAGACCGACGATGATGAACGGGGCGGCCTGACCTTCGAGATCGACCGCAGGCGATTTGCTGTTCGCCTGACTGCGCCGTATTCGGATACGCGCCGACAGGCAGCAAGTGAGCTTGCCAAGAGAAACGGACTGAAAGGACGAGTGTAAACCATATCAGGCACAACCACCCGCAGGAGTTCGGATGCTCCTGTGGGCGGCTTTTTCTTTGCAGAGGACATCTCACGTTCTGAGGAGATTATCTTGCGAACATCGTCGTTTTGTGCTATAATACAATCAGTCTAAATTTGGAACGGAGAATTACAATGCCTATTTCCTACGATAAGCTCTGGAAGCTGCTGATCGATAAGAAAATGAACCGGACGGATTTGAAGGACGCCTCCGGTATCAGCTTCAATGTGCTTGCCAAGATGGGAAAAAACGAAGCTATATCAATGGAGAGTTTGTATAAGATTTGCGCTGCATTAGATTGCGGCATTGGTGACATAGTGGAGTTTATAAATGATGAAAATGATTGACCATGTTTATGCAGCTACGGTCGAGTACATTGACCGCATGCCAAAGTCCCAAAGAAAGAAATATGGGCAGTTTTTCACGAGCAAAGAAACTGCCGTTTTTATGGCAGGGCTTTTTTCGATTCCCGAAGGTCGCACTTCTGTCAGCATCCTCGATCCGGGGGCTGGCTCAGGAATTCTTTCGGTTGCACTCCTTGAACGGCTGGAGTTAAATGCTGAGATTGACACCATAGAATTGGTCTGCTACGAAAATGATTCCAATATTGTGGACTTGCTGCGGTCAAATTTGGAGTGGGCATGCAGCCATGCAACGAAAAATGTTTCTTTTAAAACTGTAACTGATAACTATATTCTTAGTCAAATGCTTGATTACAATAGCATGCTGGGTGCAAATCCAGATGCAGATAAGTTCGATATGATTATTGGCAATCCGCCTTATATGAAAATTGCCAAAGATGCGCCAGAGGCCACGGCAATGCCAGATGTATGTTATGGTGCGCCTAACCTATACTTTTTGTTTGCTGCTATGAGTATGTTCAATCTCAAGGAGGACGGAGAGATGGTGTATATCATCCCTCGCTCATGGACATCCGGTGCGTATTTTAAGCAATTCCGTAAACGGTTCTTTGAGAAAGGCGTATTAGAGCATATCCATCTATTTGTTAGCCGGGATAAAGTGTTTGAGAAAGAAAGCGTCTTACAGGAAACTATCATCATTAAAGCAAAGAGGACACAAAGCAAGCCAAATACAATTACTATTACGACTACACAGAGTAATGCTGACTTCTCTAATCGAACTGTTTTTGAAGCCCCTTATTCGACAGTAGTAAATGGCGATGAGTCCTATGTCTATCTGGTGACGAACACCGAGGAAGTGCAAACTCTGAATGAGCTGAATCGATGGACAGATACCCTTCCTGACATTGGATTAAAAATGAAAACAGGGTTAACGGTTGATTTCCGGAATCGTGAAGCATTGCGTGATTCAGCAGAAGACGATGCAGTTCCACTGTTTTATTCGCAACACATTCAGGATGGGAAGGTAGTATTTCCTGTTGGAAAGGAACATGAGTACATCGTTACTGAACAGCGTGGACTTCTACAGGAGAACACCAACTACTTGTTCGTGAAACGTTTTACTGCAAAAGAGGAACGCCGCCGCCTGCAGTGTGGTGTGTACTTAGCCAGGAAGCATCCTGAATATGCGGAGATCAGCACACAGAATAAAATCAATTTTATTAGTGGACTCCGCGAGTTATCGGAGTGTGTTGTCTATGGACTCTATGTGCTATTCAATTCTACGTTGTATGACAGCTACTATCGCATCTTGAACGGATCTACACAGGTGAACTCCACTGAGATAAATTCCATGCCAGTTCCTCCTATAAAAACGATAGAATCAATGGGAAAAGAATTAATTCGTGTCAGAGATATGTCGGAGGCAACTTGTGACAATATTTTGAGGAGCTATATATGAGCAAATTAGAAGAAGCAAAAGAAATCCTGAGTTCGCTGAATGTCCCAGCAAAACAGCAAAATAGTATGTGCTGTTGTGTATTGCTTGCAATGGCTAATCTGACAGAAGAAGAGGCATGGGAGTCTGCCGCAAATAATTGGATTCGGATTCACGATGTCATTGCGTTCGCAAACAGCAATTACGGAACAACCTATGCAGAGAATAGTCGTGAAACCTTCCGCAAACAAGCCATGCACCATTTCAGAAATGCGGCGTTCATTGAGGATAACGGAAAGGCAACCAACAGCCCCAACTATCGGTATCGCTTAACGGATGAGATGCTTCACTTGATTCAGAGCTTCGGTACTGCAGACTGGGAGAGAAGTTTGGCGCGTTTTATGGAAAATCACGACTCACTTGTTGATCTCTATGCCTCTAAACGGACAATGAGAAAAATGCCTGTAAAAATCAATGGTGAAGACTTCACATTCTCGCCGGGCAAGCACAATCAACTGCAAAAAGCAATTATCGAGGAATTTGCACCCCGTTTCGCGCCCAACTCCGAGTGCCTGTATGTCGGCGATACCACAGAGAAAGACTTGGTTAAGAACGTGGACAAGCTCCGTGCTTTGGGCTTTGAAATAACGTTGCACGACAAGATGCCCGATGTTGTTCTCTACGCTGAAGACAAGGATTGGCTATACTTTATCGAATCGGTTACATCCGTTGGACCGATGGAGCCTAAGCGTATCAAAGAAATCGAGGAAATGACGACTGGTGTTAAGGCTGGGAAAATATATGTTACGGCATTTCTGGACTTTAAGACATTCAAGCAATTTTCGGAATCTCTTGCGTGGGAAACAGAGGTTTGGATTGCCGATATGCCAGATCACATGATCCATTTGAACGGAGACCGGTTTTTAGGACCGCGGAAATAGAGGATACTTATGAGCAGAATTCACAAATGGTATACGAGCCTTTCAAAGCGAGTTCGTGATAGTATTTTTATATCTGCAAGTTTAGTTGGAATGATTTCAACAGTTTTATCTATTCTTGGCATTTCGTTAGGTGACTTGAATGAGGCAAGCATTTGGTTACGAATTGGCATCGTCATTGCTACCTTTTTCCTGTTATGCGTTGTTGTTTACGCAGCTATCGGAAAGGTGTTTAAAAACGCAGTGAGTTTATCCATCCGTCAAACAGACGTTGTTATTAATTGCAATGATATATTTGTAGCAGATGGCTTCCGCGTTATTGGCTGCGATACTCACTTCGACACAAGGGTAGATGATATAATAATTGCAAAGAAGTCCTTGCATGGACAGTTGGTTTTGGAACACGGCAAAAAAGAGGACATTGAAAAAGTTGTTGAAGCTGAAGCAGTTAGACTTGGTCTAAAAAAGAACCGAGATGGTCTTTACAACTTTCCGCTTGGTACTGTAATTCGGTACAATAGTAGTATTGATAATCATACATACCTACTACTTGCAATGGCAGAATTGAATTCAGATTATGAGGTTCACACCAATATGGCGCAATATGAACTAATGCTTATGAAGATGTGGAAAGAAATTAATCGTGTATATGCCAATAACAACATTTCACTTCCTCTACTTGGAGCAGGCATTGTCAGATTTGATGATGGTCCAAAATACAAAGACGCCTTGCTAAGGTGTATGCTTTGTACTCTCAATAGCAGCGGCGTTACATTTAATTCAAAAATTGAAATCTTAATATACGGAAATTCTGGAGATGTTCAATTATATGAATATAAAGACATGTTCCGCACAATTTCAAGGAGGTAAGAGATATGCCCAATAGAACCGCAAATTATTCAGCATTTTATGTTGCAGAACCTTTTGATTCATCAAATTTGGGGGCAAATGCTACCCCTGATTTTCTCTACTATAATCAACTCAGAGCTTGGAAGGGGGCTGATAGCACCTTTCCGTTTGTCGATGCACATGCGAAAACATACAACGTTCGTGATAATAGCGAGTGGGAAACATTAAAAAAGCGACTGCATGATAGGATAAATGCATCGAAAAACATTATTCTATTTCTGAGTGCAAATACGAAAAATAGTAAGGCGCTAAGGGAAGAACTTGATTATGGAATTAATACAAAAGGGCTTCCTGTCATTATCATTTATCCAGACTTTAAAGAAAAAACAGATATTTGGTGTTCAAGCGGGATGCGGAAACAAGTAACAGACTTATGGGACAAGCTTCCCGTATTTCGTGATAATATGTATAAGGTCGCCACACTACATGTCCCGTACAAAAAGTCTCTAATTATTAGCGCCCTGAATGACGCGGATTTCAAAGTACAGACAATGACAAAAGCTGGGCAATATCATTACAAGCTTGGGTGATTTAAAGCGTTTGATTCCGTGCAACGATAGATATACATGGTTCAAGTAATCTCTATATCAAACTCCCTTATCTACCGATTCATTGATATTATTTACAGGTTAGAGAGCGGCTCTGTTATAATATTTTAGCGTGATAATAGTATATTGAGGTGACATAATGTCGGAACGCGAAAATCCAATAGTATTTATAAGTTATTCACAAGATAACGTTGCTTTTGCAGATAAAGTACTTGCATTTTCCAACAGATTGCGAAGTGAGGGTATTGATGCTGTTTTGGATCAATACGAAGATGCCCCCTCTGAAGGATGGCCTCGTTGGACGGAAAAAAGCATAAACAATGCGGACTATGTAATAGTTGTTGCTTCTAAAGGATATTATGATAAAATATACGAAAAGGTCGATCAAGGTAAGGGACGCGGAGCAAAATGGGAAGGAAATCTAATATATCAGATGCTTTATATGTCTGATTCTGTAAATAAAAAATTCATTCCTGTTGTTTTTGATGAAAATGATTTAAAGTACATTCCGACTCCGCTGCAAGGAAGCACATACTATAATGTAAGCGACGAAGCCAAATTTGATAAATTGTACTGGCGATTGCGCGGTGTTACGGCAAAGGAGAAGCCACCACTCGGTAAGCTAAGGCCGCTACCTGAAAAGCAAAGAAAAACCTTGCTCGTTACTTCAATGATTGATATTGATTCTTGGGATAATGCAGTCTGGCGCGGAGCTGGATTTGTATTAGGCTATTTACCATTACCGACCTTGTTGTTGCTATTTGTCAATGAGAAGTATGCAGTTAAGATTTTTGAAGATTGGATTGCTACTGTCGGAAAAGACGATAAGAACGAGGATATACGAATTGCATTAGTTGAGGGTGATGTACCAGGAGAAGCCGCTGGATATTATGTGGTAGTGGGAAACAACATTGATGAAGCTGTAAAACGCGCAGAAGCAAACAGATCACGATTTAACGAACTTATGATTTTTAATGTTTCCCGCATAATCCGAGCCAATCCTAGTGATGAATTTCAAGCATTCAATTACTTCAAAGAAGCCTATCATGAATATGGCGAGTATACGCTAATGCCTGCTGTAGTAAATGAGCGCACTGGTCAAATCAAACCGCTTTCCAAATGGGGAATACATAAAAAGCAACTGATTTACCGGCATATTTCGGATATAACCGAAAACGATCAAGATGCGATTCTGCTGCGAAAGAACAAACCATATAAGCCATATAAATCCAGATAATCGTGGCAACACCATGGCAACAAAAAATCAGATAGTCCGTGCTACCTGAATAATGAAGACAATACAAATAATCTGTGCTAAATTCCATAAGCAAACCTGTTTAGAATAGGCTTGACGGGAGCGAGTGGGAATGAGAAAAAAGTAAACATGAGGGGCTGCAAAGCCTTGAAAATGCTGGACTTTTGCGCCCGGGAATTGCCCCGTGACAACAAAATGACAACATTTTAAGATTATCCAAGAATAAAGAGCTATCTGATTTCTGTTAGAGAAGTCAGATAGCTCTTTTTGTTTTGCCTAAGTTTAATCGTTCTTCAGCCGGTCTTTGAACTCCTCCGCCATCGCATCGCTGAGCTGCTGGGACGGCACTTTCACATAAACTAATTTATAGGGTATAATCGCAGCAGCGGCAGGGATTGCTCCCTGCCGCCATTTTGGACCGTTTTCTCAAAAGCAGTCAAACCACTTCAGATTCTATCTCCATACGGCAGAGACTTCATATAGCTATCCATAGAATTAAAATCCGGTGTACCATCTGCGTTTGCTGGCAGCATTAATTCCAAATATGGTAATGTTATGTTAGCTTGTCTGCCATAACTATAACGGTATTTGTTGGCCTTAAGAACAGTTATGCAAAACAATTTGGCAAGTTTACTCATAGGCTGTAATGGAATAAGCAAATATAAATCTCGACCGCTATAAAATGGTTCTTCTTGCAAAAAAGTAGAAAGAACGCTTCCGCCACCTGCACAAGTAATTAAACCTGCAGGTTGAGGTTCTTTTCCTTCAACTGGTTTAACTCGTGCACTAACTCCATTATTAGATTCTGTACGAGCAACAAAATTTATTGCATCGGGATCACCATCTTCAGCTTCTATACAGGTGTTCAGTTCCATATTTATGCCGTATTTAACTTCAAACAATTCATTCACTTTAAAGTCTTTCCAGGCCTCAACACCAAGTGTATGTGATTCGCACCCCCCCCTGGTTAGAGGTAGCTAACGGCTTGTGATTCAACGATTTTATGTATTGTTCCATAAAATCCCAATCAGGAATATTATCAGCAGTAGAAGGTAACTTAACAATAATTTCTTTGCTATCGCCTACTCTACACTGACGTCCATAGTTCCATTTATAATTTTCGTTAAAATTTATTACTGTAACAATAAACAGACCAATTCTTTCGTTTAGTCTAAACCTGGGATAAAAGACATTAACATCACTTGTGGCACAAAAGTCATTTGGTTGATAAAATGCTGTACAGCCGACTTTCCCAGTAACGATACAATTGCCATGAAAATCCGCAACCAAATCAATTTTTTGTGCAACACCGTTGTTTTCATTTGAAGCAGAAATATATGGGGTGTTACCAATATCATACTCATTTGGGTAATGATATTTACCTGCGACTATATCAAAATAATCTGATAGTAAAAATTCCTTCCAATTTTCTACATTAAGATTCATAAATATGTCCTTCCTTTACAAGGTAAGCAAGATAATCATTGATAGTCTTCTGAAAGTCCTGTTCTGTAAGCTTAGTATAATCCGTTTTCATATAGGCTTCGCAAAGCCATTCATCTGCCCCGTTAACCTTATGAGTCGCAGATAAACCATCAACGGCACGCCTGTTGCGATATAGATCAATCCATTTGCGCTCAATTTCTACCCATTTACTCTTACCAGTTCTAGAATCGATTTGTTCAACACGTCCAAGATTTTTCTTTTTCTTAAAGCCGTCATCTTTATAGTACCCAAAGAACGTGTCAGGATTAGAAACATCATTATGTTTAATTCCAATTTTAAATACCATACAGCAAGCGGAAGCGCTTGCTCCAGGGTAGAATATTTCATTTGGAAGGGTAAATACGGCATCGAGGGTATTTTCCTCAAGTATTTCTCTTTTGAGTCGGGCTATTTCGCCGCTGGTACCGATAGCACAGGCAACGGGAAGCAATACTGCCAGTTTTGCCTGATGATTGACAGAATTTAGCGTGTCAGCCAAATACTTTACAAAATATAATCCTTTTGACGGATCTTCTTTTTTGTCCCTTGCCCAAGTATCAACATAGACCTTCGGAAGATGGACTCGTTGGCCATTATACGGGGGATTCATCAGAATTACATTCGGCTTTGCTTCCTTGATCCACTCCGCCAATGCAAAGCAGCTTCCCTTTACAATGTTAGAATTGCCATCCGAGTGAATGAGCATATTCGTTGTAGCAAGTCCATACACATTTTCGTCAAACTCAATACCGAAAATCTGATGCTTTTTCACTTCTTCCTGCTCAGCAGCAGTAGCGCAGTCATCCAACGCCTGAGTCATTGCTCTTACAAGGAAAGAGCCACTTCCGCAGCAAGGATCGAGTACGACAGAATGCTTATTTACACCCGTTATTTTTGCCATAAAATCTGTAATGTGGTCGGGCGTAAAAGCTTGGTTTTTATCCGACTTGCCGACATATTTGTTAAATGTAACAAAGAACAGATTCAGCAAATCCTGTCCGGAGGTGCTCTTGTCATTGATAAAAGGCAGTATGTTATCTTCGATGAACTTTAATATTTCCCTGAAAGCAGCGACGGTAAGCTGTCTGACATACTGG
The DNA here is from genome assembly GCA_963625685.1 of bacterium. Lineage (GTDB taxonomy): Bacteria > Bacillota > Clostridia > Oscillospirales > Oscillospiraceae > F23-B02. The sequence continues at coordinate 14,717 of CAVFTR010000002.1, forward strand.
TCTCCGAGGACATTTCTGTTAAGCAAAGCCAGCTTTTCTGCTTTGTTAATATCCGAGTTGAGCAGGTCTTCCAAAACCTCTTTGATTCGGGTTCTAATCTGTGCGGCAGTCAGCGAGGGCGTGGAATAGTCGAGACCGTTTTTTAACGCAAGAAGGCACGTTCCGACAAACTGACTACGCAGTTTTTCGGGGATGCTATGGCGATGCAGCATTTCATTGAGTTTATAGGTGTTCTGCATCACTTTTTCCTTATCGTTGATCTTTGATGTATAAAAATCAACATATTCGTCCATTGTGCGAAGCGCCGTTTCTTTCGGCATCAGATCACCGTCGGAAATAACGCCACGCCAAACCTTGACATTATCATTTATTGTGTTAGCAAGTATAGCAATGATTTTATTCCCAGTCAGTGCCTTTTCATATTCGACATAAGCGGATAATTGTTCTTCATCTGCTGCTGTGAAATTCTGTTTTGTTTCTATGAGGACAGAGATATTATCCTTAACAAAACGAATATCTAACTTTTCAAATCTGCGGCCCGCACTATTTTGAATGGGCGCAAAAGTCAGCGAGGCAGCAGAAAATGCCTTGGGATAACTGTATTCATCGTTTTCAATATTACTTGTTAGATATGCTCTGCCAACTGTCGAAATCATATCAGCTCTAATCATAATCCTGCACCCCTATTTTTACTCCATTTTCCACTTGACGCAGACCAACAGTCCGAATATTCTACGAGTTGTACTGCAGCAGCAAACGGGCTATTCAAAAAAACATCTATCGTCCTCAGCACCGTATCAAAATCATCGGCCTTTGTGTCAATCTTACGGCAGAAGGCTTTCCATTTCTTCTGCATCGCATCGTCGCTGCCGAAGGCCATGACCTGATAAAACTGCTCCACCGTAAACTTGTGTCCCCGGTTCTCAAAGGTCTTTTTCAGCGCCTCCGTCAGCGTTGCGCCGTCAAAGTCGAACTTGTTCGCAAGGTAATAGAGATCGTAATAATCCTTCATCCGACTGGAAAATTCCATCAGGCTGAGAATCGCATCCAACTTTTCGGCAACGGTCGTTTCCAGCGAGTAGGTATTGACCATCGGAGCCTCAAAATCATCAAGCTGTGTCGGTATCTTCCGTTTTTCCTGCTTCGGCACGATGATGTCGCCTACGCCGAAATCAATACCGAAGGGTGTTTTTGTATTCTTTATCTTCGCCACAAGGGAAGCGCCAATACCGGTATACTTCTTTGCTACGGCAATAGGAGCCACATTTTTGATTTCAAATGTAATAAAATCGTTGCCTGTTTCGGTTGCAATGATCTCCTCCAATATCGCTTTAAGCTGCTCCGGTGTGTTGGGCATCTTTTGGAGCAGAAAATCCACATCAGCCGTAACACGACTATCAAAATCTGTGAGAGAATAGAGGAACAGTCCGCCTTTGAGAACCAGATTTTCCGCATATTTCGACTTTTCCAGACGGCGCAGGAACTCTTCCTGGCAGAAAAGCTGCAAGCAGAGCTGATAGCTTCTGCCGCTTTTTGCCGCTTTGTTTTTGAGCCGTGCAAGCACGGATGCAGCTACGTCAGCCATTCAGCAGCACCTCCATAACATTCATCATTTTCTTATAAACACCCATTTCCCTTGCGTACTTGGAAAGGTTGGCAAGATTTTTCTTCTCATCTGCCACATAAGCATTGACGGCTTTGTTGAATATCTCGTTATCCAGCTTCGTGCGGTACTTGAAGCAGTCGCAGACGGTGCGTTCACGGTCATAGACTGGAAGTGTTACGCCGTTGAAGATGCCAGTTGTTTCCCCCAAATGGTACACCGGATTCTGAACATAATACGCCTTTACCGGCACTTCCGCCCGAATCGCCTTTACCGTTCTGGAATAAGAGCGTGGAACGGCAATCGACCATTCTCTGGGCGCAAAGTCGCTATAGCCGTAGTAGAACAGAGCTGATTCAACACAGACGACCCCGTGTGTCATCAGTTTTGAAAGTATAAGCTCCTCCTTGGGTTCGGCCCCGACAGCCAGCTTGTAATACCCTTTTTTCACACGCTCGAGATACCCCTGCTTACAAAGCGCATATACATCTTGATCTTTGAGCCCGGCAGAAATAAAGTCCGATTTCTTTGCAATTTCTCCGATGGTATCAAAGACCTCGTTGACGATACCGTACTTGCCCAACCTGTCACCAACTTTCTGCACGCAATATTTGCATTATGCGTGTTTATATTATAATGCCCAGGCCCCAAAAATCAATATGTTTTGCACGCTTTTTGAAAATATTGCGTGTAAATTTTGAAAAGCGGTATTGCAATTCAAAGAGCACTGCGCTATAATATCTATACAGATTGGTCCTGCACCAACCTATCTTCGTGACAACATAATGACAACAGGAATTATGATACACAGTAATTCTTGGATAATCTAAATAGCCCTGATAATATGAGCTAAGCAACATATACAAGATCGTTTAGGTCACGGTTTCAGGGAGCGAGTGGGAATAATACCCGAAAGGCTGAAAAGCCCGTAAACACCGGACTTTTTCGAGCCTTGATGCCACTCGTGGCAACGATTTGGAAACAGAATTTCATTATTCATAAAAAAAGAGCTGTCTGACTTCAGATGAAGTCAGACAGCTCTTTTTCGCTCACATGAGATCGCGCATATCCTCGCCGGCGTTATATATGCCGTTTGAGATTATCACCTTGCATATCTGCGACGTGCCCTCCGCGACGGTCAGCAGCTGCGAGTCGCGCAGCATACGCTCAATGTCGCAATGGCTCCTGAAGCCCCTGCCGCCGTGGATGAGCACGGCGTCGGCGCACACCTTCCGGCACATCTCGGATGAGAACAGCTTCAGCGCCGCCGTTTCCAGCGTCGCTCTCTCTCCCGCCTCGGTTATCGCCGCCACGTGGTAGAGCATGTTTCTCGCAATGCTTATATTTGAATACATTTCCGCTATCGGGAAGCTCACGCCCTGATGCGAGAAGATCGTTCTCCCGTAAGTGCCTCTGCTTCCGGCAAAGCTGACGGAGTGCTCAAAGGCCGACTGCGCCATGCCTACGGATACCGCGGAAAGTCCGAGACGGCCGAAATTGAGCGCCATCTTCATGGGCTTATAGGCATTGCTCTCCTCGCCGATGAGCGCATCGGGAGGGAGAAGACAGTTGTCGAAGGCCACCGTCCCCATGGGCGAATTGTTCAGCCCCGTCATGTCCTCTCTTTCGCCGAGCCTGAGCCCCGGGGTCCTGGCGTCGACATAGAACAGGCTAATATTCCTGCTGCGCACGTTCGCTCCGTTCTTGGCGGTGATGATGTAGCCGTCGGCAACACCTGCGTTGGTTATCCAGCATTTCGAGCCGTTGAGCAGCCAGCCCTCCGGCTTGCGCTCCGCGATCGTTTCGATCCCGAACGCATCCGAGCCGCCTCTGCTCTCGGTGATCGCGAAGGTGAGCAGCTTCTCGCCCTTTATGGCCGGGATCAGCCAGTCCTCGCGCTGCTTGTCGGTTATAAGCGAGCTGACGGTGTAGCAGCACGGCAGGATATGCGCACAGAAAATAAAGCCCAGAGAGGCCATGCCCCGCGATATCTCCTCAAGAAATATGGCGGCCTCGGTCACACCGAGCCCCGCGCCGCCGAGCTCCTTCGGAAACGGCAGCGAGCAGTATCCCAGCTCGGCTATCCTGCGCACCAGCTCGCGCGGATAGGTGCCCTGCGCATCCAGCCGCTCGGCCTGCGGGCTGATCTCGCTGTCGACAAACTCGCGTATCTGCTTTTTCAGCTTTTTCTGCTCCTCGGAAAGATAATACATATCACTCATTCTCCCCACATTCTGTAATATCAGACGCCGCCGGCCTCGCTCAGGACCAGCATGCAGTTTGCATAGCTTGAAGCCTCGTCGTAGAGCTCTATATTGATGACGCAGCTCCTGTCTGACGAACGCCTCTGCTCGCAGGATACGACGAGCTCGTTCTGCGGTACGGGCGAGGCGAAAAACGAGCCGCTGGCCACGATACCGTCCCTGACCGGATGCTCGGACGCAAAATTCTTCGCGGCGGCGTTGACCACGCCCATCAGTATCTCCGCCGAAGCGACGCTCTCCGCTCCGGGCTGCACGGTATAAACGCTGCGCTTTCCGCCTGAGCTTAGCTCTTCGAGCTTGGGCATGCCCGGCGGGGAGGAGCTCAGGGCCGAGTTCATAAGATAATATCTGAGTACGTCGTTTGCGGTTATCATTCCGCAGAGCTCTCCGTTTTTCGTTATATAGGCGACGGATATCTCCTCGGAGACCATATGCTGCGCTATCTCTGTCATGGGCGTCGATATATCGACCGAGTATACGGCCTCGTTTTTTTCGTAAAGACTCGATATCTTCGTATACGCAGACGAGGATATCACCTGCGTGGCGTCCACAGTCCCGCAGATATGCAGGGAATCGTTGACTACGGCGTGCTTTGAGCTCATGCCGAATATCGTGCCGTAAGAATTGTACCAGTCGATGACCATATCGTTATAGTACAGATACGGCGGCATGCGCATCCATTTCTCCGCTGTGTCGGAGCCTGTCTCCGGATCGTGCCCGTTTATCTCGGCGCTCAGCAGACTCAGCACCGTGCAGCTGTCCTGCTGAGACGAAAGCACGCAGGCCCCGTGTCCGCAGGCCTCCCTGAGCAGCGCCTCACCGGGATGTATGCCGCCCGTTATTATCATGTTCACGCCGCGCGAGGCGGCGGTGAACAGAAGGTCCGGCCTGTCGCCCAGAAGACACAGGGCGTTCTCGCCGGCCTCGTCAAGGGCCGCCTTGAACTGCTCGATGCTGCCGTCGCCGAATATGAGCTCTCCCGCGGGCACGTCCGAATACTCCTCGCCGGAGAGAACGTCAAGCCCGAGCCGTCCGACGAGCTTCGAGAGCGTCGGCGCTCTGTGCTCGCCGGCTGCGTCGGTATGCAGCCTGACTGTGCCCGAGCGCAGCCTTGTCTCCACGAGCTGGAGCTTTTCGGCCGTTTTTATGGCCTTATATGCCGTTCCCTCGCTCACTCCGTTGTCCTTTGCGAGATTCCGCACCGAGACCCTCGCCCCGGCGGGCAGCTCTCTGATATAATTTATGAGTTTTTCTTCTTTTTTTCCGGCCATGTGTATATATTCTCCATATATGAGCCCAAAATGCCCGGCTTTATTTTGGCCAGGGCTCCTATTTGCAGTGTTAACTATAACAGTTTTGCGCCTTTGTGTCAAGTATCGAGGAAAAGAACGCTGATTGTGTCCCTATTTAAAATGTAACACATGGATGAAAATTGCTCATTCATACAAAAATCACGGAGATGATTGTTATGATGTTGACATAGTGCTCCTGCGGCTATATAATCAGCTTGTAAGCAAAAAGGCATGTTACGAGTATATGTCTGAACCTAAAATGCAAACTGTCTGTATTTATAACAGCATTATAACAGAACTGTTATATTATTATAAAGGAGGAGACAAATATGCTGATACAATTCACCGAGGAGCAGAAAATGCTCCGTGATGTAGCGCGGGAATTCACCAAAAACGAGATCGCCCCCAGGGACAAGTGGATGGACGAGAACGGCTTTGACTGGGACCTGTGCAAAAAGATCACCGATGCGGGCTTCATGGGAGCAAACATCCCCGAGCAGTACGGCGGAGGAGGCGGCGGCATCGTGGACACCACGATCATCGCTCAGGAATTTGCCAAGGGCAGCGCGAGCATAGCGACCTTCATGGGCGGGCACTGGCTGGCCTCCAACCTCATTCTTGAAAACGGCACGGAGGAGCAGCGTCAGAAGTACATGCCCCTTGCCGTGGCCGGCAAGATATTTGCCTTCGGCCTGACCGAGGCCGGAGCGGGCTCCGACGCGGCGGGGATAAAGTCCCTCGCGGTCGAGACGGAGGACGGCTGGCTGCTCAACGGCAGCAAGGCCTGGATAACGAACTCCGGCGTTGCCGACTACTATATAATCCTCGCGATGACCGATCCCGAGCAGGGCACCAACGGCATTTCCGCCTTCATCCTGCCAAAGGAAGCCGAGGGACTGGCCGTAGGCAAGTTCGAGGAGAAGATCGGTGTCCGCGGCTCGGCCACCTGCGAGCTGGCCTTTGACAACATAAAGCTCCCCAAGGACGCGCTTCTGGGCGTTCGCGGCAAGGGCTTCAAAATGGCCATGCAGACGCTGGATATCGGACGCATAAGCGCCGCGGCCGTGTGCGCGGGCATATGCGAGCACGCCCTGGAGCTCGCCAGAGATTACGCCAACGAGAGAAAGGCCTTCGGCAAGCCCATCAAGGCCTTCCAGGGACTGGCGTTCCGCTTTGCCGATATGTATGCCGAGATAAAGGCCATGGAGCTGCTGGCCTATGACGCGGCCACCACGAAGGACGCCGGCGGGCGCTGCACGCTGGACGCGGCGGCGGCAAAGCTCTTCGCCACCGAAAAGGGCACGCAGATATGCATACAGGCACAGGCGGTCTTCGGCGGCAACGGCATGAGCAAGGAATACGACATTGAGCGTCTGCTGCGCGATATCCGCGTATGGTCCGTCATGGAGGGCAGCACCGAGATCCTGCGCATGATCGTCAGCGGGACCGTTCTCGCCAAGAAATAAGCAGCCGACAGCAGGTATCCGGAGAGAATCATATGAAGATTTTGGTTTTTGTTAAGCAGGTACCCGATACGGACGACGTCAAGCTCGACCCGCGCACGGGAAATCTGATGCGCGACGGCGTGCAGAGCGTCATAAATCCCTTCGACGCAAACGGCGTTGAGGCGGCGCTCCGGCTCCGGGAGGAGCACGGCGGCAAGGTCATCGCCATAAGCATGGGTCCCCCTCAGGCCGACGACGTTCTGAAAAAGTCGCTGGCGATGGGCTGCGACGAATCGGTGCTCATAAGCGACCGGGCCCTCGGCGGCGCGGACACTTTAGCCACGGGCTATCCTCTCGCCAAGGCCGCGGCAAAGCTCGGCGATTACGATCTCATCATATGCGGCAGGCACGCCACCGACGCCGAGACCGCGCAGACGGGCCCCATCATCGCCGCCTTTCTCGATATCCCCCAGGTCACGCTGGTCGACAGCATCTCGGTCGAGGACGGCTGCGCGATATGCCGCAGAAGGCTTCCGGACAGATACGAAACGGTCAGAGTAAAGCTCCCTGCGCTCATCACCGTCTGCGGTGAGATAAACACCCCCAGATATGCGACGCCCCTTAATATAATGAAGGCGCTCAAAAAGCCGCGCATCGTATGGAACGCCGCCGACCTGGGCTGCAACGAGAGCCTGATCGGAGCCGCCGGCTCGCCGTCGTCGAACAAGAAGATATTCGAGCCTCCAAAGCGCATGACCGAAACAAAATTTTTCGGCGGAGACATTGAAGCCATGGCAAAGGCCATAGTGGATACGCTCGAAGCGGAAAAGATGATCTGAGCGGAAACGGAGGTTTTGATATGAATAAGGAAGACTATTCGGGCATCTGGGTATATGCCGAGCAGGAAAACGGCGTTCTCTCCGAAACTGCCTTCGAGCTGCTGGCAAAATCTCATGATCTGAAGGAAAAGCTGGGAAACACAGACGAGATCTGCGCCGTCGTCGCGGGCGACAGGGTCGCGCAGCTTGCCGGCACGCTCTTTTCCTACGGCGCGGAAAAGGTCATCGCCGCGGAAAACGCCAAGCTCAAAGCATACAGCGCGCGGCCTTACGCCAAGGTCCTCACAGAGCTGTGCGACAAGTATCTGCCCTCGATCTTTCTCTTCCCCGCGAGTCCTCAGGGCCGCGACGTGGCCCCGCGCGTGATGTGCGAGCTTTTAACGGGCCTGACCGCCGACGCTATCGACCTCGATATCGACGAGGACGGCGTGTTCGTGCAGACGACGCCCAACTTCGGCGGAAATATCCTGTCGCACATCTGCATAAAGGACGCCCGGCCTCAGATGGTGACCGTACATCCGAAGGTGTTCGAGCCCCTGAAGCCCGTTTCCGGAGCGGAGGGAGAGCTGATAGTCGAGCAGGTCAAGGTCGAGGCCGACGACTGCTACACCGTGCTGTCGAGCGAAAAGCGCGTCTTTGAGGGCCGCCCGATAGCCGACAGCCGCGTCATCGTGGCCGCCGGCCGCGGCGTAAAGAGCAGGGAGGACCTTGCGCAGCTCGAGGAGCTCGCAGAGCTGCTGGGCGGCGAGCTGGCCTCATCCCGGCCGATCGTGGACAACGGCTGGCTGCCTCACGAAAAGCAGATAGGCCAGTCCGGCACCACCGTCAAGCCCGATTTTATACTCAACGTGGCCATCTCCGGCTCCGTTCAGTACCTGGCCGGCATGCAGAAGGCAAAGTGCATCATGAGCATCAACAATTTTTCCGAAGCGCCGATATGGGATGTTTCCAACTACGGCGCGGCAGCGGACTATTCCAAGCTCATCCCGGCGATCATCGCCGAGATAAAAGCGAGGAAGGGCCTTTAAGTAAACGACCGGACAAATAAGCCGGTTAAAATAAAATATCAGGAGGAAAAACAATGGAACTGCAGAAACTTATTTACACAGTTGAAGACGGGATAGCCATTATCACCATGAATTATCCCAAGAACCTCAACGCCATAGACGAGCAGATGGCAGACGAGCTGATGTATGTCGTCGATGCGGCGGAAAAGGACCCCGATGTCAAGGTGGTCGTCATCAAGGGCCTGGAAAAAGCCTTCTCCGCCGGCGGTGACATTGGCTACTTCTACAAGCTCATCCAGGCGGGCGGCGAGGTCAACATGGACGGCCTCATCTCCAAGGTCGGCAGCGTCGCCGACGGCCTGAAGAAAATGAGCAAGATGGTCGTCACCTCCGTCTGCGGCGCGGCGGCGGGCGCCGGCATCAGCCTTGCTCTGGGCGGCGACTTCATGATCTGCGCGGACAACGCGAAGTTCATTCTGGCCTTCGTCAACCTCGGCCTCGTTCCCGACACGGGCGCTACCTATCTGCTGGCCAAGAGCATCGGCGTCAGCCGCGCGATGGAGCTCGCGGCAACCGGCCGTCCCGTAGGCGCGGAGGAGGCAAAGGCCCTGGGTCTTGCCTACAAGGTCACCACCAAGGAGGAGCTCGACGCGGAGACGATGAAGTTCGCCCGCAAGCTCGCCGCAGGCCCCCTGATCGCGTACAAGAACATCAAAAAGCAGATATACGACACCTGCTATGCCGACTACAAGAAGTGGCTCGACGAGACCGAGGTCCCCACTCAGCGCGAGTGCGCCGCCTCCATGGACTTCCAGGAGGGCTGCAAGGCCTTCATGGAGAAGCGCAAGGCCGTGTTTGAAGGCAAGTAAAATATAAAAAGGAGAAATACAATGGAACATCATGCAGCATCACCGACCCCAGCCGGCCTTGTGGCGTTCGCCGTGGCCTGCTATACCTTTACGGCCGTGTTTGCCGGCCTTGTTCCTGGCGAAGGACTTTTCCTGCTCGGCTGCTGGCTTTTGGGCGGCTTTGCGGTACAGATAATCGTCGCAGGCAAGGAGATCGATCACGGCGTCCAGCTCGGCGGCAACGTCTTCCTGTTCTTCCAGGGCTTCTTCATGCTCACCGGTGCTATCAGCAGCATGTCGAAATACCTCTGCCTGTTCGTGTGGGAGACCCCCTATAACACGATGGTCGAGGGCTTCGGCTGGCTGGCCTGCACCATAGCGCTCATCCTCTGGACTCCCGGCTACCTGAAGACCGCGAACAAGCCGTTTGCCGCGGCTGTCGTTTTCACCGATATCGCCCTGATAGGCGTTATCCTCAACGACATGTACCTTCTCGGCGACCTTGCCGGCGTCGTCAAGCCCATCGTGGCCGTCTGCCTTGCGGTCGCGGGCTCTCTGGGCCTGTACGTGGCAAGCGCCATCCAGCTCAACTCCAGCTTCGGCAGGACCGTATTTCCCCTTGGCACTCCCTGGCTCAAGAGTGATAAAGCTTAAAAAACCAATAACGAAAGGTGGAAGTCAATTGAAAAACAAAGTAGTAGAACTTGATCAGGCCGTAGCGGCCATTAAGGACGGACAGACTATTCTGTTTGGCGACTGGCACGGCGAGATCTCCGCGGAGGAGATAATCACCGGCGTGATCGAAAAGGGCGTCAAGGATATCACCGCCGTCGGCGTCTCCGGCGGTATGCCCGATCAGGGCCTGGGCAGAATGATCGTTGCCCATCAGGTAAAGAAGCTTCTGACCACTCACATAGGCCTCAATCCCATTGCCAAGGATCAGTATCTGGCCGGAGAGCTTGAGGTCGAATTCATCCCGCAGGGGACCTTCACCGAGCGCATCCGCTGCGGCGGCTACGGACTCGGCGGCTGCCTTACCCCCACCGGCGTCGGAACGGCCGTCGCCGAGGGCAAGCAGGTGCTCAATATAAACGGAAAGGACTATCTCCTTGAGCTGCCCATCCGCGGCGACGTGGCTCTTATAAAGGCCACCAAGGCCGACTGGGCCGGCAACATCCATTTCAATAAGACCAGCGGCGCAATAAGCAACGTCATGGCCTTCGCGGCGGACACCGTCATCTGCGAGGTCGAGGAGCTTGTTGAGGTCGGCGAGCTCGATCCCGATGAGATCGACGTTCCCGCGCCCGTCGTTGATATGATCTATGTTCGCAAGGGCGAGAAGAAGCCCTTCTGCCCGATGTGGCAGAGAGCAATGGCAAAAGCAGCAGCAAAAGCAGCAGAAGGAGGAAAGTAATATGGCACTGACTGGACGTGCTCTTATAGCATCCCGCACCGCCAAGTTCTTTAAGGACGGCGACCTGGTCAACCTCGGTATAGGCGTTCCCACCATGTGCGTCAACTACCTGCCCGAGGGCGTCGATCTCTGGCTCGAGGCCGAGATCGGAATAGTAGGCTGCGGCCCCTCTCCCAAATGGGAGGACGCCGACCCCGACTGCATCGACGCAGGCGGCCAGCCCACCACCATCGTCAAGGGCGGCAGCGTTGTTCCTCACGATATGTCCTTCGGCCTCATCCGCGGCGGCCATGTAGACGCCACAGTTCTGGGCACATTACAGGTCGACTGTGAGGGCAATATCGCAAACTGGATAATTCCCGGCAAGGTCGTCCCCGGCATGGGCGGAGCGATGGATCTGTGCGCCGGCGTGAAGAGGATAGTCGTCACCACCGACCATTGCGAAAAATCCGGCGCCTCCAAGATACTGAAAAAATGCACTCTGCCGCTGACCGGCGCAAAGTGCGTCACCGATATCGTCACAGAGCGCGCCTATTTTCAGGTAACGCCCGACGGCCTCCTGCTCAAGGAGATCGCAGAGGGCTACACGGTCGACGATATCCGCGCCTGCACCGACGCCGATTTCACCGTTGCCGACGATCTTTGCGTAATGGAATAAAGCCCTCATAATAATAAAACAAAGCCCGTACCGGCAACCCGGTACGGGCTTTAGTATGCGCTTTACATGCTGTAGTCGGCTCTGCGGATCAGCTCGAGCTGGAGATCCTTGTTGAGCGTCGTGAAGTAGGCGTTGTAGCCGGAGATGCGGACCATGAGGTCGCGGTAGGAGTCGGGATCGGCCATCGCCGCGCGCATGGTGTCGCTTGAGACGACGTTGAACTGCATCTGCATTCCGCCGAGAGCGACATAGGCGCGGGCGTACGAGGTCAGATGCTCGACGGTCTGCTCGTGGCTGTCGTTCGGGGAGGGGTTGACCTTGACGTTGAAGGCTATGTTGTTGTTCATGCTCAGCGGCTCGAGGCGGCTGACGTCCTTGATGTTGTCAAGCAGGCTCGGCGATGCGTTGGCCTCCGGAGTCAGGCCGGGGGTGAAGGGGAGCCCGGCGAGGCGGCCGGAGGGGAGAGCGCCCGCGAGCGTGCCGAAGGCTACGTGGTTTGACATGCTCCACCAGCCGGTGGTGTAATGCCCGCCGCGGAAATTCGTGTGAGCCCAGAAGATGTCGCGGGTGGCCTTGGTGACGCGGTTCGCCATCGCGACGGCCTCGTCGCTGCCGCCGCCGAAGCGCGGGACCTCGGTGAGTATCCTGCTGCGCATGGCCTCGTGACCCTCGAAATTGCTCTTGACGGCGGAGAAAAGCTCGCCGAGCGTATACAGCTTACGGTCGTACACCAGCGTTTTAATGGCCATCAGAGAGTCGATGACGTCGGCAAGACCGATGCAGGCCGTGCCGGAGGAGTTATACTTCGCGCCGCCCTTGGTGCAGTCGAGCCCCTTCGTGATGCAGCCGTCGATCATGGCGCTCATGAGCGGCGTCGGACGCAGGACCGAGTGCGCCTCGCCCAGGTAGTTGTTATACTCGCAGGTGAGCCCCGCCATGAAGGACAGCTGGGTTATGTAGGCCTTGAAGAAGTCGTCAAACTCCGCGAAGCTGTCCGCCTCGCCGGTCTTCGGGCCGAGATGCCAGCGCATCAGGGGGTGATATCCGTTGAACATGGCCATTTCAAAGGGCGCGACCATGCTGAACATCATGCAGTTGGTGTGCCCGAGATGCTTGCCGGATATGGTCGGCTCGACGCAGCCGGTGGCCGACCAGTCGAGCAGGTCGGCGTGCTCGTAATTGTGGTCTGCAAGCGAGGCCATGACCGCAAGGTCGTTGTGTATCGAGGGCGTCGCCGTCGTGTTGACGTTGACCTCGCACAGGCGGCGCAGATAGGTCAGCGAGTTCTTCTCGCTGTTATAGCGCGCGTTGACGTTCGGATCGCGCATGCTGAGCATCTCGGTGACCTTGAGGAAAACATAGGTCATGTCGTTGACCGCGTCCTCGCCCTCGGGAGTCACGCCGCCGAGCGTTATCGCCTGGTCGGAGGAGCTGCCGCCGAAGAGATAGTTGCCGATATCGGGCGTGAGCGGGACGTGGTCCTGACAGTTTATGTAGAAGCAGCCGATGAGCTCGAGCGCGTGACGGACATATGCCTCGCGCTTGGCCTTGCTCCTGCATTTTGCCATATCGGCCTCGAAGTAGGGCTGGAGCCACTGGTCCATGCGGCCCAGGGAGAAGCCCGCGTTCGTGCTCTCCATATGCACGGCGACCCAGTGTATCCAGATGGCGTTGACGGCCTCGTCGAGCGTGCGCGCCGGGTATTCGGGCGAGTGCTCCACCGCGGCGGCTATCGTCTCGAGCTCCGCCCTGCGCTCCCGGTTGAGCTCAAGGCCGGCCTCGTACCTTGCCTGCTGCGCAAGATGCCTCGCGTAGCTGATAACGCCCTCGTAGCAGTCTATCATGGCGTGCAGCTCGTCCTTTTTCGACTGCGGCGCATCCGCGTCGCGCTCAAGCTCGGCCTCTATCTCGGCGATTATGCCGCGCAGACCCAGTCTCAGGAGCTTGGGATAGTCGAGTATCGTGTGCGACAGCGCGACGTTTTTCCACAGAAACGCCGCCGCCCAGCGCTCGTCGAGCTTCTGGCAGGTGGGCTCATGATATTTGTCGCGGACATACTCGCGCATGTTGCGGTGTATCCAGAAGGGAAAGATATCGTTGTTGAGCCTGTGTATCTCATCCTCGGACAGCGGCGCGTAGGGGTTGAGCATGCGGTCCTGCACCGTCAGCAGCTCGCCCCAGAATATAAGGCCGATCGCGTCGGGGTAGACAGGCACGCCTATCTCCTTGGTGGTCGTCGTGCCCGCGATAAGATTTCCCTTGCGGATGATGGGGCGGCGGTGCTCCATCAGATAGCGGAAGGCCTTGCCCTGACGCAGCTCGGGCACCCAGGGGGTGCCGTCCCTGTGCATCTCAAAGCCGTTTTCACGGAAGAAATCGGTGAGAAGCCCCGCGCGCTCGGTGCATACGGCGGGAGCGGCGGTGTGGTGGATATCCAGATAGCTTTTAAGACGCGGGAAGTCCTCGAGGGCGTAGGAGCTCAGATACGGATCGTCCTTGAGGCAGTGTACGCCCGGATCGACGCTTTCGCAGTGCATGAACTCCTTGCGCGGCCTTTTGCCGGCGGGAGCCTTCGCATCGGACATGGTCCTGCCGAACTCCTCGCGCTCCTTTTTCTGAAGCTGCATCTGCTGTATCTGCTTATCCTTCATCATGACGGAGATGAGCAGGTTGAAAAACTCAAGATACGCCATATTGCCGCTGCTGGACATCTTGTTCTTGAGCATGAGGTTGAGCACCTCGTTGGGAGGCAGCGTCGCCAGCTGCGCGAGCACGCCCGTGTCCTGAAGGACCAGCAGGGTGTTCACGCCGTCGACGCTCCCGCTGACGCTGCCTCTGCCGTCCATGAAGCGGATGCTCTGCTTTACGCTCCCGTCCTCGGTCGTGAGCCCGATGGCAAAGTTCATCCAGCCGTCTGCGGTCTTGAGGTAGGCCTGCTTTTCCTTGTCATAGGTAAACACCTTGGCCATGAATTGCAGGACCACATGCGCAAGAGTGTTTGCGACCTTTCCGGTCATTTTTTCAGTCATCTGTTCACTCTCCTTAGCAAATAATATTTTTATCTGAAAAAATTTTCTTCGCCTTATCAAGCTGCTCGCGCGGCTGGAAGCCGTCGGCGCCCCTGAGCTCGTCGCAGAGCGTGAGCCCCAGCTTGTCGTTTTTCGGATACCATGTCGGATTGTACGCTAAAAGCTGCGCCCTTTCCACGCCGAGCCGCGAGAGGAACGCGGCTATCTCAGAGAGGTTCTCCTCCGTATCCGTTATGCCGGGTATGAGCGGCGTGCGCGGCAGAAAGCTGTAGCCCAGGCGCTCTCTGGAGCTCCACATCCGGCGGATGTTTTCAAGGATGCGGTCGTTGTACACGCCGCAGTATCTCCTGTGCTTTTCGCGGTCGAGTATCTTCACGTCGCAGAAGATATCGTCTACATAGGGCAGAAGCTGCTCCTCGGCGCGCTCCCAGTCAAACTGCCCGCAGGTCTCCAGCAGCACCCTGACTCCGGCCTCGTGCAGCCTTCGGGCCAGCTCGCCGACCCACTCGGTACACAGCGTGGCCTCGCCGCCCGAGAGCGTGACTCCGCCGCCGGACACGTCGTAAAAGGGCTTGTCAGACATGAGCTTTTCAAACAGCTCGTCGTGCGTCATCCGCCTTCCGACCCGCGTTATCGCCTTGGCCGGGCAGACCTCCGTGCAGGCAAAGCAGAGCGTGCAGCGGCTCCTGTCAACGTAATGCGGATCGCGCAGGTCGAGAGCGCCAGCCTTACAGACCCCGCGGCAGCTGCCGCAGTTTATGCAGGCCGCGGCATCGAAGGACAGCTCCGCCTCAATGCGCTTGCTTTCGGGATTGTGACACCATACGCAGCTGAGCGGGCAGCCCTTGAAGAATACGGCCGAGCGTATCCCCGGCCCGTCGTCCAGGGAATTGCCCTTTATATCGAGAACCAGCGGAACGAGCATGATTACCTCCTGAGGGCTTGATAAAACGCCGAAAAAATGCCGAGGCAGATAAAGTGCTCCCGGACATTGAAACTCTTTTAACAAATTTATTATAACAGAAAACGGCGTTTTGTAAAGGCTGTTGTCCGCATTTATAACGCCGCTTTTACAGCTTGATTATTTTACGCTGTTAAAAAATTGCCCGTACATTCTTGACACGGACATACCGAGCCCTTAATATAGAGGTATACATTCGGAACGATATTATTCAGGGAGGGATAGGATATATGCTGACGACCCAAGCCGACGGCGGCTGGACGCTGCTGTACGACGGACAGGTGCTCGTATCGCACTCTGCCGGCGCGCCCTTTGCCGTCGCCGTCCGGCAGGAAAAAAGCTATGAAAGCTCGCGCGGCACGGTGAAGACGACGGTCACGGAGGCCGAGCGCATAGCGCTTACGGAGCTTGAGGAGACGGACAGGACTCTCAGGTTCTCCTCGCAGGGACACAGCCTGCGCGTTGAATACGAGGAGATAAGCGGCGGCGCCGAGCTGCGCTTTTGCGGAGAGCCCGGCTGGTCCTACGAGCTGCGCCTGCCTGCGGCCGCGGGCGAGGCGGTCTTCGGCGGCGGCGAGCAGTACCGCAAGGTGAACCTGCGCGGCGAGACGGTGGTAAACTTCGTCTCCGAGCACATCAAGGCCTCAACGATAGTTGAAAAGGCGCTGCTTCCGGCGTCGGTCTACCGCGTGAAGGAACATTCTCAGATAGGCAGCTATGCACCCATGCCGGTCTTCGTCACCGACCGCAAGCGCTTTATCGCCTTTGATACCGACTGCGACGGACGGGCCGTATTCGGCCAGGACGGATATCTCTTCGCCTTCGATTCCTGCCCGCGCTCGCTCAGGCTCCAGACGGGAGAGAGCTTCCGGCAGCTCGCGGCCTTCGCGGCCGGCAATGTGAAAAACAGACAGTATATCCCCGACTGGTGCATGGACGGCATGATCCTCGGCATACAGGGCGGCACGCGGACGATACTTGAAAAGACCTTCGCCATGCTCGACGCGGGCGCAAGGATCTGCGGCGTCTGGAGCCAGGACTGGTCGGGCGAGAACCGCACGGTCATGGGCAAGCAGGTCTGGTGGAACTGGGAGGCCGACGGGAAGCTCTATCCCGATCTCGCGGGCGCGATAAAGAAGCTGCGCGGGCGGGGAGTGCGCTTTCTTGCGTATATAAACCCTTACCTCGTCAAGGGCAGCCGCCTGTACGAGCACTGCGCCGGGGCGGGCTACCTCATCCGCCGCCGCAGCGGCGAGATATACCACATAAAATCGACGACCTTTGACGCGGGCATGCTCGACCTAACCAATCCCGAGGCCGTGCGCTTTATAAAGGACGTTCTCATCAAAAAGAATATGCTCGATCTCGGCGTATCCGGCTGGATGGCCGACTTCGGCGAGTATCTGCCGGTCGACTGCGTCCTGCACGACGGTGACCCGGCGCTGCTGCACAACAGATGGCCGGTGCTCTGGGCAAAGCTCAACCGCGAGGCCATCGAGGAATACGGCGCGCAGGACGTCATGTTCTTCACCCGCTCGGGCTATCTCGGCATCCAGGAGCATGCGCCCATACTCTGGAACGGGGACCAGCACACGGACTATACGCATGACTACGGCCTGCCCTGCATAATGCCGGCCTGCTTCTCGCTCGGCTTTTCGGGCGTCACCATGCTGCACTGGGATATCGGGGGCTTTTTCTCATTCGGAAAGCTCAGACGCGACGACGAGCTGTTCACGCGCTGGCTCGAGGCGGGAACGTTCTCGCTCCTGATGCGCAGCCACGAATCCATACGCCCGTGGGCAAACAGCCAGTTCGACGCGCCAGGCGTCCTGCCGCACACCGTTGCGCTCACCAATGTTCACGCGGCGCTCAAGCCCTATATAAAAAAGTGCGTCGAGGACGCGCAGCGCGGCATACCGGCCATACGCCCGGACTTCTGGGAGGAGGGGCGCTATTCGGCCAGCCGCGACGGGTATTCGTACTTTTTCGGCGACGATATGTTCGTCGCGCCCGTCATAGAAAAGGGCGCCGTGCTGCGCCGGGTGTGTCTGCCGGCCGGTAAGTGGCTGCATTTCTGGAGCGGGGAGCCGTACCGCGGCGGATACGCCTACAACGTCTCCGCGCCGCTCGGACGTCCGGCGGTATTCTACCGTGAAAACAGCGAGTTTGCCGAGGTGTTCAGGACCGCGGCGGGCCGCACGGAATAAATAAAACAAGGAGAACGATCGATGGAAGAAAGCTATATTTCCCGTACCAGCGGCATAGGCACACGGGACAAGATAGGCTACGCCATGGGCGACCTCGGCTCGCTGCTGGTGTTCGGCCTCGTGCAGAGCGTTCTGCAGAAGTACTACACGGACGTGCTCGGCATAGGCGTTGTGAGCATCATGATAATGTTCGTCATCGCCCGTATCTGGGACGCGATCAACGACCCCATCTGGGGACGCATAATAGACAGGCTCCAGCCCGCGCCCGACGGCCGCTACCGCCGCTGGCTCAAGACGCTGGCGATACCGGTCGCGCTGTCGGCGGTGCTGATGTTCGTGAAGATCCCGGGCCTGAGCCAGGGAGGATACCTCGCCTACGCCTATGTGACGTACATCCTTTTCGGCATGCTCTATACGGGCATAAATATCCCCTACGGCTCGCTGGCGCAGGTCATCACCTCCGATGACCGCGAGCGCTCGTCGCTGTCGGTGTTCCGCTCGATAGGCTCGACCTTCGGCGCGATGCCCGCGATGCTGCTGATAAGCTTCTGCTATGTCAAAAGCGCCAGCGGCGTTTCCGTCATGAGCTACAACAAGATACTCGTCGGAACGGTCATGATCGCCGCCGTGTCCGTCCTCGCCTTCATGCTCTGCTACCGATGGACGACAGAGCGCGTTCCCACGAAGCCCGCGCCCAAGGAAAAGGGCCAGACCTGGAAGGTCATAAAGATATTGCTGCACAGCCGCCCGTACATGGCGGTGTGCCTTGTCGGCATGCTGTTTCTCGCGGCGCAGATGTTCAGCCAGAGCTATAACACCTATCTGTTCAACTACTACTTCAACGCCCCTGCGCTGTCGATGATGCCGACGGTGTGCCAGTACCTGCCTGTCGCCGTGATAATGCTCTTTGCCGGTAGGCTCGGCGTGCGCTACGGCCGCCGCGAGGTCTGCGCCTACGGCATGCTCATGGCGGGCGTGTGCAATCTCGCGCTGTATCTGATAGGCGGCACGAACGTGTGGATATTCCTCGCCGTGTGCCTGCTGTCGGGCATAGGCAACGCGTTTATATTCCTGCTGGTCTGGGCCATCGCGACGGACGCCATCGACTACAACGAGATAAACTACGGCCTGCATGACGAGGCGACGAGCTACGCCTTCTTCACCTTCATGCGCAAGCTCGGCCAAACCATCGCCGCGATACTCGTCAACATGGCGCTGCTGCGCATCGGCTATACCGATAATGTCCTCAACACGGCAAACATCACCGACGGCACGCTGAACATGATGTTCACCGACTCCGTGCTCATTCCGGCGGTGCTGTACTTCCTCATTTTCGTGATACTGCGCTTTATGTATCCTCTCGGCAAGAAGAAGATAGACGAGCTGCGCGCGGAAAAGGAAAAGCTCCTCGGCCGCCTCGCGCAGGATTAAATAAGCATAAAAAATCTCCGGTCAGAGACCGGAGATTTTTTGCACTGTCAGTATTTATACACCGGGATGCCGAGCATGCTCGCGGCGGCGCCGAGCGTGGCCGCGTGCCGGCCCTTTATGACGGCGTAGTGCGGCTCAAAGCCGGCCCTGACGCTCTGCTCGACGATCCGGCGCACCGGCCCGTCGGTCTTCACGACTATCGAGGTACCGGTAAACTGCTTGGGCTTATCGAGCGCCTCGCCCTCGAGGATGAAGAAGCGGAACGTGCCGTCCGGCTCGCGCCCCACGCGGAACACCGTAGCCTCGGGAAAGGCCTCGCAGCCGAAATCCATGGCGGGGCCGATCTTGCGGTTCGGGTGGACGCCCACAGCAGCGCCGGTGTCGCGCCGCGCGAGAGCGCAGGCCGCCGCGCCGCAGTGCCAGAAGGTGAGCGTGTTCTCGCCCTCGTCGAGAGATACGGGGTCGCCGAAGAACACGGGCTCGCCGGACAGCTGCATGCCCATCCACATCGACAGCGCGCCGTATATATCCGCCTCGCAGGCCGCCGCGACCCCGAGGTCGTTGAGCACCGACAGCACGGCGCACACGGGCGTGCCGAAGGCTGTGAAGAAGTCCGGCCAGCAGCGGGAGGCAAGCGCGCCGATGCCGTTTTCGCGGACGTATTCGTCGTAGGCGCGCAGCAGCCGCGCATAGTCGAGCCGGTTCTTTTCGGGGGTGCTCTCAAGCCCGCGCATGAGCCTTTCGGAGCGCTCGAGATATCCGGCACAGTCGCCGTCGCCGCAGCCCTTCGCACGGTCTATGAGCTCGCGCGCCTCTATGGCCTCCAGCTGCACGCCGAACACGCTCAGAAGCTCCGCGTCGAGCGCTCTTCCGAAGCCGAAGCCCTGCGGGGTATGCCCCACGGCGGCCATTTTGAGCCCGCGCATTTTTACGATAAGCTCCGCCGCCTTCACGCAGGCGCTTATCTCGCATTTCACGCGCTCCTCATCCGGAGCGCCGAAAACATACTCAAAGCGCCGGGAGCCGAAGGCGCGCATGGCGTTTGCCGCGGAGTATGCTCCCGTCAGGGAATTAAGGCGCAGCCTTCCGCCGTCGATAACGGGCTCGCGCAGCGTCCACAGCAGTATGGGGCAGCTCACGCGGTGCATGACGGCCGAAATGTACGCCGAGTTTGCGAAGGTAAGGTTCTGGAAAATAACAAGATCGGGCTGCACGGTATCGAGAAAGGCGTTGAGAGGATCGACGCCGAGCAGCATATCGTCCGGGACACTGACGCGGCCGTCGATGCTTCGCAGCAGCTCCTTCGAGGCCTCAAACTGCTCCCTGGCGCTCTCAAGATGAAAGGTCGGCACACCGGCCGGAATGTAAACAGGGGTAAAGGCTTTCATTTCACACCTCAATTGATAAACTCTTTTAACAATCATAGAGCGGGAGCTGAGATATGTCAATAAAAAATAATAATGAATATGAAAATATCGAGGCTTTTCCGTGTTGACAAACGCATAGCGCAGGCGTAAGATTCAATTGCTTAAACCTTTTAATCAAATCAGGAGGAGCATTGTTTTGAATTGCGATCTTAAAGAAATATGCAAGGATATCCGCTGCGATATCGTGACGTGCATCGGCAATCTCGGCGTCGGGCATATAGGCGGCTGCCTTTCGATAGTCGAGCTGCTGGCTGTGCTCTATTTTCAGGAGATGAACATAGACCCCGAAAATCCGAAAATGCCCGGGCGCGACAGGCTCATATGCTCGAAGGGCCACGCGGGCCCGGCGGTCTATGCGGCGCTGGCAAACCGCGGCTATTTTGACAAAAAGGAGCTGCTGACCCTCAATCAGGGCGGCACGCGTCTGCCCAGCCACTGCGATATGAACCTCACGGCCGGCATAGACATGACCACCGGCAGCCTCGGCCAGGGCTTTTCCTGCGCGGTCGGCGCGGCGCTCGGCTCGAAGCTTTCGCACGATAATGCCACCATATACACGATAATCGGCGACGGCGAGTCGCAGGAGGGGCAGATATGGGAGGCGGCGATGTTCGCCTCGGCCAAGGGCCTTGGAAATCTCATCGGCTTTACCGACTACAACAAGCTCCAGATAGACGGAGCTGTCGCGCAGGTGAACGATATAGCTCCGCTTGCCGACAAGTGGAGAGCCTTCGGCTGGAACGTCATCGACGTCGAAGACGGAAACGATGTCCGGCAGGTCTCAGACGCCGTCAAAAGCGCAAAGCTCGAGGGCAAAAACGGCAGACCCACCATGGTCATCCTCAACACGCTCAAGGGCTGCGGCGTCAAGTGGATCGAGGAGCTGGGCGTCGGAAATCACAACACGAACCTGAGCATGGAGCAGGCAGAGGCCGCGATAGCGGAGATAAGGGAGGGCTGAGAGCATGGAAATGAGAGCGGCTTACGCGCAGTGCCTTGCGCAGCTGATGGAAAACGATAGGCGCGTGTGCGTCCTGGACGCGGACCTCGCCAAGGCAAGCGGCACCCGCGCCCTGTACGAGCGCTTCCCTGAGCAGATGTTCGACTGCGGCGTGGCGGAGCAGAACATGGCCTCCATTGCCGCGGGACTTGCAAGCTACGGCTTCAGACCCTATATCGAGAGCTTCACGCCCTTCGCGACGCGCCGCATCTGCGACCAGATCGCCATATCGATAGCCTATGCGAAGAGCAATGTAAAGATAGTCGGCACCGACCCCGGCATATCCGCGGAGCTCAACGGCGGCACGCATATGAGCATGGAGGATATCGGCGTTCTGCGCTCTATCCCCGGCATAGTCATATTCGAGCCCGTCGACGAGACTCAGCTTCGCGCCGCGATGCCGGTGATAAACGACTATGAGGGCGCTGTGTATATACGCCTGTTCCGCAAGGAGCTGCCGCGCATCTTCGGTGAGGACTACAGCTTCCGCCTCTTCGGGACCGACACTCTGCGCTCCGGAGAGGACCTCACGATATTCGTGTCGGGCATGCTCACCGCCGATACCCTGACGGCGGCCGAAGCTCTTGAGAGCGAGGGCATATCCTGCGAGGTCGTGAACGTCCACACGATAAAGCCCATAGACCGCGAGAGCGTCATAGCCGCCGCTAAAAAGACCGGCGCCGTGCTCACGGTCGAAAACCACAACGTGATAGGCGGCCTGCACTCGGCGGTGCTCGAGGCGCTGGCACAGGAGAAGCTCCCCGTGTGCGCGGTCGGCGTTCAGGACCGCTTCGGCGAGGTCGGAAGGCTTCCGTACCTGCGCGAGACGATGGGACTCACGGCCGGCGATATAGCCGCGGCGGCAAAAAAGGCTGCCGCGCTCAAGTAAGGGAAAGGAGAACAGCTATGAAAATTGCGATCGGAAGCGATAAATCGGGCTTTGCCGTCAAGGAGGCCGTAAAGGCGTATCTCAGCGGGGCGGGCGTCGGGTTCGACGATCTCGGAACGCAGGACCTGGAAAACGTCGTGCCCTACTACGCGGTGGCGGGCAGGGCCGCTCCGCTGGTGCAGCAGGGCGAATACGACAGGGCGATACTCATCTGCGGCACGGGCGCGGGCATGTGCGTCGTGGCGAACAAATATAAGGGCGTGTACGCCGTCGCCTGCGAGGGTGTCTACTCCGCGAAAATGGCGCGGGCCATAAACAACGCCAACGTTCTGTGCATGGGCGGCTGGATAGTCGGCCCCGAGATGGCCGTCGAGATGGTAAAGACCTTCCTTGACACCGAATGGTGCCAGGACCTTGAGGACTGGCGCAGTGAGAACATGAAAAAATTCGCCGTGCAGGTGGCGGCCATCGAGGACAGCGTATATGATAAATAGCTTTATATACTCCCAGCCGGTCAAGATATTTTTCGGCGCGGGAGAGTTCGGAAAACTCGGCGAGAGGCTCGCGCAGCTCGGACTGCGGCGCTGCGTCGTCGTCTGCGGGCGGCATTTTGCGCCCCGCGCGCAGGAGCTGTGCGGCGATATGGACGCGCTGTGCGCCGTTTACGGCGCGGTCGAGCAGAACCCGCAGCTGTCCGGCGTTATCGAGACCGTCAAGCTTGCAAGGCGATATGACGCCGACGCCGTGATCGGCATAGGCGGCGGCAGCGCCCTGGATACGGCGAAGTTTGCCGCGGCCATAGCTCCCAACGACGGCGAGGCGATAGAGTATTACCGCAGGGAGCGCGCTTTTTCGCAGAAGCGCCTGGCCGTCGTCGCGGTCCCCACAACGGCGGGGACCGGCAGCGAGGTGACCCAGGTCTCGGTCATAAGCCACGAGGGCGAGAAAAAGACGATAAACGACCCCGCCTTCATGCCGCTTGCCGCGATAGTCGATCCTGAGCTGAGCCTGAGCGTTCCGCCGCGCACGACGATGAACACCGGCCTTGACGCGCTTGCACACGCGCTCGAGGGCTTCTGGAGCGTGGATCATCAGCCGATATGCGAGCTCATGACGGCAGAGGCTCTGCGCCTTGTGCTCGGAAATCTTGAAAGGGCCTGCCGCGACGGCGGCGATATAAATGCGCGCAGCGCCATGTCCTATGCCGCGCTGCTCGGCGGACTGGCCTTTGCCCGGCCGAAGACCGCCGCCTGCCACGCGTGCAGCTATCCGCTGTCTGAGGACTATCACCTGCCGCACGGCGAGGCCTGCGCCTTTACGCTCGACAGCTTTGTGCGCATAAACGCAGACGAGCGCCTCGAGGCTCTGTGCCGCAGCGTTGGCCTCGGCGGAACGGAGGAGCTTGCCGCGCGCATAGCTTATCTCAAGCGCCTCGGCGGCCTGCGGACGAGGCTCGGCGAGCTCGAAAACGCCGATATCTCAAAGCTCTGCCGCGACTGCGCCGCGCATCCTCTGATGAAAAACAACCCCGTGCGCATGGACGAGGCGGCACTGCGCGAAATGTTCGAGGCTCTTAAATGAACGCAGGGGCAAAAAGCGCCTTTATGATAGGCGGCATGGTGCTGTCGTGGTCCGTGTACTACACGGTGTCGAAGATACTCGTCGACGCTACGGGCTCGGCGTCCTTCTCAGGCATGCTGCTGCGCTTTGCGGCGCTCATCATGCTCACGGTGCAGCTGTATGGGGACCACGGCTTCGGAGCGCTGCTGCGGCAGGGCAGAAAGCAGCTGATCACGCTCATAGCGATAGGAGTGTTCGGCTTTCTGCTCGATCTGTTCGCAAATCTCGGCTATATCGGCGGCTCGCTGAGCACCGGCACGGCGCTTTTGAAAACGGACGTCCTGATGGTCAACCTCGCGACGGTGATAATATACCGCAAAAGGCTGTACGCCTCCGACTGGCTGGGCACGCTCGTCATGATAGGCGGAGTGCTGCTGGTGCTGGGGGTGGATATCCGCGGCATACGCTTTAATCCGACCGACCTTTTCTTCATCCTCAGCGCGATGTGCGTGACGGTAAACGCCTTTATCATCAAAAACGCGCAGGAGAAATATCACGAGGACGCCGATACGATATCCTATTACAACAATCTTGTCGTGCTGCTCCTGTTTTTCTGCACGGCCTCGGCAGGCGGTGCGGTGTCCGTATCGTCTCTGAGCCTGAGCCCTTCGCTGTGGGCGCTCACGGCGCTCGGCGGCCTTGCGCAGACGGGCATATACTTTTTCTATTACCGCAATCTCAGACGCTGCGAGGTGTGGGTCGTCAAGCTCTATCTGCTGCTGATGCCCGTCGTCAGCTGCTTTATAGGCGTGTTCTTCTTAAACGAGAGCTTGACGCGCACGAAGCTTCTGGGTATAGTTACTGTATTGTGCGGCGCGGCGCTCATACTGCTGCGCGGCAGAATAAACGGCAAAAGGCTGCCGAAGGCAGGCTGAATACGGAGGAAGGATATGATCTACGAGGGCGACAACATGATGGGCATAAAGCGCACGAACAGGAGCGCCGCGCTGCGGCTCCTGCACGAGAATGGGAGCATGTCGCGCAAGCGCCTTGCCGAGAGCACGAAGCTCACTCCCGCGGCGATAACCAAGATCGTCGGCGAAATGATAGCCGAGGGCCTTGTCCGCGAGGGCGGACCCGTGCCCGGCGGCGGCGCGGGACGGCGCGAGGTCACGGTCGGGATAGACCCCGACGCGCGCTGCGCCCTCGGCGTTCTGATAAATCTGCGCCAGGCCATAGTTTCCGCCGTCCGGCTGGACGGCTCGGTCATATTCTCCGAGGAGCTGAGGCTCGAGGAGAAAAGCCCTGCGGAGGAGACGGTGCAGCGTCTGGCGGCTTATATCATGCAGCTGGCGGAGGAAAACTCGCTCGAGCGCAGCCGTATCGCGGGCCTCGGCATCGCCATACGCGGCATAACCTCGCCGGACGGACGGAGCGTGCGCAACAGCTTCGGCGCGCTCGATAAGAAGGACTACCCGCTGTGCAGCCGCTTCGAGGAGCTCACCGGTCTGCCCTGCGTTATGTCGAACAACGTCCGCGCCCTGTTTGCCGCGCATATGTTCACGGCAAGGGACAGGGAGCTCAGCTCGCAGTTTTTCCTGCGCTGCGAATACGGTATAGGCGCGTCGCTGTCCGTCGACGGGCGCATATGGCGCGGCAGCAGCCAGCAGTGCTCGGAGATAGGCCACATCCCCATCGTAAAGCGCGGCGGCAGGCCCTGCTCCTGCGGGAAGAGCGGCTGCCTTGAGACGATAGCGTCGCCGACCGCCATGCTCGGGACCGCGCTCGAGCTCATGTCGCCGGAAAAAACGCCGCTGCTGTGGAACATGTGCCGCGGCCGCGAGGCGTCGGAGATAACGATAGACGATGTATTTGCCGCGGCGCAGAGCGGCGACAGCGAGATAGCGCAGCTCGTCGACAGCGCGGTGACTGCGCTATCGTCGGTCCTAAAGGGCGTTATATATACGCTCGACCCGGGGAAGATAGTGCTGTACGGCAGGATATTTGAAAACCCCTACTATCTTTCAAAGCTAATGGCCGAGATGCACGAGGGCGTCGACGCGGGACACGATATCCCCATCGAAAAAAGCCCGTATAATCAGAGCCTTGAGCGCTCGGCCGCCGGGCTCCTGGCGGTGGAGGATTTCTTTGACAAGGGAGGAATGGCATGATGCTCGATAAGCTTGCCGGAAAGAATCCCGGGCTTACGCTGTTCGACGTTTTTGACGAGCGCTTTTCGCGCTACGGCCGCGTGCTGGAGCTCGGCGATACCGCGCAGCTTCGCAGCGCGATGCTCGAAACGGTGATACCGGAGAGCGGCAGCTGCTACACGGCCTCGGACGAAAGGCTCATGGCGCTCGATATAACCGGGAGGATAAGGCGCTCTGTCTACGGCGAAATGCCCGTTCAGGCCGGCTTCTGCAACGGCCGCGGCTCCACGCTCAACGCCGAGGAATACCACAAATGCAGCGAGGTCAATTATACGACCACGGGGCTCGTGCTGCTGCTCGCGCTGCCCGGGGATATCGCCGGACGCAGTCTCGACAGCGGGAGCGTTGTCGGGGTCTACCTTCCGCCGGACGTTCCGGTGGAGATATATCCCCTCGTCCTGCATTTTGCGCCCTGCCGCGTGAGCGAGGACGGCTTTAACTGCCTTGTCGTGCTCACGGAGGGCACGAACGCACCGCTGGACAGTGCGCCCTCGAGCTCGCTGCCCGGCGAGGAGGGGCTCCTGTGGATGCGCAACAAGTGGCTCCTGTGCCATCCCGGCTCGCCTCAGGCGGAAAAAGGCGCCTTCGTCGGCATAAGAGGCGAAAACATAAGCCTGAATATATGAGACGCGCTTGACAAACGCCCGATGCGCAGTATATCATACAGGTACCCCCAACGGTAAGGAGAGACTGACATGAAACAGTGCATGGATTCGGACAATCTGCACCGCAGACTCAAGAAAATAATAGGGCAGGTGCAGGCTATCGAGCGCATGATAGACGAGGATGTGCCCTGCGAGGACGTCCTGTCTCAGATAAATGCGGCAAAATCGGCGCTCAACGGCTGCGGCAAGGTCGTGCTCGAGGGGCACATAAAGCACTGCGTGCGCGACGGTATCGAGCACGGCGACGCCGACAAGACCATAGAAAGCTTCACAAAAGCGGTGGAGCGCTTTGCAAATATGCAGTAAAAAAGTCCCTCGCGGGATTTTTTACTTGTATATTAAAAAAACGGAGACGCTGTCTCCGCTTTTTTATTGCCCGCTCTTGACAACCTATACCCCTATATGTATAATGCAGATATACCCATAGGGGTGAGCAAGGAGGATCTCCCAATGCAGAATGCAATGGACAAATTGGAGCGACTGCTCTCTCTCGGCGGCACGAAAAAGGATATCGCGCTGCTCATTATATCGGGCGCTGCGCTCATCGTCAGCATATTCGGACTCATACCGCTGCCGTTTGACGCGGCCTGGGTCGCGATCGTGCTCTGCGGCCTGCCGATAGTTATGGAGGCGCTCATAGGACTCGTCACCGCCTTTGATATCAAGGCCGATGTGCTCGTTTCGATGGCGCTCGTCGCCTCGGTGTGCATCGGCGAGGACTTTGCCGCGGGCGAGGTCGCGTTTATAATGCAGCTCGGAGCGCTGCTGGAGGAGCTGACGGTCGCGAAGGCGAGGGCGGGCATCGAAAAGCTCGTCCGGCTCACGCCGCAGACGGCGCGCGTCATATCCGGCGGCGGAGAGAGGCTCGTCCCCGCCGGGCAGGTGCGGGTCGGCGATATCCTGCGCGTTCTGCCGGGCGAGACGATACCCGTCGACGGCGTCATCGTCTCCGGCCGGACCTCGGTAGATCAGGCGGTCATGACGGGCGAGTCGCTGCCGGTGGACAAGGGCGGCGGCGACGAAGTGTTCTCGGGCACGGTCAACCAGTTCGGAGCCTTTGAGATGCGCGCGGTGAAGGTCGGCGAGGACAGCTCGATACAGCGCATGATACGGCTCGTGCAGTCGACCGACGCGGGCAAGGCGAAGATAGTCGGTCTTGCCGACCGCTGGGCGACCTGGATCGTCATAATTGCGGTCAGCGCCGCGGTCATAACATGGGCAGTAACGGGCGAGATCATCCGCGCTGTGACCATACTTGTCGTGTTCTGCCCCTGCGCGCTCGTGCTCGCAACGCCGACGGCGATCATGGCCGCCATCGGCAACGCTACAAAGCACGGCTTTCTCGTGCGCGAGGGCGACGCGCTCGAGCGCCTTGCCGGCGTGAGGCTGATCTGCTTTGACAAGACCGGCACGCTGACCTGCGGCGTCCCCGAGGTCGTGAGCGTGCGCAGCTTCCGCAGCGACGTGTCCGACAATGAGCTGTACGGCCTGTGCGCCGCCGCCGAGCGGCTTTCAGAGCACCCCCTCGGCAAGGCGGTAACGCGCTGCTTTAAGCGTGATACCGGCGCAGAGCCTGCCGCGCCGGACGATTTTTCCATGGTGCCCGGCCGCGGCGTCGAGGCAAAGACCGGCGGCAGGAGCGTCCTTGCGGGTAACGCGCAGATGCTCCTTGAGCACGGCGTGAGCCTGCCGGAGGATGCCGGGACGGAGGCCGGACGCTTTCTCTCGAAGGGCTGCACCGTCATTTACGCCGCTCTTGACGGTGACTTTTCCGGCTTCATCGCCCTGTCGGATGCCGTGCGCAGGGAAAGCGCCGCCATGATCGGCAGCCTCGCCTCGCTCGGGGTCCGGCCCGTGCTGCTGACCGGCGACAGGGAGAACGCGGCGGCAGCGATAGCCGCGCAGCTGCACATATCTCAGCTGCACTCGGACTGCCGCCCCGAGGATAAGCTGAGCTTTATCCGTGAGCGCAGTCAGGCCGGAGAGGGCGTGTGCATGATCGGCGACGGCGTGAACGACGCGCCGGCGCTCAAGGCCGCCGACGTCGGCATCGCGATGGGCGGCGTGGGCAGCGATATCGCGGTGGACGCCGCGGACATCGTGCTCGTAGACGACAGGGTAGAGCAGCTGCCGCATCTTATCGCGCTGTCAAAGCACATGATGACGACGATAAAGCTCAACATGAGCTTTTCCATGGGGCTTAACTTTCTGGCGATAACGCTTGCCATCATCGGCAGCATCGACCCCGTCGTCGGTGCGCTGATACACAACGCGGGCTCGGTGCTCGTTATAACAAATTCGGCATTTTTATTGAACTGGAGGAAAAAATAATGGCAGTCAGGATCATAGGAACAATAATCGGCGCGCTGATTCTCATTGCGGGTCTGTACTATCTCAAGGCGGACAAGGACGACGCGGAGTCAAGGAAGATATACACCGTCGTAAGCATTGCCGGCGGCTTGATATTTGCCGTGATGCTCGCTCTCACGATACTTGCGGCCAAGGGCTGAAAAAAAGCTCCCCCATCGGGGAGCTTTTTTTCAGCGTGTCAAAAAAGTCTGCGACTTTTTTGCACGCTTCAAAAACGCCACATTTTTTGTGAAGCTCAAGCTTCACAAAAAATCTCGCTACGCTCGTCAAAAAGCCTGATAGCTCAGGCGTTTTTGATGGCTATGATCCAACTCGAGGCGGGCCTTGCCCCCTCGAACTCCCCCGCTGCGCGGTTATCTTTACACAGCAGCGTAGGTTTTTTTGACAGCCTGGAAAAAAGCTCCCCCATCGGGGAGCTTTTTTTTCATATAGGCTGTCAGAACGCGACGTGCTTGAACAGCGCGACGCAGCAGAGGATGAGCGCGAGCGGGACGTAGACATAGCGGCCCATGCAGTACCAGAGCTCGCCGCGGCGCCTGATTGCGCCCGTGTTCACGGCGCTCATGAGCTCGCTTTTTTTCATAACATAGAACCATGACGCCGCGCCGAGCGTTGCGCCGATGGGTATGATGTAGATCGAGACGAGATCCATCCACGGCCCCCACTTGGAGATAGGCTCCATGCCGAGGCCGAAGCCCAGACACAACACGCAGAGGATCGCGAGCACCGCCGTGCGGCTGAGCCCGGGGAACTTATGCATCAGCGACTCCGCGACGGCCTCGAACATGTTCTGCAGGGAGCTCACTCCGGCGAAGATCATCGCGACGTAGAGGATTACGGCAAACAGTCTGCCGAGAGGCAGGTCCTGTAATATGGCCGGCAGCGTGACGAACAGCAGGCTCGGCCCCGCGCCGACGTCCTGCCCGTAGGCAAAGCAGGCGGGGATGATGACGAGCGCGGCCACGACGGCGGCTATCGTGTCAAACAGCGCGGTGTGCTGCGCGACGTCGACGACGTCCTCGCCGTCGGAAAGGTACGCGCCGTAAACTATCATGCCGCTGCCCGTGACCGACAGCGAGAAAAAGGCCTGCCCCATCGCCCATATCCAGATCATCGGATCGCACAGCGCCTCCCAGCGCGGCGTGAACATGAACCTATAGCCCTCCGCGGCGCCGGGAAGGAATGCCACGCGGACCGCCAGCACGATGAAAATGAGGAAAAACAGCGGCATCATGACCTTGTTGGTCTTTTCGATGCTGTGCGCGCCGAAATAGAGCGTCAGCAGCGTACCGGCCACGACGATGACGTGAAACGGCACGACCGAGTACGGAGTTGAGGAAAACTCGCCGAACCACGCGGCGGCGTCGGCCGTCATGAGCGTTCCGGCGAGGGAATCAAACAGCGCCTTGAGTATGTAGGTCACTATAACGGCATAGCCGATGGCGATGCACAGCGAGCCCGCCAGCGGGAGCCAGCCGAGTATGCCTCCGACCCTGCCGGCAGCCCTGCCGCGCGTCGCCCAGGCGCTTTCGTATGCGCCCAGCGTGCCCGTGCGCGCGCGCCTGCCCATGGCAAACTCCGCGGGCAGGCCGACATAGCTGAAGATGAACACGAACAGCAGGTATATCAGCAAAAACGCGCCGCCGCCGTTCGAGCCGAGCTTGTTCGGGAAGCCCCAGACGTTGGCCATGCCTACCGCAGAGCCGACCGAGGCGAGGATAAAGCCCCAGCGGCTCGCAAAATTCTTTGTTTTTTTCATTGCAGCTCTCTCCTGATAAAATGACCCCGATCCCGGGGGACTTTTTCATTTTAACGCAGCAAAGCAGAAAAGGCAAATGACGAAAAAACACATGGATATGAATTTTGCTAATATCACAAAAAATTATTGACAAACGATAATTTGCAAGCTATAGTGAAATTATCGAAAAACGATAATTTCAGGAGGACCGAACGATGAATAGAAAGAAGCTGTATACGATTCTTGCGGCAGAGAGCGTTTTTCTGATCATACTGTGCGTGCTGACGCAAAAGCTGCCGGATTCGTTTACGTCGATCTTCAATTTTCCCTTTGAGCAGATAGGCGCGGGACTGCTTGCTGTCCACGAAACGGGCAGCACCGGCGCAGGGATAGCCTGTGCGCTGTGGGTGGTGCTGTCGCTGTTGCCCGTGATCCCTGCCGTGCGCGGCAGCGGAAAAGCGCCGGTCGAGCGGGCGCTTATCGTGCTTTTTGCTCTGTCTGTTTCCGCAACGCTCTATGTCATGATGAATCCGTGGAGCATGGCGACGCCGTATGACGACAACGGCGGCTTTACAAAGCTGACATTCAGCATAACGACGTGGTCGGTGCTGGCCCTGTATCTTGTCGTGCACGTTGTCCGTCTGCTGCGCGAGGGCGACAGAGATAAGCTCGCGGGCTATTTCAATACGGCGCTGTACGCGCTTGCGATGCTGTGCGCGGCTTATATCGTGCTGTACGGCGTGAGCACGATCCAGCTCGCCGGCACGCTGGGCTTCAGCGGCACTGACTTTCTGTTTGCTCTGCTGACCTTTGCAGTCAAGGAGCTGCCGTATGCCCTGAATATCGTGATAGTGATTTACGTCGGCGAGTTCATGGACGCGGCATGGAGCGGCGACGCGGCATTTCTTACGCAGAAGGCGGAGCGTCTGACCAGGATGTGCTGCTCGACGCTCATTGCAACGGCGGCGCTGACGGCGGGCTTCAACATTTTGCAGGCCCTGTTCTCAATGCTGCTGACACAGGTCGGCACGAGACTGCAAATACCCGTTTTCAGCATCGCGTTTACGCTGTTTGCCCTGCTTCTCACGCGCATCATCGTCGAAAACCGCAAGCTGCGCGACGATAACGAGCTTTTCATCTGAGGTGCAAAATGGCGATACGGGTACATCTTGAGGATGTTCTGAAGCAGCGCGGCATGACCTCAAAGGAGCTGTGCGCGCTCATAGGGATAACGGAGGCAAACCTCTCGATCCTGCGCAGCGGCAGGGCAAAGGGCATAAGATTTGCAACGATAAACAGGATATGCTACCACCTCGGCTGCGACGTGGGCGATATTTTGAAATTTGACGGCGTATTGGAGGACGAGTGAAGATGACGTATACCTATAAATATGCCTCGCCGCTGGGCGATATCCTGCTCGCGGCAAATGACAACGGGCTCACGGGCCTGTGGTTTTACGGCGCGAAGTTCTTTGCCGAGGGACTGGAAACCGAGCGCGAGGAAAAGCTCACGCCGGTGCTCGAACAGGCGCTGCGCTGGCTCGATATATACTTCTCCGGCTCCGAGCCCGGCTTTACGCCGCCTCTGGAGCTGCGCGGCTCGCCCTTTCGCCGCCGCGTGTGGGCCGAGCTCATGAGGATACCCTACGGCGGGACCGTCAGCTACGGCGGGATAGCCAAGGCGCTCGGCGTGAACAGCGCGCAGGCCGTCGGCGGGGCGGTGGGGCATAACCCGATAGGCATCATCGTGCCCTGCCACCGCGTCCTCGGAGCGGACGGCAGCCTGACGGGCTACGCCGCAGGCACGGACAAAAAAATATTTCTTCTCGAGCTTGAAAATTTAAAATGAAAATCGAAATGAGAAAAAACCGCTTTTTTAAGGCGGTTTTTTCTCATTTTAGGACACCTGTGAAAAAGCTTCACACTTTGCGCATTCTGCGAAGGCACAGGCACGGCTCTAAACCTTATAATATGGTTTAGATACAAAAATAACGAATTGGGGGATCACGTTATGAATAACAAGGCGCCTGATTTCACTCCTAAGGAGTGGGAAATGATGAAGGATTATATGGAAAATTCGTCAAAGGAGCCGAGGCAGAATCTCATCGAGTTTATAAGCCATGTCGATCCTGCCTTTGCGCAGATGGGCATGAATTCGGGAGCTTATTTCATGCTCGACAGGCTGCTGAGCGACGAGCAGATAGAGATAGCCAGCTGTCTTACGCTCCGCAAGGCGACATACATCGACGAGCTTGCAGAAATGGCCGGAAAAAGCGTTGAGTACACCGCTAAAATCGCCGATGAGCTGTGCAGGATAGGCGTGCTTATCTACAGACCCGACGAAAAGGGCGTGGACCGCGTGGAGCTTCCGATCTTTGTCGTGGGTATGTTAGAGCAGCTTATGCTCGGCGGACTTGACTGCGACCAGTATAAAAATTATCCCGAGCTCGCGGTGGGCTTTGTAAAGCAGACCGAGGTCATGGCGACAGGAAACGGAATACTGCTGCCGATGGCAAACCACGGCGTTCACCGTCCCGTGCCGATAGAAAGTGCCCTGAAAAACGAGACGCATGTCGAGTCGTGGGAAAATCTCCGGCACCTTATCGACAATAACGCCAACGGCAGCTATGCGATAATGGAGTGCATCTGCCGCAAGATAAGAAAGCAGTACGGAGAGCTGGGCAACGACCCCGATATATGCTGGTGCATGCCGCTGGGCTATTACGCCGATTATCTCGTGCGCACAGGCAAGGCAAAGCGAGTCACACGCGAGGAATACATGGAGCGTTTAAAGCTTGCCGACGAGCGCGGCTATGTCCACAACGTGTGCAACCATGAGGGCGCGGAGAGCATCGAGTATGTCTGCAACTGCGACTATGAAAGCTGCATGTCGCTGCGCGTTTCCATGTACACCTGCGCGTACAATATGCAGAAATCGAACTTTGTAGCCAATGTCGATACGGACAAATGCGTTGCCTGCGGAAGCTGCGTCGAAAAATGTCCGGCAAATGCCGTGAAGCTCGGTCAGAAGCTGCCGCAGAAGCATAAGACGGAATACGCGAGCGTCGAGCTTCCCACTACGCTGAATGTGCTCAAGTGGGATAAGTCGAGATACAATGTCGATTATCTTACCACGCGCAAGAATGTCCAGCCGGAGACCGGCACGGCTCCCTGCAAGACCGAATGCCCCGCGCATATCGCCGTTCAGGGCTACCTGCGCATGGCCGCTCAGGGGCGCTACCGTGAAGCCCTTGAGCTCATCAAAAAGGAAAACCCGCTGCCGGCAGTCTGCGGAACCATCTGCAATCGCCGCTGCGAAAAGGTGTGCACCCGCGGTGATGTCGATGCTCCCGTCTCCATCGACGAGGTGAAAAAGTTCATTGCCTACCGCGAGATGAGCGAAAAGGAGCGCTATATCCCCAAAAAGGTACGCACGGATGGCAAAAGGCTCGCCGTTATCGGCGCAGGTCCCGCGGGACTGAGCTGCGCGTACTATCTTGCCGTAGAAGGTCACAGCGTCACGGTGTTCGATAAAAATGCCGCCCCGGGCGGTATGCTCAGGTACGGAATTCCTTCCTTCCGGCTTGAAAAGGACATCGTTGACGCTGAGATCGAGGTGCTGAGAGCTCTCGGCGTTGAATTCAAATGCGGTATCGAGGTCGGCAGGGATATAAGCATCGACGCTCTGCGCAAGGAGGGCTATAAGGGCTTCTTCCTCGCCATCGGCGCGCAGAAGTCTGCAAAGCTGCGCATATCCGGCGAGGAGCTCGGCGGAGTTTACGGCGGCGTTGACTTCCTGCGCGGGGTAAACAGCGGCGAGACACCGGATATAGGCAAAAATGTCATCGTCGTAGGCGGCGGCAATGTCGCGCTTGACGTTGCGCGCACGGCGCGCCGCTGCGGAGCGGAGAGCGTTACGGTCGTGTACCGCCGCAGCGAAAGCGAGATGCCCGCCGATAAGGCCGAGGTCGAAGAAGCCCGCGCCGAGGGCGTGGAGTTTAAATTCCTGTGTGCACCCGTGCAGGCACTCGGCGAGGGCAGGGCAAGCGCTCTCAGGGTCG
Source organism: bacterium (assembly GCA_963625685.1). Classification (GTDB taxonomy): domain Bacteria; phylum Bacillota; class Clostridia; order Oscillospirales; family Oscillospiraceae; genus F23-B02. The sequence goes on from CAVFTR010000002.1 coordinate 49,634, forward strand.
AGCGGATGCAGCTCGGCGAGCCCGACGAAAAGGGCAGAAGAAAGCCTGTGGGCACGGGCGTATTCGACGAGCTTGCAGCCGACAGCGTTATCGCCGCCGTCGGTCAGACCGTGGATTGGGGAGGCCTCGACACCGGAATGCTCCAGAAGGATAGCAAAAACCTCGCCAGAGCCGACAGCTTAACCTATCAGAGCGCACAGCCGGATATCTTCGTCGCGGGCGACGTGCTCACGGGACCCAAGTTCGCCATCGACGCTATCGCCGGCGGCAAGCAGGCGGCCATATCCCTGCACCGCTACGCATGGGACAATAACCTCGTCGTCGGGCGCGACAGGCGCGAGTATAAATTTATCGACAAGGACAATGTCGGTGCTCTGAGCTATGATAATGCAAGCCGCCAGATCCCGCCCGTTGATGTCTCGAAGAAGCTCACCATGCGCGACGAGCGCGGAGTGTTTACCGAGGAGCAGGTCAAGGCCGAGACTGCACGCTGCCTGAAATGCGGCGCGGCTCACGTTGACGAGAACCGCTGCATCGGCTGCGGCGTGTGCACCACCCGCTGCAAATTCGATGCCATAACCCTGCACAAGAAATATAACGAGCTCCCCGTGCCGAACGAGGAGCTCAGGAGAGATGTTGGGCGCGAGGTCGTGCGCCGCATCGACGCGGCCTATGCAGGAAAGCCTGTCACGAAGAGGCTTATGAAGCTTGCCGTCAAGCAGAAGGCAAAGCCCAAAAAGCTTCGCGCCGCCGAGCCGAGGAAGTGGTGATATGCACGAGCTGGGTCTGCTCACGCAGATGGCGGAAACGGTGACCGCCGCCGCAGAGGAAAACGGTATAGAAAGGGTCTGCGGCATCGTCCTTGAGGTGGGCGAGGCATCGGGCGCACTGCCGTATGTTTTCGAGGAATATTTCCCGATGGTGCAGGAGAGCTATCCTGTGCTCGCCGATGCCTCGCTTGAGCTTCTGAGCGTCAAGAGCCGCGCTCTGTGTGCAGGGTGCAGCGCCGTGTACGACCTTGTGAAAAACGAGGGCAGGTGCCCGCGCTGCGGCGAGAGAGCAAAGACCGTCCTCAGCGGCACCGATATCATCGTAAAGCAGATACTGTATTGAAATGACTGAATGAAATGTTCTCAGCTAAACCGGCAAGCGTAATTTGCCGAAAGCATATTAAACACAAAGTAAAGGAAGGGGAAAAACTTGAAAGACCTAAAGCATCTTATCTACTTTGAGAACCTGCTTCAGGAAGCCAACAACGAGCTTGTGCAGCAGGCAAAGGCTGAGGGGAAATACGCGCTCGGCTACACCTGCTACTTCATGCCTGAGGTGCTTCTCGACCTGCCCGGCTGCTTCTCGGTGCGCCTTAGAGCACCGCGCTGCACCTCGCCGGACATAGCGACCTATTATATGTCCGCCCGCGTATGTCACTATGCGCGCAGCCTTCTTGAGCGTGCTCTCGAGGGCGGCTACAATTTCCTCGATGCGCAGTTTGCTACCGAGACCTGCACCGGCACCTGCCGTTTTCAGGAGCATCTGCAGGTCATGGATATCATCAAAAACGATAACTTTTTCTGCGAATTTTCCGATGTTCCCTTCAAAAACACGGAAAACAGCTATGACCATTTCCGCGAGCAGCTGCGTGCCCATGTTCTCGACAGGCTCAGCGAGCATTTCGGGATCGACACCTCCGATGCTGCGATAATGAAGGCTGTTGAGCAGCACAACGAGGTCTGCAAGCTCATAAACGAGATCGGCGACTACCGCAAGCTCGAAAATCCGACCATCACAGGCTATGAGTTCCATGTTATACAGCTCGTATCGCTGGTATGCCCGAAGTATCTTATTCTCCCGTATCTGCGCGAGACCGCGAAGGAGATGAAGACCCGCAAGCCCGACGAGAAGTGGCCGTTCCGCTGCAAGGTCGTGCTCGCAGGCTCGGAGAATGACGATCCGGATTTCACCAAGCTCATTGAAAGCTGCGGCGCGGAGGTCGTCTGCGACCGCTACTGCTACGGCGCTGTCGAGTCGCGCCAGCCCATAACGGTCAGCGAGGGTCAGGCTCCGCTCGACGCTATTGCCCGCCACTATCTTGAGACCTCCAACTGCCCGCGCTTTATGCCGCAGGATGAAATGCGCGTGAGAAAGCAGCGCCTTGCGGACCTCGTCGAGGAATACAATGCAGACGGCCTCATCATCGTGTCCAACAAGTTCTGCGAGTACTGGAGCTATGAGCGCGTCATTGACAGCGTCATTATGAGACGCGATTTCGGCATTCCCGTCTGCTCAATTGAAAAGGAATACATCAACTCCGCCTCCGGCCAGCTCCGCACCCGCTTTCAGGCGTTTGTCGAATCGGTCGAGATAAAGCACATTCAGGAGGGCAAGCAAGATGAGCTTTAAGAAAACAGTAAAAGATTTCTGGTACGGTAAGCCCCACAGCGCCGAGGAGGGCGGACGCAGGCTCGGCGATATATACCTGCCCAAAACCGGCCTTTACAAGCACCGCGAGTGGCGCGGAGTCAAGGACACACTGTACTATTTCTACAATATTTGGCTGTATAACTACATTGCGATGGTCTCCGACCTGATCCGCTTCGGCGGCATCGGTACCTTTGCAAAGGGCGTATGGCGCTACCGCTGGGTAGGCCAGACCTATCTGCCTGTCCTGCACTGGTTCGACCGCGGACTTCAGGGGCTGCGCGGCGAGGCTCTGAAGGCTTCGGCATGGCACTATCGTGCGATGGTCAATGTCACCATTCAGCAGTTCATGCGCATGTTCGTTGCCGACACCAGACTTCACGGAGGCAATAAAAACGACGCTTACTATCACAGCTTTGCCCACAACGAGACCGTTTGGGGCGGCGTATTCTACCCTTGGGCAGATAAATTTAAAAATGTCGCCATGGAGATGATCCCCTACTTCGTCACCTGCCATGTCAACAGCCACACCGTGCTCAATTACATTGACGCGGTCGAATCCATCGGCCTGCCGGGCGATCCCTGCCCGATGTGCAAGGCGGAGGCCGGCCTGTTCGTGCTTGACGATATGCCCGATTATGCGCCCCTTATGGTGACCACCAACGAGGCCTGTGACGCATCGGTGGCGACAAGCATCCTTCAGGACTGGTTTTACGACAAGCCCCTGTTCGCACTGCCCATGCCCATGCAGTTTGACGATCCTCTGGTCGAAAAGAACTGCCGCCGCGAGATCGAGGAGTGCTGGAAATTCATCGAGGAGCAGACCGGCGTAAAGGCAAACTGGGATGTCCTTGTCGAGTGCCTTGAGCGCCAGAACGAGCTGACGAAATTCGAGTGGGAAAAGTGGGAGGTCGCGGCAAAGACCGGTCATTATCCCATCAACGGTGTCGCGCAGGCTCTGTACCGCATCTATCAGTCCCAGTACGGTGACAATTACATGTGGCATCTTACCGATAAGCGTGTGCGTAAAATTCTCGAAAAGTGCGTGCGCGAGAAGATCGACACCTTCCCCAACACCCGCCACAGAGTCATCGCATGGTCATGTGCTCCCCTGTATTTCTCCAACTGGTGCACATGGGCATATAACTGCTGGGGTCTTAACTGCGTTATAAACATGGACTCGCTCATGTTCGACATGACCATCCGCACGGATAACTACGACAACTGCCTCGACGATATGGCAAGATACCATATGTGGGCTCCGATGCGCCGCATGGCGGTCGGCGGAATAAATCACATCTTCGAGCTGTGGGATTACATGGAGCGCTTCAACTGCGACATGGTCGCAATGTACGATCAGCTTCAGTGCTGCGGTATGCAGGGCGTTCACGGCCTGTTCGAGGATGAGTTCCGCAGCAGGAACATAAACGCCTTCTGGATCCCGCACAACCTTGCCGACAGCCGCACCGTTGACAGGATGGAGATCCGCCGCCTGATAAACGATTACATGAGTACCGTTATGCACGAAGAGCCGCTCGACCCGTCGCTGCTCGAGTTCGATGACACTATGACATGGTAAGGAGGAGATATAAATGAAAAAGTTTATGTATAAGCTCCTCGGAGCGACCGCATTTGCCAACATCGCGCTTTTTTGCGTGTTTTACTTCGACCTTGACGGCAAGCTGCTGTTCAACGTCGTAGAGCCGTTTTTGAAAAACCACTATGATAATATGGAGCGCCGCGATCCCATGAGCGTGGTGTATGATGTCGGAAAGTACCCCAAATACGATTACGACGCTTGATTTATCCTCAACTGCAAAATGGACGACCCCCCATAATGCAGATAAAAATAACTGCCCGTCTGCGCGGACGGGCAAAAACTGAGGAGCGCGGGGAGCCATTCAGGTGCGGCTCCCCGTGATTTTTTGTGACCACTCTGTTTAAGCTGGCGGGCGACGACTATTACTGCAACTTCAGCTATATGATCAACAAGATCGACGGCTATAATTCCATCCTTCAGGGAAACAGTCTGTTTGCCATCGGCAGCGACAGGAAGATCGAGCTTAAGCTGCCGCTTCTGGTCGAGACAGATCCCGACTGGAGCATCTCGCCCGACTATCTCATGTCCCACCCGCCGCGGCTGATGGTATCCCGGTATCCGTATGAGGCTTATCCCGCCCTGCCGGATGCCGACATGTAAAATCAAAGCATTATAAAAAAGCTATCCGACTTCTCAACAGAAATCAGATAGCTTTTTTTTATATCGCTCTCCGCGCAATTGCACACATTTCAAAAAATGTGCAGGGAGGGCAGTGCCCGTATCTTCACAAAAGCTGTGCGATACATTATAATATTCACAAAAATCAAAGGATGTGACATTATGCCGCAGGTTTCGCACACAAAGGTACTGCTTGCCGAGAGCATCAGGGAGCTGATGCGCACGAAAAAATTTACGCGCATCACGGTCGATGAGATATGCGATAAGGCCGGAATAAGCCGCAGAAATTTTTACAATCATTTTCTGGACAAGTACGACCTCATCGCATGGACCTACGACTACTATTTCTGCCGGCTGGTACGGCGCAGGGACGACTTCAATTTCATGGACTATCTGCCGCAGATATGCAGCGACCTGTATCAGGATATGCCGTTTTACCGCAATGCATTCGACACTGAGGGGCAGAATTCCTTCCGCAGCTATTGCGTCGAGCGGCTAAAGCCCCTGTTCATGCACGACCTTGCCGACGTTTTCCCGTCGGAGAAGGCCGCCGATTTTCTCATACAGCACATGTGCTATGCCTTTTTCGACTGCTACCTCGAATGGTTCAGCTCCTCCGATCCCATGCCGCCGAAGGACTATATAAACCGCATCCGTAAAACCGTCGGCGATCTTGCAAAGCGCGTGGCCGATATATGCAGCTGTGCTCCTGCCGAGCCTGAGAGATGGTGAAGGCTTTTTACTTCCTTGCCCAGACGAGGAACATCGGCGCGTCGGAAAGGTCGTTTTCATTTAAAATACGCGCGCCGATGGTCTTGTCAAAGCCGCAGTCACGGCAGCCGAGCGAGCCGAGAAGTCCGGCATCCCATTCGGGGCGCTGCCTCCGGCTCATCGGCATGGACAGCGTTATCTGTGCATTTTCCGCCTCAAGCTCGGGGGTCATGCCGCAGTGACCGTACACCTTGCCCTCGGGCAGGTGCGTGTCGTTCTGCGCGTTGTTGCGCACGTTGTCGCTGTAGCTTGCGTCAAAGTTCAAAAGTATGCCGCAGGGCTTGAGCACGCGCAGCCACTCGGAGTAGGCACGCTCCGGCTCGGGCAGCGTCCATGTGAGGTTTCGCGTGACCACGGCATCAAAGCTCTCGTCGGGAAAGCTCAGCTCCTGCGCGTCCATGGTCTCAAACTGTGCGCTCACGCCGAGCTCGTCCGCGAGAGACTTTGCCTCGCTTATCATGGCCGGAGTGAGGTCGATGCCGGTAACGCTGTGCCCCTTTGCGCCGAGCAGCACGGCAAAGTAGCCTGTGCCCGTGCCGACATCGAGGATGCGCAGCCTGCGCTGCGGCAGCAGCGCGTCAAGCTCCGCGCTCCAGCGTCCGCTTATGCTGTCCCGTATCTCGTTGCGGCGCACTACACCGAAGTCGTGTGCGCGCACTGTCCAGTAGTCAAGAACTCTTTTTTCCATGCTATTCATTGCTCTGTATCTCCATTACCGATGCTATAAGCTCTTTTGTATATTCGCTCTGCGGCGCGGAAATCATCTCCTCCGCTGTGCCCTCCTCGACGACGGAGCCGCCGCGCATGACGAGCACCCTGTCGCACAGGCTGCTCACGACCGCAAGATCGTGCGATACGAAGATAAGCGACATGCCCTTATCCTTGCGCAGCGAGGATAAAAGTGAAAGTATCTGTGCCTGCGATGACACATCCAGCGCGCTCGTTATCTCGTCGCACAGCAGAACGCGCGGCGACGCGGCTATGGCGCGGGCTATCGCAAAGCGCTGGCACTGCCCGCCGCTGAGAAAGCGGGGATATCGCCGCGCAAGCTCCGCGTCCAGGCCGAGCCCGCGGCACAGCGCCGGAAGATCGGGCTCTGCGCCGCGTCCCATGAGGCTGTAAAACGCGTCGTATATCGAGCGCCCGACCGTTCTGCGCGGGTGAAACGACGCGGGAGCGTCCTGAAATATCATCTGGATATCGCGCCTGTCGGCAAGCGAGCGCCTTATGAAAAGCTCTCGCCCGTCGAGGTATATATGACCCTCGTCGGGAGCCTCAAGACCGCTGATAAGGCGCAGCAGCGTGCTTTTCCCGCTGCCCGACTCGCCGACGACGCCGAGTATCTCGCCCTCGCGCAGCTCAAGGCTCACATCATGCACGGCGGCGGCCTTATGCCCCGAACGCTCATAGCTCCTGCCGAGGCCCTTAACGCTCAGTATGCTTTCCATTTTCACACCTCCGTGAGAACGAAGTGTCCCGGACTGCGCTCGACGAGCCGTCCGTAATATTCCCCGTCTGTCTCCGCCGCCGCAGGGAGCTCTCCGCCGAGCCTCGGCACGGCGCCGAGCAGCGCCCTGGTGTACGGGTGCAGGGGAGAGGAGACTATCTCCCGCGCCGGCGCGAGCTCGACGAAGCGCCCGCGGTGCATTACAGCGATGCGGTCGGAGATATGGGCCGCCAGCGCGAGGTCGTGCGTGACGATGAGCTGTGCAAGACCGTCTGCGCGCATGGAGACAAGCTCGTCTGCCACCGTGCGGCGCGTTATCGCGTCGAGCGCGCTCGTCGGCTCGTCGGCAAGCAGCAGCCTCTGCTGCATGAGCATGACAAGGGCGAGCGCTATGCGCTGGTTCATGCCGCCGCTCATCTCGTACGGGCAGGAGCCGAGTATGCGCTCAGGCTCGTCCAGCCCGAGCCGCGAAAAAGCGTCCGCGACCGAGGGCAGGAAGCTGTCCTTATCGTATTTTCCATGGCTTCTGAGCGTTTCGATAAACTGCTTTTTGTAGCTGCGGATGGGATTGAAGGCGGAGCCGGGGGACTGGAATACGAGCCCCATGCCGGAGCTCGCGAGCCTTCTGCGCTCCTTCGGAGCAAGCTCCGAGAGCCTGCGCGAATCGAATATAATGTCTCCGCCGGTGACGACGGGCCTGTCGAAGATGCCGAGCACGGCCTTCAGAAGCGTGCTCTTGCCGCAGCCGGAGCGGCCGACGACGCACAGAGCCTCGCCCTCGGCGATGGAAAACGATATATCCGATATGACGTCGCCGCCCCCGTAGCCCGCGCACAGGCCCTCAGCGGTCAGGATAATGTCAGCCTTCATGCTTCCGCCTCCACGTCGAGATAGTCGCGCAGACAGTCGCCGAGACAGTTGAATACCATGACCGTCACGACCGTGGCTCCGGCCGGAGCGAGCGTCGCCCAGGGGGCCAGCTGCATATACGCGCGCGACTGGTTTATCATGCTGCCCCACTCGGCCTGAGGCTCCGTAACGCCGATGCCGAGAAAGGAGAGCCCCGCGACGCCGATCATCATGACGCCCAGCTGCGTCGCTGCGTTGACGATGAGACTGCCGAGCATGCACGGCAGAAGATAATGCAGCATTATGGTGAGGTCCGAGCAGCCGGAAAGCCGTGCCGCGCTTATGAAGGGCTCCTTCTTAAGGGCGATGACCTGCGCTCTGGCGAGCCTTGCGTACAGCGTCCAGCCGGAAAGCCCCATCGCGAGCATGGCGTTTATCATGCCGCCGCCGAGTATTCCCGCGACGGCGACAGCGAGCACCATCTGCGGGAAGGCGAGCACTATATCGACGATGCGCATTATGACGCTGTCGGCCGCGCCGCCGTACCAGCCGGCGAGCATGCCGAGCGCCGTTCCCAGCACAAAGGTCACGGCGACGAGGACGACGGCGGAGAATATCGAGGTGCGCGCGCCCATGATGACGCGGGAGAAAACGCATCTGCCGTATCTGTCGGTGCCGAAAAGATGCTCGGAGTCGGGAGAAGCGTTCATGTGAGCGGCGTTCGTGGCGTCAGGGTCGTTCGGAACGATGAGCGGGGCGAGAACGCCTATGAGCACGAGCGCTCCCGCGAGGATGAGGAAGACAAGCAGCCTGCGTCTGAGCCTGCTCCTTGAGACAGTGTTGATATCCACTCTTCACCTCACATTTCCCCGATGCGCGGATCGAGACGGCGGTAGCAGATATCGGCTGCGAGATTGATCAGAACGTATACTAAGCTCGTGAATATCACAAAGCCCTGGACCACGGGGTAGTCGCGGGCCGTTATCGCGTCCATGACGAGCTTTCCCAGCCCCGGCCAGCGGAAGATCGTCTCAACGACCACGCTGCCGCCCAGAAGCGTGCCGACGGACAGCGCAATGATAGTAAGAATTGGTATCATGGCGTTGTGCAGCACGTTTTTGAAGAGTATCACAGAGCTTTTTACACCGCGCGCCCTCGCGCCGAGGACATAGTCGCGTCCCAGCTGCTCGAGTATCTCCGCGCGAAACTGCCGGATAAAGCGCGAGCACATGGGGATCGCCAGCGCAAGACAGGGCATGATGAGCCCCTTGAGGCTCTCGTCGGCAATGACCGGCAGCAGCCGCGTTTTGACGCAGAAAAAGTACATCAGCAGCACCGAGATAAGAAAATTCGGCAGCGAGTTTCCGACAAAGCTCAGAAAGCGCACGGCGCAGTCGAGCGCGCCGTCCTTTCTCACCGCCGTTATTACAGCCAGCGGCAGCGCGGCGGCAAGCGACAGCGCGAGGCTCCCGGCGCTTAAAATGAGCGTATAGCGCAGCGCGTGCACGAGCTTATCCGTGACCGGCAGGCCGTCCTTATACGATGTGCCGAGATCGCCCGTCAGCGCGCTCGCGAGCCACTGCGCGTAGCGGACGGGGAAGGGCTCGCCCAGCCCCAGCTCCTCGCGCGCCGCCTCCAGGGTCTCCTCAGACACACTGATGCCCTGCGCATTGAGCTTCTTCAGCGCAGGGTCACCGGGCGATATGTACATTAAAAGATAGGTCAGAAAGCTCAGACCTATTACTATCACCGCAAGATGCAGCAGTCTTTTTAAAATTTGTTTTTTGATGTTTCTTCACCTCTGCCTGACGGCAGGAGCCTTGGGGGGTCAGGCTCCTGCCGTCAGGGGTATTACATGTCGGTATTCGCGTCGATGCGGTAGAAATCAAAGGGGCAGGCTTCATAGATGCCGCTGACGTTTTTGGCAGCGACGGTTATGTTGTTGAACAGTCCCACGCAGCCGATGGCGTTATCGTCGAGGGCGAGCTGGACGATCCTGTTTGCAAGCGCGGCTCTTTCGTCGGCGTCCGTTTCGGTCTGGAGCTTGCTTATGAGCTCCGATACCTCGCTGCTTTCAAAGCCCGCCGATGCCCAGTAGCCGCCGGGGCGCAGCACGGTGTCGATAAAGTAGTACGGATCGCCGTTTTTGTCGGCTATCATGCAGTACAGGGCGATATCGTAGTCGCCGGAGAGGATGTAGGTCGCGTCCGCGTCCTCCTGCGAGGTAAGAGTCGAGCTTATGCCGACGGCCTTGAGCTGCTCCTGGATAAGCAGCGCCAGCGAGTCGAGCGAGCGGGCGGGGTAGTAGCAGATGCTGAGCGTGAGGTCCCTGCCGTCCTTTTCGTAAATGCCGTCGGAGCCGAGCGTGTAGCCTGCCTGCTCGACGGCTGCCCTTGCAGCCGCCGTATCGACCGCGGGCTTTGTGACCTTTCCGTAGGCCGCCGCCGTTCCGAAGGGACCGACGGCTGCCGTGACCGTGCCGCCGAGATAGGAGGCTATGGCCTCGCAGTCAACGGTGAGGTTTACGGCCCTTCTCAGCTCGTCGCTGAGCCTGTTCTGATTGAGCATGTAAAACTGCAATCTCGTCGCGGGGATATCGCTCACAGTGTATTTGTCGGGCGACGCTTCGTATATATCCTTTGCGGCCGCCGTCACCGAGGTGTAGCAGTCGATCTCGCCGTTCTGCATGGCAAGGAGCTTTGACTCGTCGTCCTGCATGTAGTAAAACACCGCGCCGTCGAGCTTTACCTCGCCGCCCCAGTATTTATCGTTGCGCACGACCTCGACCGTGCCCTCGGGCACGAAGCTTTTTACGGCGAAGGGGCCGGTGGCAACGGGGGCCTTGTCAAAGTCCTCCGTCGCGTCAAGGTCCATTATCGCCATCTCCGGAGAGGCGAGGTCGTTTACCAGCGTGGGGTAGACCTCGCCCGTTCTTATCGTGAACTCGCGCTCGCTCAGGGTCGTGTAGCCGTGATCCTTAAACTGCGCAAAGCGAAGGTTTGATTCACCCACGCGCTTGAGGTTTCTGATGACCATATCCGCCGTCACGGCGCTGCCGTTTGAAAAGCATATGCCGTCCTTAAGCGTGACGGTCCAGGTGAGCCCGTCGTCGGATACCTCGGCCTTCTCGGCCAGACAGGGCTGGACCGAGCTGTCGTCGCCCATTTTGAAAAGCGCCTCGGTGATGCCGTAAATGGAGGTGTACCAGCCGTAATATTCCCTGTGGGCATCGAGGCTGGGGTAGGCGAAGCTCTCCGCGACGCGGAGTATTTTTTCTCCGCCCCTGTTATCAGCGTCCGTTCCGCAGGCCGCAAGGCTCAGAAGCATGATGAGCGCAAGGGAAAGCGCTGTGATACGTTTTCTCATTGTGTCCTCCTCGTTTCATATCCTTATTTCACGGCTCTTATCAGGAAGCAGGGCGTGGAGGCGTAGTTTAAAAGCTCCTCGCGGCTCCAGAGCCTCTGACTGACGGTGGTGTCGGCGCTGACGCTTTTGAAGCCGAGGCCGCGCAGCGTCACGGTGTCCCACTGCGGGCGCGCAAGCCTTCCCATCGGAAGCTTGCGGGAAATGCTCTCCATCAGCCAGCTCTCGTCGTAGCTGTCATAGTCCTCGATGCCGGCCCGCGCGATATTCTCGCGGTCGGCCTGCTTTTCGCAGTTTTTATCCTCGTCAAAGAGGTAGGCGTACCAGTTGGAGTCTATATTGAGCATAACTCCGCCGTCGCGCAGAACGCGCCGCCACTCCTTATAGGCCTTCACGGGATCGGGCAGGTTCCATGTGAGGTTCCGCGTGACGATAACGTCAAATTCGTTGTCGGAAAAATCGAGCTCCTGCGCGTCCATCTTCAAAAAGCGTATCCTTTCGGCAAGGGCTCCGGCGTTGCGGTGAGCCTGCTCGAGCATGCCCTCGGACATATCCACCGCCGTCACGTCATAGCCGCGCGAGGCGAGGATGATGGCGTAAAAGCCCGGGCCTGTGCCTATATCCAGCACCTTGAGCGCCCTGCCCTCGGCGCGCGGGAAATTTCTTATGAGCTCCTCGGCCCATTTTCCGTCCCAGCCGTCGGTGAGGTTTTTCCTGACCACCTCTGTGTACGAGCTTGCGCGGCGCGTCCAGTACTGCTCTATAGTATCGTTGAGTGCGTTCATGGCGTGATCCCTTTCGTAAGTCAAGACTTCCTATGTTTGAAGTTTAACATGCAAAAAAGCCCCCCACAAGCCGGGTGGGGGGATAAAAATATCGGATTATTTTAATTTTTTGCGTGTAAACGGCGCCCTGAGCGCGTTGAGCAGCGGATTCGTGCCGGCAGCGCCGACGGGGCAGGCGGGGTAGCCGCCGCGCCCGAGAACGGCGCGCAGCTCGTCCTCGGACACGATGCCGGGGTCGAATTTTACCGTCAGTGTGCCCCTGAGATAGGCAATATGCGCGTCGAGCACGCCTCTTGTCTGCAAAATGTCGCCGAGTATGAGCTCGGGACACCGGCGGCAGTACATGCCCCTTACGCCCGTGACCATTATTTTTTCTTCCATTTTGCCGTCCTCTTTTTACCGGGCTGCTTTAGGCTGAGCGAGTGCATCAGAACGCCTATCGAGCTTGCCGACATGGCCGCCGCGCATATCGACGGGTGCAGTATGCCCATCGCGGCGACGGGGATGCTTATAACATTGTAAAACAGCGCCCAGCGCAGGTTCTGACGTATCGTTTTTATCGTCGCGGCGGAGATATCGAAGGCCTCCGGCAGCTTCCTGAGATCGCCCGACGGCAGCAGCACGCCGGCCGACTCTATGGCGATATCCGAGCCCGAGCCCATTGCGACGGCGCAGTCGGCGCTCGCCAGCGCGGGCGTGTCGTTTATCCCGTCGCCGACCATGCACACGGTCCTGCCGCCGGCTTTCAGGCGCTCTGTCTGTGCCGCCTTTTCGCCGGGCCGGACCTCGGAGAGCACATTGTCAATACCGGCCCTCGCGGCTATGGCCCGTGCCGTGCGCTCGTTATCTCCCGTGAGCATCCAGACCTCTTTTCCGGCTGCCTTGAGGAGCCGGACGGCCTCGGCCGCCCCGGGCTTGAGAGTGTCGGCGATGCCGAGCGTTCCGATGAGCCGCCCGTCCCGGCACACGCATATCTCCGCCTTCGCGTCAAGACGCACGTCCGGCAGGGAGGCCAGCGCGATCATATCCGAGCCCTCGCGCTCAAGCGCGGCGCGGCTGGCGCAGACTATCCTGTGTCCGCCGACAACGCCGGATACGCCGCTGCCTATATCGTAGCGGAAATCCGCAACGTCGGGCTGCTCCGCGTCGGGATAACGCTCGGCTGCACAGCGCAGCACCGCCCGCGAGAGCGGATGCTCCGAGTGCCTTTCAAGAGCGGCGCACAGCAAAACGAGCTCGCGCTCCGTGACGCCGGGCGCGGGGTGAATGTCGGTTAGCTCCGGCTGACCTGTCGTCAGCGTGCCGGTCTTGTCGAGCACGACGCAGTCGGCCTTGTAGGCGTTTTCAAGCTCCGAGCCGCTGCGGAAGAGTATGCCGCGCTCGGCCGCAGAGCCCGAGCCGACCATGAGCCCCGTAGGCGTCGCAAGGCCCAGCGCGCAGGGGCAGGCCACCGACAGCACGTCGCAGCAGTTGAGAAGCGCCCTTTCGAGATTTCTCGGCTCTATTCGCCTGTACCAGACGGCGAAGGTAGCCGCCGCCGCGCCTATGACGGCGGGGACGAACCAGCGCGCGACGGAGTCGGCAAAGCGCTGCACCGGAGCCTTTTCGCTCTGCGCGCGGCGAACGATGCCGATTATCTGCTCGAGCACCGTATCCTTTCCGAGCGCCGTCGCCCTGAGCTCTGCCGAGCCGGCACGGTTCAAGCTGCCGCCGATGAGCTTATCGCCCACGGCTTTGTCCGCCGGCAGGCTCTCGCCCGTGAGCATGGACTCGTCGACGGCGCAGCCGCCGCTTATTATTACGCCGTCGACCGGCACGCGCTCGCCCGGCCGGACGAGCACGGTGTCGCCGAGGCGGATATTGTCCACGCTCGTTTCAACGAAGCTGCCGCCGCGCTTTACCATCGCGCTGCGCGGCTGAAGATGCATGAGCTTGCGTATGGCCGAGCCCGCCTCTCCGGCCGCGACCTGCTCCATGTATTTGCCGAACAGGATGAGCGACAGAAGCACGCCGTCGGAGGTGAAATAGAGCTTGAAATTGCTCTTTCGCGTCAGCGCGACGTAGGAGCTGTAGCCGTAAATGAGCGTCGACGAGAGCGCGACGAGAAGGTCCATGCCGAAAAAGCCGCTGCGCAGCTCGCGCGCGGCCGAGCGGTAAAAATGTCTGCCCGGGCCGAATTGCAGCGCGCTGCCGATGAGAAATTGCAGCTTCGGGTGCACCTCGAGCATGAGCGGAGCCGTACACGCCGCGCTCATAACAAGAGTTTTCAAAAGACCCATGCGCTTTTCAAGCTCCTGGTCCTCGTCGCCGCCGCGCTTTTCACCTATCTCGGCTGCAAGGCCGCAGTCGGCGCAGACCTCTGCGAGCCTGCGCGTATCGAGACACACGGGCCACATATAGACCGTTATGACATCCTCGTGCAGCTTCACGTCCCTGACGCCGAAAACATCTCCCAGCGCCCTTACGGCGGCCCCGGGCTCGCCCTCAAAGCGGATGTCGGCCTCCTCTACGGGGACGCGGAAGCCCGCTTTTCTGACGCAGGCCGCGATATCGCCGAGGTCCAGCACCTTTTCGTCAAAGCGGATAAAGGCCGATGCCGAGGCGTAGCTGACGGCCGCACGGTCTATGCCGCGCAGCCTGAGCAGCGCCCTGTCGAGCCGCGAGACGCAGGCCGCGCACTCCATATCGAGAATTCTCAGCGTTATTTCCTTCATAGCAAAACTCCGTAATTGCGGATAGGGGAGAAATGCGAAGCATTTCTCCCCATAGCTTATCAAATTATTTGCCCTCGGTCAAAAGCTTTTCTTTCATTTCCTTACGCTTTTTGAGGGAGGCGACACAGGCGGGGATGGATACCGCAGGCAGGTCGAGCAGCAGCGCCCAGTCGATCCAGTCGATGCCCTTTATGAACTGACCCTCGTGCCATACGCCCTTTGCGAGCTTGAAGTAGTTATGGTTCCAGACGCCCCAGATATCGGTCGTCGGCTTCCAGAGGTGGACCTTCAGGAAGGCCGCGCTCGTAACGATGCCGCTGGAAACGACGGTCATGAACGAGGAAGAGCGCTTGTTGCGGATAAGAAACTCCGAGACCGTCGGCAGCACGTAAACAGCGAGGTTTATGATCCAGAGCTGGAGCGGGATCCTGTAGTTCCACTTGACGGCCTGGCGGATGTGGTCGGCGTCGTGCAGCAGCGCCGCCGCCAGAATGGCGAGGTTCCACTTTTCTATAAAGGAAGCGGTCTCGTCGTCGATGCGAGTGTCAAGGAATTTTGCTTCGTCTTTCGCAGACTGTGTCATTTTTCTTTTCCTCCCCGAATGAATAAATATTTTAAATATATATTACCACTTGGTAAGTAAAAATTATCACGATCCTCCCCGCTTGTCAATATGCACGGAGAATATTTTTGCTTTACACGGCTATCCCGCTGCTTTATAATGCGAGCATAATGCTTTTAGGAGATAAAAATGATAAAATACGTTTTCATGGACATTGACGATACGCTGCTCGACTTCGGCAGGGCCGAGGCGGCGGCGATAAAAAAGACCTTTGAGCGCCTCGGAGTCCCCGCGACGCTGGAGGTCATCGCGCGCTACAGCCGGATAAACGACGAGCACTGGGCCCGGCTCGAGCGCCGCGAGCTCACGCGCGAGCAGGTGCTGGTGCAGCGCTTTGACACGCTGTTTGCGGAGCTCGGCATAAAAAACGTGCCCAGCGAGCTTGCGCAGGCGAGCTATGAGTATCTCCTCGGCATCGGGCACTATTTCGTCGACGGCGCGCCCGAGCTTCTGGAGGCGCTCAAGGGGAAATACGAAATGTATATAGTCTCAAACGGCACGGCCTCGGTGCAGGACAGCCGCCTTGAAAGCGCGGGCATCGCGCCGTACTTCAAGGGCATTTTCATATCCGAGCGTCTCGGCGCGGACAAGCCGTCGAGGGAGTTTTTCGACCGCGCCTTTTCTCAGATAGAGGGCTTTGAGCGCGATAAGGCCGTCATCGTCGGCGACAGGCTCTCGTCGGATATCCTGGGCGGCATAAACGCGGGGATAATGACCTGCTGGTTCAATCCGGGCCGACTGCCAGCGCGGGCGGATATAGTCCCCGACTGCGAGATACACGCGCTGTCCGAGCTGCCGGAATTATTAGAAAAACTCTGAGACCGCAGGTCTCAGAGTTTTTCTTCTATAAGCTCTATGCTTCCGCTATGCTGCGAGCCTGCGCAGCAGCCGATATGATACCTGCCGTATCTGAGGCTGTGGAAGCGGAAGCCCTCGACGCCCTGCACGACGGAAAAGCTGCGCACGTCGCCCAGACGCAGATCGGCGGCCTTTATATAGCTCTCCTTGAGCGTCCACAGACGGCAGAACTCGTCCCCGGGGCTTTGTGAGCTTCTTACGAGCTCCGCCTCATCGGCCAGGAAAAAGCGCTCTGCCAGCCTGAGCGGGCCTGTGCGCGCAAGCTCGATATCCGCGCCGACGGGCTGATCGGAGACCGCGCACAGCGCATAGTCCCCGCAGTGGGCCAGCGAGAAAAATACGCCGCTGTCCGGAAAATACGGCTTGCCGTTTTCCGTGAGAGAATAGCCGCAGCTTCCCGTGACTTTTTCGAGCAGAAGCTCCGCGCCGAGGCTGCGCCGTCTGTCGCCGTCATTTTTAAGCTTCAGCGTCTTTTCGCGCCGCAGCGGAGAAACCGCGCCGAGGCAGGACTCGATATCGAGCCCCGTCACGCAGGCGATATACAGCCTTGTCATGCCCTCATCGCGTCGAGCGTTTTCTGGATGAGCGTATCGAGCTCCCAGCCGCACATCTCGGCGCCGCGGATGATGACGTCGCGCGAGCAGCCGGCCGCGAACTTCTTATCCTTGAACTTTTTCTTCACGGACTTCACCTCCATGTCGGAGATGCCGGTCGGGCGCATGAGCGCGACCGCGCCGATGAGCCCCGTTAGCTCGTCTGCCGCGAACAGGACCTTTTCCATGAAGCGCTCGGGCTCGACGTCGATGCAGATGCCGTAGCCGTGGCTTATGACGGCGTGGATGACGCCCTCGTCGATATCCAGCCCGTGCAGCAGCTCGTTTGCCTTGACGCAGTGCTGCTCGGGCCAGAGCTCAAAATCTATATCGTGGAGCATGCCGACGGCGGCCCAGTATTCGGTCCGCTCGGGGTCGTATTCCTTCGCAAGCTCGCCCATGACCTTGGAGACGGTCTCGGCGTGCTGGAGGTGGAACGGCTCCTTATTATACCTTGCGACAAGCTCCCTTGCCTGCTCAACTGTGGGAATATAGCTCATTTGTCTGGCCTCCTGAAAATATGATGCACTATTTTACAGCAAGAAGGGACAGAAATCAACGGAAAAATCGTAATTGACAGTACGGGAGCTATGGATTAAAATTTATATTTGATATGAGTATAAGGCTGAGGAGACGGACATGGAGCATCCCGTTTTGTACATTGTCATACCCTGCTACAACGAGCAGGAGGTGCTGCCGATAACGGCGCCGATGTTTTTGAATAAGCTGCATGAGCTCGAGACCGCGGGGCTCGTGTCGGGAAAAAGCCGCGTTCTGTTCGTAAACGACGGCAGCGGCGACGCGACCTGGGATATCATAAAGCGCCTCGCCGCGGAGGACGAGCATTATATCGGCATAAGCCAGAGCCGCAACCGCGGCCATCAGAACGCCGTGCTCGCGGGGCTAATGGAGGCGAAGGATCGCTGCGATATAAGCATCTCCATAGACTGCGACGGCCAGGACGACATAAACGCCATGGACGATATGGTCAGAGCCTATCTTGGCGGCTGCGATATAGTCTACGGAGTGCGCTCGGACCGCGAGAGCGACAGCTTTTTCAAGCGCAGCACCGCGCAGGGCTTTTACAGGCTTCTGTCCGCCATGGGCGCGGATATCGTGTATAACCACGCCGACTACAGGCTCATAAGCGCCAGAGCCCTGCGGGAGCTTGCAAAATTCGGAGAGGTGAACCTCTTTCTGCGCGGGATGGTGCCGCTCGTCGGCTTCAAGAGCACGAGCGTCGAGTATAAGCGCGCAGAGCGCCTTGCCGGAGAGAGCAAATACCCCCTGCGCAAAATGCTCGCCCTCGCGGGAGACGGCATAACGAGCCTTTCGGTGAAGCCTCTGCGGCTGATCATGAGCTTCGGGCTCGTCGTCGCGCTTCTGAGCTTTGCCGGCGTTATCTGGGCCATCGCCTCCGCGCTGAGCGGGCATGCCGTCGCCGGCTGGGCGAGCATGACATGCATAATCTGCTTTGTCAGCGGCGTGCAGCTTATCTGCATGGGCGTCATCGGCGAGTATATAGGCAAGATATATCTGGAAGCCAAGCGCCGCCCGCGCTATATCATTTCCGAACGTACATGGGATAATTAGGTCTTGTTTCATAGACAAATGTCTGATATAATACATCCATCTGATATTAAGGACAAGGAGATATTATTCATGAACTACTGGAGCACCGCACGCAGAGGCGTTCTCGGCCTCGGCGCGGCATCGATCGCCTACGCTGTATGGAAGAAGAATCCCGTCGTGCCTCTGGCGCTGTACGGTATGCATCTTGCAGAGTACTTCCTCGTTGCCAAGAAGGCCGGCAGGAAGGTCTGGTACGACGATACGCGCTGCTTTATAAACACCGTGCTTTACGGCTTCACCTTCTGGCTTCCCATGAAGCTCGAGATCGAGTGATGAACGGAAATTTCCGGCTTTGCGGCCGGAAATTTTTATATAGGAGAGAACAGAGCATGCTAAACACGACCCTGTGCTATATAAGCCGCGGCAGCGAGTATCTCATGCTGCACCGCGTTAAGAAGAATAACGATGTAAATCACGATAAATGGATAGGCGTCGGCGGAAAATTCGAGGCCGGCGAGAGCCCGGACGAGTGCCTTCTGCGCGAGGCGAGGGAGGAGACGGGGCTCACGCTCACCTCCTGGCGCTGCCGCGGCATAGTCACCTTTGTGAACACGCAGTGCGGGTCGGAATACATGCACCTGTTCACGGCAGACGGCTTTGAGGGCGAATTGAAGCCCTGCGACGAGGGCGAGCTCGAGTGGATAGACCGCCGGAGGCTTTACGAGCTCACGCTCTGGGAGGGCGATAAGATATTCCTGCGCCTGCTGGAGGACGACGACGCGGAGTTTTTCCTCTTAAAGCTCAGCTATGACGGGGATAAGCTCATAAGCGCCGTCCTAAACGGCGAAAAAATACGCTAAGGTCGCAAAAAAAACGGGCTGCGGGGATCGAACCCGCAGCCCTGTCTGTAAGCTGACCGGCGGCAGAGAGCCGACTTCCGTCAGCTCAATCGTCTAAAAATTCGGAGTAGCAGTCGAGCGTCAGGCAGCCGGACAGCTGCGTGAGTATCATCTGCATTTCCGAGTCACCGTAGTCGTTGGCGGGCGCGGACAGGCTCTTGTCCGCAGGAATGTCGTAGGAGAGCATAACGCGCACGCAGGTGCCCTGGCCCTCGCCGCGGCTTTCGATTATGAGCGCGCCGTGATGGAGCTCCGCTATGCTTTTTGCGACGGAAAGCCCGATGCCGCTGCCCGCGCGCTCGGAGAGGCTGCCGCGCTGCCGGTATTTCCCGAACACCGAGGCCAGCTCGCCGCTCGGTATGCCGCAGCCGTTATCGTCGACGCAGATGATCAGGCTCTTATCCGTCCTGAGCAGCGAGACCGATATCCTGCCGCCGCGCCCGCAGTTCGCGATGCTGTTCGACAGGAGGTTGAGCAGAAGCTGCTCGGCGAGCGCGCGGTCCGCTATGATGCGCAGGCGCTCCTCGGCGTGAAAGGAGATGCCGATATTCTGCTTGCGCGTGAGAATGCCCACGGTGTCGGTGATGCTCCCGAAAAGCTCCGTCATGTCCAGCGGCTCGGGGCGGAAGGGCAGCGAGCCCTCGGCTATGCCGGAGAGCGTGCCCAGATTGTCAAGCGCGCGCTTTACCCTGTAATAATTGCGGTTGAGCGTGCATACATATTCGTTCAGCTTCTCGTTGGCGACGTCCTCGGCGATGACCGATATGCACGAGGCGGAGAATTTTATGTTGGACATGCACGAGCGCAGCGTGTCAAAAACGCTGTCGACCGGAGCGGGGGGCTTTTCCTCGCAGCTTATGATGTATATGCGGCAGCCGCCCGCGGAGGCCAGCTTCACGGTGCAGCTCCTGCTGCCGATAAACGCCGTGGCAATGAAGCTGTCGGCCTGATTGCACGCGATATGCGACGGCATGAGCCTGTCCAGCGGCTTTGATGTCAGATCTGCTCCCGCGAGCGCGATCGCGGCGGGATTCATGTAAACTATTTTTCCGCGGCGGGCGGCGAGCGCCGCCGTGTCGAGCATCGACAGCGCGGCGGATATCACGTCGGTATCGGGCATGGCAAGTCACCTCAAAACATTTTTCGGCATCATTTTATCAAAAGCAAGCATAATATACAATAGCAGCCTCAAAAAAGGCGCTTTTTTATAGGATATTTGGCTGTATCGAAATATTGATTTTTGAGTATAGTATATGATAAACTAAATTTAAAACAGCAAGTAATGTTTTCCACGCTGAAATCAAAACAATGGAGGAAGATATAATGATCAAAATTGCAATCAACGGTTTCGGCCGTATAGGCCGTCTGGCATTCAGAGCGGGCATCGTTGCCGACGATCTCGATATCGTCGCCATAAACGCCCCCGATAAGACTCCGGCCCAGCTGGCCTACACCGTCAAGTACGATTCCGTGCACGGCCGCTTCCAGGGCACCGTCGACTATGACGACGAGTCCATCACCGTCAACGGCAAGCGCGTCGCCGTCGTCGGCAACCGCAACCCGGCCGAGCTGCCCTGGGGCGAAATGGGCGTCGAGTACGTTCTCGAGTGCACCGGCGCGTTCCTGACCACCGAGAAGGCGCAGGCCCACCTCGACGCCGGCGCGCAGGTCGTCGTCCTGTCCGGCCCGTCCAAGGACGATACCCCGATGTTCGTCTGCGGCGTGAACCTCGATAAATACACCCCCGACATCAAGGTCGTCTCCAACGCATCGTGCACCACCAACTGCCTGGCACCTCTTGCCAAGGTCATAAACGACAACTTCGGTATCGTCGAGGGCCTCATGACCACCGTCCACGCCGATACCGCGACTCAGGAGGTCGTCGACGGCTTCTCCAAGAAGAACTGGCGCCTCGGCCGCGGCGTTCACGGCAACATCATCCCCACCAGCACCGGCGCTGCAAAGGCCGTCGGCAAGGTCATTCCCGAGCTCAAGGGCAAGCTGACCGGCACCTCCATGCGCATCCCCAGCGCGGACGTCTCCATCGTCGACCTGACCTGCCGCCTCGAGAAGGGCGCAAGCTACGACGAGATCTGCGCGGCCGTCAAGGCGGCCAGCGAGGGCCCGATGAAGGGCGTTATCGAGTACTGCGAGGACGAGGTAGTCTCCTCCGACTTCATCACCGATCCTCACACCAGCATTTTCGACGCGAAGGCCGGCCTGGCGCTCAACGACAACTTCGTAAAGCTCATGGCATGGTACGATAACGAGTGGGGCTTCAGCTGCAAGATGCTCGACCTGACCCGCCACATCGACAAGGTCCGCAAGGCATAATAGCATAATTAAAACTTAAAATAGATCGGTAAAAGACCTCTTTCCGCTTGATTCTTCAGGCAGAAAGAGGTCGTTTTTTAGCCTGGACAGTAGGGAGACAATATTATTGCGTTGGTCAGCAGCTTAGATACCGTGCTGACGCAATAAATGTATCGGTGACAGTGTTCGTGCGCTACTAAAGAAACGGCAGCCGGGTGTGACCGACTGCCGCAAATAGGGAAGGAAAGGGAGAGAGTTATTGTGTGATCAGACTGCGCTCCAGCCGCCGTCGACGCAGATGATCTGGCCGGTGGTGTAGCTGCAGGAGGGAGACGCGAAGTATACGCAGAGTCCGTCCATCTCGTTTATCTCGCCGTGGCGCTCCATCGGGCAGTAGTCAACATGCTGCTGCTTGAAGAAGGGAGCGTCGATGTAAGAGGCGGTGAGCTCAGTGGGGAAGTAGCCCGGGCAGATGCAGTTGACGGTTATGCCGTCGCATGCCCAGGAGTTTGCGAGGGAGCGGGTGAGGTTGACGATGCCGCCCTTTGCTGCCGCGTAAGCCGAGGTGTCGACACCCTTGCGGCCGCATACACCGTGGATGGACGCGACCATGATGATCCTGCCGTAGCCGTTGGGCTTCATCGACTGACGAACTAC
Organism: bacterium; assembly: GCA_963625685.1. Taxonomy (GTDB): domain Bacteria; phylum Bacillota; class Clostridia; order Oscillospirales; family Oscillospiraceae; genus F23-B02. The sequence continues at coordinate 71,713 of CAVFTR010000002.1, forward strand.
CTCGCGGCAGGTGTAGAACTGACCGTTGAGGTCGGTGTTTATAACATTGAGCCAAAAATCATCGGAGATGGTCGCGGGATCGCCGCCGCCGGCGATGCCTGCCGCATTTGCGAGGATATCGATCTTGCCGAAGTGATCGACAACGTCCTTGACGCACTGGGTTATGCTCTCGGAATCCTGAAGATCCATGTAGTGGGTGTATACCTTTACGCCGTAGAACTCTTCGATCTCCTTTGCGTTTGCTTCGATACGGTCGACGCGGCGGGCGACAAGCGCGATATTTGCGCCTGCGTTTGCGAGAGCCTTTGCGTACTGATGGCCGATACCCGAGGAGCCGCCGCAGACGAACGCCACCTGGCCGGACAGATCAAAAAGGTTATTTTTCATGATAATGCTTCCTTTCAATAGATGTATGTTTAGAAGAACCAGCAGTTTTCGTAAGCGCTCAGAGTGGCGTCAGCCATGGTGCCGCTCTTGTTCGCGTCGCCGACGAAAACGATCTTGCCGAATGCGTCCTTGAGCTCCTGCTCGTAGCTCTTGTCGGGCCTGTTGCCGAGTGCCATGACGACGATGTCGGCCGGGCGGGTGACGATCTCACCGCTGTCGACCTTTTTGAGCTCGACGGCGCCGTCGGTAACTCCCGCTATAGCGTGCTCGGTCAGAACCTCAACGCCGCTTTCCGCGAGCAGGGAGAGGAGCTTGAAGCGTGCGGTGCGATAAATGGTAAGGCCGACCTCCTTCTGCATCTCAACAACGGTGACCTTGTTGTTCTCGCACAGGAAGTGTGCGACCTCGAGGCCGACATGTCCGCCGCCGATGACGGCGATGTTTTTGCCCTCGAATTTGACCTTGCCGAGGAGAACATCTTCAATGTAGTAAACGTTATCTCTGTCCGCACCGGGGATCTTGGGAACGATCTGATTGCCGCCGCAGGCGACTACCACACCGTAGGGATCGAATGCCTTGATAGCTTCGACAGTAGCGGGTGTGTTGAGGTGAACGTCGATGCCGTATTCGACCATTTCGGCCTTCATGGTCTCAATGAGCTCCGCGACCATGCCCTTGCAGGGAGCCTTGGAGGCCAGTACGGCGCTGCCACCGAGGTGATTACTCTCTTCGATGAGAACCGAATTATAGCCGCGCTTTTTGAGCAGAAGTGCGGCCTGCATGCCGCCGGGGCCGCCGCCGACGATAACAACGGTGCGTCCGTCGCCGTCCTTGACGAGCTTATCGTCGCCGTATACGGTCGCTCGACCGGTCACGGGGTTGATTGCGCAGTGCAGATTTTTACCCGCGACAACGGATTTGTTGCAGTTCATGCAGCCGAGGCACTTGCGGATAAGATCCTCGCGTCCTGCCATAGTCTTTTTGACCATGTCGGGATCGGCAAGCTGCATGCGGGACATGCCGGCGAAATCGCTGACACCCTCCTGGAGGAAGCGCTCGGCGGTCTCGGAGTGCTTTATGGTGTTGACCGCTATGATGGGGACGTTGACCGCAGCCTTGATGGTCTTTGCAAGGTTCTTTCTCCAGCCCTCGGGACTGTAGCACGGCTCGATCATGGTGGGAGCGCTGGCGTAAACGCCGCAGGATACGTTGAAGTAGTCAACGTAAGGCTCAAGATATTTTGCGATCTCGGTGCAGGCTGCAAGATCATTGCCGCCCTCGACGAAGTCATCGCCGTTTATACGCGCGCCTACTACGAAGCCGGGGCTGACGGCGGCACGGATGCCGGTGAGGATACGCACGAGGAAGCGGCAGCGGTTTTCCATGCTTCCGCCGTATTCATCGGTGCGCTTATTGGTGTAGGGGCTCAAAAACTGCTGAACAAGATAACCGTGAGCTGCGTGCACTTCAACGCCGTCGGCGCCGGCAAGCGCGGAGTTGACGGCTGCCTGAACGTATCTGTTTACGAGGTTGTCGATATCCTCAATTGTCATTTCGCGCGGGAGGATGGTGGCTCTGCCCTGAACGGAGTTGAGCTCAACGCTCGGAGCCATGGCCTGCCTGCCGCCGTTGCATGCCGGGGGCGCCTCACGGCCGCCGTGGTGCAGCTGGATGAAAATTTTCGCGCCGTGACGGTGGACTGCCTCGCAGATGAGCTCGAAGCTCTTGATCTGACGGCTGTCGTATATGCCGAGCTGGATGGGGTTGCAGTGACCGCTGTCGGGATCGACAGAGGTGAATTCGGGGATTATAAGACCGCAGCCGCCCTTGGCGCGATCTTCGTAGAAACGGATCTGCTCAGGTGTGGTGCAGCCGTTCCAGTCGCCCATGAGTGCGCCCATAGCCGTCATCACGACGCGGTTGCGCAGCTCCAGATTACCGATCTTACCGGGCTGAAAAAGCTTTTCGTATTTCATAAGTGAGTTCCTTCATCTTCTTTCTGATAGTTTGTTCGTACACTCCGAAACTGAATCTGCATCCTTGCAGTCAAGGCTTCCGAAAGCGCCTTCTGCCTCGGCACTTCTGCCTTTGACGATATTGTAACGAGTTTTCGAGCTCTTTTCCATATGCAGCACGAACGAAAAAACGCCATGTTTTTGTGCAGCGCCGATAGGGCGCAAACACAGCAAAAACGCCGATTGCAAAGGAAATCACAAGCTTGTTGTGCGCGATGCACAACAAGCCAAAGCATTTTGTCAAACGTAACAAACCGATAGCTTGAAAAACGAGAGGCGTATATAGTATAATTAATTGAAAATTATTTAACAATACTTGAGCGCAAAATTTGCTCACGGTTTGTATGGAAGGAAGCCGCGCAATGAAGTTTTCGGAGCTTATAAACAATCTGCTTACCAACAGTCAGACGTATATGCTGATAGATCCGCAAATAAAAATGGACTGCGAGATATCGGATGTCAATATGCTCGCGGCAGACCAAACCGATACGAGACCGGATACGCTTTACTTCGCCGATGCCTCACAGCTGACAGACGATACCGAGCTGCCGACGAACCTTGTTTACAGCGGGACGCTATCGGAAATACAGGCGGCAAAGGCCGCAAACTGTGCGCAGATGAGACCGCAGGAGATGGGGGCTCTGTTTCAGTGCGTAAAGCAGATGCTAAGCTACCAGCATTCCGAGCAGGAGCTGTATACGCGCGTATTATATATGATGTGCAGCGGTGCACAGCTGGATAATGTGCTCACCGCGATGAGCGATGTTACCCGCAATCTATATGTCATCATTGACAGTACCGGAAAGCTCATCGCAAAAACGAAGAACTTCTATGTAGATTATCCGCTTTGGATGGAGAGCATAAAACAGGGCTATTGCAGCGACACGCTGATGGAATATATAGACGACCGGCGCAGAAAGAATAACTATTCTCTATCTATTAAGCCCTTTACACTGTTCTGCGAGCATTTACAGAGATATTTACTGTGCACAAGAATAGTTTGCGGTGAATCGATGATGGGCTATGTCATCATGGTCAGCAAGACGCAGGTCTTCAACGCAACGGAGCACCAGGTCATTCCGCTGCTGTCCAAAAAGGTCAAGGAGTGGATAGTCAGCCAAAGCAGCGGCAGGGGAGATTATAGCGCTTCGCAGCTGAACAATATACTTGCCGACATCATATCCGGCACGCAGAGCGTTGACCTTATCCGCCGCATGAAGCTCTCAAAGCTCAGCTTCCCGGAGACCAAGTGTCTGGTCATGATACGGCCTATGTACTTTAAGGAGGCCTATTACTACAGAAATAGACTGCTTCCAGATATGCACGGCATATTCGGCGAAATGGTGTCGGCCGTAATAAAAAACGACCTTATACTGCTGCTCCCGGTTTTGGAGAACGGCAGCCTCAGTGCCGAGCAGCGCACGGCGATAGAGCGCTATGCCCAGGACGAACGTGTGACCGTCGGCATAAGCGCCGCCTTCAGCGAAAATAGCCTTATAAGAATGCACTACAATCTGCTCATAAGACTTTTGGAGCTTGCAAAGCAGAAGGAGACAAGCAGACGCGTGCTCTTCTTCCAGGATTATAAGTATTACACTCTGTTTGACGATATGGCATCAAAGAGCCTTTTGTCATTCAGCCGCCATTCGGCGCTTGATATGCTGATTCAGTATGACCGAAAGAAGGGCTCAGAGCTTTATCAGACGCTGAGGGTATTCACAAAATGCGGATTTAATAAGGCAAAGACGTCGGAGGAACTGTTTTTGCACCGCAATACGGTCAACTACCGTATAAGTCAGATAGAGCAGATATGCGGACTCGATCTTTCAGACACGGATGAGCTGTTTTCCCTGCAATTCTCTTTCCTTGTGGATGCCTACCTTGACAATACATTTGATATGTAAATTTTCAAACCGGGCCGGCAGGAGGCACATCCTGCCGGCCGCTTTTTTAGTCTGTTCCGACAATGTTCTATACAGTTTGGCATTTTTGACGAAATTGTTATGTATGATTGTTCATCGCCGACATTGCGATTTTATTGACAATAAGATACAATTTATTCACCGAGAAACAAACTGATATGCACTCGAGCAGTCAATTCCGTTGAATAGCTGCTTCATGCCATCTGCCGGGCGTGAGCGGCGCGTGATCTTTTGAATTAGAAAGGATAATCTATGGAACAGACATTAGAAAACCTGGACAGCAAGCGCGTAGGCATACTTGTGCGCTGTCTCATTATCATGGTGCTGGCGGGCATCTGCAACGCAACTTCAGTTTTTGTATCTCCTCTCGCAGCCCACTTCGACTGGTCGGTAGACTCCATTGCAAACGTAACGACCACAATGCTCCTGTGCTGGACTCCCGGCGCACTCATCGGCGGCACCCTCATGTCCAAGATCGGCGCAAGAAAGTCTCTGCTGCTCGGCGGAACGCTTTTCCCTCTCGGACTCATGCTGTGCGCATTTATCCCCAAGTCCTCTCCATGGCTCCTGTATGTGACATTCAGCTTCATGCAGGGCCTCGGCAACGGCCTTACTTACACTGTTGCAACATACGTTTCCACCTCGTGGTTCCCCGATAAGCGCGGCCTCGCAGCCGGCCTGTGCATGGCCTGCAACGGCGGCTCGGCAGCATTCCTCGCGCCTCTGTGCTCGAAGCTCATCCAGGCAACGAGCATCACCACGACTCTTATAATAGTCGGCATAGCCGTTCTCGTTATCTGCGATCTGTGCGCTCTCGGCGTCAAGTCCGCAGCTCCCGTCGGCTACACTCCCGCCGGATATAAGGCAGCTGCGAGCGGCGAGACCAAGCTTGAAAGCTACAATGTCCGCAGAGCTCTTAAAACTCGCCCCATTTGGCATCTGATCATCTGCACCGCTTTCTTCCCGACCCTTTACATGATCATGTTCCCGCGCTTTTCCGTATATCTCACCGACGCCGGCTTCTCGCTCACCGCTGCGACCCTCGGCATCACGATCTACTCCATTTCCAACACTGTCAGCCGTCTTTGCCTCGGCGCGCTGTGCGATAAGATCAGCTATAAGCATGTTTACTGCATCTGCGGCGTTCTGTGCATCCTCTCCGGCGGCTGCCTGATAGTAGCAAACTCTCTGCCCATGTTCTACCTCGGCTACATACTGCTCGGACTGGGCTTCGGCGCAACAAACAGCGTTTACCCTGTAACCATAAACAAGTCCTATGGTCCTGTATATGCAGGCGGTATCTACGGTGTCGCACTGTTCGGCTACATGATATTCTGCACCCTCATCACCCCGCGCATCAGCGCTGCTCTTGTCGCCTCCACCGGCGGCTACACCGCATCCTTCGTGTACGGCATAGCGCTTACCTGCATCGCGGTCATTTCCATGTACCTTGTTCCGAAGGTGGCGCGCAAGCCCCTGGCTTCCGCGGATACCGAGGCCTGATTACCTTAAACAAGAGGTGCGAAATTGGGCGTTATTGGTTGTATCTTAGGATTCCTTATAGTTATCTATCTTTGCTATAAGGACTGGTCGGTATACCTTGCGACATTTGCCGGCGCATGCGTCGTCATCGCATTCAATACCCTGCCGTTTATCGACAGCCTTGTCGGAGACTATGTCAGCGGTATGTTCACCGCGGTCAAGGGCTTCTTCTTCATGATCCTCTTCGGCTGCCTCCAGTCGAAGATCTATACGGAGAGCGGCGCCGCGTATACCATTGCGGATACCGTCATGAACCTTCTGGTCAAGGATAACATGTCCGATACCGGCAAAAATCTTATCGCAATGGCCGTCATTCTGGTCATCGGAACTATTCTGAACCTCGGCGGCATTATAGCGGGCGTTGTCATAGTGCTCATGTATCCCATATCGCTTGTCATATTCGAGCGCTGCGATATCCCGAAAAAATTCATCCTCGGCATTCTCGGAGCAGGATCGTTCACCTTCACGCTCACCATGCCGGGCAGCCCGCAAGTAACAAATGTCGCGGCGATGACGGTGCTCGGAACTCAGGCGGATGTTGCTCTGATACCTGGACTCGTGGGCGCTGCCGCCGAGATAATTGCGATACTCGTTATCATGAACGCACTCATAAACCGCTCTCGCCGCCGCGGGGAGCACTTCCAGCTCCATCCGCTCGATCCCCGATATGAAAACACGGGCAGCAAGCCGAAGCTCATAGTTGCTCTTTTACCGATGATCATGCTGTTTTTGCTGTTTAACATTTGGAAGCTCAACATAAACATCTGCCTGCTGTGCTCTATCGCACTGTCCATCGCACTGTTTTGGAAGCAGCTGCGCAGTAAGGATATTAAGGCGATGCTTAACAGCGGCGCTGTGGACTCGGTGCCCATGACGATGACGGTCGCGGCCATATGCGGCTTTGCCGGAGTTATAACCGGCACAGATGCGTTCCAGTCGATGATCGACGCGATAGCGGGCATAAATATTGCTCCCATCCTCATCTGCTGGGTAGTTGTGGCGCTTATGTGTATGCTCACAGGCGGTTCCTCCACGGGTCAGCTCGTAGCGCTGCCAATCATTGCTCCCAAGCTCCAGGCACTTGGGCTGAGCACGAGCACCATCCACCGTGTATCGGCCTTCGCCGCAACGACGCTTGACTCCATGCCGTACTCGGGCAGCATACTCATGCTTTTGCCGATGTGCCACATGAAGCTCAAGGAGGTATATCCAGCACTGTTCGTGACAACGGTCATAGCAACGACCATCGGCACCGCTGTCGTGACCTTGATGTGTACGCTTTTCCCGGCATTGGGATAACAGACATTAGATTTATAAGAAAGGATAGGAAAAATGAAAGAATTCAAAAATAAAGTTGCCGCCATCACCGGTTCGGCTACAGGCATAGGCCGCGCTTTCGCGGAGGAAGCCGCAAAAAGAGGCATGAAGATAGCCCTTATCGATATAAACCCCGAGGGAATGGAGGAGACTAAGACTATCTGCGAAAAGGCAGGCGCCGCAAAGGTCATCACCATAAAGACCGACGTCACCAAGTATGAGGAAGTTCGCTTCAGCATCATGCGCGTCATGCAGGAATACGGCCAGCTCGATGTCATGATGGCAAACGCCGGCATCGCCACTGCGGGCTGGGTATATAATCACCCGCCTCAGGACTGGGCGTGGGCAATGAACACCAATGTCCTCGGCCTGTCCTACTATGTACATGAGGTCCTGCCCATATTCAAAAAGCAGGGCACACCCTGCCACTTCATGTTCACAGCCTCCATTGCCGGCCTCATCACGGGCCTGCGTTACAATACCGCATACCTTTCCAGCAAGCACGCGGCAGTCTGCATAGCCGAGGCCGTCCGCGACCTCGCCGAGAACGATCCTGATTACAGCATGATGGGCGTCAGCGTATTCTGCCCCGAGTATGTCCACACCAATATCCACAACAGCGAGGATCACCGTCCTGTCGAATACAGCGTGCCCTGCGATCCGTTCTATGCTACCGACAGCTATTGGGATTACCGCCGCCTGTTTGACGGCAACATCACCGTCAAGGGCATGAATCCCGCTTTCGTAGGCCCCTATCTGTTCGAGGCGATCGAGGAGAATCATATGTACAAGGTTCCTCATATGCACACCCACGATCAGATCCGCGCACGTCATAAGCGCATCGAGGAGGACCTCGAGCGTGAGGCAGCACTGCACGAAAAGTATGCGCCCCTGCAGCAGTATTAAGTGCGCTGAGACTGCCGAAACAGACAAAACTGTCGGCCTGTACTAAACCTATCTAAATAAAATGACCTCTTTCTGCTTGATGTTTCGGGCAGGAAGAGGTCATTATCTTATAATGCGGTTGGTAAGTTTATGTGTTTGAAACGGAGTGGAGATGTGTGGTATAATCAAAAAACATAAAAAACCATAAAAGGAGATCGCTATGAAGAACAGAATTTTAGCCATAGTATTGGCGTCATCATGGCAGTCTGCCTGCTGCAGAGCGCCGTTTTTGCCGATGAAACGGATGTCGAGCTGAGCGAAGCAAACTTCCCGGACAAAACGCTGAGAGAAGAGCTCGAATATTACGACACTGATCAAGACGGCATCCTGTCGGAATATGAGCAGTATGGCCCTACGATGCTTGAGCTGAGCGGGAAAAGCATCACGACGCTCAAGGGTATTGAGCTGCTGCCGCATTTGGTGCAGCTTTTTGTCAACAATTGTGGACTTACGAGCATCGACGCTCTGCCTGAAAACCTTATGATCCTCAGATGCAGAAACAATGAGCTTACCGCACAGCCGGAGCTTCCTGACAGTCTGAAGACCCTCGATTGCGGAAATAATCAGCTGCAGCGTCTGCCAAAGCTGTCGGCAGGACTTACAAAGCTCAGCTGCCAAAACAACGAACTGCGAGTTATCGCCCTGCGTCCGGATACGAGCTATGCGAATGTCAACGTTGCAAATAACAGGCTTGCATGCAAGGCCGCTGTTTTGGGCAAAAGCGTGGATATATGGGAACCGCCGTTTTTCTATTTTGGTGAGCAGGAACCCGTTGACGATGCATTCACAGATGTGCCGCAGAGCAGCTGTTGCTATGGTCCCGTGCTTTGGGCGGCCGAAGAAAACATAACAAAGGGTACGTCCGCCACAACATTTGAGCCCTCGGCCAGCTGCACTCGCGGGCAGGTGGTCACGTTCCTGTGGCGCGCATCCGGAAGCCCGAAAGTAAGCGGTGTCGACAATCCTTTTGTTGAGGTCGAAGAGGGCAGCTGTTATTATGATGCGGTCCTGTGGGCTGTGCAGAACGGGATAACGAAGGGAACCACGGAAACAACGTTTTCTCCCGACGCGACGATAATCCGCGCCGATGCGATCACCCTTATATGGTGCAGCGAGGGCGAGCCCGGTCTGACGATCGTGCCGGAGTTTACCGACATAAATGCAGGCGCATACTATTACAGCGCTGTATGCTGGGGCTATTCCAACGGTGTCGTCAACGGAACGAGCGCAACGACCTTTTCTCCGAGCGAAACCTGCACCCGCGGCCAGATCGTAACCTTCCTGTGCCGCAACGCAATATGCTGAACTGAAAAATCCGGAGCTCAGCTCCGGATTTTTTACGCCCCTATGACCTCGTAGAGGACCTTTACGAAGAAGATCGCGAGGACGCATATCATAATGGGCTTGACGGCCCTGCCGCCGCCCTTTTTGAAGAAGCTCGAGCCGAGCCAGTTGCCGGCGATGGAGAACAGGCCGGCGACGAGGCCGACGGCGAAAATGACCTTGCCGTTTAAAATGAAAACGACGAGTGCGGAGATATTCGTCGCGAGGTTTATCGCCTTGCTCACGCCGTTAGCCTCGGTCACCGGCATATGTGCGACCGCGGTCAGCAGGAGGATGAGAAATGTGCCGGTTCCGGGACCGTAAAATCCGTCGTAAGCGCCGATAAAAAAGGCGATGGCGCAGCCGAGGAGCGTGGTCCTGAGCTTCGAGTACGGCTCGAACTCGCTGCTGAGCGCCCTTCCCTTCATGACGTAAGCGCCGGTGAGAGGCAGGATCACGAGCATGATTATCTTGAATATGTAGTCGTCTATGAGCAGCGCGAGGTTTGCTCCGCAGGCAGAGCCGGCAAGCGCGAACACGACGCAGAATATGGCCTGCCTCCAGGGTATAAAGCCGCTCCTGGTGTAGCGTACGGTGGTCAGCGTCGTGCCCATTGCGGAGCTTATCTTATTCGTTCCGATGGCAAAGTGAACGGGAAAGCCCGCTATGAGATAGGCCGGCAGCGAGATAAGTCCGCCGCCGCCAGCGACGGCGTCGACAAAGCCGGCAAGGAAAACGAGCGGGCAGACTATGAGAAATTGAATTATCGAGATCTCCACGGCCTACTTCACGGCCTCCCACAGCAGCATATTGTCCCCGCATTTTACGCTCAGCTCGCCCTTATCCAGCAGATATGCAAGATACGAGCGCAGCGTGCTGCCGACGAGGGCGTACTGCTCAAAGCTCATAGCCAGCGCGTATTCGTCAAAAAGACGCTTGAGTATGGCTTCAAAATTATGGGGCTCTGCGCATATCGAAACGATGCGCTCCTCTATCTCGCGCACGGTGTCGATGTTATACTGCGCAAGCTCGCGGATATCGCCGCAGACCTCCGCGTGTGCGGGAACAAAGGCGGCAGCCTCAAGCTCCATGACCCTTTCGAGGGTGTCGACATAGGCCTGCACGTCGCAGACAAAGCCTATGCGGTATTTTTCCAGCGTCTCGCGGCTCGACAGGCAGTCGGCGAGGAAAACGACGCCGTCCGGCGTGCGGAAGCCGGCCATGTCAAAGCAGTGGCCGGGCAGCGCTATCAGCTCAAAGCCCTCCGGCAGCACATCGGGCGTCAGCTCGCGCGCGTCGGCGCTCTGCGCCATGAGGAACTTGTGCCGCAGTGCCTTCGGGGGATTTCCACCGAACAGAAAGCTCGGCTCGAGCAGCGTGTGGCGCGTAAAGTCGCACTCTATGCCCGGGGCATAGACCGCGCAGCCGGTCTGCGCCTGGAGATATCTGCATCCGCCGATGTGGTCGGCGTGAGAGTGCGTGCACAGTATCGCGCGCAGCGTCCAGCCGTTTTTATCGAGTATCTGGCGGACCTTGCGTCCGGCCTCCTTGTCGTTGCCGCTGTCGATGAGATAAACGCCGTTGTCCTCGCAGCGGTACAGACCGATCTTGGCAGGACAGTTAACATAATATGAATTATTTGCAACCCGGACCAGCTCGTACATATTATCACCTCAATATCTCAGTAAATAATTAAACAGTTTACCACAAGTTCATTTCCGTGGCAATAATTCTCTTGCAGAAAATAATAATTGTGCTATACTGGATTGCGTTCGCGCTGAACGAAAAATCTTTGAAGCAGGGGGGGACCGCGGTGCCTGATATTAAAAACATAGACCTGTACAGACACCTGTCGCTCGCCTCCGTCGGCGGCTTTTTCGGCTCCTATGCCATACTCTGCCGCAGTGAGACGCTCGCCAGCGCGCAGACGATGAATCTTCTGGAGCTGACCGAGCGCGCCCTGAGCGGAGACATGCTCGCGGCGCTGCTGCATTTCGGCGCGTTCGCGCTGTACGTCGCGGGCGCGATGCTGACGGTGCTCCTGCCGCGCTTTTTCGGAGCCGATATGCGCAGGGTATCGCCGCTTATCGACGCGCTCGCCTGCGTCATTTTGTGCTTCATACCGGCCGACGCGAATATAATGCTCGCTCTGTACCCGATATTTTTCGCTATGAGCGTGCAGTGGAACTCCTTTTCGGGCGCGAAGGGCTTTGTCAGCGCGACGATATTCTCCACCAACAACACAAGGCAGGCCTCGCTCGCGCTGGCGCATTACATAGCCGGCGGCGGCCGCGCGGATCTGAGCAAGCTGAGATTTTACGGCCTCACGCTGCTGGTCTTCCACCTCGGCGCGGTGATCGGCTACTACGCCGTGAAGCTGATGGGCGTTCAGGGCGCATGGGTGAATCTCATCCAGATAGGCGTGGCCTATACCCTGATCGTGTGCGAGGACCGCTGCCTCCGCCGCACCGCGGACGAGGAAAAAGAGATCGCATGAGATATAAAAAAGCACCCACACAGGGGGCTTTTTTCCGACTGTTAAAAAACCTATGCCGCTGCGTAGAGATATCCGCGCAGCGGGGGAGCTCGAGGGGGCAAGGCCCGCCTCGAGTCGGATCATAGCCATACAAAACGCCTGAGTTATCAGGCGTTTTGACGAGCGCAGCGAGATTTTTTGTGAAGCGTAAGCTTCACAAAAATGTGGCGTTTTTGAAGCGTGCAAAAAAGTCGCAGACTTTTTTGACATGCTGAAAAAAGCACCCACACAGGGTGCTTTTTTCATGCCTCAGATTATCAGTCCGTATTTATCGCACAGGGGCAGAAGCTCGCTTTCGGGGATGGCGCCCTCGTACAGCGCCCTGCCCTGATACACGCGCAGCGCCGACTCCAGAACGGAGGCGTCGTCGCAGACTATGCACAGGGGCTTATTTATCATGTACTGGCAGTCGGCGAAGATATCAACGTCCTCCCAGCCGCCGAGACTTATCGCGACCATCGCGCCGTCCGAGTCGAGCTCGTCCGAGAGCGCGTCCTCAAGCTCGTCTGTAACGCAGAGCACTCTGCCGTGCCTTGCGTCCGCGGGGAGGTACATGGGCTCCTTCTCGGTCGAGGCGGGGAGCATAGCCGTGTGCTCCGGTGCGGGAGACGCAGGCTCCGCGCCCTCGAGCGCCCGCCTGAGCGCGGCAATGTGCTCGCCCGTCGTGCCGCAGCAGCCGCCGAAGATGGCGACGCCCGCGTCTAGCATCGGCTGCACGAAGGCCGTGAACTCCTCCGGCGGACAATCGTACACCGTTTTGCCGTCCGCTATCTGCGGCATGCCCGCGTTGGGCTTTGCGATCAGCGGGACGCGCGCAAACTCGCGCAGACGCACAAGCTGCCTGAGCATCTGCTCGGGACCTGCCGAGCAGTTGAGGCCGAAGGCGCTTATGCCCATGCCCTGCAAGACCGTCAGCGCCGCCGTCACATCCGTGCCGGAGAGGCTGCGGCCCGTGTCGTCGCAGGTGAAGGTCACGAATATGGGCTTATCGCTCACGCTGCGCACGGCAAGCACCGCCGCGCGCGCATCGGACAGCGTCATCATAGTCTCGATAACAAAGAGGTCGACCCCGGCCTCCTCGAGCCCGGCAGCCTGCTCGGTGTAGATATCCACGAGCTCCTCAAACGAGGCCTCGCCCAGCGGCGCGAGGAACATGCCGGTCGGTGAGATGTCGCCCGCGACCCAGGCCCTGCCGACGGCGGCTTCCTTCGACAGCGCCGCGAGGCGGCGGTTATACTCCGCCGTTTTGTTGAAAATGCCGTGCTCTTCGAGCTTGCGCCTGTTCGCGCCGAAGCTCGGCGAGTACAGGACATCGCTGCCGGCCTCGACGTAGCCGCGCTGTATGCCGACTATGCTGTCCGGATTTTCCAGCACCCACTGCTCGGCGCTCACATCGCCCATGTAACCGCGCTTTTGCAGCTCCGTGCCGGTCGCGCCGTCAAGAATAAGAGGGAAACGGATCTCCATATAGATAACCTCCGCAGTAAATTTCAGAATGTCATGCTCCCGGCAAAGGCGTCGGCAAAGTCGGCGCGGCCGGAGAGCTCTGTGTATTCGCAGGACCGGGCGATATCCCGCGCCCTGCCGAGCCTTTCGGGCTCGAGCGCGAGCATCGCCGCTCCGGCCAGAGCCGTGTTGCCGGGATCGTGCAGCCTGCCGGGCGGGATATCGGGCAGCATGCCGATCCTCACGGCGCTCGCGGGATCGAGCCAGCTCCCGAAGCCTCCGGCGAGATACACGCCGTCAAGCTCGCGGGCTCTCATGCCCTCCGCGTCGAGCAGCACCCGTATGCCCGCCGCGACGGCAGCCTTCGCAAGCTGAAGACTGCGCACATCCTGCGCGGTGAGGAAGACCTCGCGCGTCAGGTGAAAAACTCCGTTGCCCGCATCGTCGCGCGTGAGATACCGGCGCATCTTCTCCGGCGCGTCCTCCGGCGGAAGGAGCCTGCCGCCGGAGCTTATGCAGCCCTGCTCAAGAAGGACCGCGATAAGGTCGATAAGCCCCGAGCCGCACAGCCCGCGAGCATCGCCGCTGCCGATAAGGTCGTACAGAAATCCGCCGTCATAGCGCACATGACTCACGGCGCCGTCGACAGCCGCCATGCCGCATTTTATGCCCGCGCCCTCAAAGGCCGGACCGGAGGCGACGGCGCAGCAGCGAAAGCCGCCCTTACCGCCGAGCGCCATCTCGCCGTTGGTGCCGATATCGAGAAACAGATACTGTCCGTCCGTATCCATAAGACCCGCCGCCAGCAGACCGGCGGTGATATCGCCGCCGACGTAGCCGGCAACGCAGGGCGCGTAGTACAGCGGCGCTCCCAGAAGCGCGTCGTCATGGCCGCCGTCAAAGAGCGTGTACGGCTGAAACGGCGCGATAGCTATGCTCTGCACCGGAAAACGCGCGAATATGTGCTGCATAACGGTGTTTCCGACGAGAACGCTGTGCCGCAGCTCGCTTTTGTCTCTGCCGCAGCGCCTCAGCGCGGCCTGTATCATGTCCACGACCTGTCCGCGAATGATGCCCGACAGCTCGTCGAGCCCCCCGGGGGCATCCATAGTGTGCTGTATGCGGCTTATAACGTCGCCGCCGTAGGCCGCCTGCGCGTTCCACGCGCTTTCGGTGGTCTCCTCGCGCCCGGAGCCGAGGTCATAGAGCCTCACCGCGACCGTCGTGGTCCCCAGATCGATCGCGGCGGCGCAGCCGGACATTTTGCAGGAAGGGCGCTCTATCGCGGGCGTCTGCGTCAGTATCCTGCCGCCGGAGCTGAGCGGCAGCACGACCTCGTCGCCGTCTGCGGCCGCGGCGCGGCAGGCAAGGCGCTGCACGCCGTTTATCGTGACGCGGCACTTGCCGCATCTGCCCCTCCCTCCGCAGGCGGCGGGGAGGGTGAAGCCGTTTTTTCTCAGCGCAGAAAGCAGAGTTTCGCCCGGCTCGGCTTCAATATCGAAACTTTTGCCGCCGAGCAGCACCCGAACGCTTGACACGGACAAGCCCCCTCAATATAATATATTATATTTTTTAGCAGTAAGTTCATGCTTTGTCAAGAGGCTGAGAAGATATGACGGATATTCTTACCCTGGCGCGGGAAAACGGCTTTTCACACATCGGCTTTGCCGACATGGAAGCGCTCACGCCGCTGGAGCAGGTGCGGCAGATGTGCGCCTCCGGCCGCTGCGGAAAATGGAACACGAACTGGGCCTGCCCGCCGGCATGCGGCAGCATAGAGCATGCGAAAAAACGCATCGGGCAGTATAACAAATGCCTTCTCGTGCAGACGGTAGGCGAGCTTGACGGCGAGTTTGACTACGACGGCATGCAGCTTGCCGCCGGGCAGCATAAAAAGCGTTTTTTGAATTTTGCAAGACAGGCGAGGATGCTTTATCCAGGCTGCCTTCCGCTCACGGCGGGGGCCTGCACGGTATGCGCGAAATGCACCTATCCCGGCAAGCCCTGCCGCTATCCGGCAAAGCGCCTTTCGTCCATGGAGGCCTACGGCCTTTTTGTCAGCGATATTTGCGTCCGCTCCGGACTTAAATATAACTACGGGCCGCGCACGATAGCCTATACCTCGTGCCTGCTGTATTCTGAGGAGTGAATTTTTATGCAGACAGCAAAGGAGATCTTTCTTGAAATGCTCAAGCCGGACGCCCGGCCGGAGCGTCAGCTCAAGCAGTATGAGGCGCTGCATATGTGCCTTTACGACCCCATAAACGTATATCTCAGAGGCAACCGCAGGCGCGGCAGCGTGAGCGTCGACCGCTGGGGAACGACCATAAGCTTCCCGGAGAACGCGCCGGGCGCTATGCCCTTGAACCACGGCGAGCTCGCCGTGTGCAGGGATATCACGCGCTGGAGGGCGACCGTGCACGCGCCCGACCTTGAGCACAGCTGCGCCGAGGGCTGGGAGGAGTGCCGCAAAAAGGCGCGGGAGACCGCCGGAGAGGAGCAGCTCGTCGCGGGCTTCATGGGCACCGGCATATTCGAGCAGTGCCATTTTCTCATGGGCTTTGAGCCGACGCTCACCGCGCTCTACGAGCACCCGGACGAGATGCACGAGCTTATCGAATACATAACGGATTACCGTCTGCGCTATGTGAAAATGCTCATAGACGGCCTTCAGCCGGATGTGATATTCTCGCACGACGACTGGGGCACGAGGGACGCGCTGTTCATGAAGCCGGATATGTGGCGCGAGTTTTTCAAGGAGCCCTACCGGCGCTTTTACGGCTATATCCGCTCGCGCGGCTGCATAGCACTGCACCACGCCGACTCCTACCTCGTCCCGATAGTCGACGATATGATAGAGCTCGGCATCCAGGTCTGGCAGGGAACGCTGCCGGAAAACGATATACCGGCCCTGCAGCGCCATACCCGGGGAAAGCTCGTTTTCATGGGCGGCATGGGCGCCGCGATAGACAGGGAGGACGCACAGCCCGGGGAGATACTCGCCTATGCGCGCAGGACCCTCAAGGACTGCTGCCCGGGCGGACACTTCATCCCGTCGATAACCTACGGCGTGCCGGGAGCGGTGTTCCCGCATGTGGATAAGTATATAGATCAGGCGATAGACGAGTATAACGCGAGGCTGCATGTGCCGGTCTTCGAGCTGCCGCCCGTGCCGCGCCGCGTGCTCGGCGACCCCGCCGTGCCCGCCGGGGAGGATAAGACCGCAAGCGAGGAGCCCGCGGGCGACAGCGTGCTCGAGCGCATAAGCGCGGCGCTGTGCCGCGGCCAGCAGAAGAAGCTGCTCGCGCTGTGCAGTGAGGCGCTCGACGCGGGCGTTCCGGCGCAGGAGATACTCTCCGGCGGCCTTGTCAGGGGCATGGACCGTCTCGGCGACGATTTCTCGGCAAACCGCGTTTTCGTTCCGGAAATGCTCATCGCGGCCCGCTGCATGTCGGCGGCGACGGCGCTTTTGAAGCCGCACATGACAGGCGGGGAAGGGCAGGGCGCCGTCATAGGCAGCGCGGTGATCGGCACAGTGCGCGGCGATATGCACGATATCGGCAAGAACCTCGTCAAGATAATGATGGAGGGCAGCGGCATCGAGGTATACGACCTCGGAACGGACGTTCCGGCCGAGAGCTTTATAGACAGCGCCATCGAGCACGGCTGCGGCATAATCGCCTGCTCCTCGCTGCTTACGACGACGATGAACGAAATGCGCCGCGTCGTTTCGCTTGCCGAGGAAAAGCACATTCGCGATAAGGTCAGGATACTCGTCGGCGGAGCGCCCATAAGCCAGAGCTTCTGCGACGAGATCGGCGCGGACGTGTACACCGAGGACGCCGGGGCGGCGGCCCGCGCGGCGGTGGAGATACTCAGAGCATGTAAATAAAGCCGAAGCGGCCGCTTCGCTTCGAAAAATAAATTCAGGGGCAGTCAAAAGACTGCCCCTGAATTTTGAGATATTGTTTATTTGGTTTTCACATAGCAGTTCATCGGGTGGACCATGTACTCGTTGTACGGGAACCGGTCGGTGGTGACGTAGCCTGCCGGCGCATCGATGAGCTGCGGGATGCGGTTTACGAGCGTCGCGCAGGTGAGCTCGACCGTCGCGGGCTGATTGACGATGCAGGTGGTGTCGGGCTCGCCGTAGAGAGTCCAGACGTTCTTGTCGGTCTCCCCGGGGTTATATATCTTGCCGACGCACTCGGTGACGAGCGTTATGCCCTCCTCGGTCTCGGTCGTGACGATGGCACGCATGCCCGTTGCGTCGCCCGCCTTGACGACCATGCCCAGCGTCTCGGATCTGAGGTCGTCCCTGTCGACGCAGGGGATGCACTTCTGCGTCTGGGAGATGATGTGCAGTCCCATTTTGCTGCACAGCCAGCCGTTCTGGTTCCACATATACGAGGGAACATACCTGCCGCTCTCGACGAGCTCCTTCATCTCATCCGACGGAGTTTCGTTGTAGCAGCCTATGGTTTTGTTGAATTCATCGAGCGTAAGTCCCGCGCCGTGGCCCTCGGCGAGAGCTACGCCGTAGTCCTCGACGTTGTACCAGCTGCTGCCCTCGATCCTGGTGATCTTATGCGAGGAGCCTGCGAGGTTCGTGACCATCGTGCCCCAGTACAGGTCGCAGTAGCCCACGCCCGTGAGCGTGCAGCCGCCCTCCTTTGCCAGCTTGTCGAGCTTTGCCGTGAGAGAGGGGGAGGAGTTCCAGGGATACAGCGCCTCCTCGCAGGTGGTTATGGCGTTCACGCCGTGCTTTGCACAGATAGTAAAAATGTCCTCAAGCTCCGCTACGGTGCTGCGCGTTGCTATTATGCAGACGTCGGGCCTGAGCTCGCCCATGCGCTTGTCCGCGTCCGCGGAGCTTTCAACTGTTATCCCGACATGGGGGAAGCCTCCGCCGATTATCTCGGAGACATCTTTGCCGATATGACCCTTGTTGCGGCAGAATGCGCCGACCAGCTCTCCGTCGTGCTCGATGACATAGCGCATAAGATAGCGGCTCATCTTGCCTGCACCGTACTGAACAACTCTGATTTTGCGATCCATTATAATTGCCTCCTTGTTTTTTGAAATAGGTTATTTTTTTAACGACCTTACAAGGCTATTATACAGATTATTGCCGCAATAAAGTCAATATCATTCTTTCTGAGCAGCTTGACCAAAAAACTTCACGGGAATTTGTATCTTATAGAACATGCGCCGCCGCTCAAAATCGAGCATGGGGAAGTCGACGATGACCTCGCAGAGGTAGTCGCCGCATATCCGGCAGCCTCTGGCCTCGACATACCGGAGCAGCCGGTGTATATTTTCGGCCTCCATGCTCGCATCGCTCGAGCACAGGCAGACGTATGCCGCGGCCGGTATGCGCTCGGCCTCCTCGGAGCTGTCGACGAAAACGAATACCTCGTCTGAAAACAGCTCGTCCGCGGAAAGCCGGGACTCGCGCACGATGGTCCCGATGTTGCTGAAATACGCCAGCGGCATATTGCTTGAGACCAGCTGAGTTTTGAGCTGCCTGAGCATATATTCGTAGCCGCTTTCATCCTGCTCGAAATAGTTCAGGCCGCATTTGTGACAGAAAATATGGCGCTCGGGGATGAATTCGACGAAAATCTCGCCGTTTTTGGGCATCGCCTCATAGCGGCGGTAGTTATCGAGGGTCCGCGCGATGGCCGAGCGCGAGCGCTCAAGCTGCAGGATACGCTCGTCGATGCTCGCCGACTGAGCCTCGAGCAGGCTTTGCAGCGCCGCGGGGTCGTTGCCCTCGAAAAAGGCCCTGATCTGGCGCAGCGTCATGCCGTAGACCTTCATGTTCTGGATAAGGTCGAGCTTTGCCGACTGCGCTATGTGGTAATACCTGTACCCCGTCGAGGGATCGACGCAGTGCGGGGCGAGAAGTCCGTCCTTGTCATACAGCCGCAGCGTCTGCTCGCTTATATGGTTGAGCTCCGCCATCTGCCCGATCGACAGCTTTTGAAGATTCATAAAACTCTCCTCCTGATATAAGCTGACGGGAGCCGAGCCGCTGCCGGTTTTGACAGGCTGATTTTCACTCATGCGGCGTTAAAGCCCTTGCAAATATGGCGCCCATCAAAGAGAAAAAGGCGAAAAGCGCCGAAAAGTGGCGGCGGCAGGCGGCAGCGGCTCGGTTCCCCTTATGCTTAGGTAAAGTATATGGGAAAAAGACGGGCAGGTCAAGCGGCGGCGCTCTGCATGCTGCGGGCAATAAAAAAATCCGAACGCAATGCGTTCGGATCCTTTGGAGGCGTCACCCGGATTTGAACCGGGGAATCGCGGATTTGCAGTCCGCTGCCTTACCACTTGGCTATGACGCCATATCAGTTTGCAGGCCTTGAAAACGCAGCCTGCAAACGCTTTTTTGGAGCGGGCAACGAGACTCGAACTCGCTACCTCCACCTTGGCAAGGTGGCGCTCTACCGGATGAGCTATGCCCGCAGATGGTGCCTCCGGTCGGAGTTGAACCAACGACACGCGGATTTTCAGTCCGCTGCTCTACCTACTGAGCTACAGAGGCGTATGCTGCTTTTAATGGTGGGAACAACTGGACTCGAACCAGTGACCCCCTGCTTGTAAGGCAGGTGCTCTAACCAGCTGAGCTATGCTCCCTCATCAGCGGCTTGTTTATTATACTAAAGCTGACCCCGATTGTCAATAACAATTTTGAAGTTTTTGATCGCTTTTTGACTGCCCGAGCAGGGCGGAGATATCGTCCGGCGTGAAGGTGTAGACCGTGTCGCAGAACTGGCAGCTGACCTCGACATCCCTGCCCTCGCAGACCATTTTTTGCAGCTCGTCCTCACCGATGCCGAGTATGGCGCCGGCTACGCGCTCACGGCTGCACCTGCAGCGATAGCCGATCTCGTCCTCGCCGACGATGTGGTGCTCAAGGCCCTTCAGCACCTGCCCGAACACGGCCTCGAGCCCGTCCTCGGCCAGTATTGTGGTCAGCGCGTCCATCATCGTTATATTCTCCTCGAGCTTGTCAATAAGCTCGTCCGGAGCGCCGGGCATGAGCTGCACGATAAAGCCGCCGGCGGACCTTATGCTAAGATCGGTGTCGACCAGAACGCCGAGGCCGCAGGCCGCGGGTATCTGCTCGCTTTCGAGCATGTACGCGGTCAGATCCTCCGCGATCTCGCCGGAAACGAGCTGCGTCGAGCCTATATACGGCTCCTTAAGACCTATATCGCGGCTGACCGTTATCATGCCGTTTCTGCCGACCGCTCCGCCCACGTCGAGCTTCCCGTCGCTGCGCAGCGGCAGCTCGACGCCGGGCTCGGTCACGTAGCCGCGCACGAAGCCCCCGCTGTCGGAGACCGCGATGACGCTGCCGATGGGACCGCCGCCGTTTATGCGTATGGTCAGACTGCCGTCGTCCTCCTTCAGCATGTTGCCGAGCATGGACGCCGCGCACAGCGTCCTGCCGAGCGCCGCCGCGGTGGTGGGCGTGCAGCCGTGTATATCCTTCGCCCGCTGTACCGTCTCCCCGGCGCTGACCGCCGACATTTTTACAAAGCCGTCTCCGGCCGTAGCTCTCAATATCCTGTCCATGGTAATGCCTCAATAAATATTGGTGTTTTTTGCCGATATGAACATCCTGCCCCTGTCTCCCTGCGGGCAGTCTGTGTAAAAGCGTACCTGCTCAAAGCCCGCGTCCTCCAGAGCCGCCCTGAGCGCCTCGGGCGAGTGGGCGTACTCGACATGCTCCTCACATTCGCGCTGCCAGAGCCTGCCGCGGCGCGAGAAGAGATCCATGCCGTACAGCAGGCTGCCGTCCTCCTCGGAAAAATCGGCGCGCCAAAGGCAGAGCACATCGTCTGTTTCATCGACGAATATCTCGCCGTCGAGAGCCCTCATGCTCTCGGGAGTTTTGATATCGAACATGAAAAGCCCGTAGGGCCGCACGAAAAGATGCAGTCTGCCGAAGACCCGGCCTAGCCTGTCGGGCGGGATATAATTTATCCCGTCGAGCGAGCAGTAGGCAGCGTCCACCGTGCCGTAAAGGTCGAGTCCGGCTGCGTCCTGACACAGGTACAGCGGAGCTACGGGCGCAGCCCCGGCCTTTCCGGAGGCCTGCATGAGCATGTCCTCCGACGCGTCGACCGCGATCATCTCGTAGCCGCGCCCGGCCATGAGCGCCGTGAGCGTGCCGGTCCCGCAGCACAGGTCCAGAAGCGTTTTGAACTCGCCGCCGTCGCCGTCAAACAGCCCTTCGTAGAAATCCGCGAACTCGGAGTAGGGGATATCTCCCGTAAGCGTGTCGTACCACATCGACAGCGGACCGTAGGCGTCGGCCATCAGTCCTTGTCCTGCTGCTCGGCCAGACGCCGGAAGGCGATCTCGTAGCCGTCCTTGCCGTACTGAAGCGAGCGGTTGACGCGGCTGATCGTCGCGCTTGACGCGCCGGTCTCGGCGAGGATGTCGTTATATATCATGCCCTTGGAAAGGCATACGGCGACCTGATAGCGCTGCTCCATGGCCTGGATCTCGGTGACTGTGCACAGATCGTCGAAAAAGCTCATACATTCCTCGACTGTGTTGAGCGTGAGTATCGCCCTGTACATATCCTGATTGCGGGGCTTTTTATTAAGCTTGTTCATTAGATAACCTCCTTAGGTCGATCATGTATATTTTACATCCGCACACTACAAATGTAAAGTGCTAATGCTGTGAATTGTGCTCGCCCGGGGCAAATTGTTGTTGATTAATATTGATAAATGTAATACAATATAAAATGAATCGAAAACCCGGAGGTGAGAGCAATGCCATTTGAAATGACGATGACTACGTTCTGGCTGGCCGCCATGGTCTTCTTTCTCATTGTCGAGGCGGTGACGGTGGGGCTTATGTGCATCTGGTTTGCCATCGGCGCCCTGGCGGCGCTGCTGTGCGCAATGTTCGACGCGCCCGTGTGGCTTCAGATAATCGCGTTTCTAATCGTTTCGGCGGTGACATTGTATTACACAAGGCCGCTGGTCAGGAAGTATGTCAACAACAGGATAGAGCCGACGAACGCCGATATCGTTATCGGCAAGGAATGCCGCGTGACAGAGGCGATAGACAATATCGCCGGCACGGGCGCCGTGTATGTCGACGGTAAAACGTGGACGGCGCGCAGCGCGAGCGATAACGAGACCATCCCCGAGGGGACGCTCGTAACGGCGCAGCGCATAGACGGCGTGAAGCTCATAGTCGCGGCGGCTGCCGAGGCAGCAGAATAAATTTTTTAAGGAGAGAACAAATGCAGTATGTAATTTATGTGCTGATACTTCTCGCGCTTGTTATAATCGTAAGAAATATCCGCATCGTCCAGCAGAGCAAGGTCATGATAATCGAGCGCCTGGGCAAATATCAGGCGACCTGGGGAACGGGCATACATGTCAAGATACCCTTCTTCGAGCGTGTCGCAAAGACCATCTCCCTCAAGGAGCAGGTGGCGGACTTCCCGCCCCAGCCCGTTATCACAAAGGATAACGTCACCATGCAGATAGATACCGTTATCTACTTCCAAATAACCGACCCCAAGCTGTACACCTACGGCATCGAGCACCCCATGGTCGCTATCGAGAACCTCTCGGCGACGACGCTGCGTAATATCATCGGCGACCTTGAGCTCGACCAGTGCCTCACCAGCCGCGACCTCATAAACGGCAAGATGCGCGCGATCCTTGACGAGGCAACCGACCCCTGGGGCATCAAGGTAAACCGCGTCGAGCTCAAGAACATCCTGCCGCCCCGCGAGATACAGTCCGCGATGGAAAAGCAGATGAAGGCGGAGCGAGAGCGCCGCGAGGCCATCCTTCGCGCCGAGGGCGAGAAGAGAGCGGCCATCCTCGAGGCCGAGGGCGAAAAGGAATCGGCTATCCTGCGCGCCGACGCAAAGAAGCAGCAGCAGATACTTGAGGCGGAGGGCGAAGCCGAGGCTATCCTCAAGGTACAGACCGCTACCGCGGAGGGCATCCGCCTTATAAACGAGTCCATGCCGAGCGACGCCGTGCTGAAGATCAAGGCTCTCGAGGCCTTCACGGCGGCTGCCAACGGCAAGGCCACGAAGATCATCATCCCCAGCGAGATCCAGGGCATCGCCGGTCTCGCGGAGGGCGTCGTCCAGTCGATAAAGGATGCTCCTGCCGACGCGGAGAAGTAAGAAAGCTTTTGATCAAAGACCCGGCCTGAGTAAGCCGGGTCTTTTTGAGGTATGAAATGATAAAAGTAGCACAGTTTATGAAGGCTCACGGCATGGAGGCCGAGCGCGTCGACCTTGCCGAATGTACAGTGGCCTTTGCCGAAGCCATGCGCGCGGGGCTTGCCGCGCCGCAGAAGGACATGCCCATGCTGCCGACCTATCTCTACGCGTCCGGCAGGCTCCCGAAGGGCGAAAAGGCCGTAGTCATCGACGCCGGAGGTACGAACTTCCGCACGGCTCTCGTGCATTTTGACGGCAAAAATGCGCTCGTGGAAAGGCTCGACAAGCGCCCCATGCCCGGAGCGGACAGGCCCGCGGAGTGGGACGAGTTCATAGCCTGCGTCGCCGACTGCGTACAGCCGCTTTTAAAGCAGACGTCGGATATCGGCTTCTGCTTCTCGTATCCGATCGACATAACGCCGGAGCGCGACGGCAGGGTGCTGGGCCTTACAAAGCAGGTCGAGATAAACGGAGCGGCCGGCTCGTATCTGGGCGCGGCTCTGCGCTCGGAGCTTGAGCGCCGCGGCGAAAAGCCCGGAAGGATAGTCGTTTTGAACGACACGCCGGCGACGCTGCTTGCCGGCAGGGCGACGGCTCGCGGCAGCTACGACGGCTATATCGGCCTCGTCGCCGGAACGGGCTGCAACACCTGCTGCGAGATCGACTGCGGCAGGATAGGAAAGCTCGGGCTCGCGGGCGGCGGAAAAATGCTCGTGAATCTTGAAAGCGGCTCGTTCGGCGGCTTTCCGCGCGGCGACGCCGATCTCGCGATGGACACAGACCTCCCCGATACGGGAGCGTACATCGCGGAGAAAATGATATCCGGCCGCTATCTCGGGCAGGTATGTATGTACACGCTCAAAATGGCCGCCGCCGAGGGGCTGTTCTCCGAGCGCGCGGCCGGAATGATAGAAAAAATGACCGAGGTCGCGACCTCGACCATCGACAAGTGGGGCAGCGGCCGCTTCCCGAAGGGGATGAACAGCGAGGACAAGGTCAATCTGGTTTACATAATCAACGAGATATTCGAGCGCTCCGCCAGATGCATAGCCTCGATGCTCTGCGGCATACTCGAGGTCACGGGAGCGGGGCAGCAGCGTCCGGCGTGCATCGCGGTCGACGGCTCGCTGTACTCCGCGAGCCGGCTCCTGCGCCCGGAGCTCGAGCGCTTCATGGACGTTTACGCGGGCGAGATCATGGGCAGGCGCTATGAGTTTGTCAGCGCCGAAAACATGAGCCTTATCGGGACTGCCGCGGCGGTGCTGCTGTCATGAAAAGCGTTTTGAAGAGGCTGATACCGGCACTTGTGAGCCTGTGCCTGCTGCTCGCGGGCTGCTCGGCGGCCGATACGGAGAAGCAGGATGAGTCTAAGCTCCGGATCGTCTGCACGAGCTTTCCGGCCTATGATTTTGCCCGCGAGATAGCGGGGGACAGGGCGCAGATAAGGCTGCTGATAAAGCCCGGCGCGGAGGTGCACTCCTACGAGCCCGCGCCGAAGGATATCATCGCGATACAGGAAAGCGACCTGTTTATCTGCAACGGCGGCGAGTCGGAGGCCTGGGTCGAGTCCCTCGTCGACGGGAGCGTGAACGCTCTGCGCATGCTCGACTGCGTCGAGGCCGTGGCCGAGAGCGGCGAGGGCATATACGCGGCCGAGGATGAGCGCGGCGAAGGGGAAGAGGCGGAGGAGCTCGACGAGCATGTGTGGACAACGCCTGAGAATGCCGCGAAGATATGCTACGCTCTGTGCGACAGGCTCATGGAGGCAGACCCCGAAAATATGAACGAATATATGCTCAATTACGAGGTCTACAACGCAAAGCTCATGGAGCTTGATATCGAGATACGCACGACGGTTTTAAACGGTGTGCGCAGGACGCTCGTATTCGCCGACCGCTTTCCGATGCGCTATTTTGCGCTCGAGTACGGCCTGAGCTGCTATGCGGCCTACCCCGGCTGCTCGGAGCAGACCGAGCCCTCGGCGAAAACGGTCGCCTTTCTCATCGATCAGGTTCGCGAGGAGAGCATACCGGCGGTGCTGTACATGGAGTTTTCAAACGAGAAGATGGCCGACGTCATCTGCGAGGACACCGGCTGCAAAAAGCTGCCGTTTTACTCGGCGCACAGCATCACGGCGCGGCAGTTTGAAGACGGCATAACATATCTCGACCTGATGTACATGAACATCGAAACACTCAAGGAGGCGCTTTACTGATATGGCGCAGATAACATGCAGGGATCTGAGCTTTGCCTATGACGGCGAAACCGTGCTCAGTGACATAAACTTTTCCGTCGACGCGGGCGCGTACCTTTGCATCGTTGGGGAAAACGGCTCGGGAAAGAGCACTCTCATGCGCGGCATACTGGGCCTGAAGGCTCCGTCGAAGGGGGAGATAAGCTTTTCCGGGCTCAAGCCGACGGAGATAGGCTATCTTCCGCAGCAGACGCAGATACAGCGCGATTTTCCGGCCTCGGTGCGCGAGGTCGTGCTCTCGGGCAGACTCAACTCCATGCGCGGCAGAATGTTCTATAACGCCGCGGACAAGGCCGCGGCGGCCGAGAACATGGAGCGGCTCGGCATCGAGGATATCGCCGGGCGCTCCTATCTCGAGCTCTCCGGCGGCCAGCAGCAGCGAGTCCTGCTCGCCAGGGCTATGTGCGCGACGAAAAAGCTGCTGCTGCTCGACGAGCCGGTCACGGGCCTCGACCCGGTAGCGGCAAACGAGATGTACAACCTCATAAAGCTCGTAAACCTCTGCGACAATACGAGCGTTATCATGATATCGCACGATATCCACGCCGCGGTGAGATACGCGACGCACATCCTGCACCTCGGCCGCAGCCAGCTTTTCTTCGGTACGACCGCGCAGTACCGCGAGAGCGATCTTGCGCGCAGATTTGTGGGAGGGTCGAGAATATGATAGAGCTTGTAAAGGAGATGTTTTCCTACCATTTCATGCTCCGGGCCTTCGTCGTCGGCGTGCTCGTATCGCTGTGCGCGGCGCTCCTGGGCGTATCGCTCGTGCTAAAGCGCTATTCCATGATAGGCGACGGCCTGTCGCACGTTGGCTTCGGCGCGCTGGCGATAGCCGCGGCGGCGAACGTCGCGCCGCTGTATCTCGCGGTGCCCGTCGTTATCGCGGCGGCCTTTCTGCTGCTGAGGATAAACCAGAACGGCAGGATAAAGGGCGACGCGGCGATAGCGCTCATATCCTCGGCCTCGCTGGCCGTCGGCGTCGTGACGGTATCGCTCACGACCGGCATGAACACAGACGTTTCAAGCTACATGTTCGGCAGCATACTCTCACTGAGCCGGGCCGACGCCGTGCTGAGCGTCGTCCTGTCGATCGCGGTGCTGCTGATGTTCGTGCTGCTGTACCCGCGCATATTTGCCGTCACCTTTGACGAGACCTTTGCCCGCGCGACGGGGACGAGAGCTCAGCTTATAAACAGCGTCATCGCCGTGCTCACCGCCGTGACCGTCGTTATCGGCATGCGCATGATGGGCGCGCTGCTCATATCCAGCCTCATCATCTTCCCCGCGCTCACGGCAATGCGCCTGTGCCGCAGCTTCAAAAGCGTCGTTATATGCTCTGCGGCTGTTTCCGTCGTGTGCTTTATCATCGGCATGGCCGCGTCCTATGCCTTCGAGCTCCCGTCCGGAGCTGCGATAGTCATAATAAACGTCATGGCCTTCGCCGCCTTTTCTCTCGCGTCATTCTTAAAAAAACGCAGATAAATTCACCTGAAGAGTGAATATTCGCCGGCAAATGAATATTATTCACCACAAACGGCGATTTGAGGGAAAATACGAATATTTTTTCAGAAAATCCTTGACAACGATGAATAAACATGCTAATATGGACAACGTCGTGAGGAACGGCATATTATTCAGTTAAAAAATTATTGATAAGAGGGATAACAAATGAAAAAGATCACAGCACTCGTGCTGGCAATGCTCATGGTATTCTCGCTGTGCGCATGCAGCAGCAACACCGATAATAAGGACGGCGATGCCGACACCGCTAAGGATTATTCGAGCATGACTCTCGACGAGCTCAAGGCCGAGCTCAAGACCGTCACCGACGGCAAGCTCACCGTGGCCACCAGCCCCGACTTCGCTCCCTACGAGTTCTATGCACTCGATGCCGACGGCAATGCGACCCTCGCGGGCTTTGATATTGCATTCGCTCAGTACATCGCAGATAAGCTCGGCCTTGAGCTGAACATCATCCCCATGGACTTCGACGGCACTCTCGCAGAGCTCCAGGCAAAGAACGTCGACATCGGCATGGCC
Organism: bacterium; assembly: GCA_963625685.1. Taxonomy (GTDB): domain Bacteria; phylum Bacillota; class Clostridia; order Oscillospirales; family Oscillospiraceae; genus F23-B02. The sequence continues at coordinate 99,662 of CAVFTR010000002.1, forward strand.
GGCTACTCTCCCGACCCCGACCGTGAAAGCATCATGAACTTCACCAAGATATACTACAAGGGTGGCCAGTCCTTCATCACCTCCAAGGCAAAGGCAGATGAGATTACCTCTCTCGAGACCGCAAACAATGCAGACTATAAGATCGGCGCACAAACCGGCTCCATCCAGATGAGCCTGGCAGAGAAGAACACTCCCGACGCTGACAACATCGGACTGACCAAGGTTCCCGACATCATCGCAGAGGTTGTTTCCGGCAAGCTTGATGGTGCGTTCATGGAGACCATCGTTGCAAAGGCATATCAGGCACAGTACGAGGATCTCGTTATTGTCTGCGACGTGCCTTACGAGCAGGAAGGCTCCGCGATTGGCGTAAATAAGGACAACGAAGTTCTCCTTGCGGCGCTTAACCTCATCATTGACGAGGCTATCAGCGACGGCAGCCTCCAGAAGTTTGTTGATGAGGCCGGTATCCTCGCAGTCGGTGACAAGTACGAGGGTCTGCTCAACGACGCAGGCAAGGTCCCCGAGGCCGATACGGCAGCATAACGGCAGATCATAACAATATTTCTCCCCGGAGAATCTCCGGGGAGAATTTCCCGTATATACAGTTTTGAAAGGAGAAGGACGAATGTTCTTTACTCAGGAGGGTTTTTTAAAAACATGGGATTACAGGCAGCTGTTTATCGACGGCCTTGTATGCACCGTGTCCCTGTCCGCTTTGACCGTTATATTCGGCTTTATTCTTGCGCTGCTGCTCGCGGTCATGCGCCTGAGCAAATGGCAGCCGTTCAGATTCCTTGCGCTTGACAAGGAGGGGCATCTTCGCGAGGGCGGCTTTCTTGCGTCCTTGGGCAGCTTTAACCCAATCTCGTTCATCGCAAGCGTTTATGTCGAGCTTTTCCGAGCAACGCCTATGCTCGTTCAGCTTTTCATTATATATTATGTGGTGTTTGCGGATATTGATGTGCCATCGTTCAAGCTCTTCGGGACCATCCGCTTTGAGCGCTTTGTTCCCGGCGTTGTCGCTCTGAGCCTCAACTCCGCAGCCTACCTGTGCGAGATCATCCGCTCCGGCATCCAGAGCATCGACGGAGGCCAGACCGAGGCCGCGCGCTCGCTCGGCCTCACGCAGACGCAGAACATGCGCTTTATCATCCTGCCGCAGGCGATAAAGAACATCCTTCCGGCTATCGCAAACGAATTTGTCACGATAATCAAGGAGTCCTCCATCTGCTACACCATCGGCGTCGGAGAGATCATGTATGCCGTAGCCTCCATCAAGGGCGCGACGTTCCGTATAGCCGAGCCTCTGCTCGTCGCAACGGTCGTGTACTTCTGCCTGACATTCCCCACCTCCAAGATAATCGAATACTTTGAAAGGAAGATGAGCGTAGGTGACAGACGATAAGATCATACAGGTAAAGGACCTGAAGAAATACTACAAAAAGGGCGTCATCAAGGCGCTCGACGGCGTTACGGTCGATATAAACCGCGGCGACGTCATGGTCGTCATCGGGCCCTCCGGCTCGGGCAAGAGTACGCTCCTGCGCTCGCTCAACCTCCTTGAGGAGCCCACGAGCGGCACCATACTCTTCGAGGGCGTCGATATAACCAGCAAGAAGATAGATATCAACAAGCACCGCCAGAAGATGGGCATGGTGTTCCAGCACTTCAACCTTTTCCCGCACAAGACCATACTTGAGAATATGATCCTCGCTCCCGTCGAGGTAAAGCACATGCCCAGGGAGGAGGCCAGGGAAAAGGCCATGCAGCTGCTCGAGCGCGTCGGCCTTGCCGACCGCGCCGACGCATATCCCATCCAGCTCTCCGGCGGTCAGAAGCAGCGTATAGCCATTGTCCGCGCCCTGTGCATGGAGCCGGACGTCATGCTCTTTGACGAGCCGACGAGCGCCCTCGACCCGGAGATGGTCGGCGAGGTGCTCGACGTTATGAAGGAGCTCGCGCACGACGGCATGACCATGGTCGTCGTCACCCACGAGATGGGCTTTGCCCGCGAGGTCGGCAACCGCGTCCTGTTCATGGCGGCCGGCAAGCTCGTCGAGGAGGGCACGCCCGAGGAGATATTCGAGCATCCGCACAGCGAACGTTTGCAGGACTTCCTGTCGAAGGTACTTTAAGGAATATGAACGAATTAAAAGGCAAACTTAAAAGCGCCGCCATAGACTCGGTCGAGTCTATGGCGGACTTCTGCAAAAAAACAGCCGACGAGATATGGGATAATCCCGAGCTGTCGCTTAAGGAATACAAGGCCGCGGCGCTTTACTGCAAGGCTCTGCGCGAGCACGGCTTCGAGGTGCGCGAAAAGCTCTGCGGCATCGACACCGCCTTCTGCGGCTCGTTCGGCAGCGGCAGGCCGTACATCGGCGTGCTCGGCGAGTTTGACGCGCTCTCCGGGCTTTCGCAGAAGGCCGGACTGTGCGAAAGGGAGCCCGTCGTCCACGACGGCGACGGCCACGGCTGCGGACACAATCTGCTGGGCGTCGGCTCGCTCGCGGCGGCCTTCGCGGTGAAAAAATACCTCGAGGACAGCGGCAGCAGCGGCACTGTCATATTCTTCGGCTGCCCCGGCGAGGAGGGCGGCAGCGGCAAGGCATATCTTGCGCGCGAGCGCGTCTGGGAAAAGCTCGACGCCGCGTTCTGCTGGCACCCCTCGGACGTCAATCAGGTCAGGACCGGCACGAACAACTCGTCTATTCAGGTGCTGTATAAATTCAGGGGCGTCGCGGCTCACGCGGCCGCATCTCCCGAGTTCGGGCGCAGCGCGCTCGACGCGGTCGAGCTCACGAATATAGGCGTGCAGTTTCTGCGCGAGCACATGGCGGGCGACTGCCGCGTACACTACGCGATAACGAATGCCGGCGGGGTCTCGCCGAACGTCGTGCAGTCCGAGGCGGAGGTCCTGTACATGACGCGCGCAAACAAGGTGCGCGACTGCGTTGCGCTGCAAAAGCGCGTGGACAAGATAGCCGAGGGCGCGGCGCTGATGACGGAGACGAGCGTTGAGCGCGTGTTCATCGACGGGACCTCGGAGCTTCTGCCGAACTACACGCTCGAAAAGCTGATGTACGACAATTTTGAAAAAATAGGCGTTCCGCAGCACGACGATAAAGAGCGCGCCTTTGCCGCCGAGCTGCGAAAAAGCTTCCCGCCGCAGACGGACGCGCCCGGTATAGCCGCGCAGTTTGACAGGGACATCGCCGCCGAGGTCATGGAGAAAACGCACGGGCTCCAGGACCCGCTCAACGACTTCCTCATGCCATATTACTCCGGCACGGGCTTCATTGCCGGCAGCACCGACGTCGGCGACGTCAGCTGGCTCACGCCGGCCGCGCAGATAGAGACCGTGACCTGGCCCAGCGGCATGCCGGGGCACACCTGGCAGACCGTCGCCTGCGGCAAGAGCAGCATCGCCTATAAGGGCATGCTCTGCGCCGCGAAGGTTCTGGCCGCATGCGTCATCGACCTTATCGAGGACCCGGAGCTTCTCAGGAGCGCACGGGACGAATTCAAGCGCCGCTCCGCGGCCGAATACACCTGCCCGATAGAGCCGGGCGCTGTACCCATAGCTCTCTGAACAGCACGAGCAAAGCGTAAATTTGTTTATTAACAAATTTACGCTTTCATTTTTTGCTTTTATGTGCTATACTTCGTGTGTTTGTGCACATTGGAGGCCTTATTATGAAGAAAAAGCTTCTCTTCGCCCTTGTGCTGCTGCTCATAACGGCGGCCCTGCCGCTCTCGGCGAGCGCGGAGCTCGGGCTCAAGCCCGTTGCCGACCCCTGGGACGATCCGAATAACCTCATAAAAGACGGAGAAACCTACACTGCATATAACGACGACGGCTACATCGTCGCCTGGGAGACGCCCGAGTGCGATGTAAACGGCAAGTATATGCTCATAGAAAACGACACGAGCCTCACCGTTGAATACCGTGTCAGCTATATGGGCGACGTCCCCTGGGGACACGTGACCGTGGCCGTCAACGGCGCGGAGAACTTCACCGGCTGGGTGCTGATGAGCGACCTTCTCGGCGCGGACGGAAAGCCCGCGGCGCAGGCGCCGCTGAGCGTTCCCGATCACCCGACGATCCCGGACCCCACGCCGGAGCCGACGGCGGAGCCTCAGGACCCCGAGGCGACGCCGACGCCGACCGTGCCCGTGCGTCCCCAGCAGGCGATAAACATAAACAACACCTATAACGCGGCGATCGTCTACACCTCGGTCGCTATCGCGGCCGTCGCGATAGCCTTTGCCGTCCTCGTCCTTGTAAAGCACAAGGCGCTCAACAAAAAGGGCGAATAAAGCGCGGGACATGGGGCACAATATAATATGCAGAGAAAAACCTTAGCACTCTAAGTCTGAGAGTGCTAAGGTTTACATTTTGTTCACACAAAGCACTAAGATTATTCATAATTATATGCTATTTTATATACATAAAGAAACAAAAGACATAAACGAATAAGCAATGTTAGAGTTTAGGTCTTGTTCCCCAAAAATATTAGGAGGTATTGATCATGTTTGAACTTACACCGTTTGGCTATCGTAAAGTAGCATCTTATAATCCTTTCCGCGAGCTCGAGGAAATGAGCCGCAGCTTCTGGAGCGACGCCGCCGTCAGCGGCTTCCGCACCGACATCAAGAAGGTCGACGGCAGCTATGTCCTCGAGGCTGAGCTGCCCGGCTTCAGCAAGGAGGATATCAATATTGATATCGACAAGGATTGCCTGACCATTTCCGCGGAGCGCAAGTCCGAGGAAAAGGAGGAAAAGGGCGACAACGGCTTTATCCGCCGCGAGCGCTACTACGGCTCGTTCAGCCGCAGCTTCAACATCAAGGGCATTGACACCGACGCTATCAGCGCTGAGTATAACGACGGCGTCCTGACCCTGACCATGCCGGAGAAGACCCCCGAGGTACCGGCGGCAAGACGTCTCGAGATCAAATGATCTCAGAGCATAGATAAGCAGATCAGACAGTTTTCTTCCATCCTCTCTCTTCCCATAAAAACAAAAAGCCCGATGCGAAAGGCGCTTACGCACAAGGACAACATAAAAAGTATCGTTCAGAGCAATGCAAAACAAAGGACACGGTCTGTTTCAGATCCGTGTCCCTTGTTTTATCGGAGAGCGTTCGCTGGGCAGGCTTTCGTGCATTCATAGCAGAGGATGCACTCCGTTCCGTTCTTCCGCCTGCGGGATTCCTTGTTGACTTCCACATTCATGGGGCAGGCCCGCAGACATTTGCCGCAGTGGACGCATTTGTTCTCATCGCAGTGGACGCGGAGCAGAGAAAAGTAACTCATGGGCTTGAGAAACACCGTGACGGGACAGAGATACTTGCAGAACGCGCGGTTGTCCTTGAACGCAAACGCCAGTGTGGTCCCTGCAATGTAGTAGAATGCGTTCCCGGCAAGGAACAGCCAAAACATGATTTGCTCCAAATGTGCGGCTTTCATCAGGAAAAGCCCGGTCACCAACGCCAGAGACAGGGCAAACATCACATAGCGCAGAATACCCAGCTTTTCCCTTCGTGGCTTCTGCGGCTGCTTGTAGGGCAGAAAGTCCAGCACCATCGCCGTCCAGCAGGCGTAGCCGCACCAGCCCCGCCCGAACAGCAACGGCCCGAATATTTTTGCCACTGCATAGTGAATGGTCGCCGCTTCAAAAACACCGAGGAACAGATAGTACCAAAAGCCCTCGATCTGCATATTCTCTCGGGAGATCACGCCGAGGTACAGCAGCATATAGCACCCGACCGCCAGCTGCACGAAATGACGGGCATAGCGCTTCACTGCGGTAAAGAGCGCCGTCCCCAGCGCGAGGCAGCTGCCGATGTAGCTGAAATTAAAAAGATAGAACTGGTTGTCCTTCGTGAGCCATAGCGTGACCGCCGCTGCTTCAAACAACAGAAACAGCAGCAAGGACGGCACATATTTGCGAGGTCTGTTATCGCTTTTCATCGTTTCCTCTCTGATCTCCTGAGATTTCATAAACACTTTCTGTTATTTTACATCATTAAGCTCTATGCCACAATTCTTTTTGCTGTCTAAAATCTTATCATAGAGCGGTCGATACCGCTTGTTTTCCGCACGCGGCTTTTCGATATTATGTCAACTTATATATCTCTGCCGAGCAGGGCCCGGCGACATAGTCCTTATCCTGCGCAAGGCCGCAGCCGCGCAGCCTGAACTCACTTTCGCCGCGGTTTGCGATGCACAGAACGCGCTCGCCTCCCGCTTCGCGCAGTATCAGCAGCACATCGGGCGAGGGAGCGTAAAATTCAGCGCCGCCGGACAGCAGAGCCTCGCTGCCGTTTCGGATCCCGCCGAGCTCAGCGTAGAAGTTATGTAAACCTTTACCGCTCGGCTCGAAGGGGGCGCGGTTGAATGGGTCGCCCGCACCGTCGAGGCTCTCCTCGTCCCCGTAGTACAGGCAGGGCACGCCCGGGACGCAGTACTGTATCGCCGCGCACAGCTTCTGGAGCCGGTCCGCTTTTTCGGACTGCTCCGGCGTGAGCCTGAACGCCGCCTGAGAAGCGCGGCCGAGGCTTTTGAGCGCGCAGTCCGCGCCGAGCGCCGAATGAAGCCTCTCGACATCGTGCGAGGACAGCAGGTTCATAAGCGCCATGTACATGGGCTTGGGGTAATTATGCTGCTGCGAGAGCAGAAAGTCGCGCAGCGCAAAGGCGTCGCTCTCGCCTCGGGCAAAGCCTATCACCGCCGTGCGGAAGGGATAATTCATAACGCTGTCGAGCGCGCCGCCGAGGGCGTAGCTGCGCCGATGGCCGTAGCTGACCTTGAGCACCGCGTCCTCCCACACCTCGCCGATGATGGCGCAGTCGGGCTTTTCGGCCTTGGCCGAGGAGCGTATCAGCTCGAGCACGTCGTCCGGCAGCTCGTCTGCAACGTCGAGCCTCCAGCCGCTCGCGCCGCGCCTGAGCCAGAGCTTCACGATGCTGTCTGCGCCGCGTATGATATAGTCCTGCCAGCTTTCGTCCTCCTCGTTGACCTCGGGGAGATCCCTGAAGCCCCACCAGCAGCGGTAATCGTCGGGGTAGGAGCGGAAATCGAACCAGCCGAAATAGGGCGAGGACCTGCTCGCGTGAGCGCCCGTGCCGCCGTAGCTGCCGAAGCGGTCGAAATACACGCTGTCTGCGCCCGTATGCGAGAAAACGCCGTCGTTTATAATGCCGATGCCGAGCCGGGCCGCCTCACCGCACAGGTTTACATAATCTTCAACGCTGCCGAGGATGGGGTCGACCTTTTCGTAGCTTGAGGTATCATAGCGGTGGTTCGATCTCGCCTCAACGACGGGATTGAGATACAAAGCGCCTATGCCGAGAGTCTTGAGATACGGCAGCTTTGCCGCTATGCCCCTGAGCGTGCCGCCGTAAAAATCGTCTGGAGCGTAGTCGCGCTCGCCGGGACGAGGCTGCCATTTGACGGGCTCGCTGATGCTGCCGTGCATCTCCGGAGTCTGGCCGAGGCGGCGGTGATATTCGATGCCGGCCCGGGCCGTGCCGTCGTCTGAAAAGCCGAAGCGGTCGGGGAAGACCTGATACATGACGCTGCGCCGAAGCCATTCGGGCGTTTTGAAGCCGCGCCTGTACACCGTAAGCCGGAAGCCCTCGGCCTCGCCGCCGGCAAGGCGCGGGCTGTGCCCGTCGTCATCGGGGCAGAGAAACGCGCCGCCGAGCCTGAATTTATAAAACAGCGCGGCGGGTCGGGGGGCGGTAAAGCGCGCGGTAAAGATATCGCCCGTGCGCTGCATGGCGAGCTCCTCCGTAAAGCCGTCGCCGTAAACGCACAGCGCGGCGGACTCGAGCCCGCCGAAGGAGGCGACGGTGAAGACGATATCCGTGCCTTCCTCCACAGCGCCGGGAGGCGAGCGGAAGGCCGGGTCATATGCGTCATGCCAGGCAAGGCCGCGCACTTTAAGCTCGTCGCGCAGCAGCCTGTCGAGAAATGCCGTTCTCGGCTGAAGCTCCACGAGCCACTCGAGCTCCGGCTGCGAGGCGAGAAAAGGGCCGAACGAGCGCACGACCGTGCTTACAGCCTCGTCGATGCCGAGACCCTCGTCGTCCATGAGCATCCGGAAGAGCTCCGCCGGAATGAGCCCGCTGCGGTCTCGCGGCAGAAATTCGTAAATTTTATCCGCCGGACAGCCGCTGCGCAGGCATTTATCCCTCGCATCGCCGACAGCGGCGGCAGAGCTCAGGTATATCCGCTCGTGCTCCGGCAGTCTGTCCTCCGGCTGCCAGGCCGAGCCGTTAAAGAGCAGCGGATAGCTTTTCGCACCGGTGTATTCAATGTAAAGCCGCCCGTCGTGCCAGTGCTCGTCATAAGCGCGATAGGTGCTTGCCCTCCTTGTCAGATCATCCATAGATAGAGCATTGCGTATTTTTCAGAGGAACGGTCGAAGCTGAAATCGGCCTCCATCGCCTGACGGATGAGCGAGCCCATGACCTCCGGGCGGCGGTAGCAGTCGAGCGCGAGCAGCATCGCGTCCTTCATCTCATGCGCGTTGAAGTCGGAAAAGGAAAAGCCCGTGCCCTCGCCGGTGTACTGATTATAGGGCTTCACCGAGTCCTTCAGACCGCCGGTCTCCCGCACGATGGGCAGCGTGCCGTAGCGCATGGCGATCATCTGCGACAGGCCGCAGGGCTCGAAGCGCGAGGGCATGAGAAGGAAATCCGCGCCTGCGTACACGCGATGAGATAACTCCTCGTTATAGCCTATGTACGCGCACAGCCTGCCCTTATAGCGATTCTCCGCATCCCGCATGAAGCTCTCGTAATCCTTGTCGCCGCTGCCAAGCATGAAAAACTGCATGTCGTTATACTGCATGAGCTCGTCGAGCATGCGCTCTACGAGGTCGAAGCCCTTCTGCTCGGTCATGCGCGTGACCATCGCGAATATCGGAGCCTCGCCGCGCTGCTCAAGACCGAAATCACGCTGGAGCGCGAGTTTACATAATTTTTTGCCGCTGAGCCTGCCCTTGTGATATCTCGCCGGAAGCGCGGGATCGGTATAGGGATTGAAGACACGGGTGTCGATGCCGTTTATGATGCCCGAGAGCTCGTTTGAGCGCGCCGAGAGTATGCCCTCGAGGCCCTCGCCGAAGTATTCGGTCTTGATCTCCTCGGCGTAGGTGGGACTGACGGTGTTTATCCTGTCGGCAAACACGCAGCCGGCCTTGAGAAAGCTCGCGCAGCCGTTGAGCTCCATGAACTCCGGCGTGTAGTACCTGTCCTCGACGCCCAGCAGGTCCTGAACGTAGTCGAAGCCGAATTTTCCCTGATACGCAATGTTATGTATCGTCAGCAGCCAGCGCAGCGAGGCCTGCATCCCGCCGCCGTACTGCGTCTTTGCGAGCATCGGCAGCATGGCCGTGTGCCAGTCGTTGCAGTGGACGATCTCTGGCGCGAAGTCGAGGCTCGGGATCGCGTCGAGCACGGCGCGGGTGAAGAAGGCGTACTGCTCGCCCTCGGCCTGACCGCCGCGGTATATCCTATCGCCGAAGTAAAACTCGCTGTCGACGAGATAAACGCACACATCGTCGAGCATGAGCTTTTCTATGCCGCAGTACTGCGTGCGCCAGCCGAGGTTTACATAAAAATCAAACATATGCTCGACGCGCTCTGCGTACCTGTCCTTTATGCAGCGATGATACGGCGTGATGATCCTTGCGTCGAAGCCGAGCTTTTTAAGCGACTTCGGCAGCGTTCCGACGACGTCGGCAAGGCCGCCTGTCTTTGAAAGCGGAGCGCACTCCGCGGCCGCGAGCAGGATATTGGGAAGCTCCCTGCGGCCCTTTTCATTCAGCATGCTTCTGAACTGCTTTTTCATTTTTATCAGCCTTCCTTTCCGGAATGTATTCAAAATAAACTGTCGACAGCGGCGGAAGATCGATCGCCGCGCTGTACGGGTGCTCGTCGAAGCCGGTATCGCGGCTGTGTATCACTTTTTTGTTATGTAAACCGCTGCCGCCGAAGCTCACATCGTCGCTGGATAAAAGCTCGCGCAGCCGACCCGGCTGCGGCAGACCGATGACGAAGCCCTTGTGTGCGTTCGGGATGAAGTTGCAGGCGCAGACGATACAGCTCCCGCTTCCTGGCTTTGCCGTGCGCAGGAAGGCGATGGAGCTGAGCGCGCTGTCGTTCACATTGAGCCACTTAAAGCCGTCCCAGGACCTGTCGACCTCGTACAGCGCCGGGCAGGAGCGGTAGAGCGCGTTGAGCGCCGCGCAGTATTCGCGCAGCTTTTCGTGCATGGGGTAGTCCAGCAGCAGCCAGTCGAGCTCCTGCTGATAGTTCCACTCGATAAACTGCCCGAACTCCGAGCCCATGAAGCACAGCTTCTTGCCGGGGTGGGCGAACTGGTAGCCGTAGAGCGCGCGCAGGGTGGCAAACTTCTGCTCATAGCTGCCGAACATCTTGTCGAGCATCGATCTCTTGCCGTGCACGACCTCGTCGTGCGAGTAGGCGAGGATGAAGTTTTCCGAAAACGCGTACATCATGGAAAAGGTCAGCTTATCGTGGCAGCCCTTGCGGAACAGGGGGTCGGTCGAGAAATAGTCGAGCGTGTCGTGCATGTAGCCCATATCCCACTTGAAGCTGAAGCCGAGCCCGCCGACGGAGGGCGGCATGGTGACCATGGGATAGGCCGTCGATTCCTCGGCTATCGTGATCGCGCCGGGGAAGCTTGACAAAACGGCGGTGTTGAGCTTTTGAAGAAAGCTCACCGCGCCCAGATTTATATTGCCGCCCTCGCGGTTTTTGGTGTATTCCCCGTCCTTCCGGCCGTAGTTTAGATACAGCATCGAGGACACCGCGTCCACACGTATGCCGTCGATGTGGTATCTTTCAAAGAAAAAGCAGGCTGAGGATATCAGAAACGACCGCACCTCCGGCATTTCATAGTCGAATATCAGCGTGCCCCACTCGGGGTGCGAGGCCATGCGCTCCTCCTTGCACTCGTAAAGGCGCGTGCCGTCAAACTCGGCAAGGCCGTGCTCGTCGCGGGGAAAATGCGCGGGCACCCAGTCCATGATAACGCCTATGCCGGCGCTGTGCATGATGTCTATAAACTCTGCAAATTCGTCGGGCGTGCCGTAGCGGCTCGTCGGCGCGAAGTAGCCCGTGACCTGATAGCCCCAGGAGCCGGGGTAGGGGTACTCGGTGAGCGGCAGCAGCTCGATGTGCGTATAGCCCATCCCGGAGCAGTATTCGGCGAGCTCCGGCGCTATTGAGGCGTAGTTCACGCCGCTCTCCGGCGTTTTCCACGAGCCAAGGTGCAGCTCGTATATCGACATCGGGCTTTCAAAGCAGTTTTTTTCCGCGCGGCTTTTCATGAAGGCACCGTCGCGCCAGACATGGGAGCCTGTCCACACCATCGACGCCGTGTTCACGCCCGACTGCGACCACTGCGCGAAGGGATCGGATTTCCACACGGTTTTGCCGCCGGCCGTCGTCACGCAGTATTTGTACAGCTCGCCGTCGGCAAGACGCTCCGTAAAGCAGTACCATATGCCGCCGCGCCTTTGCATCGGCGTGCGCAGGGGATCCCAGCCGTTGAAGTCGCCGACGAGCGACACGGCCTTCGCATTCGGAGCCCAGACCGCGAAGCGGTGCATTTTCGCCTCCTCGATATAGCGGCAGCCGAGCAGCAGCCAGGCCTTCTGCGCGCAGCCGGTGTTGAACAGAAAAACGTCGCCGGCCGGGACGTATTTATCTATAAGCTCGGAATAGTTCATCTCATCTCTCCGCACATAATAATTTTTCAGCTTACATTATAAAACATCGGAGTGCAAATGCCAATAAGTTTTTTGCTTGCATTGCCTGCGGAAAGATATTAAAATATAAGATAAATAAACGCAGGAGGTGCGCTATGTTTTCATTCAATCACTTCAACTTCAATGTGTTCGACCTTGAGCGCAGTCTCAGGTTCTACGACGAGGCGCTCGGCTTAAAGCCCGTGCGCGAGAAAAACGCGGAGGACGGTAGCTTCAGGCTCGTCTTCCTCGGCGACGGAGCCACGGATTTCACCCTCGAGCTCACATGGCTGCGCGAGCGCGGCACGCCATACGATCTCGGCGAGCAGGAGTTCCATCTCGCCTTTGTCGCCGACGACATGGAAAAGGCCCATGCAAGGCACGAGGCTCTCGGCTGCATATGCTTTGAAAACCCCAAGATGGGCATATACTTCATCGAGGACCCCGACGGCTACTGGATAGAGATAATCCCGCCGAGAAAATAAAGAGCGTATGAAAGCCATATTATTTAAATATATTTAAGTACTTGAATGTCAAGAAACTGTCAGCTATAATACGCCCATGCGGCGGCGCAGGCCACGCGGCCGCTGCAAATCGAGAATAAAAAGAGGAAACTGCCATGATCTGCGAAAACATTAGCCGCGCCGGGGACGGAGCTCTCCGTTTCGCCGGCCAGGATGTGAAGGCGCTTGCCGAAAGCTACGGAACGCCGCTGTACCTCATAGACGAGGACAGACTGCGCGCAAACTGCCGCGTTTACCGCGAGGCATTCAAGAAGCATTTCGGAAAAAACTCCAAGGCGCTGTATGCGAGCAAGGCGAATTCCTTCAAAAGGATATACGAGGTAATGAGCGAGGAGGGCATGGGCATAGACGTCGTCTCCTCGGGCGAGATATACACGGCAAGGCTCGCCGGATACCCCCTCGAAAACGCGTATTTCCACGGCAATAACAAGACGCAGCAGGATATCGCCTTCGCCATGGACTGCGGCGTCGGCTGCTTTGTCATAGACAACCCCGACGAGCTCGAGGCCGTCGAGGCGGAGGCCGCGAGACGCGGAACGGTACAGAAGGCGCTCCTGCGCCTGACTCCGGGCATAGACCCGCACACATACGAGGCGATGTCCACCGGCAGGGTCGACTCCAAGTTCGGCGTTCCCATCGAGACCGGTCAGGCCGAGCCCTTCGCGGCGCGGGCCATGTCCATGCCGCACATCGACCTTGCGGGTTTCCACTGCCACGTCGGCTCGCAGGTATTTGCCGAGGATGTTTTTGAGCGCGCCGCGAAGATAATGCTGGGCTTTATCGCGCTGATGAAGGAAAAGCACGGCATGATAACGCGCGAGCTCGACCTCGGCGGCGGCTACGGCGTGCGCTATGACGATACAGACCCGTATCTCGACGTCGAGGAAAAAATAGCCGGGGTAGCACAGACGATAAAGAACGAGTGCCTGTCGCTCGGCATAGATATGCCGGATATATACATGGAGCCGGGCCGGGCGATAGTCGCGGACGCCGGAATGACGCTGTATACCGTCGGCGGAGTAAAGCACATCCCCGGATACAAGAGCTACGTCTCCATAGACGGCGGCATGGGCGATAATCCCCGCTTTGCGCTCTACCGCGCAAGGCACAGCTGCCTTGCGGCGCAGGAGAGCGCCGGAGAGGGCATGATGCGCTGCTCGCTCGTCGGACGCTGCTGCGAAAGCGGCGATATAATCCAGGAGGATATCCTGCTGCCGGAGAGTATAAAGCGCGGGGATATCGTCGCCGTGTGCACGACGGGCGCGTATAACTACTCGATGGCCTCAAACTACAACCGCGTGCCGCGCCCGCCCATAGTGATGCTGCGCGGCGGCGGGAGCAGCATCGCCGTAAGACGCGAGAGCCTCGCGGATATCTGCCTCAACGACCTGTGATCATACGGTAAAAAACGTCTGCACCCATGGAGCATGGGTGCAGATTTTTCATGTCTCCCCGATCTCCGTTACGGAGACCTCGAAGGCTGTCTTCTCGACCGGCTCGCCGCCGACGAGCTTTATGTAGCCGCGGCTCTGTATGCGCCCCTCGAGAGATACCGTCGTGCCCGTGTCCCAGTACGAGGCCTCGCGGGCGCGCAGCCCCCAGGTGATGCACGGCAGATAGTCCGAGCGGCCGTAGCGGCGGTTGACGGCCAGCATGAGGTCGCAGATATCCCTGCCCATGGGCGTAACGCGCAGATTCGGCGGCTTGCACAGCGTGCCTGTCAGGCGTATGAGGTTCATGTCCTCGCCGTTTGTCGGATATATCTCCTTTGCGAACACCGTTATGACGAGCCTTGCGCCCTCGCCGCTTTTGTTGTTGAACGACCTCAGCTCGCCCGTTACGCAGAGCTTTTCGACATCCGAGGCCTCGACGGCGCCCAGAAGCTCGCGGCGCGAGATGATATTTATCGTGTCCGCCGCGCCGGACAGCCTCGACACCTCGAGCGGAAAGGTGTAGAAGCTCTCGCCCCGCGACGCGTGCGAAAAGACCGGCGGCGCCGTCATGCTGCCGATCAGCCTGGCATAATTCGTGCTTGTGCTTTCATCCATATATTCGTTCCAGTCCTTGCAGATAGTTTTTGTTAGAGTATATTAGGCGTAAACGCTTGAATATGCCGCCGGAATGAAATATAATAATGTCAAAACCATTTGAAAGGAAAAAGACAATGGATATAAAGGAAATTCTGTCCTGCTGCGACCACACCCTGCTGCGCGTCGACTGCACCGAGGCGGAGATAAGAAGACTCTGCGACCAGGCGATAAAATACGGCTGCGCCTCCGTGTGCATCCCGCCCTGCCACGTCCCCGGCGCAAAGCGCTATGTCGGCGACAGGATGAAGATATGCACCGTCATCGGCTTTCCCAACGGCTACATGTCCTCGGCGGCAAAGGCCTTCGAGACTGCCGACGCCGTCGCAAACGGAGCCGATGAGATAGACATGGTCGTAAATCTCTCCATGGTCAAGGACGGCTGCTGGGAGGATGTCGCGGAGGACATAAAAGCCGTGCGCCGCTCATGCCCCGGCAAAGTGCTCAAGGTGATAATCGAGTGCTGCCTGCTGACAGACGAGGAGAAAATGCGCCTTTGCAGCATAGTTTCCGAGTGCGGCGCGGACTTTATAAAGACCTCGACCGGCTTCAGCAAGGGCGGCGCTACCCGCCGCGACGTTGAGCTTCTGCGCCGATACAGCCCTGAAAGCCTTCAGGTCAAGGCCGCCGGCGGCATCGCCTCGCTCGAGGACGCGGAGGACTTCATCGCCCTCGGCGCGGAGCGTCTCGGCACGAGCCGCATCGTAAAGCTCGCCATGGAGCTTGAGCGCGAAAACGGCGAAAATGCGTAAGCCGGGCAGAGTCTTGAGCATAATAGGGCTCATCCTGTCGGCGGCTCTGCTGACCGCGGGCGCGTACTTTATCGCCCCGCGCTCACAGAGCTGGGCGAGCGTCTGGAGCGTGCTCACGGGCGGCGCGGCGGCGTATTTTGCCTATTATGCCTTCCGCTGGAAAAGCGATGATTAGAGACGTCACGGCGGAGCTCCCGCTCCGCCGCGAAAATCAGCAAAAAAGCCTTGACAATACGGCAAAGTGCTGATATATTAGTAAAGCTGAAAACAAAGTAGGTACGGCATCCCCGACCTCACCGGGCCGCCCAGGGCGCGCTCAGGTCAATAGCATCGCCCCGGAGGGGCTTTGTCTGTACGGATGCTGTAAGGCGTCCGTTTTTTGCATTTTGGAGGTGTTTTACAATCGCAAGCGTGAATCATGAGATCAACGAAGAGATCCTCGACAAGGAAATACGCGTTATAGGCGACGACGGCGAGCAGCTTGGAATAATGTCCTCGGAGGCCGCCATGAAGATCGCGGAGGAGAAGGAGCTTGACCTGGTCAAGATATCGCCGATGGCGAAGCCCCCCGTCTGCAAGATCATGGATTACGGCAAATACCGCTTTGAGCAGTCCAAGCGCGAAAAGGAAGCCAAGAAGAACCAGCGCGTCATGGAGGTCAAGGAGATCCGCATGTCTCCCGGCATCGGCGAGAACGACCTGAACACAAAGCTCAAGAGCGCGCTCAAGTTCCTTGCCGACGGCGACAGGGTCAAGGTCTCGATCCGCTTCCGCGGCAGAGAAATGGCGCACACCCATCTGGGCGAGGTCATCCTGCGCGACTTCGCGGCAAAGTGCGAAGAGCTTGCAAACCTTGACAAGCCGCCCAAGCTCGAAGGGCGCAACATGTCGATGTTCCTGTCCCCGAAGTCTGCCGCGGCAGTCAAGAAGGCGCAGAAGGAAGCCGCCAAAAAGAAGGCTGAGGCCGAGGCCGCCGCAAAGGCGGAGGAAAATAACTGACAGGTTATTACAGACGCAGATTCTGATAATAGCAGCATACGGAAGGAGAAAATAACTATGCCTAAACTTAAGACCCATAGCGGTGCTAAGAAGAGATTCAATCTCACCAAGACCGGTAAAGTAAAACGCGCACATGCGTTCAAGAGCCATATCCTCACCAAGAAGGACACCAAGCGCTGCCGCCGTCTGCGTTCCGGCGCGATCGCCGACGTTACCAACGAGGCGACCATCAAAAAGATGATCCCTTACAAATAATAAGGGCTGACTGTTACTGATAGGAGGAATTACAAATGGCAAGAGTTAAGGGCGCAATGATGACCCGTAAACATAGAAACAAGATCCTTGGTCTGGCAAAGGGCTACTGGGGCAACAAGTCCCGCCACTACAAGATGGCTCAGGAGCAGATGATGAAGTCCGGCCGCTACGCATACGTCGGCCGCAAGCAGAAAAAGCGCGACTTCCGTCAGCTGTGGATCACCCGTATCAGCGCCGCGTGCAAGGCAAACGGAATGAACTACTCCACCTTCATGCACGGCCTGAAGCTCGCCGGCATCGACATGAACCGCAAGATGC
This sequence comes from bacterium, assembly GCA_963625685.1. Lineage (GTDB taxonomy): Bacteria > Bacillota > Clostridia > Oscillospirales > Oscillospiraceae > F23-B02. Next base: position 116,389 of record CAVFTR010000002.1, read on the forward strand.
TGTCCGAGACCGCTATCCACGATCCCGCCGCCTTCACCGCCCTGTGCGAGAAGGCAAAGGCCGCAAAGTGATTTAAAGGATAACAAAAAAACTCCGCATACACAGTATGCGGAGATTTTTTACGCATTTTCGGTTTCACTGACCTGCTTTGGCCTCCCGGCCTTCTGGATAAGGCCTATGAGCTGGCCGGAGAGTACGACCGTCAGCAGGGAATAGACTATCTTATTAAACGGTATATAGGTCAGCGACAGCGAGAGAACGACGAGGTCTCCGAGCAGATACACCCACTGTATGCCGAGCCTGAGCAGCTTCGAGAGGCTCAGCGCGAGCGAATCGTCGCCCGTGGGCGCGGCGTTTGCCCTTATGCACAGGCCGACGCCCACTCCGACGAACAGCGCGCCCGCTATCGCCGCCAGAAGCGGAGCCCCGGCTATCTGCGGCCAGACAGGCGGAAAGCGCTCGAATATCGCGTAAAAGGCGGAAAAGCCGCCGCCGGCGATGATCGAATAGACGATAAACTCCCCGCCCATGAGCCTGAAGCCGAGCAGGTAGCACGCGCCGTTGAGCACAAGGCCGCTTACAGACGGGGATATGTCGAGCCAGTGCTCTAACAGCAGAGTGAGCCCGAGGACGCCGCCCTCGGTGACGCCGGAGATGGAGTGGACATTGTACAGGCCGAAGGCGAGTATCGCGCTGCCGAGCAAGATGCTCAGGCAGTTTTTCGGCTTTATTCGGGATAACAATTTTAACAAAACCTTTCTATTTGTTCTTGATCATATCCTCCGCGTATTTGATAAAGCGCCGCACGGCGGGGGAGGCGTGCCTGTGATTTATAAGCGCCATGCCGAGAGTTATGCTCCTCGGCGGAGAGATCGGTATCTTCACGACCTCACAGGGCCAGTTGCGCGTTATCAGCTCGTTTAATATGCTTATGCCGAGTCCCTGCTCGACCATTTTCAGCGCCGAGTAGCTCTCGACCGTTGAAAAACGGATATCCGGCTCGATGCCGAACTCCTCAAACAGCGGCATGACATCCTCGTCGTGACCGAAGCCGGCAAGAATGAGCTTTTCGTTCCGGCACAGCTCAAAGGGAAAGCTGTCAAGCCCCGCGCAGGGGTGATTTTTCGGCAGCGCGGCCAGCATCCTGTCCTCGGAAAGCGGTATCCAGTCATAGGGAAAGGGCTCGCGGTAGCTCATGAAGGCAAGGTCGGCCGCTTTTTCGTCCAGCCATCTGTTTAACTCAGAGCAGCCCTCGAGCAGGGTTATTTTGACATACGGATAGTCATGCTGAAAGCGGCTTATGATCTCCGGCAGCCAGTGCGTCGCCATGCTCGAATACGCGGCGATGGTAATGCTGCCGATGAGCAGACCCTTCGTGTCGGCCGCGAGCTGATATATATTGTCCTCGCTGTTCAAAAACTCGCGTATCGCGGGGATGAGCCTGGCACCCTCCGCCGTGACGCTCACGCCCTTGTTCGTGCGCCGAAGCAGGGGAAAGCCCATGTCCGCCTCGAGCGCGCTCACAAGCTGGCTCACGCCCGAGGGGGTGTAGCTCAAAAGCTCGGCCGCCTTTGAAAAGCTCCCTGTATCCGCGGCAGCCAAAAACGCTTTGCACCGTGCAGTCTCCATAGCCATCTTCCTTTAAGTGATACTTAAAGCTGCCATAACGATCAACAGCTTTACTTTTCTTGCGATTTATTTTACAATACAGACAGAAAGAAATCAAGCACTATTCAGGGCCCGAATATAATTGAGATCTTCTGAAAATAATATTTGATTATATCGGAGGAATAGTTATGAAAAAGACTACACTTTTTGCGCTGGCGGTTATCGTTTGCCTCATCGGAGCGGCCGTATCCAGCTACTGCATGGCCACCTTCACATCGAGCGTTGCGGTATTCGGCGTGCTGGCCGTCCTGTTCGCCATCGGCTTTACGGTGTTCATCAACAGGCTCACAAATGCGGCCGCATAAAAAAGGCTATGCAAGAATTAACTCTCTCCGGCCTTGCCCTTCAGGCAGGGTCGGATTTTTTATAATTTGTGCATCACGCCGAGCTGATAAAACGCGACGGCGCTCGCCGCGGCGACGTTTAAGGAGTCCACGCCGTGCGACATCGGGATGCGCAGCGTGTAATCGCAGTGTGCGACGGTCTCGTGAGCCAGCCCGTCGCCCTCGGTCCCGAGGACCACGGCGAGCCTTTCCTCCTTCGCCGGAGCGGGATCGTATATAGGAAGCGACTTATCCGTCAGCGCCATCGCCGCGGTCTTAAAGCCCAGGCCGGCAAGCTCCCGCATCCAGTCCTCGCCGAGATAGGTCCACGGCACCTGAAAGACCGTGCCCATGCTGACTCTCACCGCGCGGCGGTACAGCGGATCGCTGCCCTCGCAGGTGAGCAGCACCGCGTCCATGCCGAGCGCCGCGGCAGAGCGGAAGATCGCGCCGATATTCGTCGGATTCATCACGTTCTCAAGGACCGCTATGCGCCGTGCGCCGCGGCAGACCTCCCCGACGCTGCGCAGCCTCGGCCTGAGCATGGCGCAGAGCATGCCGCGGGTCAGGTGAAAACCCGTCAGCTGCGCGAGCACCTCGAGCGGCGCCGTGTAAACGCTTATATCCGCAGGACACCGCGCGAGAAGCTCCCTTGCCTTGCCCTCGGCGTGCTTTGTCTCCATGAGAAACGACAGCGGCACGCAGCCTGCGTCCAGCGCACGCTCTATGACCATGGGGCTCTCGGCTATGAACATCGCGTTTTCCGGGTCACGTCTGCAAAGCAGCTGATTTTCCGTAAGCCGCGCGTAAACGTCAAGCTCCGGCGCGGAAAAATCATTTATCTCAATAAAATTTGCCATATCTCCAGCTCCTGAAAAAACGGCAGCCGCTTTGACGGCTGCCGTAACTTAATTGAACAGAAATCGCTTTATTTCGTGGGGTTTTCCGACCTCGTCTCGCCGCCGAGCATCGCGCTCGCGAGCGGGATGTCGTTGAAGATTATAACGATCTCGGGCCTGTACTCCTCGCCGCAGACCTGCGCGAGCTTGTCTGTCATCGCAGACATGATAGGCTTCTTGACCTCGTCGGTGCGGTCGGGCATCATCGTCCAGTCTATGAGCACAGTCGGAGCGAGCTTCCGCACGTTTTCCTTATCCATCTCATGTATGTATACATAAATGTTCTTGGAAAGCGTCGAGGTGTGGGCGCATATCTGCTGTGCAAAGTATTCCATGAGCTCGGCTTTTGCGTCAGCCGGAAGTTTTTTGGTTACGGTTACATGAATGATAGGCATAACATTGCTCCTTTGTCAAGTTTTTTCGCACAAAAATGTGAGCGACGGCGGTATAATAACACTTATTACATACACTTGTCAATTATATTAAAATAAGATTTAATTATGATGCACAGACCTAAACTCTGTGTTCAATAATGATAAAATCATTGTAATATGTCCGGTAAGATGATAAAATTGCCGCAGCAAGCTGAAAATAAGGAGAACAGCCATGATAACTGCACTGAAAAACGGCCTTATATACGACGGCACGGGCGCAAAGCCCTTTACCGGCGACGTCGTCATCGACGGCGACAGGATAGCGCATGTCGGCGCAAATGCGGCGGTAAAGGCGGATAAGCTCATCGACTGCACGGGAAAGTGCATCGCTCCGGGCTTTATCGACGCTCATTCGCACAACGACTTTTTCTGCGATTACGACAATGCCGAGGTCTACTTCGCGCCCTTCCTGCGTCAGGGCATAACCACGCAGGTGACGGGCAACTGCGGCTTTTCCTGCTTCGGCATAGAGCGCGGCTCGCAGTATGGGCAGTATGTCGGCGCGGGCCTTTTCGAGGCCAAGGCTCCCGGCAGCTTCAGGCAGTTTGTCGATGAAACGAAGGGCAGGCTTTTCGTGAACATCGTTCCGCTCATCGGCCACGGCACGGCGCGCATCGCCGTCAGCGGCCTGAAGCCCGGCAAAATGGACGCGCAGGGACGCGAAAAGATGCTGGAGCACGTGCGCGAGGCGATGGAAAACGGCGCGTTCGGCGGAAGCTTCGGCTTCATGTACGAGCCGGGCATGTATTCGGACATGGAGGAGCTCGTGGCCTTCGCCTCGGTCATCGCCGAGTATGACGGCATAGTGAGCGTCCATCCCCGCGCGAACTCCAAGATAGCCCTGGGCTATCCGCTCATATCAAAGCCGCATATAGAGCTCGCGCTCGACGAGGTGATAGAGATAATGAAGCGCTCAAAGTGCCGCATGGAGTACTCTCACCTCATTTTCGTCGGCACGGCCTCGTGGAAGAGCATAGACCCCATGCTCAAAAAATTCTACGATTACCGCGCTCAGGGCTACGATATCGCCTACGACAACTATTCGATGACCTACGGCGCGTCGACGATAAACGTCATCTGTCCGCCCTGGTACATGGCGCTGTCGGAGCAGGAGAAGAAAAAGCCCGTGAACCGCCTGAAGCTGCGCGCGGTCATCGACGTTACGCGCCTGCTGCTGGGCATAGACTTCAAGGACATCACCATCGCCTATATTAACGACGAGCCGAGGTACAAGGCCTATGAGGGACGAAAGGTCAGCGAGGTCGCAAAGAGCGAGGGGCGCGGCTGCCTCGACCTCTATCTTGAGCTCATCGACGCCTCGAGGGGCGCGGGCAAGGTCTATCTTGACAAGTACTATAACGAGGAGCTCATCTGCCGCCTGATGAGAGACGAGCTGAGCGTGTTCATGACGGACGCCTGGGTCGAGCCGCGCGGCGTGCAGAACGGCGCGGCCTTCCAGGGCTACCCGAACTTCCTGATAAAGGCGCGCGAAAACGGTATTCCCTGGGAGAGCGTCATAAACAAAATGAGCTGGAAGATCGCCGAGCGCTTCGGCTTTACCGAGCGCGGCCGCCTTGCCGGAGGCATGCTCGCCGACGTGACGGTCTTCGATCCCGCCGCGCTCAGGGTATTCCCCGACGAGCCCGGCAGGAGCGCCGAGGGCATAAGCCACGTCTTCGTAAACGGCGAAATGGCCGTTGAAGACGGCGTGCTCACAGGAGCCCGCAGCGGCAGCATGGTGCTCAAAAAAGCCTGATGCAGATCGTGATGAAGATAAAGCTCCCGGCTCGGCAGAGTCGGGAGCTTTTCGTTTATATATCCAGCGTTTTTTCAAGCTCGGCGGTGAAGGCCGCGAACTCCTCCCTGTCGCCGGTGAATTTATACTTGTGCTCGGGAGCGGGGAAGGCGCCGGACTTGACCTCGGCGATGTAATCCTTCATGCCCTGAGTCGCGATATCGCCGATGCTGCAATATTTCTTCGCAAACTTGGGTGTAAAATTTTTGTACACGCCCAGCGCGTCGGCCGCGAGGATCACCTGACCGTCGCAGTCGCTGCCGGCTCCGATGCCGTAGACGGGTATGGGCAGGATCTTATGCACGAACGCGGCGGTCTCCTCGGGGACGCCCTCGAGCAGCAGCACGCGCGCTCCGGCCTTGTATACCGCTATGGCGTCGTCGATGACCGCCTTTGCCGTCGCGGTGTTCTTGCCCTGCACCTTGAAGCCGCCCATGGCCGCGCTGCTCTGAGGGGTGAGGCCTATATGGCCGAACACGACGATGCCGGCATTCGCGATGGCGCGGATCTTGTCGGCGACCGCAACGCCGCCCTCAAGCTTCACCGCGTCCACGCCGCCCTCCTTCATGAAGCGCACGGCGTTGTTGACGGCGTCCTCCGTGCTCGCATGATACGCGCCGAAGGGCATGTCGCCGATGATATAGGTATTCGGAGCGCCGCGCCGCACGCCCTGACAGTGGGCGATGGACATATCCATCGTGACCGGCACCGTGCCCTCGTAGCCGTAGATTATCATGCCCATGGAATCGCCTACCAGGATCATGTCCATGCCGGCGTCCTCGGCGAAGGAGGCCATGCACGAGTCGTAGATGACCATCCATGCGGCCTTTTCGCCGCTTTCCTTCATCTGCTGAAGATCGAGTATCGTTTTCTTTTTCGCCATTTTACAGCTCCTCCTGAATGTTCGTATGGAAAAACCGCGCAGAGCCCGCACCCGCCGGCTCCGAACGGCCCGATGTTCGGATATGATTATACCAAGCCGCGCGCCGGATATCAACCGGAAAATCGCGCCCGTGCAAGCCGCTTGCCGTAAAGCGCGTGATGTGATATGCTGTTATATACAGATATGGTACCGTTGATCGACGGCAGACTGAAAAGAAAAGAGGAAACGGACAGATGATAAACGGCAAAGCAAGTTCATCGCTCGAAAACAGCCCGCACGAGATACTTCTGATGCGAAACCTGTATGAATCCGCGGTCAGACAGCTGTCGCTCAAATTCGAGATACTCAACCGCGAGTTTGAGACCCTTTACGCCAGAAATCCGATCCACCATATCGAGGGCCGCGTAAAGAGCCCCGAGAGCATCGCGGCGAAGCTCCGCAAAAAGGGGCTGCCGCTCACGATCGAGGCGGCGATGGAGAACATAAACGATATTGCCGGCGTGCGCGTCGTGTGCAGCTATATAGATGATGTGTACCGCGTTGCGGAGATGCTCGAGCGGCAGGAGGATATCACGATCCTGAAAAGGCAGGACTATATCGCGATGCCTAATTATAACGGCTATCGCTCCCTGCACCTTGATATATGCGTGCCGGTGTACCTGTCGGACAGGACAGAGCACATAAAGGCCGAGATACAGATACGCACGATCGCAATGGATTTCTGGGCGAGCCTCGAGCACGATATCCGCTATAAGGTCGACAAATCTACTCTCCCCGAGGGCATCAATGAGGAGATGTTCGCCTGCGCCGGCAAGATAGCGGAGATAGACAGGCAGATGCAGGATATGTACCTGCGCATAAAGGCCGCGGAGAAAGCGGCGTCCGACTGACACGATCTCCGGCCCGCGCTGCTTTTTTGATCATTTTCTAACCGTGGGCATTGACAAGCGGATATCCGCGCCGTATAATATAGCAGTGCTATATAACAGCGTTATATTTTGCAAAGAGGAGGGACGCTATGTCCGTTAAAGCAGACAACACCAGAGAGAATATACTCAATACGGCGAAAAAGCATTTCCTGCGGGACGGGCTTGACGGCGCGTCGCTCCGGAATATCGTAAAGGACGCGGGGCTCACAACGGGAGCCTTCTATAAGTATTTCCCGACAAAGGAAAGCCTGTTTGACGCGCTCACGGACCCGTATGTGGAGCATATATATCAAATTTACGATGACGTGCTGGCGGATTTCGAGCTGCTTTCGCCTCAGGAGCAGACCGATCACATGGCGGCGTCCTCGGAGGACGGGATAGAGCGGATCGTCGATTATGTTTACGATAATTACGACAGCTTCCGTCTGCTGTTAAAATGCGGGGACAGCGGGAAATACGCAGATTTCATACACAATATGGTCGAGCGCGAGATACAGTCCACGCTGAACTATATGCAGACCCTGCAAGGGGCGGGCATTGAGATACCCATTGTCGAAAAGGCTCTTCTGCACATGATAAGCACGGGCTTTTTCTCGGCTGTCTTTCAGATAGTCGAGCATGATATAGACAAGGATACGGCCAAGGCCAATATCGCGCAGCTGAAGGAGTTCCAGACCGGCGGTTGGGAGAGATTGCTGGGCGTGAGCTTCCCTCAGGAGCCGGCCTGACCGCAATAACGCAGTTTGTTTTTTGCACCTTAGTTAGCCGATGCTAACCAAAACATAAGAGTCAGAACCATCAAAGGAGCGTGTAAGCATGGAGGAAAAGAAAAGATCGTGGGTGAGCTGGCTGCTCGAGTGGTCGGCCCCGCAGAAGACCCTGTATCTGCGGAGCGTGCTGCTCGCCGCGGCCAACGTTGTTTTGAAGATAATTCCGTATTTTCTGATAGCGGATATCGTGCGCCTGCTTCTCGGCGGAGAAACGGAGCTTTCCGCGTATCTGACAAAGACGGCGCTTATCGCCCTGTCGTTTATCGCCGCCGAGCTTCTTCATTCCGCGTCCACGACACTGTCGCATAAGGCGACCTTCGCGGTCCTTTCCGATATCCGAAAAATGTGCTGCGACAAGCTGGCAAGGGTATCCCTGGGCTATGTCAAGGACACGCCCTCCGGAAGCTTCAAGAATATAATGGTCGAGCGCATCGACAGCATCGAGACGACGCTCGCGCACATCGTGCCGGAGTTCACCTCGAATCTCCTGGCGCCGCTGATCATTCTCGTCTATTTCTTCACGCTCGACTGGCGGCTCGCGCTTTGGTCCCTGCTCCCGATCGCCATAGGCTTTGCGTCCTACGGCGGAATGATGATCAACTACAAGCCGAACTTTGAAAGGACCGTAAGGGCCACAAAGGAGCTCAATGACGCGGCGGTCGAATACATCGACGGCATCGAGGTCATAAAGGCCTTCGGCAGGACGGAGAGCTCCTACGCCAAGTTCACGTCGGCGGCGAAGGAATATGCAGGCTCCTTTATAAACTGGATGAGAAGCTGCTCTGTTTTCCACGGGCTTGCAATGACCGTAACGCCGTACACCCTGCTCACGGTGCTGCCCTTCGGCGCGCATTATGTCGCAGCCGGAACGCTTTCGCTCTCCGACTTTATCCTCTGCGTCATTTTGTCTCTCGGCATCGTGGGGCCCCTTATCACCGTCATGTCCTATACGGACGATCTGGGCAAGATAGACGTTATCGTCGGCGAGGTCGCGGGCATACTCGGACAGCCCGGGCTTGAGCGCCCGCCGGAGAGCGAGGCTGCTCCCAAGGACAATTCCGTCGTGCTCGAAAACGTGCGCTTTGCCTATCACGACAAGGAGGTGCTGCACGGTATAGATATGGAGCTGAAGGCCGGCAGCGTGAACGCCGTCGTCGGCCCCTCCGGCAGCGGCAAATCGACGATAGCAAAGCTGATAGCCTCCTTCTGGGACGTGTCCTCCGGCAGCATAAGGATAGGCGGAGCGGACATCAGGCAGCTGTCCCTTGAGGAATATAACGGAAAGATCGCCTATGTCGCGCAGGATAACTACCTGTTTAACGAAACGGTCATGGAAAACATCCGCCACGGCAGGCCAAACGCCACGGATGAGGAGGTCGTCGAGGTCACGAAGAAGAGCGGCTGCTATGAATTTATCATGCAGCTGGAAAACGGCTTCGAAACCATTGTCGGCGGTGCGGGCGGCCATCTGTCCGGCGGCGAGCGGCAGAGGATATCCATTGCGAGGGCCATGCTCAAGGACGCGCCAATCGTCATCCTCGACGAGGCGACGGCCTACACAGACCCCGAAAACGAGGCCGTTGTGCAAGGCTCCATCGCAAGGCTCGTTGCGGGAAAGACGCTTATCGTCATTGCGCACAGGCTGTCCACCGTGAAGGACAGCGACTGCATTTTTGTCGTGGAGGACGGACAGATCGCGGGCAGCGGAACGCATGAGGAGCTTCTGAGCTCCTGCCCGCTTTACAGACAGATGTGGCAGGCGCATATCTCCGCGAGGGACACGGCAAAGGAGGATGAGGAGAATGTTTGAGGTGCTGTCAAAGTTCTTCCGCTTCTGCGGAAGGGAAAACGGCAATAAATTCAAGCTTTCCATGCTGCTCGGGCTTATAGAGGCGCTCGCCTCCGCAATGAAGATACCCGCCGTCATGTACATTCTGATAGGCCTCATGAGCGGAGAGCCGATGGGGAAATATATCCGGGGCTCGCTTATCATCATGGCGGCGGCCATCGCTGCCGGCGTGCTGTGCAAGAGATTTTCCACAATGCTTCAGACTGTGGGAGGATACAATGCCGCGGCCTTTGCAAGGATCAAGATAGCAGAGCGCCTGCGCTATCTGCCCATGGGCTATTTTAACTCCAACAGCATCGGCGAGATATCCTCCGTCACTACCAACACCATGGAGGCTCTCGGCGACGTAGCCACCCGCGTGGTCATGCTCACGACTCAGGGGATACTGGAGACCTCGATGATCGTTCTCATGATAGCCTGCTTTGACTGGCGCATCGGCCTGATCGCCGCCGCTGGCGTGCTGGTTTTCTTCCTGATAAACTCCAGGATGCAGAAGGCGGGCAGAAATATCTCCGAGGACAAGGTCACCTGCGATACGGAGCTGGTCAATCAGATCATGGAGTACATTCAGGGCATCGCGGAGGTCAAGTCCTATAATCTCCTCGGCAGGCAGGCGAAAAAGCTCAACGACGCGAACAGAGCCTGCGCGGAGGTCAACACGAAAATGGAGCTGACCTTTATACCGTACCACTTTTTCCAGACGGCGGTCACCAAGCTCACGGGCGCCGTCATCGTCGCGTGCAGCGCGTATTTCTTCATGAGCGGCACGATGAGCGCGGTCTACGCCGTCGGCATGAGCATCGCCGCGTTTATGCTGTACGCAAGCCTCGAGAGCGCGGGAAGCTATTCCTCGCTCCTGCATACCGTCAGCGTCTGCGTGGATAAGGCAAACGCCATTCTTGAGCTGGACACGATGGATACCGACGGCAGGGACATAGAGCCCGAAAGCCACGATATCGAGCTCAGGCACGTCTCCTTTTCCTATGATAAGCGAAAGATCATCGACGATGTGTCCCTGTCTGTTCCGCAGAAGACGACGACCGCGATCGTCGGCCCCTCGGGCGGCGGCAAATCGACGCTCTGCAATCTGATAGCGAGATTCTGGGACGTCGATGCGGGCGAGATCACGCTCGGCGGCGTGAACGTCAAGGACTACAGCATGAACAGCCTCATGGAAAACTTCGCGTTCGTGTTCCAGTCGGTGTATCTTTTCGCCGATACGATAGAAAACAACATCAAATTCGGCCGTCAGGACGCGAGCCGCGAGGAGGTCGTCGAGGCGGCGAAAAAGGCCTGCTGCCACGATTTTATAATGAAGCTGCCCGAGGGCTACGATACCGTGATCGGCGAGGGCGGCGCGAGCCTTTCCGGCGGCGAGAGGCAGCGCATATCCATCGCAAGAGCCATCATGAAGGACGCGCCGGTCATCATTCTCGACGAGGCGACCGCCAATGTTGACCCCGAGAACGAAAAGGAGCTTGTCGACGCCGTGGAGGCGCTGACAAAGGAGAAAACGATCATCATGATCGCCCACCGCCTGAAAACGGTGCGGCACGCGGATCAGATCGCGGTCGTGGACAGGGGCCGCATCGTGCAGCTGGGAACACACGAGCAGCTCATGACGCAGGAGGGCATCTACAGGCGCTTTGTCGACGCCAGAACGCAGGCCGTCAGCTGGAAGCTGTAATAATTTCAAATAAAGGAGCACCAACATGAATACAAATCAGAAGCTCAAGGGAAAAGATCTGATAAACATCGGAATTTACGCAGCGATATTCTGCGTCATCGTAACAGCCATCGCCATGCTCGGATTTATACCGATCATGCTGCCGATGCTCTGCGTCCTCGTGCCCATACTCGGCGGCATCCCGTACATGCTGTTTCTGACCAAGGTGGATAAATTCGGCATGATCACGATCTTTTCCGTGATCGTCGGACTCTTCCTCTGGGTCACCGGAATGGGCTATTGGCCGACGATCTTCGGCGCCGTCTGCGGCTTGCTCACCGACCTTATCGCGAAGTCCGGAAACTATAAGAGTAGCAGGAAGGACATCCTTGGCTGCGGCGTTTTCAACATCGCGGTTTTCGGGAATTTCGTACCTCTTTTCACCAATATCGACGCATATTTCAGCACCCGGCAGAGCTTCGGCGAGGAGTACGTCTCGACGCTGACCGGCATCTTCTCCAATACCTGGCTCATCCCCGCGATGATCGCCTCCTGCGTGGTTTGCGGCTGGATAGGGGGCTTTCTCGGCAAGGCGCTGCTGAAAAAGCATTTTGAGAAGGCGGGCATCGCATAATGACGCGCTGCGCTGTCAAATTTGACCCCAGAACGAAGCTCCTGCTCGTGCTGACGATGGCGATCTTCGTCCTGGGCGGCGCAGGGGGAGATATATTCGACCGCTACATGCCGCTTTTCTGTCTGCTCCCCTTTGTCCTGTTCGCTCTTGCCGGCCGCTGGAAAAGGGCCGCCGGCTACATACTGCTGTACGCCGCTTTTTATGGCCTTTCGGTATATGCGCTGCCATATGCTCCGGGCCTTGCCGGCTTTCTGCTGCTGGCCTTCTGCGGTATCATGACGAGATTCCTGCCGGGCATTATGGCAGGAGCGTATCTGACGGAGACGACCACCGTAAGCGAGTTTTCGGCGGCCATGGGCAGGATGCACGTTTCCGACAGGCTGACGATCCCGCTGCTGGCGATGTTTCGCTTCTTCCCGACCATCGCCGACGAGTTTCACTCCATAAACGACGCCATGAGGATGCGCGATATACGCTTCGGCGGGAAAAACGTATCGAAGATGCTCGAATACAGGCTCGTCCCGCTCCTCGTCTGCTCGGCAAAGATAGGAGAAGAGCTCAACGCCGCCGCCATTACCAGGGGGCTCGGCGGCGATGTGAAGCGGACGAACCTGTGCCGTATCGGATTTAAGGCATGGGACTATCCTGTCATCCTGATATGCCTTGCTCCCTATGTGATATGGCTCGGCTGTCTGCTGTGGAGGACGCTATGATCCGATTAGAGCACGTTTGTTTTAAATACGGCAATTCCGACAGCGGCGCATTGGAGGATGTATCGCTTTCGGTGCGTAAGGGCGAGTGCGTCCTGCTCTGCGGCAGCTCCGGCTGCGGCAAAACGACGATAAGCCGCCTCGTAAACGGACTCATTCCGCATTTTTACGAGGGAGAATGTACGGGAGCCGTCTCGGTATGCGGCATGGATGTCCGCACGCAGGAGCTCTATACAATATCCAAAAGGGTCGGCAGCGTTTTTCAGAATCCGAGGAGCCAGTTTTTCTGCCTTGACACGACGAGCGAGCTCGCCTTCGGCTGTGAAAATCTCGGCCTTGACGCGGAGGAGATATCGGGCCGCGTGAGCCGGGCGGTAAAGGAGCTCGAGCTGGAGCCTCTTGCCGGCAGGGATATCTTCAGACTGTCCGGCGGCGAAAAGCAGAGGATCGCCTGCGGAAGCATATCCGCAATGAGTCCCGATATCTTCGTGCTGGACGAGCCAACGTCAAATCTCGACGCAGGCTCCATCGAAAGACTGAAGGCTGTCCTTTCGCTCTGGAAAAGCCGGGGCAAGACGATCCTGATCGCAGAGCACAGACTGTATTGGCTGAAGGAGCTCTGCGACAGGGTCGTGTACCTCGACGGCGGCAGGATAGCGCTGGATATCCCGATGGATACGTTAAGGAGAGCCTCCGGGCAAAGACTGCGGGAGCTGGGCCTTCGCACCCTGCTTGCGCCGGATGAGACAGGCGCCGGCGCAGCGCCGTATTCCGCAAAGGCTACGGACATGCTGCTCAGGAATTATCGCTTCGGGTATGACAAAAGGCCGGTGCTTCAATTTGACGATATGCCGCTGCCGAAAAACGAGATAGTCGCTGTCACGGGCCAAAACGGAGCCGGAAAATCCACCTTCGTCCGCTGCCTCTGCGGACTTGAAAAGAAATTCAGGGGCAGGACGGTCATAGACGGCAAGGCCTGTACGCCCAAGGAGATGCTCCGCAGATGCTATCTCGTCATGCAGGACGTGGATCATCAGCTGTTCTGCGAATCCGTCCTGGACGAGGTCCTTCTCGGCGCGGCGGATTACGGCGGGAGCACAAAGGAAGGAGCGAGGCGCTTAATGGAAAAGCTCGGCGTGTGGGAGCTCCGTGACAGGCATCCCATGGCCCTGTCGGGCGGGCAGAAGCAGCGCGTCGCCATTTGCTCGGCCGTTCTCGCGGGGAAAGACATTCTGGCTTTTGACGAGCCGACAAGCGGCCTGGATCATCGTCATATGGAAGGCACGGCAGAGCTTTTCAAGGAGCTTCGCGGCATGGGGAAAAGCATATTCATTATCACCCACGACAATGAGCTCATCGAAAGCTGCTGCACCTGCGAGCTCCGCATAGCCGGAGGAAGAGCCTGCTTGTATGCGCGCAGCATATAAAAAGATAATAAAAAACGGCAGTCCATTCGATCGTGGACTGCCGTTTTTATGGTGCGGGTAACAGGGGTCGAACCTGCACGCCGTAGGCACGAGAACCTAAATCTCGCATGTCTGCCAATTCCATCATACCCGCAGATAACGGTATAATAGCACAGGCCCTGTTTTTTTGTCAATTAAATTAAAAATGAGTGTTGACTATTGAAAATAAAGTAATTAGAATAAGCTGATACATCTTTTGAAGAAGGCCGGAAAATGATTGCTGCGATAGTTAACGCGCTGGGCATCCTCGTGGGAGGAACGCTCGGAACGCTGCTGAGAACAAAGATAAATCACAAGCTCGTCGACTGCCTCATGACAGCCATGGGGCTCGTCGTGGTATCGGTCGGCGTGCAGGGCATCGTCGGCTCGACGAACACCATGTGCCTGGTGCTGTGCCTGGCAATCGGCGCGATCATCGGACAGGCGCTGAAGATAGACGAATTCATAGACGGCATGGGCGTGAGAGTCGCAAAGCTTTTCGAGGGCAAAAAATTCGCCGAGGGCAGATTTGCCGACGGCGTGATAAGCGCCTCTGTCATGTTCACCGTCGGCGCCATGGCGATAATGGGCTCGCTCGACGCAGGGCTGCGCGGCAGCTACAGCGTGCTGTATACAAAGACCGTCATCGACGGAGTGGCGGCGGCCGCGATGTCCGCGGCTATGGGCATCGGCGTCGTGCTCTCGCTCGTGCCGGTGCTTATCTGGGAGGGCACGCTCACGCTGCTCGCCGGAGCTCTGGCGCCGTTTCTGAGCGCCGAGGTCATAGGCGAGATGAGCGCCGTGGGCGGCGCGATATTCATCGGCATGGGCTTTAACATGATCGGAATAACCGAGCGCAAGGTGAACGTTCCGAACCTCCTGCCGGCCATAATCATGCCGGTAATATACGTTCCGCTGGCAAACTGGATAGGAGGGCTCGTCTGATGAAAAGCAACAAATACATCGCCTGCGTACTGCTCGCGGGCTCGCTGTGGGGCTTCATGGGCTTTTTCCGCCGCACGCTCGACGCGATGGGCGTTTCGGCCATAAGCTGCATATCGATAAGATGCCTGTTTGCCTCCGTCCTCTTCGGACTCGTTATCCTGGTCACCGACCGTTCGGCGTTCAGGCTGCGCCTGAAGGACGCGTGGATATTCGTCGGCAGCGGCGTCGTCGCGCTGCTCGTATTCGGCGTATGCTATTTCAAGGCCATGGACTACATGAGCCTTTCGGCAGCGGCGATACTGCTGTATACGGCGCCCTGCTTTGTCATCCTGTTTTCCGCGCTGCTGTTCAAAGAAAAGCTCACGGCGCAGAAGCTTATTGCGATGCTGCTCGCCTTTGCAGGCTGCTGCCTTGTCTCCGGCGTCGGCGGCGGCACGAGGATAACGCCCATAGGCCTCCTGCTTGGCCTCACCTCCGGCGTGTGCTACGCGCTGTACAGCATCTTCGGCCGCTTCGCGCTCAACCGCGGATATTCGAGCCTGACGATAAATTTTTACGCCTGCCTGCTCGCCTTCGCCGGCGCGACTGCGATAGGCGGCACAGAGTATCTGGGCATTATAACGAGCAGCGCTCCGAGCTTCGGCTTCGCCTTTGCGACCGGGCTTGTAACCTGCTTTCTGCCGTATCTTCTGTACACGCACGGCCTTGAGGGACTTGAAAACGGCAAGGCGTCCATAACGGCCTCAATAGAGCCGGTCGTTGCGACGGTGGTCGGCGTCGTTATCTACAACGAGGCGCTCACGCCGATGAGCGCCGCCGGTATCGTCCTCGTCCTTTCTGCCATCGTTCTGCTGAACGCAAAAAAACAACGCGCTGCATGAAAAGACTCAGGTCATATGACCTGAGCTTTTTTCACATATCAGTACGCCGCGAGCTGGGCGAGAAGACAGCTTTTATATTCGCCGCATGCGCGCTCCGGCGATACTATGCGAACGCGCCCGCCGAGACGGAACAGCCAGTTGAAAAGCTCGGGGCTCAGCTCGGTGCTGACCTCGGCCTTCATGAGCCCCGACGGCTCGCTGCTTATGGCGACAGACTGCCCGAACTGCGACAGAACGCTGCCGAGCGCGGCGGCCTCAAAGCTGAGCGTCACCCTCTCGCTCGCGCTAAGGCACAGCTCAAAGCCGCGCGCCGTGTACTGTGCGGCGCCGCTGCCGCTCGGCGGCGGATCGGCGGGCTCGTCTATGGCGCGGGCGGAGGCTATTTTTGAAAACGGCAGCAGCACGACGCGGCGGTGCGCCGGACTGAAGCACGCGGCGTGATAGCCGCTCTCGTTTCGCAGCACCGCGTACGGACTGACTGTGTACTCGCTGCCCCCGCAGAGCACAGCGACGAGCTTTGTCCTGCCGCGTATCGCATCGGCTATGCCGCCGGATATCTCCGGACGCACGGATGCAGGCGGCGGCGAGCTGCCGCCGGAGCTGTCAATGTAATAATGCTCGCCCGTCGGAAGCGTGACGCTGCGCACGTCAAAGCCGCAGTCGCGCAGCAGCGCGATATCGTTTTTGAGCGTAGTGCGCGTTGTGTACATGCCCTGCTTTTCAAGGCGGCGCAGTATGCACGCCGCGCGCAGAGGCTCATCCCGCGACGATTCGTTTGAAAGCAGCTCTATAAGCTTGAGTATCCTCATTTGTGCGCCTGCGCTGCGCTGCATATCCTTCACCCCCTGTCAATGCTATAATACTCCGCCTTCTTCAAATCATCCTCACGCCATTCTCAAAAGTGCGTGAATGTAAAAACAGACTGCGTAACAACGCAGTCTGTTTTGTCATTTAGCTGTCATTCCTCTTTTACTGTCATCTCGTCTGCCAGCGCGGACGCCTCGATGACGAGCTGCTCGCTCTCAGCCTGAGCGGGGGAGGGCCCGGGAATATCAAAATCCTCCCCGTCGGCGGCCTCGACCGCTGCCGCCTTACGCTTTTCGGCGTTCTTGACCGCCATTGCAAGCAGCGCGAATATGAACGCAAGCACGGTCAGCGCGATGAGCGCCGGAGCCTGAGCGTGGCTTGAGAACTCATAGCCCGTGCGCTCGCCGTCCGAATACAGCGCGACGGGGTAGATATAAGATGTGAAGCTCGTGCAGAAGCCGAACACGACGCATGCAAGGCAGAGACCGGCGGTGATGAGACCGAGCACCATGCCGGAAACTCCGCGCCGACGCGCGCTGAACACGATGCCGAATACGCCGCAGATGAGCGCCAGCACGGACACCGCGAGCTCAAATATGCTCACAAGATAGCGCGCCAGGACCTCGCGTATGACCGTCTCGCACTGATCGCAGGGCATGGTGATCTCGTGTCCCAGATGCGTGTAGCTTATCTCGCCGTCGGGATGACCGATGCAGTAGAAAATGCGCTTTATCGTGTCGCCGGTGATGGCGGGGTCGCCCTGATATGCGTTTATATAGTCCTGCGCGGCGATGGCGGCCTGCTCGCAGGCGTCGAGGTCAAGGTACTGACAGCCGTTTTTGACGACGATCTCGCCGTTTTCGTCGGTCAGCCAATAGCTCCAGTCCTCGCCGTAGCGCTCTGTAAGGATAGACCTTACGCTCGGGCATGCGACCTCGTCGGAGCTGCCCTCGTTAAAGTAATATGTGCCGGTGACGTTTTCCTCCTCTGACAGCAGGGTCTCGATACCGGCGGCTATCTGTGCCGCGCCGTTTTCAAACTCGGCAAGCTTTGCCTTGCCCTCTGCCAGCGCCTGGCCGCCTGCGGCAAGGTCTGCTTCGCCCTGAGCCAGCTGCTTTTCGGCGTCCGCGAGCTTTGCCTCGCCGGCGGCTATGGTCTTCTCGGCCTCGGCAAGCTTTGCCCTACCCGCCTCCAGCGTCGCAAGGCCGTCCTCATACTGCTTGAGCTGTGCCTTGCCGTCTGCCACCATCTGATTGATATACGCGGGGAAGTCGGTCACGTCGTCGGGTATGTCAAGACCGAGACGGCCCGCAAGCGGCCGCACGACGGAGACGAACCAGGACTGAGCGGTGTCAAAGCCGGGGAGCTTTCCGATGGTGCCGTCGCGCAGCTGGACGTACTGGTTAAGGTACGGCAGCAGCGGCTCGATCTTCGCGAGCTTTTCCTTGCCCTCGTTATAGGCCTGGGTGTTCGCGTCGATCTGCGCCTGCCCCTCAGCCAGCGCCTTTTTGCCCGCCTCGTACTCGGCCTTACCGGCTTCAAGCTCCTTTTTGCCCTCGTAGTATGCCGCGTAGCCCGCCGAAAGAGTGCTCTTGCCCTCGGAGTACGATATAAGCCCGGCCTCGTAGGTGCTCACGCCCTCGGAGTAGGTCGTCTCGTTTGCGCGAAGCTGCTCGATGCCGCCGAGCAGCACGTCCACGGCCTCAAGGCCCATCTCCGAGTCCTCGGTTTTGTAATCCTGAAGGTTTTTTGCATCCTTAATACCCGCCGCGCCGGTAAAAAGCCCGAACAGACCGGCCAGAATGAGGCAGATGCTGCAAACCGTTAGAAATACACGTTTCATAATTATCCTCCCATATAATTCTGCGTTCCATGTAAAAACATGGCGTTGTCAAATATATATCACGCTTTTGTCAACGGATGTTCACGCGAAAATCAACAGTGGTTGAGGAAATTATGTTTTCTCGAGCCTGTAGCCTATGCCGCGCACGGTGCTTATACGTATATCGCGGTTATCGCGCAGGCGAGAGCGCAGACGGCTGATGTGGACGTCGACCGTGTGCGTGTCGGCGCAGCTTTCATAGCCCCATATATCGTCCATGATCTGCTGCCGGGTGACTATGCGCCCGGGCGAGGAGCACAGCTTATACAGCAGCAGAAATTCCTTGAGAGGCAGCATTATGCTCCTGCCGCCGTAGCTGACGGTCATCGCGTCGTAGTCCACCGTCGTAGAGCCTACGGTGCGCACCCTGTCGCTGAGAAGCTGCGTGCGCCGCAGGAGCGCAGCCACGCGCAGGGTCAGCTCTCCCAGGTTCAGCGGCTTTGACATATATTCGTCCGCGCCCGACAAAAAGCTCCGGTGCAGGTACTCATACCCTCCGTTTTCGGATATGAGCATGACGGGAATATTTATCCCCGCCGCGCGCAGCGAGCGCGTGAGCGCAAAGCCGTCGAGCTGCGGCAGCATGACCTCGGCTATCACCGCGTCGAAATATTCCCTCTCCGTGAGGTCGAGCGCGGCCTCGCCGCTGCCTGACGCCGTCACGCCGTAGCCGCACTTTACCAGTGCGCGCGATATGCTGCGCCGCAGCTCGGGATCGTTTTCGGCAAGAAGTATCTTGAACATAGTGCCTCCTCAGCTCAGGAGGCGATTATTCCCCTCCATAAGCTCTCAAATGCTTTTACCATTTCCCGGGACAGCGTATCCGCGTCCCGACATTCGCCGTAAAGATAGCGCTTGAGGTTCTGGATTATGCCGCCGACGATGAATGACGCTATGGTGTCGGCGCTGCCGAGCAGCTCGGGGCGCTCCTGAGACAGGAACTCAACAGTGCATGCCTTCGTGCTTGCAAAAAGATGCTCGCCGAGTATGTCGAACACCAGCGGCATCGACGGCATTTTCAGATTGAGGCGTATAAGGTCGCGGTGATCGTCCACAAATTTCATGAGCATGCGCCAGGAGTGCTCGAAGTACTCCTCGCGGCTCCCGGCGATCTCGTCGGACTCGCTTTCTATGCGCGACTGTATCTCATTTAAATAAAAGCGCAGAAAGTCGTATTTGTCCTCAAAGTGAGAATAAAAGGTCGGGCGGCGTATCATTGCCGTCTCGCACAGCTCGTTTACGGTTATGTCGTCAAACGTCTTTCCGGTCAGCAGCTCCTCGAACGCGCACATGAGCGCCTCGTAGGTTTTTCTGACTCTCAGATCACTCTTCTTTTCCATCGTAACACACCTTTCAAACGACAAATAAAATACCATTGAAAGATAAATTACAAATCTTCATTAATTGACATTTGTAATTTATCTTTTTTCAGTTTATCCTCAAATTCGAAAAAAGTCAATCATGAATTTTCAACATTAAGAAGGAAAAAACAATGGCAAAAATGAATACTCCGCTGCACAGATTCGCTGAATTTGTGGTCGGCAAATACAAACTGCTTTTTATCGTCTTCGGAGCGCTGTGCGTCTTCTCGGTCTTCGCGATGGGCTGGACCGAGGTCGAAAACGACGTTGCGGCCTACCTGCCGGATTCATATGAGGCAAAGCAGGGGCTCGATATCATGGATGAGGAGTTCAAGACCTACGGCTCGGCGAAGATACTGCTTGAGGATATCGACGATACGCGCGCCGCGGAGATAAACGATGAGATATCCGCCGTCGAGGGCGTTGAGAGCTGCGAATACAGTCTCAATGACAGCGGCAGCGCCCTGTTCAAGGTAACGCTGAACTCTCTCGAGGGTGAGGGAGAGGAAACGGTAAACGAGCTGCGCGATATGTTTGACGGCGCGAACGCCTATATATATTCCGAAGAAGGCAACAGCATATCGGATCAGATAACGGGTGAGGTGAGGGGACTTATCGCCATCATAGCCGTCATACTTTTGCTTGTCCTGACTTTTACCACCTCGACCTACGCCGAGGTGCCCGTGCTGCTGGCGACCTTCCTTGCAGCGGCCATCATAAACAAGGGCACGAACTTCCTGCTCGGCAGGATATCGTTCATATCGGACTCCGTCACGATAATCCTGCAGCTTGCGATGAGCATTGACTACGCGATCATCTTCTGCAACCGCTATAAGCAGGAGCATAAGACCATGCCCGTGCGTGAGGCGGTTATTGAGGCGCTTGCGCAGTCCGTCATCGTAATAAGCGCATCGAGTCTTACGACCATAGCCGGACTGTTCGCCATGACCTTCATGGAATTCGGCATCGGCCTTGACCTCGGCCTTGCGCTTATAAAGGCGATCGTCATAAGTCTGCTGTCGGTGTTCCTGTTCATGCCCGGACTGCTGCTTACGATGGGCGGCCTCATGGACAGAACGCAGCACCGCAGCTTCGTCCCCAGGATATCCGCCGTCGGCGCGTTTGCGTATAAGGCGCGCCGCGTCGTGCCGCTGCTGTTTGCTGCCGTCCTTGTTTTTGCCTATATCGGCTCACAGAACGTAAACTACGCCTACAGCGAAACGCAGATCGAGACGGTAAAGAAAAGCG
Source organism: bacterium (assembly GCA_963625685.1). Lineage (GTDB taxonomy): Bacteria > Bacillota > Clostridia > Oscillospirales > Oscillospiraceae > F23-B02. Next base: position 137,518 of record CAVFTR010000002.1, read on the forward strand.
ACAACAAGATAGCCGAAAACGAGATATACGCGCAGTTCGGCGACGAGACCACGCTTGCCGTGGTCGTACCGAACGGGGATTACGACAGTGAAGCCGCGCTCATATCCGCGCTGTCGGAGATAGACGGGGTGAAAAGCGTCACGGGTGTTGCGGGAATAGAGGCCATGGGCGGCTATAAGCTCTCCGATAAGGTGACGTATTCGCAGTTCGCCTCCCTCGCGGGAGTCGACTCGACGAGCGCGCAGGCCCTGTTTGCTCTGTACGCCGCCGAAAACGGCGAGCCGGAGGCCGCGGCCGGCAGCCTCTCGTCCTACCGGGCGCCCATCATAAAGCTGTTCCTGTTTTTAAACGAAAAGGTCGATGACGGAACCGTCACGCTCACCGCGGCGCAGTCGGAGCTCGTGTCCTCGCTGAGCCGTCAGCTCAGCTTTGCGACCGACCAGCTAGAGGGCGAGCACTACGACCGCATCGTCCTCACCCTCGGCGTCGTCGACGACGGCGACGAGACCTTTGAGCTGCTCGACCGCCTTCACGCGGTCGTCGCGCAGTATTACCCCGACGAGAGCTACCTTGTCGGCAACGCCATGACGGCATACAGCTTCAAGGAGACCTTCACGCAGGATAACGTCATGGTCAGCATGATGAGCATCGTCATGGTCATGCTCGTTCTGCTGTTTACCTTCAGCTCGGTCGGTATGCCGCTGCTGCTCACGCTCGTTATTCAGGGCAGCATATGGATAAACTTCGGCCTGACGGTGTTCACCGGGGAAAATGTCCTGTTCATGGTATACCTTATCGCCAGCGCCATTCAGATGGGCTGCAACGTCGACTATGCCATAGTCGTCGCCTCGCACTATAACGAGGAGCGCGCAAAGGGCCTCAAGCCAAGGGAAGCGATAATAAACGCCATGAACCTTGCGTTCCCGACCATCATCACCTCAGGCACGGCGCTCATCTCGGCGGGACTTCTCATCGGAGCAAGGGTATCGTCCGGCTCGGTCGCGGGAATGGGCCGCTTTGTCGGTATCGGTTCGATCATAACTGTCGTGCTCGTAATGTTCGTGCTGCCGGCGATGCTCATCTTCGGCGACGGGCTGATAAGAAAAACGGAGTTTCATATCCATGCTGCCGAGCCGCACCGGCTCATGCGCCGCATAGCGGCATGGGCGCTTGCCGTGTCGATCGTGTTTGCGGCAGCCGCGTCTCCGTGGGTGTGGCTCTCGGGCAGGGCCGACTGCGACCGGCGCGTGTCCGACGATGAGAGCATAATCCAAAGCGCAAAAGAGCTCGGGGAGCTCGCGGTCTCGCTCGGCGCGCAGCAGGAAAAATACGACGAGACCAAGCTCGGCTTTGCCGAGAGCGTCGTCACCGACAGCGTCGGTCAGACTCAGCTCGAGCAGGGTCAGGCAGAGTATGACGCGGGCGCGGCGAAGCTCGCGGCGGCAAAGGCGCAGTACGCCGAGGGACAGCGGCAGTTAGAGCAGGGCAGAGCAGACTACGCCGCCGGTCAGAGCAGGCTTGCCGAAGCAAAGGCGCAGTATGCCGAGGGCGAGGCGAAGCTTGAAAAAATAAAGCCTGTATACAGCGCGGTGCAGCCTGCGTACCAGCTTTATCTTGATATGAAGGCGCAGTATGACGAGGCCCGCGGAAACGGTCAGTACGCAAGAGCGGCGCTCCTGTGGCCGAGCGTCGAGGCGCAGAGGCTCGTGTACGAAAAACAGATAGCGGGAACCGGCTACTCGATAGAGAGCATAGTCCGGCAGTACGAGGACGGGCAGCGGCAGCTTGCAGAGGGCGCGGCGCAGATAGCGCAGGCCGAGCAGCAGCTTGCCGAGGCCGAGCAGCAGCTTGAAGCCGGGCAGAGGCAGCTTGACGAGGCAGCGGCGCAGATAGCCGCCGGTCAGGCGGAGCTCGACGCGGCAGGACGGCAGCTTGAAGCCGGCAGGGCGACCCTGAGCAGCAACAGATCAAAGCTGGCGCAGCAGCTCGGCGAGCTCGAAAGCTACGGCGACGAGCTTGAGCGCCTTGAGCAGGGCATAGCCATACTCATGCGCAATGACGAGATAGCCTCCCGCGCCGGAGATAATGCCTCCTATGCCGATATCTGTTCGATTGCCGAGGATCACTGCAATAACGACATTACCCGCGCGGAGCGGGAAAACAGCATCCGCACCGTTATCTGCGCGCTGACCTTCGCTTCGGCGCTGATAATAGCGGTCTGCGCGCTGCTTTATAAAAAGCAGTCCGCGCTCGTCGCGGTGCTCGCCGCAATGTCGGCGGTCATTTCCGGCGGCTGCGCGCTCGCGGCGGCCATACTCAGCTCCGCGGCGGTTCTGCCGCTCGCAGCGCTGGCACTGATGCTGACGACCATACTGTTTGCAGAAATTTATTTGAAAAGGAGTATAGATCATGAGTAAGAAAGCATTGAATGTAAGCATCCTTATCCTGTCGGCGGCGCTCATCGTCGGCGCGGCTCTCGGCTTTTACGATACCGAGCTTGAGCGCACGCACGCCGTGAGCGAAAACCGCTCGTACATCTACTGCGCCGGGCGCACGCTCAGCCTTGCCGATGAAGCCGGAGTTTCGGATGAAAGGCCCGCATCCCATGCGGCGGACACCTCCGGAATGTCGAAAATGCAGGCGGACCTCACCTGGCTCGCCGAGTATGACAGCACACTCAGCCGTCTTGACCGTGCCTACGATGAGCTGAGCTCATCTCCGGCCCTGGACGGCGCGGCAAGCTATGCCGCTGCCTGCTCGGCAGCCGTGAGCTACCATCAGGCACAGCTTGACGACGCCGAGGCCTCGGCAGACGCGCTCAACGCCGTATGCGCCGCCGCGTTCATCCTCGGTATCGCCGGAGCGGCATGGTCGGCCCTGCGTCTGACAAAGAAAGAGTAATACGCACGACAAAACCGCCCCTCGGGGCGGTTTTGCTGTATTCAAACGCCCTGGAGTATGCTATAATAAAATAAAAACGCATACAGGAGGGATTTCGTGGACAGAAAAAGAGATCTTGAGATCGCGCAGAGCTGCCGCATGAGCCCCATTGAGGATATAGCGGAAAAGCTCGGCATAGGCGGGGAATACCTCGAGCGATACGGAAGGTACAAGGCGAAGGTGGACCTGAGCTATCTTGCCGATACAAAAAAGCCCGACGGCAGGCTCATCCTGGTCACGGCCATAACGCCCACTCCGGCGGGCGAGGGGAAAACGACCACGGCCATCGGCCTTGCCGACGGACTGCGGAAAATCGGCAAAAACGCGGCCGCCGCCCTGCGCGAGCCCTCGCTCGGTCCGGTGTTCGGGATAAAGGGCGGCGCCTGCGGGGGCGGCTATGCGCAGATAGTCCCGATGGAGGATATAAACCTGCACTTCACCGGCGATATACACGCCATAGGCGCCGCGAATAATCTTCTTGCCGCGATGATAGATAACCATATCATGCACGGCAACGCCCTCGGCATTGACCCGGAGAAAATAACATGGCGGCGCTGCGTCGATATGAACGACCGGCAGCTGCGGTATATACGCGACGGCCTCGGCGGCGGGAAAAACGGCGTCGAGCGCGACGACGGCTTTGATATCACCGTCGCGAGCGAGGTCATGGCTATACTCTGCCTCGCGGAATCGGCAGCCGACCTGAAGGCGCGGCTCGCCCGCATCGTCGTCGGCTACGACATGCAGGGAAGGCCCGTCACGTGCAGCCAGCTCAAGGCGCAGGGCGCTATGGCGGCGCTTCTGAAGGATGCCGTCAAGCCGAATCTCGTCCAGACTCTGGAGGGCACTCCGGCCTTCGTCCACGGCGGCCCCTTTGCGAACATAGCCCACGGCTGCAACTCTGTTCTGGCCACACGCATGGCGCTCAGAGCCGCCGATTACGCCGTAACGGAGGCCGGCTTCGGGGCCGACCTCGGCGCGGAAAAATTCCTGGATATAAAATGCCGCGCATCGGGACTGCGCCCGTCGGCGGTCGTCGTCGTCGCGACGGTGCGGGCGCTGAAAATGCACGGCGGGCTGGATAAGCAGCAGCTCGACAGGGAGGATCTCGCCGCGCTCGAGCGGGGGATACCGAACCTGCTGCGCCACGTTTCCAATATAAAAAACGTCTACCGCCTGCCCTGCGTCGTCGCGCTCAACCGCTTTCCCGGCGATACGGCGGCAGAGCTCGCGCTCGTCGAGGAAAGGTGCGCGCAGCTCGGCACGGACATCGTTCTCTCGGACGTCTGGGCGCGCGGCGGCGAGGGAGCGGCAGAGCTCGCAAGAGCCGTCGCCGCGCTATGCGAGGAGGACAGCTCCGGCTTCAGATACTGCTATGCCGACAGTCTCGGCATCGAGGACAAGATAAACACCGTGGTAAGGAATATCTACGGCGGCCGCGGCGCGCATTTTCTGCCGGAGGCAAAGCATCAGGTGCAGCGGCTCACGGAGCTCGGCTTTGACAGGCTGCCCGTGTGCATTGCAAAAACGCAGAGCAGCTTCTCAGACGACCCGAAACGGCTCGGCGCGCCCGAGGACTTCACGGTCACGGTGCGGCGGATAAAGGTCAGCGCCGGAGCGGGCTTTACGGTCGCTCTCGCGGGCGACATCATGACCATGCCCGGCCTGCCGAGCGTTCCGGCCGCCGAGGGCATAGACATTGACGATAACGGAAGGATAAGCGGACTTTTCTGATGGATCTTAGCAGAATACTTGCCTACACGAAGGCGCTGAGCGAAAACAACGACAGAACATGGTTCCATGATAACCATAAGCAATATGAGCAGGCGCAGGAGGATTTTCTCATGCTCCTTGACGTGATGAAGTTCGTCCTTGCAAGGGACGCGCCGGAGCTCGGAGATCAGCTGCTGTTTGAAAACCCTAAAGGCTTCATGTACCGCATACCGCGCGACATGCGCTACAGCAAGGACAAAACGCCCTATAATCCGGCGTTCAGAGCCTACCTGTCGCCGCGCAAAAAGGATTTTCTGCCGCTTTCGTACTACCTTCATATAAGCCATGAGCGCTGCATTCTCGAGACCGGCGCATGGCCCTGGGAGACAAGGCAGCTGAGCCGCCTGCGCGAGCATATCGCCTATAACTACGAGGAGCTCGACGCGATATGCGCCGAAAACGGCCTTGAGGTCCGGGGCGAGCAGCTAAAGCGCACGCCGCGCGGCTATGATGCCGGTCACCCGGCCGCCGGCTGGCTGAAATACAAGTTCTGGCTCACCGAGTACAGCTTCACGGAAGGCGACCTCACAGACCTCGACACATTCGCCGAGGCCGCGGGAGCGGCGGTGCGGCGCTTTGAGCCCTTCAGGCAGCTTCTGATGGCCGCGTTTGACGACAGAGTGTACGGCGGCAAAGCCGAATAAAGTCAAGACCTTCGGCTTTGCCGAAGGTCTTGACTCATTTACGCTCAGGGAACTTCTCTATTATTAAATACCTGGATGCTTGCGTTATCCACAAGCTGATCTGTGTAGCTTTTATAATAATCATTCCATTCATCCGTGCTGACGGACTCCTTGTTTTCGGAAGCCGCAAGCTCGGAGCGCAGCTCGTCATGCAGCTTACCGATGGAAAGCGATTTTTCATACGCGGGGCGAATGCTCGCCCAATATTCATCCTCCGTCATGCCGAGCTGTTCGATATAGCTTTTTAAAAATGCCCTGTTTTCCGCCTGATCGCTCTGCTGTAAAATGTCCTTAGCCATGTTTATCGCCTCGTCGATCTCGGCTTCCGTTGCGGCCAGCCCGCGGCGCTTTGCCTCATCGAAAAGCACCTGCTGACGGGCGAGCCTGTCAAGAAGCTGCTCATCGGTGTATGAGGCCTGAGCATTGTTCATAGTTGACTTGTAAATTTGAAATTCTCTTTCGGAAAAACCCGTTCCGTTGACGGTCATTACAATGGTATCGCCGGAATAGCCGCTCTGAAGATCATGGATCATTTTCCCTGCGTCTTCTCCGGCCTTGCTGCCAAAATCACCGGTTACGGCAATCATGACAGCCAGAGCAGCAATGACACATATTAAAACAGTATAGATCACTTTTTTGCTCATGATAACACCTCCGATCCTGATCAAAAAGAGTACTTAACAGTGTACCCGTAGCCCGGATCCAGTGCCCCCTGAACACTTACGTTTCCGCCGCCCTCCGCACGGATCCTATGATCTCCCATACTTGTTTTTGCCCGTGTTCCGGAGACAGCTATGGCATACCAGGAGGCGTTAGATACTTTTATTACTTGAATCGTTAACAACCATTGTATTCCTCCTTGTAAGCGACATTGGCATAAATGCAAACAACAGAGTGCCTCTAATCGGGACTTAAACAAACACCGGGATCACCCCCCCCTCACGAGAATCATTACAAGTTAATTGTACCATACACGCCCGAGGAGTCAATTGTTCCAAAGCAAAAAAGGAATCGGAATAAAATTTTGTATACCCATACGATTTTTCGTGTGCCGGATCAGTGAATCAGCACATAAAAAAACGAAGGAAGCCAAATGCATGTCCTTCGTTTTTAGTGCAAGAGTCAGCTCATATCATGAACACATCGCCGTAGGGGTAGGGGCTGCCGGACTTTTCGAGCGTCCAGCGCTCGAAGTCCGCCTTGTCGCGCACGACCATGCCGGAAAGCCGCGAGATGCCGAGCGTTTTGAGCTCGGGACACATTGGAGTCGTGGGCCCGATGATGACAGTCTCCGCGTTTTTTGAAAGCTCCAGCAGGCGCGGCAGCGTCTTGTTTATGGCGGCGCTCGCCGTCATTATGACGATATCGCAGCCCGGCAGAAGATATTCGCAGGCAGAGTCCGGATAGTCTCCCGGCTTGGGGCTCCTTTCGATTATGTAAACCTCGTCCGCGCCGTCGAGCGCGTCCGGCTGAAGACTCAGATGCCCGATAAGGGCGATTTTTTTGCCCTCGGTCACCATGCCCTGAGTGCAGCTTTTGTCGAAGCCGCACTGAGCGCCGAGCTCCTTCAGACGACCGGGCGTATTGTAAAACGCGTTTATGACCGCCATGCCCTCGGACGCCTCGAGCAGGTTCCATGAGCGCACCGCGCCTGCGGCCTCACGCGCCGTAAGCCCCTCAAGCGCCGGGAGCATGCGCTCGCGGCTCTGCAGCCTGTCGTGCAGCGCGATGCCGTATCGCCCGTCGCTCAGCTCCGCCGCTATCCACGAGGCGCCGCGGACTATACGCGAAACGTATAGCTCCGGAGAGATCCCGTCTGTCAAAATATCGTAATAATCCATATGCAGCCCTCCGGAAGCATTATATCACCGCTTGCCATAGCCGCGCAAGTGATGATATAATCTTAAATACAAGGGAGGCAGCATCATGATATTTGACACCCATGCGCATTATGACAGCGGCGCGTTCAACGCCGACCGCCTTGAGATACTTGCATCCATGCCCGAAAAAAATGTCGGGCTCATAGTCGACCCCGGCTGCGATCTTGAAAGCAGCCTCGACGCGATAGCTCTTGCCGAGCGCTTCGACTTTGTGTATGCCGCCGTCGGCTGGCATCCGGAGGATATAGACAAGCTCACGGAGGACGGCTTTGCGCGGCTGGAGGGGCTCGTAGGGCACCCGAAATGCGTCGCCGTCGGAGAGATAGGGCTCGACTACTACTGGGACGCAGAGCACAAGGACGAGCAGAGGGCGCTGTTTATCCGACAGATAGAGCTTGCGCTCAGGCTCGATAAGCCGATCGTCGTTCATGACCGCGAGGCGCACGGCGACTGCCTTGAGATCGTCTGCCGCTATCCGGAGCTGCGCGGCGTGTTCCACTGCTACTCCGGCAGCGCGGAGATGGCCGCCGAGCTTTTAAAGCGCGGCTGGTATCTCGGCTTTGACGGGCCCATAACCTATAAAAACGCCCGAAAGGCGATAGAGGTGCTCGAAATGTGCCCGCTCGGGCGCATGGTGATAGAGACCGACAGTCCCTATCTCACGCCCGTTCCGAACAGGGGAAAGCGCAACGACTCCGCAAACCTCAGATATGTGATAGAAAAGATAGCCGAGGTAAAGGGCCTGAGCCCGCAGACTGTCGAGAACGCCACATTTGAAAACGGAAAAAGACTTTTCGGACTGGAGGGAATGTGATGTACGCACCGGAGATCATACTCGGCGGAGCGCCGAACGCACGCGACCTCGGCGGCATAGAGACGCTCGACGGCAGAACGCTCAGACACGGCCGCCTTATCCGCAGCGGTATGCTCTCCCGCCTTGACGATAAGGACATAGCCTATCTGAAAAACGCCGGCCTGCGCACCGTCGTCGATTTCCGCACCGCCGCCGAGCGCGGCCAGAAGCCCGACCGTCTGCCCGAGGGCACGGAATATATCGTCTGTCCCATGCTCGAGGACAAGACAGAGGGCATGACCCGCGACAAGCCCGAGACCGAGGACGAGGAGGCACGGCGCACGGTAAAAATGGCGCGGCGGCTCATGGAGCGCGACCCCGACGGCGCGGCGCAGATGCGCTCGCTGTACCCCGTGCTGGTGACGCTCGAGCACTCGGTGCTGCACTACAGGCAGTTTTTCGGGATACTCCTGCGGCACGAGGAGGGGGCGCTGCTGTATCACTGCACCCTGGGCAAGGACCGGGTCGGCACGGCGACGGCGCTCGTGCTTTCGGCGCTGGACGTCCCGCGCGAGGCGATATTTGAGGACTATCTCATAACACGTGCGCGCTGCGCCCCGGGCACGGAAAGACTTGTCAATAACTGCCGCCGCTATACAGACGACACCGCGACGCTCGAGTTTATCCGGACGATCGACACCGTCCGCGAGGATTTTCTCTGCGCGGCCTTCGATACCATAGATGAATGCTGCGGCGGCATGGACAGCTTTCTGCGCGTGCAGATGGGCCTTGACGACAAAAAGCTCGGCCGCCTGCGCGAGCTGTACCTTGAATGATATAAAAAATCTCCGGTCAGAGACCGGAGATTTTTGACTTTATCATATATCAGTACGCTACGCCCCAGTAGATCATGTGCTTTGCCTTTTTGCCGCAGATGGGGCAGGTGTCGCCGAGGTCTTCCTGCTCAAAGGGGATGCAGCGCGAGGACATGCCCGCCTGCTCCTTCATTTTCATCTCGCACTCGAGCTCGCCGCACCACATGGTCTTGATGAAGCCGCCCTTTTCCTCCTGGAGCTGCTTTGCCTCCTCGAGGGAGTGCGCCTCGAAGATGTGCTCGTCGAGGTTCTTCCTGGCCTTGTCGAAAAGACCCTGCTGCACGGCGTCGAGAAGCTCGGGGACCCTCTCGCAGAGCTCCGTGAGAGTGACGGAGACCTTCTCGCCGTTGTCGCGCCTTACGGCCATGCACACGCCGTTTTCAATATCGCGCGGGCCGAGCTCGATGCGCAGAGGAACGCCCTTCATCTCATACTGCGCGCACTTCCAGCCGAGGCTGTTGTCGCTGAGGTCTATCTTTACGCGGATGCCCGCCGCCCTGAGAGCGGCGTACAGCTCGTTTGCCTTCTCGGTGACGCCCTCCTTGTGCTGCGCGACGGGGACGACGATGACCTGCACGGGCGCGATGCGCGGCGGCAGGACGAGGCCGTTGTTGTCGCCATGGGTCATGATTATGCCGCCGATGACGCGGGTGGAAAGCCCCCAGGAGGTCTGGTGCGGATACCGCTGCTTGTTCTCGCGGTCGGTGAAGGTGATATCAAACTGCTCGGCAAAGCCCGTGCCGAAGTAGTGGCTCGTGCCGGACTGGAGAGCCTTGTGGTCGTGCATCATGCACTCTATGGTGTAGGTGTTGACAGCCCCCGCGAACTTTTCCTTCTCGGTCTTGTTGCCGCGGATAACGGGCATGGCGAGGTAATTTTCGCACAGGTCGGCGTAGACCTCGAGCTGATGCAGCGTCTCCTCGCGAGCCTCGGCCTCCGTCTCGTGCAGAGTGTGGCCCTCCTGCCAGAGGAACTCTCTGCCGCGCAGGAAGGGACGGGTCGTCTTCTCCCAGCGGAGCACGGAGCACCACTGGTTGTACAGCATGGGAAGGTCGCGCCAGGAATGTACCGTGTGGCTCCAGTGATCGCAGAAAAGCGTCTCCGAGGTCGGGCGGATGCACAGCCTCTCCGGCAGCTCCTCCGAGCCGCCGACCGTTACCCAGGCGCACTCGGGAGCGAAGCCCTCTACGTGATCCTTTTCCTTCTGAAGCAGGCTCTCGGGGATGAGCAGGGGCATGGAGACGTTTTCGTGTCCGCCCTCCTTGAACATCCGGTCGAGCTCCCTCTGTATATTCTCCCAAATGGCATAGCCGTATGGGCGCAGGATGAAAAGTCCCTTGACGCCGGAATAATCGACCAGCTCCGCCTTCGTGCAGACGTCGGTGAACCACTGGGCGAAATCCTGCTCCATATCGGTTATCTGTTCAACTTTTTTATCCTTTGCCATTATATTGTCTCCTTATTATTAATAACCCAATCATTTTATCTGACAAGGCAGGTCTTGTCAATACATTCTGTTAACAGAAAAAATCTTGACCGTAGTGAACTTTTTGACTATAATAATATGGATTTGGAAGATATATTTTCAGAAACCCTTCGGAGGTGACGCATATCAACAGGCAAAGATACATGGCTGAGCTTTCAAAGCTGCTGGCGTTCATGTTCAAGGAGGATAAGGAAGATATCCTTGCGCAGTATAATAAGCTGCTGGACGAGGCGGATGACGAGCAGGCGATGCTCGAAAGCTTCGGCTCGCCGACAAAGCTCGCCGTTACGATCTCGCGGACCTATAAGCGCTCGGAGCGCAAGCTCGCCGTCGAGGCCGATTCCAGGGAGGATAAGCCCGCGGCCGAGCATCTGATAGTAACTCCCGTTAAAAAAGAAAAGGAAAAGCCGAAGGTGATCGATACCGGGCTTTCCTATGCCGACATAATTGAGGAGATCCGCCGCGAGAAGGCGGCAGAGGAGGGCATTGAGTACAAGCCCATGTTCTACGACGAGCCGGAAAAAGCCCCCGAGGAAGCTCCGGCAGAGCCTGAGGACAGCGCGGAGGAAACGATAGCCGAAGCCGCGGAGCCCATCGAGGCCGAGCCCGCGCCTGAGCCGGCGGAGCGGCCCGAAACGGCCGAGGAAGATGCGCAGGACGAGCCGGAAAAAGCCCCCGAGGAGGCCTGCGGGGAAGAGACCGTCGTCGAGGAGACTGTGACGGAGCCTCGTGAGGATGAGCCGGAGACGGCGGAGACCGAGGAAAGCGCTGCCGCGGAGCCCGAGACGGATGATGAGTCTCAGGAGCCCGCCGAAGAGGCGGAGGAGGCCGCAGAGCCGGAAAAAGAGCCGGAGGCCGGGACGGAGCTCGTTTTTGAGGAGCCCGAGAGCGAGGAGCTATTCGAGGAGCCGGTGCGCTATAAAACGAATATCGCGCTGCTCATCCTGTATCTCATTTTCGCGATACCCGTGGGGCTCGTGCTGCTCGCCCTCTCCATTGTGCTTACGGTCGTTCTGCTGGGCCTCGGCGCCCTCGTGATAGCGGCAGGCGCGAAGATCATTGCCTTCGCCTTCTCGTCTCTCGTCATATTTGCCGATATCATGCTCTGCGCCGGCGCGGTGCTCATAGCCTTTGCGGCCGCGCTTATCCTGCTGTGGCTCGGTATACTGATGCTCGTGCGCGGCATAGGCGGCGTCGTCGGCGGCGTGGTCTCGCTCGGAAGAAAGCTCTGCGTCAGGGAGGTGCCGGTAAATGGATAAGGCATGGAAGATCATATCTGCAATAGCGCTCATTGCGCTGATACTCGGCGCGCTGTGCATCCTCGCCGGCATAGTGACCGGCGGCGACACGCAGAGAGTCAAGGACATCTTTTCCGCGTCCTATGATATCGAGAGCAAGCTTGAGGCGATAAGATCGGCGCTCGGCATGATGGCGCTCAAATAATAAGATAACGCAAAAAACAGGCTGCCGCGGCAGCCTGTTTTTTGCGCTTGTTTACTCCGTAAGCACCCAGCAGTCGGTCGAGGGAGCCTCCGTGCACATCGGCACGACGCGCGTTTTCGCGTCGCCGAGCTCGATATAATCCGAGCAGCTCGCGACGGTATCCGCCGCCGAGGCGCTGCCGGTCGAGTAATAGACCCTGTCAAAGACCTTGAACAGGATATCCGCGCTCTGGCCGGTAACGGAGTCGCCGCCCTTCTGCAGCGCGGCGGAGCTCGTTATCTGCACGCTCATCTTCGCCGAGGCGCTGCGCATGGCGCGGGTGACGCTTATGCCGAAGCCGGATACCGCCGTGAGCGCGGTGGGCTTGACCGCCGAGCTCGACGAGAAGCTGAAATCCAGGCCGCTCGCCTCCGGCAGACGCATGCCCAGCAGCACTATCTCGTCAACGCCCATCTTTGACAGCTCGCTGCACAGGGACGTGATGTAGCTCCTGACCGTAGCGTTCGTCGGATCGATCCACGCGCCGTTGGAATCGGAATAGGCCTGGCCGTCGGAGGTCTTCAGCGCGAGCTGAGCGTATCGCGAGGCAAGCGTGTTGTCGACAAAGCAGCACATGCGCACCGCGACGTACCTGCCCTGCTCCTTGAGCGAGGCAACGATCGACGCAAGGTCCACCGTGCCCGCGGTGCCGTAGCCCTTGGCTATATCCGCCTGCGAGTCCCATACGAGCATGCCCGTGACGGTCTTGACGTCGAGCAGAACGCCCGTCGCGGCCGGCGATTTGCTCAGATACGTCTCCACACCCGACGCCGTGACCGAGGAGGCCGGAACATACACGAGCTTTACGGCGCTCAGACCCTCTCCGGCGGAGGCCTTTATATTCGAGTAATCGGCCTGGCCGATCTCAAGCTGAGCCGTCACCGGCTCAAAGCTCTGCACGGCGACCTCGCCCTCGTCATCGGTCTGGGCGCTCTGCTGCCCGTCCTCCTGAAGAAAGGGTATCTCAAGTCGCAGGCCGGAGCTCGTGACCACTATATACTTTTGCAGCCCGTAGAAAAGCATGACCGCAAAGGCGATGACGGCCAGAACGATTATCGTGGCTATCAGCGCCGGAGCGGTCTTTTTCCTTTTTCCGCGGTAAAACTCAGAGTTGTTTGCCAATTTTATCAGTCCTCGATCTGCTTGATGCGGCGGACGTGTCTCTCGTCGCCGGAGAAGGGGGTGTCAAGGAAGGTGTCGACTATCTTGAGCGCAAGCCCGGGGCCGACGACGCGCGCGCCCATCGCCAGGATGTTCGCGTCGTTGTGCAGCCTCGTCATTTCGGCCGAGAAGCAGTCGCCGCACAGAGCCGCGCGGATGCCCTTTACCTTGTTCGCGGTGATGGATATGCCGATGCCGGTGCCGCAGATTATTATGCCTCTTTCGCACTCGCCCCCGGCGACGGCGTGGGCGACCGACCTGCCGTACACGGGATAGTCGCAGCTGTCCCCGGAGTAAGTGCCGAAGTCTTTGTATTCAAGGCCGCGCGCGTCGAGGTGCTTCATGACCTCCTGCTTGAGCGCCCAGCCGCCGTGATCAGAACCCAATGCGATCATATCTTTGATCCTCCGAAATAAATATTACATGACATTATCTCACCAAAACGCCCCGATTACAAGATAATTCTCAAAACGGCCAGTCCGGCAGCCATTTGAGAAGACTGCCCGCGAGCTGCGCGTTCACCCTGACGCCCGACAAAACGGGGTAGAACAGTATAAACAGCGCGCAGCTCAGGCCCGTCAGACCGTAGACGTTGAATCTCCAGCCCCTTGTGTTATGCTCCATGAGACTGAACACGCGCGCGATCGCCAGCACGAGGAACACCGAGGAAGGGAAGTAGTGGTACTCAAAGGTCGTGCGCGTTATGAACACCCAGGGCAGCAGCTGCGCGAGGTAGCCGATGACGATAAACTGTGAGAGCCTGTCGCGCCGCTTAACGGCGAACACCGCGCACAGCGCCATGGCTGTGAGCCCTGCCCAGCACAGCACGGGGTTTAAAAACGCGCCGAAGGACGAGCGCGTGCCGTCCTCAAAATACTTGAGATAATACAGTATCGGCCTCTCGTCTATTATCCACTGCCACCAGCGCGAGGAATAGGGGTGCTCCGCGTGAACGCCGGAGTGGTAGCTGAACATGAATTTCTGATTGCCAAGCACGAGGTCTGCATAGTCGGAGGTGAAAAGCATGCCGACGCCGTGCATGCCGCTTGCCTGGCCGTAGGGGAAGTAGCTCGCGTAGTATATCATTGCCGGAACGAGCACGAAGAAAACAAGGCACCACGCGCAGTTTTTAAGAAAGGCCTTAAGCTCAAAATCGCGTATCCAGTGTATGAGCCATATAAGCGCGAGCCCCGCGCCCGCGTACAGGCAGGTCCATTTGCATGCCGCGCCTATGCCGAAGAACAGGCCCGACAGCGCAAGGTCGCGGAGCCTGCCGCCCGTTACGTACATGTATATGAAAAGATACATCAGCAGGATGAAAAACACGGCGTAGCTGTCTATCGTCGCTATCCTCGTCTGCGTGAAGTGCATGAAGTCAAAGGCAAATATCGCCGTCGCGCAGGCGCACACGCGCGTCGATGAGAACATGCGCTTTAAAAGCATGTACAGCACCGGCAGCATCAGAATGCCCGTGAGCGTGCCGGAAAAGCGCCAGCCGAAGGGAGTCATGCCGAAAAGAGCTATGCCTATGGCAATTATGAGCTTGCCCAGCGGCGGATGCGATACCTCGTAGGGATACACGCCCTCGAGGTGCTCAAGGGCCGTGCGCGCATGGTATATCTCGTCAAAATATGTGCTGTTGGTGTAGTGCTGATACTCCGGCACGGTGTCCTGCTCGTCAAAAAGCTCCGTCGCGTCGGCGCTGCCGCCGCAAAGCTCGCCGCCGCAGCGTATCGCCAGCTCGCCGAGCCGCACATCACCGGCAGCCGTAAAGCGGAGATAGCGCGCAGCGCCGGTGCTGAGCTCGTCGAGCAGGACGCTGTTCCATTTGAAGAGAGAAACGTAGCTCTGCTCAAAGGAGGCAAGGTCAAACCAGTCCTTGCCGTTGTCGGAGGCCTCGATGCGATAGCTTCCGGTGTTGAGCCCCGAGTATATCATGATGCTGTCTATATCCCGCACCTGCCCGAGGTCTATGACGGCGCTCTCGCCGCTCTGAAACTCATGGAACGACTGCGGGGCGTCGGTATCGCCGAGGCCCGCAAAGGCGGCGGCGGCGTAGGCGAGCGTTATGATGCTCAGCGCAGCGGCGTCCTGCCGCCGGAAGGCGCCTTTCGTCCTGACCTCGAGCGCCGCCGAGGCGGGGGAGGGGCAGCCGAGGAAAAACAGCCCTATGAAAAGCAGTATCAGTATCGGAAAAACATATGTCAGCTGCACGGCGAGCCTCCGGGTCAAATGATACTACATTATATAGAAATGTGCGCCGCTTGTCCACCTTGACGCGGCTCCGACTCAAAAAATTCACAGATATTTTTTCAAATGCTTGACTTAATCGGCTTTTGGGGATAAAATAAATCGGATAATATTTTAGACGTCTGCGCCCGTTTGGGGATGAAAACAGAGCGCGGCTGACTAAAGACGCCCGGGGAGGCGTCTTTACAA
Organism: bacterium; assembly: GCA_963625685.1. GTDB lineage: Bacteria > Bacillota > Clostridia > Oscillospirales > Oscillospiraceae > F23-B02. The sequence goes on from CAVFTR010000002.1 coordinate 153,030, forward strand.
AATATTAGATTCAATTTTACGGACGCGAAGCGCTTGATGCCGCGTCTTACAGCTAAATTTTAAACCACCGCAAAATTCTTGAAGAATGGAGGTGTGTTTACTTTCTATGACTATTCACTTATGGTTAGCAATAGTTCTTATCCTTGCTTTTTGTATCATAGGATTTTTTTCCGGCATGACTTATCGCAAAAAAGTCGCCGAGCGTGAGATATCCAGTGCAGAAGATGAAGCAAAAAGAATAATCAATGATGCCATAAAGAGCGCCGAGAGCAAAAAACGTGAGGCTCTCGTCGAGGCAAAGGAAGAAATACACAAAAGCCGCTCGGAGTTCGAGCGTGAAGAAAAAACACGGCGTGCCGATCTGCAGAAGCAGGAAAGAAGGCTTCAGCAGAAGGAAGAGAACCTTGACCGCAAGACGGATTCGCTTGAGCGCAGGAACGAGACTCTTGCCCGCAAGATATCCGACGTAGAGGCCCAGCAGCAGGAGATAGCTCTTATAAAGAAGAGCCAGCTCGAAATGCTCGAAAAGGTATCGGGATACACGGTCGATGAGGCGAAGGCGTACCTCATCAACGCCCTCAAGGACGAGGTCACGCACGAAATGGCCCTCAAGGTCAAGGAGATCGAGGCCCAGTACAAGGACGAGGCCGACGCCCGCGCCCGCGAGATCATCGTAACGGCGATCCAGCGCTGCGCGGCAGACCACGCAAGCGAAGTCACCGTATCCGTCGTACCACTCCCCAACGACGAGATGAAGGGACGCATCATAGGCCGCGAAGGCCGCAACATCCGCAGCATAGAAACGCTCACAGGCTGCGATCTTATCATCGACGATACGCCTGAGGCGATAACCGTGTCGAGCTTTGACCCCGTCCGCCGCGAGGTGGCGCGTCTGGCTCTTGAAAAGCTCATTGCCGACGGACGCATCCACCCGGCGCGCATAGAGGAAATGGTCGCCAAGGCTCAGAAGGAGGTCAACGCGACGATAAAGGCCGAGGGCGAGCGCGCGGTGTTTGAAACGAACATCCACGGCCTCAATCCCGAGATAATCAAGCTGCTCGGCCGTATGAAGTACCGCACGAGCTACGGTCAGAACGTCCTGCAGCACTCGATAGAGGTCTCGCACATCTCCGGCCTGCTCGCAGCAGAGCTCGGCGTTGAGGTCAACGTCGCAAAGCGCGCGGGCCTCCTGCACGATATCGGCAAGGCCATCGACCACGAGGTCGAGGGCAGCCACGTCTCCATCGGCGTCGATATCTGCCGCAAGTACAAGGAGAGCGAAGCGGTCATCCACGCTATCGAAGCGCATCACGGCGATGTCGAGCCGCGCACGGTCGTTGCCTGCCTCGTTCAGGCGGCCGATGCGATCAGCGCGTCCCGCCCGGGCGCACGCCGCGAGAATATCGAAAACTACGTCAAGCGCCTCGAAAAGCTCGAGGAGATATCCAAGAGCTTCCCCGGCATTGCCGGCAGCTATGCCATCCAGGCCGGACGCGAGATCCGCGTTATGGTCAAGCCCGAGGACGTTTCCGAGGATCAGATGGTGCTCCTGGCCCGCGATATCGCAAAGAAGATAGAGGAGGAGCTGACTTACCCCGGTCAGATCAAGGTCCATGTCCTGCGCGAGACAAAGGCAGTCGAGTACGCAAAATAAGAAAAAAGCAAAAAAGCAGAGCCGGACGGCTCTGCTTTTTTTAACGTAAAAACCCTCGCGCCGTAAGGCGCGAGGCTTTGATAATAATTACTTGACGAGAAAATCGAGATACTTGTCGATGAAATCAAAAGCATCATCGAGACCGGGCTCAACCTTGCCGAAGAACTTCTTAATGAAATTGTACATTGTTTTACTTCCTTCCATATAAATTTTTGACTATTTCCACGGATATGTTAGCATATATCTGTCATCCGTGTCAACACGAATTTGTCTCTTTTTGCGTAAAGAAAACGCAAATTGTCGCTTTTTGGCGTTGAAAACAGTTGGCTTTTCAGCGAATACGGGCAATTTTGTTTATTTTTAAACAATCAAGAAATCATAAAAAGCACCGCTTTTGCGGTGCTTTATGTATCTGACTGTCTTAGAAGGGCAGCTTTCCGAAGATCTTATCGAGTACTTCAAACTCGTCCTTGGAGTTGGGCTCGTTGTCGCCGACGATCTTCTTGATCAGTTCATAAATAGCTTTCATTAGTTTTCTTTCCTTCCTTTTCTAAATTTTTAAAGTGTCTAATGACTATTTCCATTGTGAGAATAACATTAAAAATCCAATTTGTCAAGGATAATAAGAAAAATAACTAAAGAAAATGGCGGAGCGTGTCGTTTTAAACACGCTCCGCCTGACATCAGAATCTGCTCTTATATCGGCTTCTGTCAAATGTTCCAGGTCTCGACGCCTTCCTCAAGGATCTCGCCGTTGTTGTATGCCTCGATGATCTTCTGGATGGCGTGGTCGGCAAAGACGGTGCTTATCTTGTCCTCGGTGGCCTCGGGCCATTCCTCGTCGCTGAGCTCGGGTATCTGCTCGATATTGCGCATCTGGTTTACCGCCTTGCGCCAGCGGTTCTGATTTTCCACCGTGTGCCGCACGAGCCTGTCGTCGGGCGCGAGCTCCGTCACGTCGAGCTTTCCCAGGACGCGGTCGATGACGATGGTGCCGTGGCCGCTATCCTCCCTGCCGTGGGGGAAGTACCAGTATACGAGCTGCTGCTCGCTTTCTTCTTTAAGCTTGAAAGTTACCATATCTCATTCTCCGAAGTATTTAAATTTTGGATGCGGTCATTATAACACGCCTCCGGAGAAATTTCAATCAATATGAATGATGCTCTCCATGAGCTCGGCGGCGGAGACATTGGGATTGTGATAGTGCTCGCGCTTTACGGTCTTGTTAGTCAGCGTGATGGCCTCCTTCGGGCAGTATTGCAGGCAGCTCAGACACTGGATGCAGTCATTGCCGAATACGGGCTTGCCGTCGGCAAAGCGGATATTCCCCTTCGGGCAGAGCTTTTCGCACTGACGGCAGCCGATGCAGGCGTCGGTGACGGCAAACTTCTTTGCCTTCTTTGCGGCGAGCTTCGGCCATACCTTGCTCTCGAGCGCGTTGAGTCCCTTCTTCGGCGGCTCCTTTTTGCTCTTTTCGCCGCAGAGGATGGAATTTACGAGCTTCGCGGCCTTGCGCTCGCTGCGCTTCTGCGCCATCTCCGGAGTCACGGGAGGCACCATGACCTGATGCGGGAACAGCCATATGGCCGAGCACTGGTGGGAAAGCCCCGTCCAGAGGTCAAGATGGAAGCGCTCGTTTATCTTGTGCAGGCCGCAGCCGAGATAGCCGCAGTACTGGCCGACGGCAAAGGTGTACGCGCTCGGCGAGATTTTTATGCCGGGAAGGAAGCTCTCAACGTCGCCGGGCAGACCGCCGCCGTAGCAGGGGACGATGAAGCCGACGCGCTCGGCGTCCGTGACGTCCGTTTTGACGGGCGCCCTTCGCATCATTATGATGTCCGTGTCGCCCAGGCCCTTTGCGATGTTCTTGGCCATGTCCAGGCAGTTGCCGCTGCCGGAATAGCAGAATATAACGTTTTTGCTCATGGTATCTACTCCTTTTAATATTTATCTTCATGTCAGAATTGTAACACAGAAATATTTATGATACAATAGTACCGCAACGAAATAGTACAAAGGAGAAAATTATGTATCACATAAAGCCGGATAAGCGCGCGCAGACCTCGGTGAAGCTCATCTGCGCGGGACTCAGGCGGTGCCTGAAGGAGAAAAGCTTTGAGAGCATAACGATATCGGATATACAGCGCGTCTCGGGCGTGAGCCGCTCGACCTTTTACCGGAACTTCGACCGCATTGAGGACGTGCTCGCGCTTATGTGCGACAATGTGTTCGAGGAGGCGTTCACCTCGGGCTATGCCAATATAAGCGAGGCGGTGTTCCGTACCTGGTTTCGCCACGCGGATATGGTCGAGACTGTCGTCGGCATCGGCCGCAGCGACATGCTGTATTCGAGCCTGCGCCGCTGTGCCGACAGTCTGCGCACATCTCTGGCGGGCTTCGGCGACGCCGCGCTGTTCGACTACCTTGTCTCCATCATGTCCTCGGCCATGATGGGCATCATGGTCACATGGATAGAGCGCGGAAAGCGCGAGAGCGAGGAGGAGCTCAAAAACACCGTCCTGAAAAGCTTCGAGGCCATGAGATTCATAGGCCTGGCGTAAAAAAAGCTCCCCCACGGGGAGCTCAGCTTGTCAAAAAAGTCCCTCGCGGGATTTTTTGACTGCGCTTTTCCGCCGAGCATTTTGAAAGTATTCAAAATGCTTTTACCGAGATCCTTGAAGCTTCAAGGATCTCGACGGCGGCTTATCTGACTTGAGGCGGGCCTTGCCCCCTCAAGCTCCCCCGCTGCGCGGATATTTTTCCTCAGTAGCATAGCTTTTTGACAGTCTCAGCTCCCCCACGGGGCGCTCTTTTCATAACCATGTAATGTCGCTGCTGCGCTTCGGTATCTTTTTGATGCGATACTTCGGGTGGCCGACCACCATGGCCGATACGATATGCACGTGCTTCGGCAGGCCGAGACGCTTTTCAAAGCCGGGTGCGCTCTGAGCGAACATGGCAAAGGTGCCGACCCAGCATGCGCCGAGCCCCATGGCGTGCGCCGCGAGCTCAAGATGGCTCATGGCGGTTATGCACGCGTCGTGGGCGAGAATGTTGCGCGTGTCTGCGCAGGCAAACAGCAGAGCCGGTGCACCGCAGAGGATGGTGTCCTGACCGGAGCTGACCTCGCGGAACATTTCGCCGCACTGATTCTGAATATCCGCGCACTGCTGCTTGCTGTAACGCATCATGCGGCTTGCCGTGGGACTGAAAAACCGCCCGCCCGAGAACAGAACGGGGCCGATCATGCCGAGCGTTTTGGCACATTCCTCGGCATAGGCGCGCACCTGCTCGGGATCGGAGACGACGACCCACTTTACCAGACGCCAGTTTTTGCCCGTGGGGGCATAGGCGGCGATGTCCATGAGCTTTTCTATCTCGTCCTTCGTCAGCGGCACGTCCGTATAGTTTCGGCAGGAACGGCGGGTTTTGAAAAACTGCGTTATTTGCTCCTCGGATACCTTCAGCTCGGGCTTTGCCGCTTCGAGCTCCTCCGGCTTTATGTCCGGCAGGGAGATGGCGGCACGCGGGCAGACCGCGACGCACTGTGCGCAGCTGAAGCAGGCCATGTCCTGACGCACGGCCGGCTCCTTCTGACCCTCCGTCTGTACCAGGATATGCCGCGGACAGATCTTCACACAAGTTCCGCAGCCGACGCAAAGCTGAGCGTCGATCTGTGCGGGATAGCGATTTGTGACCTTCATAAGCATTACTCCTTGTTTTTTGCGACATTATAGCATGCTTTGCACGCAAAAAGCGCATTCACAAAGAAAATCGATCGCATTATATGGGCAGTTGTGATATACTTGATAAAAATTAAAAATCAGAGGATGCGGAATATGGACGGTTTTGATAAGAAAAAAGAGCTGGCGAGACTGAGAGAGCTCTTCGCGGAGTCTACGGAGTTCATGCAGGCGATAGGGGATGCGAGCAGGCAGCTTGTTCTGCTTGCGATCATGCAGGGTGAGTTCGGCGGCAGCCGCATCGGCGAGATAGCAAGGCGCATCCATCTTTCCGAGCCGACGGTCACGCATCATATCCGCATCCTGAAGGACGCGGGCATCGTGCTGTGCAACCGTATCGGTACGAAAAATTTTTATTACATAAACGCCGATTGCGACGGCTTTAAAAAGGTAAAGCACCTTGTCGAGGTCTATGAAAGCGTTGCGGACAGCTTCAAGGCGATCCAGACCTACGGCGATGAGGAATAAAAAATCCCGTCCATTGGACGGGATTTTTTCAGCCTGTCAAAGAACCCCCGTTTTCAAGCTGCGAAAACGGGGGTATTGCTATAAAACATCGCAAAAACGCGCAAAAGAGTGTTGAAAACGGAGCTGTCCCAGCTCCAATTTGCCAGCCTTTTGAGATTCATGGCAGCAAACTTGAGCTTGACCCGTCGCGTGACGGCGGCCAAGCCTCGGTGGTGCGTATAACGCATTGCGTGTTTTTCCTTCGCGTCCGCAAAGACACGCTCTATCGTCTCCTTGCGCCGAGCATAGATCGCTTCCCCGCGCTTTATCGCCATGATGCCGCCCATGGAGCCGACATGCGTCGAGCTGAGGCTCATGCCCCTGCCGGCGCGGTGGAGCATGTCCGAAAGCTCATCCATAAGAGGATCGTGGCTCCCCATGACGACGATGCTGTTTTTGAGACTCCGCTCATCCGTGAGCAGGCGGACGCTGACCGTCTGCCCGCGCTTTTTATTTTTTCGTAGTCGTCCGGAACGATGGGGAACACCACGGGCTGCGCGCCCCATTCGCTGAGCATCGCCGAAAAGATCGAGGAGTTAAACTCCATTATATCGCCCGGCTTTGGATCGGCGCACGGCGGAACTGTCTCGTCTCCGGTCGGTATTATCGCAACGCGCGGCCTTTTGAAGCCCCCGACGCTCAGAACGCCGCCAGCAATAAGCGCGCCGACCGCCGCGGGCGTTATCCTTGTGTATGACGGGAGCATCATCTCCCCTGCGCATATATCCTCGCCCTTCGGCAGCCCCTCACAGTCTCTTCCAATGCAGAAATATCCGTCCGCACCCGCAAGATCGGCTATAAGCCCCGACTTTGTGCGCGCAGGCTGGACAAGGAGCTCGCCGTCTTGCAGCTCAAGCCTTGCGCAGAGCATCGGAGCGTTCGCATCGCGCATATGCCCGGGCTTCGGACGGCACTCCGTCACACCGATGGCGGCAAGCGCGCCGATATCCTGATCCGACAGCGTGCGTCCCTTTGAAAGCACGGCCTTTCCGGGAAAGACGCCGTCTCCCCGAAAGATCATGTTCATTCCGGGCGCACCCGGCTTTGATGTTCCGACGGTCCCGTCGCCGTAGTCCTCGGCGTATTCGAGCATGACGCAGCAGTCGGCATTCCTCGGCAGCTCGCCGCCGGTCGGGATCCTGAAGCGCTCGGCCCCGCGCTCAAGCGGAGAAAACTCCCGCCCGATAAGACTCAGCACCTCGTCAGGAGTCATAACACGGAGCATTTGCAGCGCCTCTGCTCATTGCAGCTCAAGCAAAACAGCCTGCATCGCTCGGCGTGTCGGTATAAAAATGACGGCTGAAACAGGGCTTAAGCCTGTTTCAGCCGTCAGCTTTTGGTGCCGGTGGCCGGACTCGAACCGGCACGACGCAAGCATCAGAGGATTTTAAGTCCGCCGTGTCTACCATTCCACCACACCGGCAGATGCCCGATTATTTTATCATTGCGCCGCCCGATTGTCAATAATACGCACACCGCGGACGGCCCCTGGGGCATAAAATGCAGGGAGGTGAGGAAATTGAACGTCAATTATTTTCTCGGCGCAAACTCTTGCGCGGGCTTTTATTCGCTGTACGGCGGCTTCTGCCGCGGGGAGGGCGACTTCCTGCATCTGATAAAGGCAGGGCCCGGCTGCGGAAAGTCGGGCTTTATGCGGCGCATAGCCAGCGCCGCTGCCGGGCGCGGCTATGATACCGAGTGCGTCCTGTGCTCGGGCGACCCGGATTCGCTGGACGCGGTGTACATACCGGAGCTGAAGCTCGGGTTCATGGACGCGACCGCGCCGCATGCCTGCGAGGCGGAGCTGTTTGCACACGATTCAGATTATGTTAACCTCGGCCGCTTCTGCAAACGGATAAGCGACCCGCGCGTCAGGCATCTTTCCGACAGCTGTCGTGAGCTGTACAGGACGGCTTACGCATATCTTGCCGCGGCCGGGAGCGTCGAGCGCGCCGATATACCGGGCCTTATAGGCGCGGAAACGCTTGAAAAGGTGCGAAAACGCGCACAGAGCGCCGCACAGCGCGAGCTGGGCAGCATTAAGAGGGGAAGCGCTGCGCCGCGTGAAGAACGGCGCTTCATCAGCTGCATAGGCTGTAGGGGAGAGCTCGTGCTGACAGAGGATGTTCAAAAATTATGTAAACAAATATATCTGCTCGACGACCGCCTCGGCCTTGCGGGAGAGTATCTTGAGCAGCTGCGCCGCGAGGCTCTTGCGCGCGGTGCTGAGATAGTGCTGTGCCCGTCGCCGCTGCGGCCGGAGAGGCCGGAGGCGCTGCTGCTGCCGGAGCAGGGCCTCGGCTTCATATCGTCATCCGTGACGGAGCCTTCCGGGGTGAAGCGGCATGTGCGGCTCGATGCTCTTGCGCAGCCGCCTGTTCTGCGCGCCTTCCGAGAGGCTCTGCGGCAGAGGGACAGACTGCGGCGCGGGCTTGTGGATGAGGCGCTGCGCTGGCTGCGCCTTGCAAAGGAGCGGCACGACGAGCTCGAGAGCGTGTATAAGCCGTATGTAGACTTTGCCGCGCTCGATGCGTTTACCGACGAGACGATAAGCGAGATCTTCAAATGAAAAAGGCTGAGGCTATTGCCTCAGCCTTTTTCATTATTCAGCAGCACAGACCGCCCCAGGGCGTCAGGCAGGAGCAGCACAGATACGAGGTACAGCAGTCGTCGCAGACGCAGCAGGAGTTGTTGTAGTCCCCGCTGTACTGCTGATAGTACTGGCCGTTATTCTCCAGCCTGCTGAGAAGCTGGCGGTAGTTGGGGTTATCGGGATCGATCTCGACGGCGCGCTTTGCGTCCTCAAGGGCGTTTATCCTGTTGCCCAGATACATGTTGGCAACGGCGCTGAGATAGTACCAGCGTCCGTCACGCTCGGCAAACGGGACCTGAGAGAGCGCCGTGAGTGCCTCGCTGTAGCGTCCGTTTCGTATGTAATTGACGGCCGCGCGGCACTCTGCGCGCTCCTGCGGCTGTTCATACGCTCCGCCGAAGCCCGAAAAGCCGCCGAAGCCGCCGTAGGCGCTGTATCCGCCGCCGTAGCCCCCGTTTCCGGCCTCGCCGTTTTTGATCTGGTCGTAGGCGGCGTTTATCTCGTTCATTTTTGCCGCGGCCGCGGCGTCGCCGGGGTTGCGGTCGGGGTGGTATTTCTTTGCAAGCTCTCTGTAGGCTTTTTTTATCTCCTCGTCGCTCGCGTTTCGCGAAACGCCGAGGACTTCATAGGGGTCCCGTGCCATTCGGTACTGCTCCTTACTTACTGTCCGCTCCGTAGTGGCGGTCAAATTTTATCCACACGCCGCTGCACAGTATATTTTTTATTATGTCCGCATCCCGTACCGCCGGCAGCCGCTCGAAGCTCCTTACGCAGTCGGCAAGCAGCAGCTCAAGGATCGCCTTGAACCTGTCGCGCTCGTCGAGCCGCCCGTACAGGTATACGAAGGGGTTATACTTATACGTTCTTTTGTCGCCACGGAGATCGATGCAGGCGTCCATGACGTACACGAACTGCCCGAGCGCCATGCCGAAGCTGCGAAGCTCGCTCTGCCAGCGGTCCTCACGCATGACGAAAAGCTCAGCCATGAGCCTGCCGAAGGCGGCGGCCGCGGCGTCGGCGGAGGGGTCACGGCGCTCCTCGATCTCTTTGAGCTCGGCCATCGAGCGCTTTATAACGCCGCACTGGCGCGGATACTCCGCGCAGACCCTTTCGCAGGCCGGCTCGAGGACCTTCGCCGAGGCGAGCGCAGGAACGCTTATCTCATCGCTCCAGTCGTCGAGGCAGTTGAGATAGGCCAGCACGACGTTCATATCCGCGGCGTAATCGCTGATCTCCGACTGCAAAAAATCCCGTTTGCCCAGCGGGTGCGCGGGGCAGGGGGCCGAGCCGCTGAGCTCATACGGCTCGTACAGGGAGCTGAGCACCATGACGAGGAAGGTCATGTCGTAGGTCAGCGTGAAGCGGGCGAGCGCGCCGTGGCGCTCGCTCAGACTGCGGCACAGTCCGCAGTAATACGCCTTGTACCGCTGCCGCTGCCGCTCGCTCAGACCGGACAGGTCCGCCGTTACGTAGCCGAACATATCAGGTCCTGCCGGTAAACGAGTTGCCGCATTTTCTGCACACGATATTTATTTTGCCCTTGTGCCTGGGGACTCTGAGCGTGGTATGGCACGCCGGACAGGTGAAGAACTTGTAGTCCTTGCGCTGCGTCCAGCGGACCTTTATCATTTCAAATCTGCTTTTTAAGCTCATACTCATTTTCAGATAGCGGGTATTTTCCGCGCTGCGCCTGTACAGATTTCTCGACAGCATACGCGCATAGACGACGATCAGCAGGACGAAGGCGGCGAGCCAGACAAGTCTCGAAAACGCCGTCCCGTTGAACACAACGGCAAGGATCATCAGCACAAGGCTCACAACGGACAGAAATCTGTTGAGCTGATCGATGCCGCAGCGGCCGGCCATAAAGCGCGCAAATTTTTCTCTCATGGGAAAGTCACCTTGATGCAAGCAAATAATAAATTACAATTACAACAATTTATATTATCACAGCTTCGGCCGAAATATATAAATTATTTGTTAATTCGTCAGCCCTTGGCATAGCTCCAGCTGTATTCCGTCACGCTGTCCTGCCCGCCGCCGTCCTGACTGCGCGTGCATTTTACGATATTGCCGGGCACATCGTACTCATATTCGCTCTTCGTTACGCTTATCGCCGCGCCGTCCGGGCCGTAAATGCCGACAGAGAGCTCGTTTCCGTGCTCGTCGTAGCTGTACTCGGTATAGCCGGTGAGGCTGCCGTCGACGGAGGTCTCCCTCTTTGCAAGGCGGCCGTTATCGTCGTACTCATAGCTTTCCGCGGTCTGCCCGCCCTCGAGCATATCCTGACGGGTGAGCCCCGTGAGGACGCCCTTATCGTCATATTCGTAAGCAATGTCGCTTATGAGCTCCGAGCCCTCGTAATACTTCTCGCCGACAAGACTCCTGCCCTCGTAGGCATAGGTCGTGACGGAGGTCTCCTTATCGCCGACCATGCTCGTCGCCTTCATCCTAAGCCCTGTCTCGTTATATTCGTACAAAACGCGGTGCTCCTCGGTGTATTCCTCCGGGCCTTCGGCGGCGTAGCTCACCATCAGGGATACGCGGCCGTCGCCGTCTATCGTGTATTCCTTATATCCGGCGGGCGCGTCGTTGACGCCGAGCGCCGTCTCCCTGACAAGGCGGCCGGCGGCATCGTATTCGTAGATGACGGTGCTGAATTTAAGGCCGTTTGCGTTGTACCGCATTTCCTTTTCGAGCCTGCCCTCGGAGCTGTCGTATATCGAGAGGTCCTGCGTCGGAGCGGGAGCCGCGCTCTCCTCGGGAGAGGAGCCCTTATCCTTCGCGCAGGCGCACAGCGAGAAGGCGAGCATTGCGGCCAGTATTACGGCGGTGATCCTTTTCATATCCTCAAAACCTCTCAGTCGTCAATGTCCTTGTCGATTATCGCGCCGGAATAGGCCTCGATCTCGTACTCGTACTCGAGCGCTATCGTGCGGAACTCGACGTCATAGTACCAGACACCGTCGTCGAACTTGAGCCGGGTCTTCATTTTTGTCACCTGATTTTCGGCAAGAGACGCGTCGCTGAGCGCTATCTGCTCTGCGCGCTCCTGCCCGATGAGAAGCTCGTCGTTGCGCGTCTGACGCACAAGATATATAACGCCTGCCGTGACGAGAGCGGCGGCAAGGATGCATATCAGAAGTATTTTGACGCTTTTTTTCATATCGGCCTCCTTAATGTTTAATAATTTATTATATCATTTCCGCCGCGGTTTAGCAATACGCCTGTTTTTTCGGTTTTTTGCCGTAAAAAGCGAATTTTCCGGTTGACAAGGCGCGCTTATTCCACTATAATATTCAAGCGACTGTGGAGAGGTGCGCTATGCTGCTTGATTTGAGACAAATAATTGAGGTCCCCGGAAAAAGCGTCCCATTCAAATGCGAGCTGGACACGCAGGGACTGGAGTTTGACTCGATAAAGGAGTATAAGGCCCCGCCCACGGCGGAAGGCAGAGTGTTTAACGAGGCAGGTATCCTGACACTCGAGGGTACCCTGACGGCCGAAATGACTTGCGTCTGCGACAGATGTGGTAAACTGTTTGACAGCGTCAAGGTGATGGACCTCCACGCCTTCATATCCGACAGAGAGTCTGAGGATCCCGAGGTCTTTGTTCTCGACGGGGACGGTCTTGATCTCGACGAAACGCTCTCGACCCTTTTTGTCCTTGACATGGAAACGAAGTTTCTGTGCTCGGAGGACTGTAAAGGTCTATGCTCCCGCTGCGGAGCCGATCTGAATCTTGGCCCCTGCGCGTGCGGGAAAGAAGTCGATCCAAGACTTGCTGTATTGCAGCAGCTGTTGGATAGTGATCAATAATATCAAAGCTGCTGTGCAGCTGTTATTCAGGAGGTGTCACCATGGCAGTCCCTAAGGGAAAAGTATCAAGACAGAGACGTGACAAGAGACGTTCGTCTCATTGGAAGCTCGAGGCTCCCGGCATCGTAAAGTGCCCCAACTGCGGCGAGTTCAAGATGCCCCACCGTGCGTGCAGGGCATGCGGCATGTACAACGGCCGTAAGGTTCTCACCGTCGACGAGAAGTAATTGAAATGCTCAAGGAGGAAAGGGCGTGCGTGCCCCTTCCTCCTTTTGCGTATCTGACCTTATCGATCGAAGGTAACTATGAAAAACGACCTTATTTCAAAAATAGACAGCGACAGTCCGCTGCTGCACAAGGCGCATGTCGGCGACGAGATAGTAAAGATAAACGGGAACCTTATCCATGACGTGCTCGACTACAAGTATTTTTCCTACGAGCCGCTGCTGCATATAACGCTGCGCAGACCGGACGGTACGGAGCATACGGTGCGCGTCGAAAAGCCCGAGGGACGCGATCTCGGCCTTGAATTTGCCGAGTATCTTATGGACAAGCCCAGAAGCTGCGCGAACAACTGCCTGTTCTGCTTTATCGACCAGCTGCCCAAGGGCATGCGGAAGACCATGTACTTCAAGGACGACGACGCCCGTCTGAGCTTCCTGCTGGGAAATTACATCACGCTCACGAACCTCTCCGAGCGCGAGATACAGCGAATAATCGACCTGCACATAAGTCCGGTGAACATATCCGTCCATGCGACCGACCCGGAGCTGCGCATAAAGCTCCTGCAGAATAAAAACGCGGGCAGCTGCGTCGATATCATGCGCCGCTTCGCAGGAGGCGGCATCGTCATGAACTGCCAGATCGTCTGCTGCCCGGGGCTCAACGACGGCAGGGCGCTCATGCGCACGATGGAGGAGCTCGCGGCGATGCACCCGGCGGTGCACAGCGTGTCGATCGTCCCCGTGGGGCTCACAAAGTACCGCGAGGGCCTGTATCCGCTCACGCCGTTCACGCCGGAGCACTCGGCAGAGACGATAGACATGGTCACGGCCTTCGGCGACGAGTGCGTCGAAAAATTCGGGACGCGGATATTCTTCTGCTCGGACGAGATGTACCTGTGCGCAGGCCGCGAGCTTCCCGAGGACGATTTCTACGAGGAGCACACGCAGCTTGAAAACGGCGTCGGCATGATACGGCTGCTCGAGCGCGAGTTCAAAAGCGCGCTGAGCCTGTCCGAAGAGCCGGACGGACTTGCCTTTTCGATCGCCTGCGGTACCTCCGCCGCGCCGTGCCTTGAAAAACTTGTTTGTATGGCGGCCGAAAAGTATGATAATATAAACGGCAGGGTATACGCCATACGAAACGACTTTTTCGGCGGCGGCGTGAACGTCTCCGGCCTTATAACGGGACAGGATCTCATAGCCCAGCTCAAGGGCAGGGAGCTCGGCGAGCGGCTTTTTGTGTCGCAGAACATGCTGCGCCGCGAGGAGCTCGATTTTCTTGACGACGTAACGCTCGAGGAGGCCGTCGAGGCCCTCGGCGTTCCCATATACCCCATAGAATCGGACGGCTTCGCCCTCTGGGACGCCATGAGCGGCGATAAGCTGCCCGAGGTGAGGATACCCGTCCGCTCGCCGGAGCGGCGGCAGTATTATAAATACAATCAGAATCGATAAGGAGGTCTGTGCTTATGTCAAAGCCTCTCATAGCCATTGTCGGCAGGCCCAATGTGGGAAAGAGCATGCTTTTCAACAAGCTGTGCGGCCGCCGTCTGTCCATAGTCGAGGACACGCCCGGCGTCACCCGAGACAGGCTGTATGCCGAGTGCGAATGGCTCGGAAGAAAATTCAATATCGTCGACACCGGCGGCATCGAGCCGGCGACGGATAACGAGATACTCATGTTCATGCGCGAGCAGGCCAATATCGCCATAAGCGCGGCCGACGTCATCGTTTTGGTGACCGACGTCCGCACGGGCGTCACGGCGGCGGACAAGGACGTCGCCAATATGCTGCTGCGCTCGGGAAAGCCGACGGTGCTCGCTGTCAACAAGATGGATTCGACCGGCAGAACAGACCCCGCCATATACGAGTTCTACGAGCTCGGCCTCGGCGACCCGATAGCCGTGTCGGCAGTCCACGGCCACGGCACGGGCGATCTTCTCGACGAGTGCATGAAGTACTTCCCGCCCGAGGAAGCCGACGAGGAGGACGACGACCGCATCAAGGTCGCCGTTATCGGAAAGCCGAACGTCGGCAAGTCCTCGCTGGTAAACCATATCCTTGGTGAGCAGCGCGTCATCGTCAGCAATGTCGCCGGCACGACGCGCGACGCCGTCGACTCCGAGGTGGATAACAAATACGGCAGCTACGTGTTCATAGACACCGCTGGTATCCGCCGCAAGAGCAGGGTGGACGAGCGTGTTGAGAAGTTTTCGGTAATGCGCGCGCAGATGGCGATAGAGCGTGCCGACGTGTGCATAATCATGATCGACGCACGCGAGGGCGTGACCGAGCAGGATACGAAGATAGCGGGACTTGCGCATGAATCCGGCAAGGCCAGCATCGTCGTCGTCAACAAGTGGGACCTCGTCGAGAAGGAGACGGGCACCATGGAGAAGATGCGCAAGGAGGTCATGCGCGACCTCAGCTTCATGAGCTATGCGCCGGTGCTGTTCATCTCCGCCAGGACCGGCCAGCGCACCGACAGGATATTCGAGCTTGTAAATTTCGTGAACGACCAGAGCAATATGCGCATAACGACCGGCATGCTCAACGACGTGCTCGCCGACGCGCAGGCGCGTGTGCAGCCGCCCACGGACAAGGGCAGGAGGCTCAAGATATATTACATGACGCAGACCGGCATAAAGCCGCCCAATTTCGTGATCTTCTGCAACAGCCGCGAGCTGTTCCACTTCTCGTACCAGCGCTATATCGAAAACCAGATCCGCGCCGTGTTCGGACTCGAGGGCACGCCGATACGCATGGTCATACGGCAGAAGGGGGATAAGCAATGACTCCATTACTGCTTGCTCTTACGGCCGTCATCGCCTATTCCTTCGGCAGCCTCAGCACGCCGATACTGTCCTCGCATATCTATTTCCATGAAAACGTGCTCAACTACAGCCGCGACAACGCCGGCATAACGCGCTTTCTCAAGCGCCACGGCCGCAGGGGCGTCGGCGTCATAGTCATTATCGAGGCGCTGAAGGTCATCATCCCGGTGCTGCTCGGCAACCTTCTGCTGCTCATCGTCGACAGGGCGGATATAGGAGCCGCGCTCGCGCTGTTCTGCGTCGTGCTGGGCACGAATTTTCCGATACTGTACCGCTTTCACGGCGAGCACAGCCTGCTGGCTATGGCGATAGGAAGCTTCTTTATAAGCAGCGAGGTCGCCTTTGCGGGAGTGATCGTGTTCGTGGTCGTGTATCTTTTCAGCCGCTATATATCTCTCTCGGCGCTGCTCTCGGCGCTTATGATGTTTTTGGTGTCGGTCATGAGCGTGGACGACTCGATAGTGAGGACCGTGTATGCGCTGACCTGCCTGCTCGTCGTGATCGAGTACCGCAAAAGCATCCTGCGCCTTGTAAAGCATAAGGAGAAAAAGTTCCGCTATGAAGAGGACGTGACGTATATGTTCGACGACGATTACGGCAGCGGACAAAATTAATTTAAATTAACAGTTGACAATACGCCCCCGGTCTGCTAAAATAACCAATGCGTCTGGGGGTATAGCTCAGCTGGGAGAGCGCTTGAATGGCATTCAAGAGGTCAGCGGTTCGATCCCGCTTATCTCCACCAGACAAAAGACCGTGGATATCATCCCCGGTCTTTTCGCTTTATCAGGCCCGCTTCGGAGCGGACCGCTTATCTCCACCAAAAAAGACCGGGGGTACGGCCCCCGGTCTTTTTTTGCCGTTTTGTGCGGCGCACGCTCTTGAAATGTGTGGCAAATGCGTGTATATTCTAATCATTAAAAAACTATCAAAAACAGAATGCAGAGAGGAGCGCACATGGATAAGCACGAGCTCACGGAGCTTTTGAACTGCGTGGCAGACGGGAGCGTCAGCCCGGACGACGCGGCGCTGAAGCTGAAAATGCAGCCGTTTCAGGAGGTCGGAGGCTACGCCAGGGTGGACCACCACCGCGGCATACGCCAGGGCGTGCCGGAGGTCATATACGGCGAGGGCAAGGCCAGGGAGCATATTCTCGGCATAGCCAAGGCAATGCTCAAAAATCATCAGCAGACGATACTCATAACGCGCCTTAGCGAAGAGGCGGCGGAGTACATAAAGGCCGAGCTCCCGCTGGAGTACAACAGCATGGCGCGCATCGGCATAATAGGCCGGATCCCGGAGCCCAGCGGCAGGGGACGCATCGTCGTCGCGACCGGCGGCACGAGCGACATCCCCGTCGCGGAGGAGGCGGCCATGACGGCCGAGGCCCTCGGCAACGACGTTCTGCGTCTGTACGACGTGGGCGTTTCGGGCATACACCGTCTGCTTGCGAACATGGACGTCGTCATGAGCGCCCGCGTGATCATCGCCGTCGCCGGTATGGAGGGCGCGCTGCCGTCCGTCGTCGGCGGCCTTGCCGACTGCCCGGTGATAGCCGTGCCGACGAGCGTGGGCTACGGCGCGTCCTTCGGCGGCGTCGCGGCGCTTTTGAGCATGCTCAACTCCTGCGCGAGCGGCATGTCGGTGGTGAACATCGACAACGGCTTCGGCGCGGGCTACCTCGCCAGCATGATAAATCACCTTGACTGATATGGAGCTTAAAGATTTTTTCAGCGAGCACGGCAGGGTGGCGCTGGCCTTTTCCGGCGGCGCGGACTCGTCGTACCTGCTGTACGCCGCCGCCTCATGCGGCGCGGATGTACGGCCGTACTACGTAAGAACGCAGTTTCAGCCGGAGTTCGAGCGCGAGGACGCGAGACGGCTCGCAGCAGAGCTCAATGCCGCTGTGCACGAGATAAGCGTCGACATTCTGCAATTTGACGATATCGCCGGCAACCCCTCAAACCGCTGCTATTACTGCAAAAAGCGCATCATGCGCGCCGTCCGTGCCGCGGCGGCCGCCGACGGCTATGACACCGTCATCGACGGCACGAATGCCAGCGACGACTGCGGCGACAGGCCGGGCATGAGGGCGCTTGCGGAGGAAGGAGTCCTCTCGCCGCTCAGACTGTGCGGCATAACAAAGGATAGGCTGCGCGAGCTCTCGCGCGAGGCGGGACTGTTCACGTGGGATAAGCCCGCCTACGCCTGCCTTGCGACGCGCGTCCCGGCTGGCGAAAGGATAACGGCTCGGAAGCTCGCGGCGGTCGAGGAGAGCGAAGGCTATCTGTTCTCACTCGGCTTCACGGACTTCCGCGTGCGCCTGCGCGGCGGCGTCGCGCTGCTGCAATTTACCGAAAAGCAGCACAAAAAAGCGGAAAACGAGCTGGAGACGATAAAAGCGGAGCTTTCAAAGCATTTTGCCGCCGTGGAGCTCGATCCGCAGGCGAGGGAGGAGAGTAAATGAAAACGCTGTACATCGACTGTGCAATGGGCTGCGCCGGGGATATGCTCACCGCCGCGCTCCTTGAGCTGCACCCCGACAGGGACGGCTTTATCAGCCGCATGAACGCCGCTCTCGGCGGCAGAGCGGTGCTGTCGGCAGGGCCCGATTCAAAATGCGGCGTTATGGGAACGCATGTCAGCGTCCTCATAGACGGACGGGAGGAGGGCGAGCCCGAACATCATCACCATACTCACACGAGCGTTGCCGAGCTCATGGCTTTTATAGACGCCGTGCCGCTTGAGGATACGGTGAAGGAAAACGCAAAAGCCGTGTATTCGCTCATAGCCGGGGCCGAGAGCAGGGTCCACGGAAGGGAGATAGAGAATATCCACCTCCACGAGGTCGGCTCGCTCGACGCGCTGGCGGATGTGCTGAGCGTGTGTGAGCTGATGTATGAGCTCGCACCGGAAAAGGTGCTCGCCTCGCCGGTGAACGTCGGCTCGGGCTTTGTAAAATGCGCGCACGGCGTACTGCCGGTCCCCGCGCCCGCGACGGAGCTCATTCTGCGCGGCGCGCCGATATACTCCGGCGAGATAAGATCGGAGCTGTGTACTCCGACAGGCGCGGCGCTGCTCCGGCATTTCGCCGAAGACTTCGTCCCCATGCCGCCGCTCAGGGTGGAGCGCGCAGGCTGCGGCACGGGCAAAAAGGACCTTGAGGCGGCAAACGTCGTGCGCGTCCTTTTCGGCGATACGGAGGACGAAACGGAGCAGGTCGCGGAGCTTTCCTGCAACCTCGACGATATGACGCCCGAGGAGCTCGCCTTCGCGATGGAGAGGCTTTTCGAGCTCGGCGCGCTGGATGTGTATTTCACCGATATCGGCATGAAAAAAAGCAGGCCCGGTGTGATGCTCAGCTGCATGTGCCGGATGGAAAAGCGCGAGGAAATGCTCAGGGGCATATTCAAATACACGACGACCCTCGGCGTTCGGGAGCATATCTGCCGAAGGTACAGCCTCGGCCGCAGCCTTGAGACCGTGCAGACGCAGTACGGCCCCGTGCGCGTAAAAAGCGCCGCGGGCTTCGGCGTGAAGCGCTCAAAGCCCGAGTACGACGATCTTGCCGGAGCGGCGAGGGAGAGCGGCAAAACGCTTGCCGAGATAAGAAACGCCGTATACCGCTCAGAATGAAAAAGCTCAGGGCCCGTTTTGCGGGCCCTGAGCTTTTTATCAGATAACGACGGTGAAGCAGCTGCCCTCGCCGGGGGAGGAGACGACGCTCACCGAGCCGCCGTGCAGCTCGGCGATCTCCTTTACCAGCGGCAATCCGAGGCCGCTGCCGGAGTTTTCGCTCCGCGAGGCGTCGGCCTGCCAGAAGCGCTGCCACGCCTTTTCCTGTTCCTCGGTGCTCATGCCTATGCCGTCGTCGCGCACGCTGAGCGCGGCCTTTCCGTATGCGCCGCGAAGCACGAGCCATATATTCCCGCCCTCTCTGCCGTAGCGGTAGGCATTCTGCAGAAGATTCTGTACAAGGCTTGCGAAAAGCTGGGCGTTGAAGCGCGCGCTTATTCCATCGGAAATGTCCGTGTGCAGGCTTATGCCGCGCTTATCCTCGGGTATATAGTCCTCGCAGACCTCGCGCACGAGCCCCGACAGGTCGCCCTCCTCGAGCGGATAGCGCTCCGTGCCCTGCTGAAGGCGCGTAAGGCTCAGCAGATGGCTGACGAGCATGGACATATTGTCCGCCTGCTCGTCTATGACGGTGAGCGTTTCGATAAATTCCTCGCGGCTGAGCTCCTTGCGCTTTGCGCGGCCGCAGCCGGCCTTTATCACGGCTATTGGCGTGCGCAGCTCGTGCGACGCATCGGAGGTGAACTGCTTTTCCGCGGAAAAGGAGCGCTCGAGCCTGTCGAACATGCCGTCAAAGGTGCTTGCAAGCGCCATGAGCTCGGAGGGGCCGCTGCGCAGGGCTATGCGCTGCGTAAGGTCGCTGCCGTCGCTTATGGAGTTTGCCGTCTGAGTTATCTTCTCCACGGGGTCGAAGGCGCGCTTTGCTATTATCCAGCCGCCTATGACGCTTATTATCAGCAGCGCCGGAAGCAGGGTCAGGGTCATCGCAATGACCGTATGCGCGGCGCCTGAGTCGTCGTTTTCCGGAGCTATGCCGCGTATCCACACCGGCTGCCCGTCGAAGGTCTCAAGCTGCGCGTCGTAGACGTAAAATTTATCGCCGTCGATCGAAACGGCCTGCAGCTCGTACTCGTCGAAGGGGATATCCGATGGGGTAAGACCGTCGACGACAACGCCGCGCAGGAGCGAGCCGCTCTCGTCGTAAAACGCGCAGTAGACGCCCTTTGTATAAAAATCGACCTCGTCCCAGGCGATCTCGCTGCGCTCGGTCTCAAATCTGCGCTCGTTGTTCACAACGCTGTCTATAAGGCGCTCGGCCGAGTCGTCTACGAGCCCCTTCTGGTCGACCCAGATGACGAATACGAGCATCACCAGCGACAAAAGCAGCATCATGGCGGCTATCCAGACCGTAAGTCTGAGCTTTGCGGACATCCTCAGTCCTCCCTGAGCACCCAGCCGATGCCCCAGACGGTGTGTATGAGCTTTTTGTCAAAGCCCTCGTCTATCTTTTTGCGCAGATAGCCGATGTAGACGTTGACGACGTTCGAGCCGCCCTCGTACTTGTAGTTCCAGAGATTGTTCTCTATCTGCTCGCGGGAGAGCACCATGCCCTTGTTGCGGATCATGAACTCGAGCAGGGCGTATTCCTTCGCGGTGAGGTCTATGCTCCTTCCGCCGCGGGTGACCTGCTTTGCGGCGATATCCACGCTGAGGTCTGCAAGCTCGTACACGTTCGAGTGATTGTCTCCGCTCTTGCGCGCCATGACGTGGAGGACGGCTATCAGCTCGCGGAAGTCGAAGGGCTTGACCATGTAGTAATCGCCGCCGGACTCGAGCCCGCGCACCTTGTCGGAAACGCTGTCGCGCGAGGTCAGATACACCACCGGCGTTCTGCAGCCTCTCTCGCGTATCCTGCGCACAAACTCGAAGCCGTCCATTTTCGGCATCATTATATCGAGCACTATAACGTCGTATTCCGCACATTCGCACAGCTCCAGCGCCTCAAGTCCGTTGAAGCAGGAGTCCACGCTGTAGCCCTCGTCGAGTATGGCCTCGGATATCATCCTGTTAAGGTGCTTTTCGTCTTCAACAACAAGCGTTCTCATTTCTTCATCCTCCGGTTTCCCGCTTTTCCACTTATTTTATTTGCGAAAAAATATATTGTCAATGCTCTTTAATTAATTTATAATATTTGTGTTATAGTTTAAACATGGATCACTATGTGACCCTGAGCGAGAATACTGACAGATACCCTCAAGGAGGACTAAAGCATGAAAAACAGCGTTAAAAGAGTGCTGAGCATGTTTCTGTGCCTGACCATGGTCCTGGGGCTTTTCAGCTTTGCCCCTGCGGCCTCGGCCACGCCCGACAGCAGCGGCTATGAATGTACCGGCTCTGTCGAGCAGCTTTTAAAGGGCAGCAGCGACGCCGCGGCGGGGCAGAACTACCGTATCGTCAACAACGACGATATCATAGCTCTCGCCGATTATGTCGCGGCCGGCAGAAACACCAGGGGCGTCACCTTCTATCTGAAGGCCGACGTCGATATGCGCCGCAACACATGGAACGGCATCGGCACCTCCGAGTACGCTTTCGAGGGCACGCTCGACGGCTGCGGCTATGCCGTCGTCGGCCTTAAGACATATCTGTTCAAAAACGCCGGAGCGAGCGCCGTAGTCATGAACCTCGGCGTTAACGGCGTTTCAAACGGCGCGGACGCGGCGGGCATCGCCTCGACCCTCTCCGGCAAGCTCGTAAACTGCTGGAGCGCCGTGCGCGTAAACGGCACGGGCAATAACGGCGGCCTCGCGGCCATCGTAAACGGCGGCAGGATCATAAACTGCGCAAACTACGGCACGGTAAGCGGCAGCGGCAATGTCGGCGCGATCGCCGGCAAGGTCACGGGAGCGGAGATAAGCTGCGCGTACTACACCTATTACAGCGCCGACGAGGTCGTCGGCAGCCGCGACACGGCCAGCAGCATCGACAGCATGCGCTTTGCCTCAAGCCCCACGATGTGCCCGACAGAGACCGAAAAGACCGTCGGCGGCGTCACCAGCGACGACCTTCTGGCTCTGCTCAACGCCTGGGTCTCGGCCGACAGCGGCACGAGATGGCGCAAGTGGGTGTTCAACACCGACGCCGAAACTGTCGAGCGCGTCGGCGGCAAGTACCCGATGCTGGCCTATCCCGGCTACGTGTCGGAGTCGCCCGTATACAAGGACAGCGTGCCCATGTCGACGCTCTACGAATCCGGGACCGACGCGCAGCCCGGCGTATGCTACAGCATAGGCGACGTGGAGGAGCTCGAGATGCTCGCAGGCTTCGTCAACTCCGGGCACAACACGGAGGGCGCGACCTTCTTCCTCACCGCGGACCTCAGCATCGTGGCAAACGGCTCGTTTTACAAGGGCGAGAGCTGGGTGCCCATCGGCAGCAGCGAGCTCAACAGCTTCCGCGGCATATTCGACGGACAGGGCTATGTCATAAACGAGCTTATAATAAACGACGACGTCGACTGGGGCGGCCTGTTCGGCTGCGTAAACGGCGAGGACGCGGTCGTAAAGAACGTCGGCATCGGCGGCGGCGTGACGGCGAAGGACTATGCCGGCGGCGTCGTCGGCCTGCTCAGAGCGGGCACGATAGAAAACTGCTGGGTCAGCATGAACGTAAACGGCGATAAGGCGACAGGCGGCATCGCCGGCTACATGGACGCCGGGCGCATCTATAACTGCGCGGCGTACGGCACGGCGACGGACAACCACAGATACGGCGGCATCGTCGGCCAGTCGACCGCGAACAGCACCGTGCAGTACTGCTATTACAGCGATGATAATTCCGACGTTTCCGGAACTCCGGACACCGGCAGCTACGGGATAAACGTCTCCTTCAAGGCCTCCAGCGGCGAATACGATCTCACGAGAAGCGTCAATATAAGCGGACAGAAGACGCTCAAGCTGCTCAACGCCCTCAACTACTGGGTCGACACCCTCGGCAAGGGACAGGACCTGCGCCACTGGAAGCAGGATAAATCGGCAGCGAGCATAGCGCGCGTGCGCGGCAGCTTCCCGGTACACATCTACTTCAACGATTCAACCCCTCTTGAGTACATAAGCGAGAGCTCCGAGGATATAAACCGCACAGATAACCCGTATAACGTCATCTACAAGTGCACGGCCACCATGACCGAGCTTTATGACAGCAGATCCGACGCTCTGCCCGGCGGCAACTACAGCATATCCACCGCCGACGAGATGGGCCTGCTCTCAAAATACGTTCAGGAGGGCTACTCGACAAGAAAGGCAAACTTCTACCTGACGGACAATATAAACATAACGACCCAGGGCATAGACACCGAGGGAGCCGGCTGGGTCCCCATCGGAACGACGCTCAATAATCATCAGGGCATCTCCACCATCACCTACTTCCGCGGCAACTTCGACGGCTGCGGCTACACGGTGACGGGCCTTTACATCGTCTCCGACTTTATCGACATGGCGGGCCTGTTCGGCCAGTGCTGGGGCAGCACCATAAGAAACCTCGGCGTTGCCGGCGAGATACTCGGCGACGACGAGGTCGGCGGCATCGTCGGCCGTGCAAACGACTGCGTCATCGAAAACTGCTGGTCGTCCGTCATAATCCAGGCCTCCACCGAGGTCGGCGGCATCGTCGGCTACGCACACAACTCGACCATATCCAACTGCGGCGCATACGGCCCGCTTTACACCACGAGCGACGAGGGCGAGAAGTCCGGCTTTGTCGGAAGATCCAACGGCTCGACCTTCACAAACTGCTACTATCTCTACGGCCTGATCGACGCGTTTTATAATAAGACCGATAACGACAGCGTCTTTACCGACTGTATGTACTTTAAGTACGACGCCGACGGCACGCAGAAGTGTACGCTCCAGAAGGCCATCACCGTCGACAGCTACACCGGCGACGATATGCTCGAGGCCTTCAACGCCTGGGTATATAAGCAGAATAACGAGCTGTACTGCTCGTGGCACCTCGCCTCCTCCGTCAACGAGATCCCCGGCGCCAACGGCTACTTCCCGGTGCTGGTAAATCCCAAGCAGAGCGGCACGGGGGCCGACGACGGCTACTGCGGCGACTATGAGGCGACAAACACCATGCGCGCTCTGTACAGCACCCGCTCCGACGGCGTGGAGGGCGGCTGCTACAGCATAAGCAATCTTGACGACCTCGTTGCGTTCAGAAAGTACGTCAACGAGGGCTACAAGACCAGCGGCATAATCTTCTTCATGACACACGACATCGACATGTCCGTCAGCTACTCGGCCGCCAGCGGCTCCTCATGGACGCCGGTCGGCACGGTCAAGGAGCCGTTCAAGGGCATATTCGACGGCCAGGGCTACACGCTCAAATATCTTTACATAAACAGCAGCGCCGACGATCAGGGCTTCTTCGGCCAGGTGACGGGACTTAACGCCGTCATCAAAAACCTCGGCATAAGCGGCTCTGTCACCTCCACCGGCGTAAACTCCGCGGCCATCTGCGCCGACTTCAACTTCGGCACGATCGCAAACTGCTGGTCCAGCTGCACGGTCGCCGGCGCGGCGAACTCCGGCGGCATCATCGGCGGCGGCAACATGGGCACGGTCGTGAACTGCACCAGCTACGGCGTCGTAAACGGCGCGTCGACCTATGGCGCGATAGCCGGCGCACCCGTCGGCACGCAGCTTAAATACTGCTACTATCTCTACGGCTCCTGCCAGAAGGGCTACCCGACCGACGGGGATTACAGCGTCATTTACCCCACGGTCCAGAGCTTCAACGGGACCGGCGCTGTCTGCATCCTCGCGGATTATGTAAACGTCGAGGGCACGCGCAGCAAAAACGCCTCGGCCGCGCTGAAGCTGTACGTCGACGCGCACCCGGAGGTCAACTACTGCTACTGGAGCATAGGCGACTCGGAGGAGTACTACCTCCAGGGCGTAACGGGCTTCCCGGTGCTCATCTCCGCGTCCGACACCAAGGGCGAGCACGACTACAAGCAGTATCAGGCGCAGTTCAAGGATAAAAAGTACTTCTCGGTCCTCAGCGCCCTGAAGGACGCGAACGCGGCAGAGGGCGGCGGCGAGGTCACGCTGCTTATAAACGCGCAGCTTAAAAACCGCGAGGATATCGCCTTTGACGACGACGTCAGCATAAACACCGGCGACTTTACGCTCATCATCATGTCGAACGTCTCCGTCAGCAGCATGAATCAGCTGCTGGGCACCTTCGTCGTGAAAAACGCGGGTCTCATAAACCTTGACGGCGACAGGCTCCTCTACTCGCACTCGAAGGCCGACGACTCGTGCAACAGCGCCTTCTATTCCAAGGAGAGCCTGACGATACAGACGGTAAAGACCGACGACCCCGCGGCCTACGACCTGACGTTCTACAGCGGCGAGTTCATCGTCAACGCGGCGCTCGAGTCCGGAAATCCGCACAAAATACCCGCCGGCAGCAAGCTGACCATCCGGGAGCGAGCAACGCTCAATGTCGAGAGCAACGCCCGCATAAGGACGACCGGCGGCGCGGAGATATACGACTACGGCACGGTAAAGATAGGCAGCGCGACGCTCGAGCGCAACAAGGGCAGCCGCATGGTCGGCGTGCTCGAGGACAGAAGCGGCATGGTGAGCCTGCCGTTTATCTACTACGAAGGCTACCATCTGCGCGGCTGGATGGCAAACGAGGAGCTGTACGCTGCCGGCAGCAGCGTCGAGGTAAAGGAGGCCACGACCTTCACCGCGACCTGGGCGATAGGCGAGAGGGCAGACCCCTATCCCGGCGACGACAGCTATACGGACGACGAGCCCGGCTACGAATACACGATAAACGTCGTTCAGTCCGAGGGCGGCACGATAAGCCCGGAGACCTGCAATGCCAAGCGCGGCGAGGCGCTCACCTTCACGGTACAGGCCTCGGAGGGCTATTACATAAAGAACGTCCTCGTTGACGGAAAGAGCGTCACGCTCGACGACAAGAGCGCGTATCAGTTCATAAGCATCGGCGACGACCACAGCATCACCGCGCTGTTTGCAAGGTACATGAACAGCGACTACAACAGCTATATCAACAAGTTCAGCGACGTAAAATACAGCGACTGGTTCTACAATAACGTCCGCTTTGCGTACACGATGGGCCTCATGAACGGCACCGGCGGTACCAGGTTCTCGCCCGAGGACTCGACCACGAGGGCGCAGTTCATAACCGTACTGTGGCGCATGTCCGGCTCGCCGGTCATTCCCGGCAGCGGATGCAGCTTCCGCGACGTTTCAGGCACGGGCTACTACTATGAGGCGGTCCGCTGGGGCGTTTCATACGGTATAATCAACGGCTACTCGGCCACGCAGTTCGGCCCCGAGGGCCAGATCACACGCGAGCAGCTTATAACGATGCTCTTCCGCTACGCGAAAAACTACGCGGGCGACGACGTGTCAAAGCACGACACGACGAACATCCTCGGCTACTCCGACGTTCTGAAGATATCCCAGGGCATGACCCAGCCCTTCCAGTGGGGCATAGGCGCGGGCATCATAAACGGCACGAGCGACACGGCGCTCAGCCCGCAGGGCACGGCGACGCGCGCCCAGGTCGCGGCAATCCTCTCGCGCTACTGCAATCAGTTCGTGCTGAAGATACCTGTAATAATGTGAGCTGTCAAAATAAAAATCTCCCGTCCTCGGACGGGAGATTTTTTGCGCAAAAACGACTGTCAAAAGGTGTACATTTTTGCTGCCGGAGAGGGGGGATGAATATGTTTTGTACACATTGCGGCGCCGAAATAAATGATGAAGCCTTTATATGCGTGAAATGCGGATGCAAGGTCTATGAGAAAGCGCCCGACATAAAAGTCAAAAACGAAAGTGACGATACGATGAGCGTCGTCATAAAGGCGTTTTTGATATTCGGATGCATATCTCAGGGGTGGCTGCTCATTCCGCTGGCATGGTGTGTTCCTATTACAGTCAACATCTTTAATTGTATGAAAAACGGAACACCGATAAGTACAGGAATGAAAGTGTGTACTTTGATATTCGTAAACTTAATTGCCGGTATATGTCTGCTTTGTATGGATGACAACGAGTAGGAGCTGTTCCGATTATCAGAAAGGGAAAATAGGAGAGTAGAGAAATTATGAAGTATTGTTCACATTGCGGGAAAGAAGCTGATGACGAAGCTGTTGTTTGCTTAAATTGCGGATGCAAAATTGAAGATAAGCAGAAAGCTACTGGCCCCGTGGGGCAGCTGCAAACAAATCGCAGCTTGCTGAAATTTATCCTTCTATCCATAATTACTTTCGGCATTTATGGCATCGTGGTGATGTCAAATGTCAGCTCTGACATAAATACGATCGCAAGCAGATACGACGGCAAAAAAACCATGCACTACTGTTTGGTGTTTTTCGTCTTTTCGTGGATGACATTAGGCATTGTCCCTCTTGTTTGGAATCATAGGATATCCAATAGAATCGGTGCTGAATTATTGCGGAGGGGCATCGACTACAAGTTTGGAGCAGGCACATTCTGGTTATGGAGCGTGCTGGGCGCACTGATAATCGTAGGTCCGTTTATCTATTGTCATAAGCTGCTGAAGGCCATGAACTTACTTTCAGAAGACTATAATGTGAACGGTTAAGGAGGAATAATCGTGAAAAAACTACTGACGATTTTATTGGTTATGGTGCTGGTGTTTTCCCTTACGGCTTGTGGAGGGAATGATACAAAAAACAAGGAACTGTCTGACAACAGCAATACAGCGGAAACTGAGGTCAAACCAAACAGTGATTCCGAGACGCATGAAAATACAACATCTGTCGACGAAAAGGAACAAGACCTGGTCGATGGTATGCGCCCCGAATTTAAGGAGGCAATGGACAGCTATGAAGAATTCTATGATAAATATTGCGACTTCATGAAGAAGTACGCAGAGGATCCGTCCGAC
>CAVFTR010000003.1:0-166982 GCA_963625685.1 bacterium
ACTTCAACACCGTCGGCACCGAGACCGACGAGGCCGACCACTGCGTCACCATCCGTGAGCGCGACAGCATGCAGCAGGTACGCATCCCCATCAGCGAGGTCAAAGACTATATCGCTGAGAGAATAAAGTTCTGATGCCGACAGGCGCCCCGGTCTCGGAAAAGCCCGCGCTTGTCCGCGTTCTTGATGCCGTGGGACTCAGCGTCAGGCGCCGTTATATCGCGCTGGCGGCGCTGAGCCTGCTCACGGGACTCGGGCTTGCGCTGGTCAGCGTGCTGATCACCAGGCAGGGAGTCTATGCATCACTGACATGGCTGTCTTCAAGCCTCCTGCCTCTGGCGATGACGACGCTGTTTCTGGGGCTTCTTACAATGCTTCTGGCATTGCTGCTTGATTCGCTTTTCGTATCGGCGGCGCTTATGAGCCTGCTTGTCCTGTCGGCCTCGCTGGTCAATTATTTCAAGATGCTTATAACCTCGACGCCGTTTTATCTGTCCGATATCGGCCTTATAGGCAAGGCAGGAGACATAGCAAGGCTAAACAGCTCGTCGATAAGCTTTTCGCGGAACACGATCCTCGGCATGGCGGCCGTCGTCGTATGGCTCACAGTGCTGTTTTTCTTTTCGCGGAGAATAAAATTCGGCGCAAAGCACAGGATAGCCGGCGCGGCGGCGGCGCTTCTCGCCTTCGGACTTGTGTTTGCACTCAAGCCGGCGGCAAACGCCCTGGTATACAGCCCGTGCAGCGTGAACGTGGGGCAGGACTATAATCAGAGCTACGTCTACGAGCACGTCGGTATCCCGCTCGGCCTGTGGCACTCGGCGCTCGGCCGAATATATGCCGGACCCGCCTTTGACGAGAGCCGCATGCCCGAGGTGCTCGCCTCGGCGCAGGAATACATAGACGAGGTGGACCCCGGCGGCAGCGAGGTAAAGCCCAACGTCATATTCATACTGTCGGAATCCTTCTCCGACGTCACCGAGCTGCCGGGAGTCAGCTACGCCTCCGATCCTCTCGCGGATTTCCATGAGGCGCAGAAAGAGAGCGTTTACGGCACCTTCTATACCCGCTCGCTCGGCTACGGCACCTGCAATATCGAGCTTGAGATACTCACCGGCATAAACTCGAGATTCCTGACGGACGACAGGCAGCTCTGCTACATGTCGCCGTCCGATTTCAGCACCCTGTCCACCGTGCCGCGGGAGTTTTCCGACAACGGATATTACACCGCCTTCCTGCACATGTTCAACGACAGCATATATAACCGCACTCCCATCTATTCGCAGCTGGGCTTTGACGAGCTTTTCTTTACCGACAGCTTCACCGGGATAGACGACGAGGCCGCCGCGGCCGATGACTATTGGGAGTACATGCAGGACAAGGTGTCGGGCTCGTTTTATTCCGACGATTATATGGCCGAGCTGCTCATAAAGCTGTATGAGAAAAAATCGGCCGGCAGTCCGGTGTTCCTCTATGCCGCGAGCATGGAAAATCACACGCCGTTCGGCGCGGACAAATACGACAGCTACGACTATCCCTTCAGCTCTGCGCTCGGTGAGGAGGCTCAGGGCTGCCTGAACGCATACACGCAGGGCTGCGCGAACGCGTCCAAGTCCCTCGGAAAGCTGATAGATTATTTCTCTCAGGTCTCCGAGCCGACCATCATCGTCTTTTTCGGCGATCACCGCGCAGGGCTGCCGCTCGACGGCTCGGGAACGCTCTATTCGGCGCTCGGCATGTGCTCCGGCAGCGAAAGCAGCCAGTGGCCGGTCGAGACGATAGCCGAGCTGTACTCGACGAGCTATCTGATGTGGTCAAACGACGAGAGCCTGCTTCCCGCCGAGGCCGGAACGGAAATCGCAAGCTCCTCGGCCTTCCTCGGCCTTGACGCTCTGCGCGCGGCGGGCATAAGGCTCGACCAGTATTGGCGCATGATAGCATCCGTCAGGGAAAGCTGCACGGCCTACGAATGGCTGTACGCGGTCGACAACAGCGGAAATATATATTCACAGCTCCCGGATACGATAGACGCGGATAAGTTCGACACCATGTCGTGGCTCATGCGCCAGGCGCTCTCCGGCAGCTCGGACGCAGCGTTCTACAGGCTGCGGGAATGAAACGGGAGGTGGCGTCATGACGGCAGGCGAGGGCTTTGTCAAAGCGATAAAACCGATAGGCTGCGTATTGTTTCTCATTCTGTTTGCCGCGTTTATGGTGTTCTGCTTCACGAGCGAGGCTCCCCTCGGCGATAAGTACAGCTGCCCGCACACAACGGAATACTACTCGGAGCATCTTGACGAATTTGAGCAGGAGCTCGAGGAAAATCTTCTACCGCTTGTAGACGGCATTGAGGACTGCCGCATAAGCGGGGATAAAATAACGATAGTCATAGCTCCCGACAGCTTTGACGCATCGTCGAAAATAATAATCCACTATTATGGCGAAACTTTATTTGACATACAAAAATCAGAGAAATGAGTGATCAAAATGAAAGACGGATTTATCAAAGTTGCAGCCGCATCTCCGATGATAAAGGTCGCCGACACGGAATATAACGCCGGCAAGGTCATCGAATGTATGAAAAAAGCGTCCGAAAAAGGCGTAAAGCTGCTCGTTTTCCCCGAGCTCACGCTCACGGGCTGCTCCTGCTATGATCTTTTCGGCCACAGCGTCATCCTCCGCGGCGCGGAGAGAGCGCTTGAAAGGGTCATCGAGGCCAGCGCCGGAAGCGACATGCTCGTCATCGTCGGCCTGCCCTACGCGCCGAGAGGCGGCGCGCTGTACAGCGTCGCGGCGGTCGTCTCCGACGGCGAGCTTCTGGGACTCGTGCCCCGCTCCGAGACCGACGGCAGCATGTTCGCCGCGGCCGACGAAGAGGGCGGCGAGGAGACCGTATGCGGAAAGTTCGACGCCTTCTTCGACACCGAGCTTCTGTTTACGAGCGACGTGCTGCCCGGCCTTTCCGTTGCGGTCGAGCTCGGCGCGGACGCAGAAGCCATAGACTCTCCGGCTGCACGCCACGCTCTTGCAGGTGCCACGGTCATAGCTTCCATGGCCTCCTTCCCGGCCACCGTCAGCTCCACCATCGAGGCCACGGACTCGGTCAGATACCGCTCGAAGCATCTGCGCTGCGGTATCGTCCTCGCCGCTCCCGGCAAGGGCGAGAGCACGACCGACAATGTCTACTCCGGCCTGTGCATGGTCGCCGAAAACGGCGAGGTGCTCGCCTCGGATGAGCGCGAGGACTGCTTCGTCGTGTCAGAGCTCGACGTTGAGTATCTTGAAAACCTCCGCCGCAAGAGCGGAAAATACGGCAGGAGCCAGTATAAGTACAGCCACTCCGAGCTCTACTGGGGCGAGGAGCTATGCGAAACGGAGCTCACGCGCACCTACCGCAAGCTGCCGCATCTGCCGGAGCTTGAAAAGGACATGGGCAACTACTGCCGCAGAATGTTCGACATCCAGGTCTCCGGACTTGTAAAGCGCATGAGCTACGCGGGGCTCGACCACTGCGTCGTGGGCATCTCCGGCGGCGTCGACTCGACCCTGACGGTCATGGTCTGCGCCGAGGCCGTAAAGCGCATGGGCCTGCCCTCGACGAACGTCGTCGCCTGCACGCTGCCCTGCTTCGGCACCTCCTCCCGCACGAAGTCCAACGCCATCATCGTCGCCGAGCAGGTCGGTGCGGAGGTCCGCGTCATCGATATAGGCGAGAGCGTTTACAAGCACTTCGACGATATCGGCCACGCTCACGACGACTACTCCATCGCCTATGAGAACGCTCAGGCGCGTGAGCGCACGCAGGTGCTCATGGATATAGCCAACAAGGTCAACGGCCTTGACGTCGGTACCGAGGACCTCAGCGAGTTCGTTGACGGCTGGTGCACCTATAACGGCGACCACACGAGCATGTACGACGTGAACATGGGGCTGACCAAAACTCAGGTCCGCGCAGGCGTCCGCTATATCGCGCAGCACACCGAGGACAAGGTCCTCGCCGACGCGCTGTGGGACGTTCTCGACTGCCCCGTAACGCCGGAGCTGCTGCCGATACACGACGATCAGATCGAGCAGAAGAGCGAGGAGAATGTCGGCTCGTACAGCCTTCAGGACTTCTTCACGCACAAGATGATGATCTGCGGCTTCTCGCCGGCCAAGACCATGCGCCTTGCAAAGGCCGCCTACGGCGACGAGTTTTCCGACGAGGAGCTCACCAGGTGGCTCCGCAGCTACTGCAAGCGCTATTTCAGCCAGCAGTTCAAGCGCAGCTGCCTGATGGACGGCCCGAGCGTCGAGGCCTTCTCCGTCTCGCCGAGAGTCGGCTTCCTGATCCCCTCGGACGCAGAGAACAGCCTGTTCATGGCCTCTGTCGACAGCGTCGCAAAGGAGTAAAGGCTAACATTAAAAAAGCTCGGGCATTTGCCTGAGCTTTTTTAAAAATCACCGTAACGAACGGTCTTTGAAAAGAACTAATAGATGCTAATAGATGTAAGCAGATCGACAAACCCTACGCTGCTGCGCAAAGATAACCGCGCAGCGGGGGAGTTCGAGGGGGCAAGGCCCACCTCGAGTTGGATCATAGCCATCAAAAACGTCCGTAAGGACTTTTTGACGAGCGGAGCGAGATTTTTTGTGAAGCGTGCAAAAAAGTCACTGACTTTTTTGACACGCGAGGAGGTGAAGTCCGTGGCGAAGGGCGAGGATATCTATACCGAGCACGCGCAGCGCGTTTACCGCTATCTGTTCTCGCTGTGCGGCGAGGCCGATACGGCCGAGGAGCTCACGCAGGAGACCTTTTACCGTGCGCTCAAGAGCTTAAACAGCTATCGCGGCGAGGCTTCACCGCAGGTCTGGCTGTGCGCGATAGCAAAAAGGCTGTGGTATAAGGAGCTTGAGCGCAGGTCAAGGACAGCGCCGCTCGACGAGGGCCTTGCCGAGAGCATGGCAGCGCCCGACGACACCGCGCTGCTTACGGAAAAGCGCGACGACAGAATGAGGCTGTACCGCGCGATGCAGAAGCTCGACGCCGACACGCGCGAGGTCATACACCTGCGCATCGCGGGCGATTTCTCCTTCCGCGATATCGGCGAGATACTCGGCCGCAGCGAGGTCTGGGCACGTGTGCGCTTTTATCGCGGCAAGCAGGAGCTTTCAGAGATCATCGGAGGTGAAGACAATGAGTGAGAAGAAACTATCATGCTGCGTGGTGCGCGATCTGCTGCCGTCCTACGTTGAGGAGCTGACGGAAAGCGAGACCTCGGAGCTTGTCAGGGAGCATCTTGACTCCTGCGCCGAATGTAAAAAGGCCGAGGAGGAAATGCGCTCGCAGCTCGGCATTGCGCGCGCGCCCGCACCGAAGCTCGGCTTCCTGCGCAGATACAGGCTGCGGCAGCTGCTCTCCGCGCTTCTGGCGGCCATAGTCACGGTCGCCGCGATGTGCCTGCTGTACTCTTCGGAGTTCAAGTATCAGAACACCGAGGCCGGACGGCTGGCCGCCGTTGAGGACTTCGTCACGCAGGACATGCCCTCACCTTATTCCGGCGAGGAGCCGCCCAAGCTCGTGACCGGCACGCCGCTGACCGTGCACGCCTGGGCAGAGCAGGGCGACAGGCTGTATCTTTTCTATACCGCCGACACCGAGGATAATATCCAGGGCTTTGTAGAGCTCGAGCGCGGCATAAACGGGCGCTACAGACCGCTGGACTCGATAGTCGCCCCGTCGAAGAAAACCGCCGGAGTAGCGGGCTTGAACCGTTCGGAGAGCGAGACCTACCTGCTTGCAGCCTACAGCTGCCGCGGCATATATTCTGCCGAGCTGAGCTTTCATGTTTACTGCGACGGCTTCATAAAGACCGCGTCCATGACCGTGGATATCGACAGTCCCGACTTTTTAAAGCTCTGCAGCTTCAGCGAGCTCTGTGATGCGCTCGGCGTGGAGCCCGACGGACTCGATACGATCGCGCCGTTTTCCCTGCGCTCGGTAAAGCTTCTTGACGAGAACGGAAACGACGTGACCGCGCAGTACACCGACGAGAGCGTCGATCAGAGCTGGGCAGGCGGCCCGAGCGCAGCCGAGACCGGCGCCGTCTACGTTTTCATGGCCATAGCCGCCGCCGCCGGCATCATCCTCGTGCGCTTTTTCCTGAAAAAAGACTGAGAAGCAGAGGAGCCCCCGCGCCGCAGGGGGGCGGATGCGACCAAATCGCAAAAAAGTTTATACAGTCACATAAAAAGTGTTGCAATATGCAAAATACTGTGATATATTATTAACGATACAGAGGATCGCGTCCCCCCGTGATCCCGCTCCCGAGGCCTCCGCGCCCCGGGAGCTTTCTTTTTGGGCTTGAAAACGCGATTTTTATGTGATAAATTATCCCCATCGGAAATTATATTTTATTAAGGAGACAGCTTTTATGGAAATCGGAATAAAAGGCAAGGTCGAGACCGTCGTTGACGGCAGCAACACCGCGAAGTTCGTCGGCAGCGGCTCTCTGGACGTTTTCGCGACTCCCTGCATGATCGGGCTGATGGAGCAGGCCGCGCAGATGTCCGTAGCGCCGCATCTCGCCGAGGGCGAGGGCACCGTCGGCACGAAGCTCGAGATAAGCCACGACGCCGCAACGCCTCTGGGCATGAGGGTCTGGGCCGAGAGCGAGCTTATAGAGATCGACCGCCGCCGCCTCGTTTTCGAGGTCAGGGCCTTTGACGAGTGCGGCCAGATAGGCGCGGGCCGTCACGAGCGCTTTATCATAAACAACGAAAAGTTCATCGCCAAGGCAAACGCCAAGGGAGAAAAGTGATGAAGCATTTCATCGTTCTTATCGGAAACTACGGCTCGGGCAAAACGGAGATCGCGATAAACCTCGCGGTAAACTCCGCGGCCAAGGGCCTCAACACGCTGGTCGTCGATCTTGACAAGGTAAACGATTATTTCCGCATGAGCGACCGAGTGGATCTGCTCAAGGAAAACCACGTCAATCTCGTCTCCCCGACCTTCGCCGGTCAGGGCGTCACGCCGAGCAACATGTCCGCGGCCGTGGCCTCGGCCTTCGCAGGCGACTGGGACCTGTGCATTTTCGACGTCGGCGGCGACGCGGCGGGAGCCATGTCGCTGGGCAGATATCACACCGACTTTGCCGCCCTCGAGGAGGGGCAGCTCGAGGTCTACGATATCGTAAACGTCTTCCGGCCCATGTCCGAGAGCCCGGAGAAGATACTCAAGCTCAAGGAGGAGATGGAGGGCTTTGCAAGGCTCAGGGTCACGGGCTTTGTCAACAACTCCAATCTTCTCAACTTCGCGAGCGCCGACGATATCCGTCAGGGCTACGAGGTCCTGCGCGAGACCAGCGATATCTCCGGCATCCCCGTCGCCCACACGACGGGACGCAAGTGCTTCCTCGACGAGTTCCTGCGCGACGGGCGCGACCCGAAGTATATAGGCGAGCCCATCGGGCTTGAGACCTATATGCACCGCTCGTGGGAGGCCTTCACCAATCTGGGACTGTAAAATGCCAAAGCCCGGGAGCATCAGTTCCCGGGCTTTTTTGACTCTGCCTATATGAAAACACGAATGATAAAAATCTTCATATGCCTTGAGGCCGCGCTGTACCTCGCCTTTACGGCGATGGACGTCCTCGGCGCGGGCGGCAGCGCGCCCCTGAAGTTTACCGGTATCGCGCTGTGCTTTGCCTTTTCGCTGCTTTTGAGTATGAGCGGTGGAGAGCGGCTCGTCACGGCGGCTGTCGGCCTCGCGGCGGCGGCGGATACATTCCTGCTCCTGCTCGACAGATATTACGCTGTCGGCCTTGGCCTGTTTTTCGTCGTGCAGATACTGTATTTTGCGCGCATCTACCGCGCAAACGGACACAAGAGCGCGTGGCCGACGCGCGTTTACCTGTTCACGGGCTGCTTTGCGCTGTTTATGTATATCGGCGGGGACAATGTGCTGCCTGCGCTGCCGGCAGCGGCGTATTTTGCCTTTTTCCTGTGCAATGTCATGCAGGCCTCGGGCAGCGAAAACAGGCTGTTTTTTGCCGGACTGTGCGTATTTTTGTGCTGCGATATCTGCGTTGGCCTGCACAATATTCCGGATCGGATCCCCGATTGGCTGCACCGCGCCGCCGATATCGGGATGTGGACCTTTTACCTGCCCTCGCAGGTGATGCTGGTTTTGTCGGGAAGGGAGCGCGATGCGTATGAAAAGCCCGAATAGGCTGCTTTCGGCTCTCATGAGCCTTGCCGTCGCGCTCGCGCTTCTGACGGGCTCCATAGCCGTGCCGATACTCGTCCGCCCCTTTTATTACGCGCAGATACAGCCGCTCGGCCTGGAGGCCGCGAGCGGGCTGAGCAGGGAGGAGATAATCGAGGCCTACGACGAGGTGCTCGATTACTGCACAGGTCTTAAAAGCGAGTTTTCCGCGGGAGTCCTGCCGTATTCCGAGTCCGGGAGCTCGCACTTTGCCGACTGCCGCACGCTGTTCATCCTCGACCTGCGGCTGTTTGCCGCAAGCGTGGCGGTCATCGTGCTGCTGAGGCTGCTGAGGCTGCCGCGCAGCGGGAAGCACGGCGCGCCGTTTTACGGAGCGAGCGGAATGAGCGCAGCCCTCGCCCTTGCCGGTATTGCCGCCGCCGCGGACTTCGACAGAGCCTTCACCGTGTTCCACACGGTCCTTTTCCCCGGCAGGGACAACTGGGTATTTGACGCCGCGGCAGACCCCGTGATACTCATAATGCCCGAGGCGTTCTTCCGGAACTGCGCGATACTCATCCTCGCGGTGCTGACAGCCGCGAGCGCCGTGATAATAATTTCAGACAGGAAAAAAGGCTATGCGGAATGACGCATAGCCTTAAACCATCAGATATCGACCGGCTCGGAGAAGGGGCGCTCGAGGCACTCGGGGTGCTCGAGGATGTACTTGAGTATCTTCACGCTCTTGGAGTAGTAAAAGCCGTCG
Source organism: bacterium (assembly GCA_963625685.1). Lineage (GTDB taxonomy): Bacteria > Bacillota > Clostridia > Oscillospirales > Oscillospiraceae > F23-B02. Next base: position 8,954 of record CAVFTR010000003.1, read on the forward strand.
GCGATGCGCTCGTCGATGGTGAGCCCCAGGTCGACGCTGTTGCGGTACTCCTCCTCGCCGTTTTCATTGCGGAAGACGCGCTCCTTCATCTCGCCGACGACGACGAAGATGGAGGTCGTGCCCCAGTTGGTGAGGTGGTGATAGCCGCTTGTGAGCTTTATCGAGCCGAGGTTGGAGAGAATGACCGAGGCGTAGTAGGGGTCGTCGGCGATGATGGACGCGGGGACCATGCCGTGGCGGTCGAGCTGGCGCAGCAGCCAGATGATGAATTTTACCAGGAAGCGGGGCAGCTTGTTGAGAAAGTCCATGGTGTCGGCCGTGGCGTTGCTCGCGCCGCTGCTGTTTTTCTCGCGGTATATCTGTCTGTACAGATCATCGTGCAGCGAGTCGACCGTGGAGTCCCCGGTCGCGTAGACGAAGGCCATGCCCTCCTCGGATGTGTCGCTGAACTGCTTTTTGATGACGAAGGAGGCGCTGTAGCTGTTGCGCTGATAGTTGTTCTTGTTCGCTATGAAGCGGTTGAGCTTCGGGCGCAGAATGATGGTCTTGAGTATTGCGGCCACGACAAGGTGGAAAAGCGTGTACCTGAACTCGGGGTTTTCCGCATTCTTCGCGGAAAGGTACCTGTCGATGTTCGTAAGGTCTATGCGCTCGGATATGAAGGCCTCGTTGTCGCAGCGGTTGGGATATACCATCGGCATCAGAAGATGCATGCTGTCCTGCTTGCGGATAAGCGCAGCGTCCCTGCGGTCGCCGAAGCGGCGTTTTTCTTTACTCATAATCATCCCTCGAATACTTTAAAATTTTTAAAGACTTTTTGAACAAAGAAATTTTATCACAAAGTTTTTATAAGTCAAGTGTTGACAAGCATATTGAAAAATGTTCTAATAGCTTTTATATAGTTTTAAGAGCAAAGGTGAAGATGATTGAATTTCATAGACATATTCCTGATAGGCGTGGCCCTGAGCATGGATGCCTTTGCCGTGTCCATATGCAAGGGCCTCTCGGTCAATAAGGTCGGCGCAAAGCACGTGCTCACGGTCGGAGTTTACTTCGGCGGCTTTCAGGCGCTCATGCCGACGCTCGGCTTCCTGCTGGGCTACAGGTTTGAAAGCTTTATCACGAATATCGACCACTGGATAGCCTTCGTGCTGCTCGCGCTGATCGGAGGGAACATGATAAGGGAGGCCCTCGGCGAGGACGAGGATAACGAAAACGACGACTTCTCGTTCCGGGCCATGCTGCCTCTCGCCGTCGCAACGAGCATAGACGCGCTCGCCGTGGGCATAAGCTTTGCCTTCCTGGGCGTCGATATCGTGACGGCGGCGCTGCTCATCGGTGCGACGACCTTCGTCCTGTCGGGCGTCGGGATATATGTCGGCAACATATTCGGCTCAAAATACAAGTCAAAGGCGGAGCTTGCCGGCGGCGTCGTGCTCATACTCATAGGCCTGAAGATACTGCTCGAGCACCTGGGCCTTGTCAGCTTCTGATGCTATGAGGGAAAAGCTCAGAATGTACCTGCCGATAGCGCTGATGCTCGCTGTCGCGCTCACGGCGGGGATACTCATATGGCTGGATATTCTGCACGTCGACCGGATCATCGCGGCGGTCAACGACAACAGGCCGCTGGCGCTGCTCGTCATTCTCGCGCTGTTTGCCTTCAAGGGCTGCTCGTGCATACCCTACGCCGTTATCCTCATAGGCTGCGCACTCATATTCGAGCTGCCGCTGGCCATTGCGATAAACACGCTCGGAACGGCGCTGTGCATCTCGGTGTCATACCTCATAGGCCGCTTTTCAAAGGGCCTGAGCTTTGAGGGCGTAATGGAAAAGCAGCCGAAGCTCCGGCGCTATTTTGAAAACGCCGGCAGCTACAGCTTCACGTTTGTTTTCTTCGTACACACGCTGCACCTTTCCATGGAGGCGCAGGGCGTCCTGTTCGGGCTGCTGCGCACGCCGTATTTGGCCTATCTTGGCGGCTCGATGCTCGCGCTCATGCCGAGCATGCTCATTTTCACGGTCATCGGCGATAAATTTGATTTTACAGACCCGCTGTTCTGGGCCTTTGTTGCGCTCGACGCGCTCACAGTGCTCTTCGGCTTCATTTACGCCAAGAAAAATCTCATAGACGGCGGCAGCAAAAAAGCTTCGGAAGAATAGTTCCGAAGCTTTTTTGTATTTCGGCTTTTAAAACAGCATGTCCTTTGAAAAGACTATATCCACTCCGCCCATCGTTATCACGTCGCCGGAGAAGATGCGCTCCTTGCGGTCGATGCGCTTGCCGTTGAGGTAGGTGCCGTTCGTCGAGCCGAGGTCCTGTATGTAATAGTGCCCGTCGCACAGCTCGATGGAAAAATGACGCCGCGAGGCCTTGGGCGCGGAGTAGACAAAATCGCAGTCCTCGCTGCGGCCGAATATCCACTCGGTCTTCCCGCTGGCCGGCTCGTGCGCCGAGACGTTCACCGTCGCGTCGCCGAAGTTGTTTATAAAATCAAAAATTCCCTTGAACTTATCTCCCGCCATGACTGCACCTCCCTTACGTCTACAGTATATCAACAACATGATAATTAAGCAAGAGTAAAAGAAGCTCGCATTGTCTTGAAAAACTCAACGATCTGAGATATTATTAACATATTCAATTTTGTGAGAGGTAAGAGCTTGAGAAAGATCGCGCTATGGGAGGCGAAGCATCCCAAAACGGTGCTCATTGCGGCGCTGCTGCTGCTCATTCCGGCGCTTTTGGGCTTTATCGGGACGAAGGTCAATTATGATATACTCTCCTATCTTCCCGATGAGCTCGAATCCGTGCAGGGCGAGCAGGTGCTGGACAAGACCTTCAACACCGCCGGAATATCCATCGTCATAACGGAAAACATGCAGCCAAAGCAGACGCTGGCGCTCAAAAACGAAATACTCACGGTCGACGGCGTGTCCTCGGTCATATGGGTCGACACCGTCGCCGATATAGGCATACCCGCCGATATCCTGCCGGACGTGCTGAAAAACGTGTTCTACAGCTCCGACGGCAGCGAGACGATGATGCTCGTGCGCTACGACGCGGGCGGCTCGGCGGACAGCCAGCTAAAGGCCATCGCGCAGATAAAAACGCTGCTCGGCCGCGGACAGTTCCTGAGCGGGCTCTCCGTCGTCGTCGACGACACGCGCGAGATAGCCGAGACTCAGGCGCCGCTGTATATAGCCGTCGCCGTCGTGCTCGCGCTCATGGTCATGAGCGTGCTCATGGAGTCGTGGTTCCAGCCGCTGATAATCCTGTTTTCGCTCGGCCTTGCCGTGATATACAACATGGGCACGAATATCTTCCTCGGACAGATATCGTTTATAACCCAGTGCGTCGCGGCGGTTTTGCAGCTGGGCGTCACGATGGACTATTCCATTTTCCTCATCGACCGCTACGCCGAGGAAAAGCCGCGCTTCGAGACCCGCGAGGAGGCCATGGCGGAGGCCGTGACAGTGTCCATGACGGCGCTGATGGGAAGCTCTCTGACGACGGTGTTCGGCTTTCTGGCGCTGTGCTTCATGAAGCTCGGCCTCGGCTTTGATATCGGCTTTGTCATGGCAAAGGGCGTCGTGCTCGGCATACTGACGGTCATATTCATCCTGCCGGCGGTCGTGCTGATGTTTGAAAAGCAGATAATCAAATACCGCCACCGCAGCTTCGTGCCGGATTTCACGCGGCTGAACAAATTTACCCTGAAGCACAAGAAGGCCCTCGCGCTGCTGTTTCTCGCTCTGCTCGCGCCGGCGTATTTCACCCAGAGGAATATCGAGATGTACTACAGCATGGACAAGGCGCTGCCCTCGTATCTGACCTCGATGGAGGGCCTTTCCAAGCTCAAGACCGACTTCGGCATGGCCTGCACGCAGTTTGTCATAATAGACGACAGCCTGCCGGCCGACAGGCTCATCGAGATGGAGAGGAAGCTCGAGAGCCTTGAGGGCGTGTCCTCGCTGCTCGCGTACAACTCCGTGGTCGGGGCCGCGATACCGGATGATATCATACCCGACGAGATAATGAGCCTGTGCAAGCAGGACGGAAAGCAGCTTATGATGATAAACTCCGAGTACGGCGCGGCGACGGACGAGCTGACAGCGCAGCTAAGGGAGATGGACAGCATCGTAAAGGCCTACGACCCGAACGCGTATATAACCGGCGAGGGCGCGATAACCCAGGGCCTTATCGACACGACGGACGTCGACTTTGCCGTGACCTCGGTCCTGTCGATAGCCGCTATATTCATCCTTATCGCAATATGCTTCCGCTCACCCTCGCTGCCGGTGATACTGGTCCTGTCCATAGAGCTCGCCATCTGGATAAACCTCTCGATAAGCGTCATCATGGGCAGGGAGGCCTCGTTTGTCGACCCCACGGTCATAAACTGCGTGCAGCTGGGCGCGACGGTCGACTATGCCATACTGCTGACGACGCGCTTCCGCGAGGAGCTGCGGCATCTGCCGCGCGACGAGGCGATGCTCAAGGCCGTCGCCGCGGCCCAGCAGTCGATATTCCAGAGCGCCGGCGTGTTCTTTGCCGCGACCTTCGGCGTGTACCTTGTCTGCGATATCTATATCGTGCGCGGCATGTGCGCCCTGCTTGCACGCGGCGCGATAATAAGCGAGATAGTCATAATAGTCCTGCTCTCGCCCGTATTGTGCGTGTGCGAAAGCTTCATTGCAAAAACTACCCCGAGCTGGAGGCTGAAAAATGAAAACTGAACGATACATCGCCCTGCTGCTGGCGCTGAGCATGCTTTCCGCGCTGCTGTCCGGCTGCGGGAAGGACGACGGCACAGAGCCCGACAGCACCCCGGAGCCGACAAAGCATCCCGAGTACGCGCTCACGGACGGCGCCGTCAACAAGGAGGAGACGGTCTATATAAACGTCTCGCCCGACGGCGAGGTGAAAAAGCTGAGCGTTACAGACAGGCTGCACACCGATATGCCGCAGGTACGCGTCGAGGATAAGAGCGACCTGAGCGATATCAAGGACGTAAAGACCTTCCTTGAGCCCGTGCGCGATAGCGATAAGCTCTACTGGGACATGGATTCGACCGATCTTTACTACTCCGGCAGCAGCGATAAAACGCCGCCGGTGAAGATATCCGTAAGCTATACGCTCGACGGCAAGGCGGTAAAGGGAGCGGAGCTCGCCGGAAAAAGCGGCGACGTGACGATAACGATAAAGGCCGAAAACACGCTCAGGAAGACCGTCGGCGAATACGAGATATCCTGCCCGATGCTGTTTATCTGCGGCATGATAATGCCCGACGAGCATTTCAGCGAGGTCTCGACTCCGAACGGCGTCGTGCTCAGCGACGGCTCGCGCCAGCTCGTGTTTTTCGCCGGAGTGCCCGGCATGAACGACAGCCTCGGCATAGACAAGCTCGGCCTCGACTTCGGCACGACGCTCGGCGGCAGCGAATATACCGTCAGCGCCAAGGCCAGCGACTTTGCCCTCGGCAACATGATGTTCGTCGCCGTGCCGTTTTCCTCCATATCCTCGCTCGGACCGGACGACATCAAGCTCGGGACCGAGAGCGTCAAGAGCATGCTCAGCGATATCCAGGGGCTCATGGGCGCGTTCAGCTCGCTCGACCTCGGCGATATGATCCAGATGCTCTACGGCGACGCGCAGCAGATAGAGCAGCTCGTAAACTCCGTGGGGCGCGCAGCGAAGCTGTATAAGGAAAACAAGGCGCTCATCGACGTTCTCAACAAGTACGTGACCGAGGGCAACCTCGCAAAGCTCGAGACGCTGCTGGTGGACATGCAGCGCATCGACACCAGCCGCCTTCAGACGCTCGCGCAGTTCACGCACCTGTCCGAGCTCCTGGAGCTCATAGGCAAGTTCAACACCAACATCGGCGCGCTCGCGCAGTTCACGCGCGATTATCTGGAGATAGCGCCGACCTTTGAAGATCTCAACCGCGACCTGTCCGCGCCGGAGGTGCAGCAGTCGCTGGATAATCTGCCGACGATCATCAGCGAGCTTCAGAACCTCGTGAGCGTCATGCACGCAAGTCAGGAGATGCTCGAGCGCATGACCGGCCTGCTCGGCGGCGAGAGCATCAACAAGATAATCGCCTTCACGCAGAAGCTCGAAAGCAGCGTGAGCATGGAAACGCTCACTAAGGCGCAGCAGCACGCGCTCACAGAGCGCATGCAGGCCTGGCTCGATTTCGGCAGCAGCTATGATATCTTCACCCAGCGCACCGATAAAATGACCTCCACCGTCGTCTTCGTGTATAAATCCGAGGCGATAGGATAATAAAAAAAGCACCCACAGGGGTGCTTTTTTACTGCTTACTCTGTCCAGAAGATCGAGTCGTCGTTTTTTATCCAGTCGCCGACGTCGACGATGCTGAAGCTGTCCGCGCCAGTGCGGATGATGACGCGCTCGATGCCGGCGTTTATCACCTGGCGGCGGCACATCGAGCAGCTCGTCGCGCTTGTCAGAAGCTCGTGCGTCTTTGCGTCGCGGCCGACGAGATAAAGCGTCGCGCCGATCATATCGCGCCGTGAGGCGGAGATTATGGCGTTCGCCTCGGCGTGGACGCTGCGGCACAGCTCGTACCGCTCGCCTGAGGGGACCTTCATCTCGACTCTCGCGCAGCGGCCGGCGTCGGTGCAGTTTATCCTGCCGCGCGGCGCGCCGTTATAGCCGGTCGAAATGATCTCGTCATTGCGCACGATTATGGCGCCGTACATGCGCCTGAGGCAGGTCGAGCGCTGCAAAACCGCGTCGGCGATGTCGAGGTAATAGTTTTCCTTGCTTTTGCGCTTATCCATAGCTGCGGCCTCCGAAAGAAGAATACTGCTCTATTTTACTGTTTCCGCGCTTTTTCGTCAATAGCGCCGCTGTTTTTTATGTGGTTTCCGATTATCTCCGAGACCTCGGATATCGTGACGAAGGCGCTCACGTCGGCCTCGTTTATGATGCGCTTGAGCTGATTTACCTCGACACGGGTGATGACGCAGTAGAGGACGGTCTTCTGACTGCCGGAGACGAGACCCTCGGCGGAGATGAAGGTGCAGGTGCGGCCGAGCTGCTGATAAATTGAGTCGGCGATAAGGCTGGCCTGGTCTGTTATTATCATGGCGGCCTTGGCCTGCTCCATGCCCTCCTGGACGATATCGATGAGCTTGAAGGTGATGAAGTAGGTCAGCAGCGAGAGCATCGCCCTGTCCCAGCCGAAGAGTATGCCGGCGGTTATGTAGATGAAGATGTTTATCATGAATATGATCTGGCCGGTCGACGCGCTGACGTTTTTCGACAGCAGCATCGCGGCGATCTCCGTGCCGTCGAGGCAGCCGCCGTGGCGCAGCACCGTGCCGACGCCCACGCCCAGCAGCACTCCGCCGAACACGACGGCCAGAAGCTCGGAGCTCGTGACCGAGGGGATGAGCTTGCACAGCTCAAGAAAGCCCGAGAAGGCCGCCATTGCTATGACGGCGCGCAGCAGGAACCTCTTGCCCAGAGCCTTGTAGCCGACGAAGAAAAACGGGATGTTTATGATGACGACCAGTATGCTCAGGCTTATGCCGGACAGATAATTTATCATCATGCTCACGCCCGTCACGCCGCCGTCGAGGATCGTATTAGGTATTAGAAAGCACTCGATGGAGAACGCGGCGCAGCCCGCGCCGATGATTATCATGATAACGGGAAAAAGCTGCTCCTTGAAAAAGCGCTTCATTCTTTCACCTTCCTGATGTGATATGGAATAATGGGAATATAAAAATTGCGATATAAGGATTATATCGCAATTAAAATGAAATTTAGTAAACTAAAGGTAAATAATCAGTCGCCCTCGACCATTCTGTAGCCCACGCCGATCTCGGTGAAGATATACTGCGGCTCGGCCGGGCTCTTTTCTATCTTGCGGCGGATGTTTGCCATGTGGACGCGCAGCGACTGGTTGTTGCCGCGGGTGCCGGGGCCCCAGAGCTCCTTTATTATATAGTCGTAGGTCAGCACCTTGCCGGCGCATTTGCCGAGCAGCGCGACTATCTTGTACTCGTTCTGCGTAAGGCCGACGTTCTGCCCGTTTACGAGCACCTGGTGCTTGTCGTAGTCTATCTCAAGCTCTCCGGCCTTGAACTTGCCGGTGGTGGCGATGGTCTCGTTTGCAAGGCCCGTGCGCGTGTGGCGGATGGCCGTGCGTATGCGCGCCAGGAGCTCGCCCGCGCCGAAGGGCTTCGTTATATAATCGTCCGCGCCGAGATCGAGCGCCTCGACCTTGTCGCGCTCATGTGCTCGCGCCGAGACGACGACGATGGGCAGCAGCGTCCACTCGCGCACGCTCTTTATGATCTGCAGGCCGTCGATATCGGGAAGCCCGAGATCGAGTACGATGAGGTCCGGGCAGTGCGAGGTTATCATGGAATAGGCCTCCGCGCCGGAGCGGGCGACGATAACGTCGTAATCGTTCGAGGTGAGTATGGTGCGCAGGAAGTTGGATATGCTGCGCTCGTCCTCAACAATGAGTATCTTATCGCGAATATTCATTCTTCATTCTCCTCCATGGGTAATGTAAAACTGAAAACGGCGCCGCCCTCGGGACGGTTTGCCGCGCTTATCGTTCCGCCGTGGGCGGTGACTATCGCATGACATGCGGCAAGACCTATGCCGCGGAACCTGTTGCTGTCGTATGTCTTTCCGCTCTCGGGATCTATCTGGCCGCGGAAAATGACGGGGATCATCCGCGGGTCGAGCCCCGCGCCGTTATCCGCGACCGAGATGCGCGTCTTATCGCCCTCGCGCATGACGTCGAGCCTGAGCTCCGTCATGCCCTCGGCATGCTTTGCCGCGTTGTCCAGAAGGTTTGTTATGACCTGCTGCACGAGCAGCGCGTCCGCGCTCACCATAAGCGGCTCGTCGGGGATGCTCACCCTGAGGTCCACATCCGGATATCGCTTTTTGAAATTTGCTATACATTCGCCGAGTATCTCCTCGACGAGCTCGGGGCTTTTTTCGATATTGGCCTGCTCCATGCCGCTCATGCGCGTTATCGAAAGGAGGTTTTCGACCATGCGCACGAGCCATTCCGCGTCCTGCTTGGCGTCCTTGAGAAGCTCGATGCGCTCACCGTGCGAGATGTGCTCGTCCTCGTTTATCACCGTGTCGATAGAGCCGATTATCGAGGTCAGCGGCGTGCGCAGATCGTGCGATATGGCGCGCAGGAGATCCGCGCGCAGCTTCGACTGCGCGGCCTCGTGCCGGAGCTTTTCCCGCTCCCTCGAGCGCGTCGTGAGCGTCGATATGACTATCGAGACGGTCAGCATCGTCAGAAAGGTTATCGGATAGCCGTAAATGGAGAAGTTGAGCTTCATATACGGGTAGGTGAAGGCGTAGTTTACGCCGATAACGCTCACCACCGAGGCGAGGATGCCGTAGAAATACCCGTCGGTCACGATGGACACTATAAGCACGGCGAGGATGAATATCATCGGAACGAAGGTGTCCGTCGTTCCGACGCGGCCGAGAGAGGAGCACACCACCCAGGCCAGGACAAATACGAGTATGAGCACCAGCCAGTTGCGCACGATGCGCCAGCCCTCGCTTTGGGCCAAATGAGTATTCTGTTTTTTCATACGATCACCTGTCATAAATAAAGTATAGCATAGTCCGCATAAAGACTGTGTTAAGAAATTTATACATCATTGACAGAATTTTTGCAAGTACTGTTGACAAAAGCCCAGCTATGGCGTATTATACATACAGCAAAACCCCATTCGGGAAATAGGAATTGAAAGGAGCGGCGGTCGTGTATATTGCAAACGTAAAGTCTGTCAATAGCTGTTGTTGTGGCATCTGCGCTTGTCGATGTCGGCGTCGTCGCATGCCTTGATACGGTGTTAAAGCCATATTTGCAGCGGCGATGCTATGATGCATCGTCATTTTTTACGCCAAATTTCAGAGAAGAGGGAAGCAAAATGAAAATTTACAGGTCGGTATCCGAGCTCACCGGGCGCACGCCGCTCATGGAGCTGAGGAACATCGAGGATGAAAACAGGCTCTGTGCGAGGCTGCTGGCAAAGCTCGAGATGTTCAATCCCGCGGGCTCTGCGAAGGACCGCGTCGCAAAGGCGATGCTCGACGACGCCGAGGCGAAGGGACTGCTGGTCTCCGGCGGCACGATAATAGAGCCCACCAGCGGCAACACGGGCATCGGTCTTGCGTCGATAGGCGCGTCGCGCGGCTACCGCGTAATGATCGTCATGCCCGACAGCATGAGTGTCGAGCGCCGCCTGCTCATGACGGCCTACGGAGCCGAGCTCGTGCTCACCGAGGGCAAAAAGGGCATGGCGGGAGCCGTCGAAAAGGCAGAGGAGCTCAAGGCGTCGATCCCCGGCGCTCTGATCCTCGGCCAGTTTGAAAATCCGGCCAATCCCGCGGCGCACAGAGTGACCACCGGCCCCGAGATATGGGACGATACCGACGGCGGGGTCGATATATTCGTCGCGGGAGTCGGGACCGGCGGCACGATAAGCGGCGTGGGGCAGTACCTCAAAAGCCGAAAGAGCGGCGTTAAGATCGTCGCGGTCGAGCCGAAGACCTCGCCGCTGCTGTCCGAGGGCCGCGCGGGCCCGCACGGGCTCCAGGGCATCGGCGCGAATTTCATCCCCAAGGCGCTCGACAGAGACATTTACGACGAGGTGCTCACCGTATCCGACGAGGAGGCCTACGCCGCCGGAAGACAGCTCGCCGCGCGCGAGGGCATACTTGCCGGAATAAGCTCCGGTGCTGCGCTGCACGCCGCCGTAGAGCTTGCAAAGCGCCCGGAAAACGCGGGTAAATGCATTGTTGCGCTCCTGCCCGACACAGGCGAGAGATACCTGTCAAGTCCCATGTTTAAGGAGAACTGCCAGTGATGTTTGATCAGCTGCTTGAGACCGTAAACGCATATCTTCAGCGCGACCCGGCGGCGAAGAATCCCTTAGAGGTGCTGCTTTTATATCCCGGCGTGAAGGCTGTCTGCTATCACCGCCGCGCTCACTGGTGCTATGAGCACAAGCTTCTGTTCCTCGCGCGCCTGATATCCCAGATGAGCCGCCACCGCACCGGCATAGAGATCCACCCCGGCGCAAAGATCGGCCGCCGCCTCGTCATCGACCACGGCATGGGCATCGTCATCGGCGAGACCGCCGAGATCGGCGACGACTGCCTCATCTACCACGGCGTCACCCTCGGCGGTACCGGCAAGGACAGCGGCAAGCGCCACCCGACCATCGGCAACAATGTCCTCATCGGCACCGGCGCAAAGGTGCTCGGCCCCTTCAAGGTCGGCGACAACAGCCGTATAGCGGCAAACTCCGTCGTCCTCAGCGAGATACCGCCCGACAGCACGGCCGTCGGCATACCCGCCCGCGTCGTTAAGCGCCAGGGCGTCAAGGTCGACTACGCAAGCGAGGTCGATCAGGTAAGCATCTCCGACCCCGTGGCCGAGGAGCTCGCGGCGATAAGAAAAGCCCTGTGCGAGATGAACACAAGGCTTCAGAGCATGGCAAGATGATGAAACCTCCCACCACTGCGGTGGGAGGTTTTCACTATATCAGTTGTTCTTGAGGATGACGTCGTGGCTGCCGCCCTCGACGATGCTGACCGAGGACACGAGCGTGAGCTTTGCGTCGCGCTTGAGGTCGGCGAGATTGGTCACGCCGCAGTTGCACATGGTGGACTTTATCTTGTAAACGCTCTTTTCGAGGTTGTCGTGCAGCGGGCCAGCGTAGGTGACGTAGGAATCGACGCCCTCCTCGAAGCTGAGCCTGCTCTGACCGCCGAGGTCGTAGCGCTGCCAGTTGCGCGCGCGGTTCGAGCCCTCGCCCCAGTACTCCTTGACATAGCTGCCGTTTACGATGAGCTTTGCAGTGGGGCTCTCGTCGAAGCGGGCGAAGTATCTGCCCATCATGAGGAAGTCCGCGCCCATTGCAAGAGCGAGGGTCATGTGATAGTCGTGAACAAGGCCGCCGTCCGAGCAGATGGGGACGTATACACCGGTCTTCTCAAAATACTCGTCGCGCGCGGCCGCGACCTCGATGAGCGCCGTCGCCTGACCGCGGCCGATGCCCTTGGTCTCGCGGGTTATGCAGATAGAGCCGCCGCCGATGCCGACCTTGACGAAGTCGGCGCCCGCCTCGGCGAGGAAGCGGAAGCCGTCCGCGTCGACGACGTTGCCCGCGCCGACCCTGACGCTGTCGCCGTATCTCTCGCGGATGAAGTCGATGGTCTTTTTCTGCCAGCAGGAGAAGCCCTCGGAGGAGTCGATGCACAGAACGTCGACGCCCGCGTCTATGAGCGCCGGCACGCGCTCTGCGTAGTCGCGGCTGTTTATGCCCGCGCCCACGATGTAGCGCTTATGCTCGTCGAGGATCTCGTTGGGGTTGTTTTTATGCTCGGCGTAGTCCTTGCGGAAAACAAAGTAGAGGAGCCTGCCTCCGGCATCGACTATGGGCAGGGAGTTCAATTTATGGTCCCAGATGATATCGTTGGCCTCCTTGAGCGAGGTGCCCTCGGGAGCGGTGACGAGCTTTTCGAGCGGCGTCATGAAATCGGAAACGGGGGTGCTGAGCTCCATGCGCGATACGCGGTAGTCGCGGCTTGAGACTATGCCGAGCAGCCTGCCGTTGGCCGAGCCGTCGGAGGTGACGGCCATGGTGGAGTAGCCGTTGCGCTCCTTGAGCTCGAGCACGTCCCTGAGCGTCGCGTCGGGAGTGAGGTTCGAGGCGCTGGGAACGAAGCCGGCCTTGTAGCTCTTTACGCGGGCGACCATCGCCGACTCGTCCTCTATCGACTGAGAGCCGTATATGAACGATATGCCGCCCTCCTTGGCCAGAGCGATCGCCATCGTGTCGTTGGAGACCGACTGCATGATGGCCGACGCGAAGGGCACGTTGAGGCTCAGCGCGGGCTCTTCGCCCTTTTTGAACTTCACAAGGGGAGTTCTGAGGCTTACCTTGTCGGGGATGCAGTCCTCGCTCGTGTAGCCGGGAATGAGAAGATATTCGCTGAAGGTCCTCGAGGGTTCATTGAAATAGATCGCCATATCGCTTCTCCTTATCAATAAAATGTTAAACGATATTTTCGCACAAATAAATAAAACCGTCAATTGACAAATTGACGGTTTTAGCGACTTTTTTCACGAGCTTTGTTGTCAGACGATAAATCCGCCGCCGAGGACGCGCTCGCCGTCGTACAAAACCGCCGACTGCCCCCGCGCGGGGGCGCGGACGGGCTCGTCGCAGACTATGCGGACCCTGTCGTCCTCGATAAACGCCGTGCAGGGCGGGTTCTCCCACTTCGTGTGCCGCACGCGCACCGCGGCTCTTATGGGCTCTGACGGGATCTCGCACAGCCAGTTGAAGCAGCGCGCCGTGACCTCGGTCTTGAACAGCTCCTCCCAGAGGGCGAGCTCTATCTCGTTTTTTTCGGCGCTTATCGCCGAGATATACAGCTTGCGCCCCTCATACAGCCCCGGGCGGCGCTGTCCGACGGTGTAGCGGTATATGCCCTCGTGGCGGCCTATGATCTCGCCGTGAAAAACAAAGTCTCCGGCAGGGGGGAGCCCGGCTCTCGCCGCGAGCCACGAGATATAGTCCTTATCGGGGATGAAGCAGATCTCCATGCTGTCGGGCTTGTGCGCCACGGGGAGGCCGAAGTCCTCGGCCAGCTTCCGCACCTGCTTTTTTTCGAGTCTGCCGAGCGGCAGCGTGAGCCGGTCGAGCTGCTCGCGGCGTATGCGGCAGAGCATGTAGCTCTGATCGTTTGACGGCATGCCCTTGTATAAAACGCCGTTTTCCGCCCTCGCATAGTGGCCGGTGGCGATGTTTTCAGCGCCGATCTCGTCGGCAAAGCCGAGCAGAGTCTTAAACTTCAGCGTTGGATTGCATATGATGCAGGGGTTGGGCGTTTCGCCCCTGAGATAGCTCTCGGCAAAGCGCGAGCACACGAGCTCGTCGAGCTCCCTGTGCACATCGCGCACCTCGAGAGGTATGCCGATAAATTCGGCGGTGCTCACGGCGTCGGAAAGGGCGCGGCGGTCGGTGTTGTCCATGTACAGGCCGTGTACCTCGAAGCCGGAGTCCTTTAAAAGCTTTGCACAGACGGCGGAGTCGACGCCGCCGGAAAAGCCGAGCACGACCTTTTTCATCTTCCACCCTCCATCCAGACCATCAGCACCGAGATATCGGCAGGCGACACGCCGGATATGCGGCTTGCCTGGCCGAAGGAGCGCGGCCTGATCCTTTTGAGCTTTTCGCGCGCCTCGAGCCTGAGACCCGTGACCTCGTCATAATCCATGTCATCCGGCAGGAGCCTGCTCTCCATGCCGGCAAAGTCCTCTACCTGCTTGAGCTGGCGCTTTATATAGCCGGCGTATTTGAGGCTTATCTCCGCCTCGTACCATACAGGGCGCGCAAGCTCGCCCCGCCCGGGGTCGAAGGGCGCGAGCCCCTCGTAGCTCAGCTGCGGACGGCGTATGAGCTCGGCAAGGGACGCGCCGCTCGTAAGAGGCGCCGTACCGTTTTTCTCGAGATATGCGTTGAGCTCCTCCGACGGGGCGACATGCGTGCTCTCGAGTCTTTTTATCTCGCGCCCGACCTCGGCGTATTTTGCCTGCACCGCGTCATAGCGCTCGCGCGATATAAGCCCTATGCGCAGACCGATGCCGCAAAGCCGCTCGTCGGCGTTGTCCTGCCGGTGCAGCAGCCTGTACTCGCTGCGCGAGGTCATCATGCGGTAGGGCTCGTTCGTGCCCTTGGTGACGAGATCGTCGATGAGCGTTCCGATATAGCCGTCCGAGCGGCGCAGGATCATCGGCTCCTCGCCGCGCAGCTTCAGCGCGGCGTTGACGCCGGCCACAAAGCCCTGAACGGCGGCCTCCTCGTAGCCCGACGAGCCGTTGAACTGGCCCGCGCCGTAAAGGCCGCTGACCTTTTTCGTCTCCAGCGTGGGATACAGCTCCGTGGGGTCGACGCAGTCGTATTCTATAGCGTAGGCGCAGCGCGTCATCTCCGCATGCTCGAGCCCCGCTATCGTGTGCAGCATTTTTACCTGCACGTCCTCCGGCAGGGAGGAGGACAGGCCCTGTATGTAAAGCTCCTGCGTGCCGAGTCCCATGGGCTCTATGAAAAGCTGATGGCGCGGCTTGTCGCGGAAGGTCATTATCTTCGTCTCTATGCTCGGGCAGTAGCGCGGGCCGACGCCCTCGATAACGCCTGAATATATCGGGCTGCGGTCTATATTGTCGAGTATTATCCTGTGCGTTTCCTCGTTGGTGTAGGTCAGGTAGCACACCGCCCGGTTTTCCGGAGGAACGGTCGTTTCAAAGGAAAAGCCCTCGGGCTCGTCGTCGCCGGGCTGGAGCTCCATTTTTGAAAAATCGACGCTGTGCGCGTTCACCCTCGGCGGAGTGCCGGTCTTGAAGCGGCGCATGGAAAGCCCCAGCGCCCTGAGACAGGGGGTGAGTCCCTTAGCCGCGGCAAGCCCGTCGGGACCCGAGGAGCGGATAACATCGCCGACGATGGTCCTGCCGTCGAGATAGGTCCCGCAGGCGATAACTGCCGCGCGGCAGGAGTACACGGCGCCCGTGTGCGTCTTAACGGCGCTCACGGCTCCGTTTTCCGTGCGTATCTCGACGACCTCGGCCTGCTTTACGCGCAGCTTCTCCTGATCCTCGAGCGTGAGCTTCATTACCTCCTGATACCTGCGCCTGTCGGCCTGCGCGCGCAGCGAGTGCACCGCCGGTCCCTTGCCGCGGTTGAGCATGCGGTACTGTATGCAGGCCTTGTCGGCGGCCTTGGCCATCTCGCCGCCCAGAGCGTCGAGCTCGCGCACGAGATGCCCCTTGCCTGTGCCGCCTATGGCCGGATTGCAGGGCATGTTGCCGACGCTGTCGAGATTTATGGCAAAGCATATGGTGTCCAGCCCCATGCGCGCCGCGGCGAGGGCCGCCTCTATGCCTGCGTGTCCCGCGCCGATGACGGCGATATCGCATTTTCCCGCATTGTATTCAGTCAATTTCGTTCACCCTTATATCGTACATTATAAGCAGTCTGCCGCTCCTGACGCCGATCTCCGCCTCCGGGGCGGCAAAGCTGTTGCTCACGCCGAGAGGAAAGCTGGAACTTATCACGATATCGTTCGTCTCGTACTTAAGCCCCCTTATCGTAACGCCCTCGGCCCTGCCGTCGGGGCAGAAGACCGAAACGTCGCCCTCGCCCTCCATGCGCAGCACGGAGCTCTCAATCGCCGTCCAGACGTAGCGCTCGCCGAACAGCCAGCCGCGCGCGCCGTGATCGAGAAGATACAGCAGCGCCTGCATATTCGCCATCGTATGGTCCGGCCGTCTGCCGCCGAGCCCGCCGTATATGTAAAAGCGCTTATAGCCCTTTTCAAGGCCGAGCTTTACGGCAAACATCGTGTCCGTATCGTCCTTCTCGACGGGGAGCTGCATGACGTTCGGATGCTTTGGCGCCTTACCGAGCGAGTCGAAGTCACCGAGCACGAGGTCGGGTATGATGCAGTTTTGCTCGCAGTACTCAAAGCCCGCGTCAGCGGCTATGACATAGTCGCTGTCGTCCGGCGCGTCGCGCAGGCCGAAAAAATCGCCCGCGCCGATTATATAACATTCATGTCCGTTCATGGCTGCCTCCGGAGTGTTTTTAACGATTAATAATACCACAGTTCGGCGCAAAATAAAAGCCCGCGCCGGATTAATATAAATACACATGTGAAAGGAAACAGAAAAATGAAAAAAATCTTATCTTCAGTCATTGCGGCGGCGCTGCTGCTGGCGATCCTCACAGGCTGCTCGTCCGCTCCGGAAAAGGCGCTCACGAGCGCGCAGCTTGCCGCGGTCATCAATGAAAACGGCGGGGAAATGGCAAAGTACAACCCCGCGGCCGAGCTCGGCGGCGACAGCGCCGGCGAGCTGATGCAATGGCAGGGCTGGGACAAATCCTGCTTTGAGACCGGCGCGTTCTCCTTCTCGCTGATGAACGTTCAGGCGTACACGATAGCGGTCGTAAAGCCCGCCGCTGGGAAAAAGGACACGGTGCTCAAATATTTTGCCGACTATCAGGAGCAGATGAAGGCCAATTTCAACAATTACCTCGCCGACCAGTACGAGGTCGCGAAAAACGCCGTGACCGAGGAGACAAACGGCTACATCGTCTTCGTCATGGCCGAAAACGCCGACAGCGTCGCCGCGGCCATAAAGGCCAAGCTCTGAGGCAGGACGCTCCGCTGCGCGCAATTATGGTTTGACTTGCCACAGCTGCCGTGATATTATGTAAATCAGCAAAAAATTGTTGGAGGTGCAGCATGGCAGACAACACCGTGTTTGATCCGCAGAAGCTGCAAAGCGGCAATCTGGCCGACTGCGAGGAGCAGCAGGTACTCGAGCTTGCAAAGAAGCTCTGCCGCATAGCCGCCGAGGAGTGCGGCGAGGACGGCTTCCGCGGCGGCATACGTCCGGGAAATATCTACGTTGCCGAGGACGGCCGCGTCGCGGTCGGAAGATCCGGAAGGAGCGGCGAGAACGGCTGGACGAAGCTCGAGCTCGAGTATCTCGCGCCGGAGGTGTTCTGGAACGGCGAGGAGAGCGCGGCGGCGGATGTGTATTCCATCGCGCTGATCATGTACGCCGGACTCAACGACGGCAGGCTCCCCTTTGCCGAGGCCGCCGAGCAGAGCTCTGAAAAGCGCGCCTACGCGCTGCGCCGCCGCATGAGCGGCGACAGCTTCCCGATGCCGGAGGGCATTTCGGAAAAGCTCGCTGAGATATTGAAGCGCGCGCTGGCCTTCGAGCCGGAGCAGCGCTACGGCAGCCCATACGATATGCTCAGGGCGCTGTGGGATTACTGCGGCGACGAGCCCGAGGAGATAAAGCCGGTCTCCACGCCGCCCGAGGCCGAGCCTGTGAAAAAGCCCGAGCCGGAAAAAAAGCCCGGGCAGAGCAAAGAAAAGAAAAAGCCGGAGAAAAAGCCGGAGAAAAAGAAGGCGGCTCCCGCGCCGGAGCCGGTAAAAAAGCCGGCAGAAAAGGAAGAGCCGAAGCCGAAGCCCGCGGAGAAGGCGGAAGCGCCCGCAGCCGCGCCGGAAAAGAAGCCGGAGCGCACGATACACGAAAAACGCGCCGCCCGCCGCTCGGCGGCGGCCCTTGCGGTGATAGGTCTTCTGCTCGTCGGCGTAGGCCTTGCGGGCAGCGGCCTCGGCTTTACGACGCCGGCCGTGCAGACGCAGAACCCCGAAAAAACAGGGACGACGCCGGCCGTGCAGACGCAGAACCCCGAGCCTGACAATACTCCCTCGGACGTGCAGTACATGCTCTACACCGAGGACGTCAGCTGGGACGAGGCCGAGACGCAGTGCCGCTCGCTCGGCGGACACCTCGTGACGATAAAGGATCAGGCCGATTACGACCGCGTATGCCATCTGCTTGCAGATTGCAGCGCGCAGTACGTCTGGATAGGCGCTTACCGCGACGGCGAGCAGCTCAAGTGGGCCGGCGGCGAAGACAGCGACTTCTGCCTCTGGGCGCAGGGCGAGCCCTCGCTTACAGACTCCTACGACGGCGCTGCCGAGAACTACATCATGCTCGTAAAGCAGTCTGACGGTACATGGCTTTATAACGACAGCCGCGCAGACCCGTTGGCTCAGTATTCAAGCTTCTACAGCGGCAAGATAGCGTACATCTGCCAGCTTGGCTGATGCAAGAAAGCTCCCCCGACAGGGGGAGCTTTCTTGACGCGCTGAAAAAGGGGCAGCCGAAAGGCTGCCCCAAAATCTCATGTTATGTTGCGGTTTAGAAGAAGTCTGTGATCTGTGCGTACAGAACGAAGGCCATGCCGAGCGGAGTGATGAGCTTGTAGCAGATGTTGAAGAAGGTCCTGCCCCAGAACTTGTGTCCGGCCTGCTCACATTCCTCGACAACGAGGTCGAGCTTCCAGACCCAGCCGATGAGGAAGGCCATGATCATTGCGCCGAGAGGCATCATGATGCCCTCGGAAAGCATGTCGTAGAAGTCGAGCCAGTCGCCGTTCCAGGTCTTTGCGGTGTTGAGGTAATAGGTCTCGGATGCGTCGAATGCCGCGTCAGCCGCGACCTTTGAGTAAATTCCGTCGTCACCCTTGACATAATAGTCGGTGTCTGCGGCAAACTCGGAGATGTCTCCGGCCTCCGCCCAGTGCATGCCGAGAACGTCGGCCGGGTTGCCTATCGCAGCGCCGCCGTTGGTGCCGGCGCCCAGACCGTCAAGGCAGGTGGGCAGGCAGAATACGAAGATGATGACTGCGCAGAGGATGGCGTACTTTTTGCGTCCGGGAGCCTTGCCCTCTGCAACGTTCTGGTCGACCTTGAAGGAGGTGATGACCTCAAGCAGGGAGAAGGACGAGGAGATGGCTGCGATGAAGACGAGGGAGTAGAACAGGAAGCCCATGATGTTGCCGACGTAGCCCATCTTCTCAAAGACGATCTGCATGGACAGGAACAGCAGTCCCGGGCCGGAGCTGGTCTCGCCGCCGAGGAAGGCGTAGCAGGCGGGCATGACGATCATGCCGGCCATGATAGCGACGAGGGTATCGCAGATAACGACGATGACTGCGTTCTTCTGGAGATTCTCCTGCTTTTTCAGGTAGGAGCCGTAGTTGATCATGGCGCCCATGCCGAGGGACAGTGAGAAGAACATCTGTCCGGCGGCGGTCTTCAGAACCTTGCCGAAGTCCTCCTTCAGAGGCTCGAGGTTCCAGCCGAACATGAACTTGTAGCCGCCCATTGCGCCGGGCTGAACAGCGACGTAGACGATGACGATCAGGAGCATGACGAACAGTGCGGGCATACCGATCTTGCAGAAGTTCTCGATGCCCTGCTCAACGCCGGCTGCGACTATGTATGCGTTCATTGCGATGAAGACCGCCGTCCAGAGGATCATCTGGCCGCCGTTCATGATGAAGCTGCCGAAGAAGGTGGAGATGTCATCCGTGCCCCAGGTGTTCCAGCCGAAGATGGCGGTCAGGTAGCCGAGTGCGTAACGGGTGACCATGCCGCCGAGGACGAAGTAGAAGCACAGGACGAGGAAGGGACAGAGGACTGCCATATAGCCGAGCCATGTGAACTTCTTGCTGAGCTTGCGGTAGGCCGCGACAGGGCTCAGGCCTGTCTTACGACCGATGGTGAATTCGCCGACCATAACGGCGAGTCCGACGAAGACTGCGAGAACGAGGTACACGATCAGGAAGGCGAAGCCGCCGTTACTGCCCATCTTGTACGGGAAGCCCCAGATGTTGCCCAGGCCGACGGCGGAGCCGATGGCGGCCATAAGGAAACCAAAGTTGGAGCCAAATGTTGCGCGATTGTTTTCCATAACTTTCTCTCCTTTATAAAAGTGCTTTCGCTGAGTCTATTGTATCTGTTAAAAAGTTGATTACAAGCCCTTTACGCGGAAATTAACTCGTTCTTAACACGTATTAATAATCTCTTTATATAAATTTATGCGATTTGCTGCAAAAATGGCAATAGTTTGTTCATAAGCATGGTAAAAATAGCTCGAAAATGCCTTTATTGAACTGTTGTTTGTTAACAAATAGTCCAAAATCGCGTTAATTATCTTAGCGGTTTTAAGCTTGAGAAAGCGGCTTTTGCTATAAGTTTCGTTAATATGCATATTATTAAAATGTATAGAACACCCGCCCCGGCATTTGGAAATCATAAAGACGCGGAGCAATAAAAAGAAGCCGGGCTGCGCGTCTGATACCGGCACGGAACATATAAAAACAGCGTACCGAACGGTACGCTGTTTTTCTATATTTAAATATGTAGTCGCTCAGACGTGGGACGGCACGCCGTTCGGGTCCGCCGCGTCCGCGTTCGTGAGCTCGCCGGGCTCGGTGTTGTCCGCGGTCGGGCGCTTCATGCCGACCTTCAGCAGCAGCGGAGTCACGAGCGTGGTCACGATGACCATCAGAACGACGGCGGGGAACATGGTGCCGGAGATAAGGCCCGCCATGCTGCCCTTCTGGGCGACGATGAGCGCGACCTCACCGCGGGATACCATGCCGAGGCCGATGGAGACCGAGTCGTAGGTCTTAAAGCCCGTGAGCCTTGCGCCGATGCCGCAGCCGATGATCTTGGTGATGATCGCGACGACGGTGAGGGTCACGGCAAAGAGGATGAGGGTGCCGTCAAGTCCGGCAAGCTCTGTTTTTATGCCGATGGAGGCAAAGAATATGGGGGAGAAGAGCATGTAGCTCATGGTGTTGATACGCTTGACGATGTAGGTGCGCGTCTCGCTGTGGTCGCTGAGCATGAGGCCGGCGAAGTATGCGCCGGTGATGTCGGCGATGCCGAAGAAGTGCTCGGAGACGAAGCTGAGGATGAAGCAGAAGGCCAGCGCATAGATGGCGATACGCCTGTGATTGCCCCAGATCCTCGCGCGCAGATGCGCGAAGGCCTTGCGGATGATGACGGCGATCACGGCAAGGCAGATGAAGTATGCGATGATGCGGATGAAAATGGTCATCGGCTGAACAGTGGAGTCGGTAAAGCCTGTGAGCACGGTCAGTACGATGATGCCGAGCACGTCGTCGATGACGGCGGCGGCCATGATGGCCGTGCCGACGCGGCTCTTGAGCTTGCCCATCTCGCGCAGGGTCTCGACCGTGATGGAAACGGAGGTCGCCGTCAGAACGACGCCTATAAACGCGGCCTTGAGCATGCGAAGGCTGTCCGGCTCGCTGTTGAACAGCAGATAGCAGCCCGCGCCGCCGAGGAAGGGCACGATAACACCGATGGTCGCGATGATGAAGGCCGAAAGGCCGGTGTGCCTGAGCTCCTGCACGTCGGTATCGAGGCCAGCGGTGAACATCAGTATTATGACGCCGATCTCGGCAGTTTTAATAAGAAAGTCGGACTCGCCGATGAGGCCGAAGCAGCTCGGTCCGAGCAGAAGACCCGCGATCAGCGCGCCGACGACCTGCGGCATGTTGACCTTTTCGCTGACAAGACCGAGCACCTTGGTCGAAAGCATGATCAGCGCGATCACGATCAGAAAGCTGTAATCCATATAAAAATTCCCCCAAATTGCACAAAAGATAATTAAAAAAACCACAATCCTGAGACATATTCCCCAAGCGGCATAGCGGATTTTACGCGCTTTTTCATAAAAATGCAAGTTAATTTTTCGGCCCGGTGATGAACAAAATTTATGCGGTCATTACTTTAACGCATAGCACCGCCGCTGTGCGAAAAATGCACGATGAAAACCGGACAAACAGTCGAATATGCACTTTAATTCCTACGAAGAAAGTGGTATATTAATATCACATTATAAAAATAGGAATTACGGAGGTGATGTGATGAACGTTACCAGCAAGGGACGCTATGCCCTGCGCATAATGATCGATCTTGCCCAGCACATGGACGAGGGCTTCATATCGCTCAAAACCGTGTCCGAGCGCACGGAGCTTTCCATGAAGTATCTCGAAATGATAGTAGGGAACCTCAAAAAGGCGGAGCTCGTGCAGAGCTCGCGCGGCAAGGAGGGCGGCTATAAGCTCGTCAAGGACCCGAAGGATTACAGCATAGGAGAGATACTCAGGTGCATGGAGGACAATCTCGCGCCGGTGGCCTGCATAAAGGAGGGCGAGATACAGTGCGATCACTCCGGCGGCTGCCTGACCGTGCCGATGTGGAAGGAGCTTGACGATATAACAAACGCCTATCTCGATACGGTGAGCCTCGAGGACCTGCTCACGGGCGAAAAATGGCGAAAAAAGACTTGACTTGAAGCAGACGGGGTGCTACAATCCCTATAGAATTTATAGGATATACAAAGTGAAAGGAAGATAAAAATGTTCGTATACGCAGATAACGCAGCTACCACCTGCGTCAGCAAGACCGCGCTTGACGCGATGATGCCCTATCTCACCTCGCAGTACGGCAATCCCTCGAGCCTGTACGCCTTTGCTCAGGAGGCAAAGGAGGCGCTCGAAGGCGCAAGAAAGACCGTTGCCGACATAATCGGCGCGCAGCCCAAGGAGATATACTTCACCTCCGGCGGCTCCGAGGCGGACAATCAGGCCATAGTTTCCATGGCCAAGGTCGGCGCGCTCAAGGGCAAAAAGCATCTCATCTCCACGAAGTTTGAGCATCATGCGGTGCTGCATACGCTCAAGAAGCTCGAAAAGGAGGGCTTTGAGGTAACGCTGCTGGACGTTCACGAGGACGGCGTCGTGCGCCTTGAGGACCTTGAGGCCGCGGTCCGCGAGGACACCGCGCTCGTCACCATCATGTTTGCAAACAACGAGATCGGCACCGTTCAGCCCATTAAGGAGATCGGTGAGCTCTGCCGCGCAAGAAAGATACCCTTCCACACCGACGCCGTCCAGGCGGCCGGCCACATGCCGATAAACGTCGGGGAGATGAACATTGACCTTCTGAGCATGTCCGGACACAAGTTCCACGCTCCCAAGGGCGTAGGCGTTCTGTACGCGAAGACCGGCATGCCCCTGTTCAACATCATCGAGGGCGGCGCTCAGGAGCGCGGCAAGCGCGCCGGTACGGAGAATATCCCCGGCATCGTCGCTCTGGCGGCGGCGCTCAAGGAGAGCGTCGACAATATGGAGGCCAACACCGCGAAGATAGTTCCCATGCGCGACAAGCTCTTTGCGGAGCTCAGCAAGATACCCCATTCCAAGATAAACGGCTCGCTCGAGCATCACGTTCCCGGCACGGTGAACATGTGCTTTGAGGGCATCGAGGGCGAGAGCCTGCTGCTCCTGCTCGACGCCAAGGGCGTCTGCGCCTCGTCCGGCTCTGCCTGCACCTCCGGCTCGCTCGACCCCAGCCATGTTCTGCTCTCTCTCGGCCTGCCTCACGAGGTCGCGCACGGCTCGCTGCGCCTGTCGATAGGCGAGTACAATACGATGGAGGAGATCGACCACATCATCAAGGTCGTCCCCGAGGTCGTGTCCTACCTGCGCGATATCTCCCCTGTGTGGGAGGAGCTCGAAAACGGTACGAAGAAGCATCTCATTTAATAAACAACACAGCGTGAAATAATAGGAGGAACTTAAATCATGGCACTTTACAGTGATAAGGTAATGGATCATTTCCAGAATCCCCGCAATGTCGGCAAGATGGACGACGCTGACGGCGTAGGCGAAGTCGGCAACGCAAAATGCGGAGATATCATGAAAATGTATATCAAGGTCAAGGACGGCGTCATCACCGACGTCAAGTTCAACACCTTCGGCTGCGGCAGCGCGATAGCGACCAGCTCCATGGCGACCGAGCTCATAAAGGGCAAGAAGGTCGAGGACGCGCTCGAGCTTTCCAATAAGGCCGTCGTCGAGGCTCTCGACGGTCTGCCCGCGCACAAGATCCACTGCTCGGTCCTCGCCGAGGAGGCTGTGGCGGCGGCGGTCAAGGACTACTACGACCGCAACGGCATCGCATACGATCCCGAGCTGTTCAGCAAGAAGCTGCACGACTGCGAGCACTGCGCAGAGTGATCCGCCGCTGATATAAGACAAAAACAAAAACCGCCCGTGAGGCTTCCTCACGGGCGGTTTAGGCTGTCAAAGAATCTTGCTGCTGCGCAGAGATATCCGCGCAGCGGGGGAGCTCGAGGGGGCAAAGGCCCGCCTCGAGTTAGATCATAGCCATCAAAAATGTCCGCAAGGACTTTTTGACGAGCGTAGCGAGATTTTTTGTGAAAATATATTTTCACAAAAAATGTGGCGTTTTTGAAGCGTGAAAAAAAGTCGCAGACTTTTTTGACACGCTGACCCGCCCGTGAGTTTTCCTCACGGGCGGCTTTGCATATCAGGTTAAGATATCAGAACAGGCAGCCCTCGATATAGCGGTGGAGCATCGCCGCGACCTGAGCGCGCGAAGCGCCGTCTGCGGGCAGGAGTCTGCCGCCCGCGCCGTTTATGATGCCCTCGGCAGCCGCCCAGGAAATCGCGGTCTTTGCATACTCGCTGACGCTGCCGGCGTCAGAAAAGCCGCCGAGGTCCTCAGAGGCCGAGACGTCGACGCCCTTGAAGGCTGCGTAGCGGTACATGACCGCCGCCATCTGCTCGCGCGTGACGGTATCCCCGGGGGCGAAAACGTCCTTGCTGTAGCCCTTTACGATGCCGTTTGCCGCAGCCCAGCCTACGGCCGTGCTGTACCAGCTGCCGCCGGCGTCGGAGAACGCGCCTGCCGGGGCCGAGGGGCATCCCTCCATGCGCCACAGAACGGTGACGAGCATGCCGCGCGTCATAGTGCTTTCCGGCTCGAAGCTGCTCGCGGAGGTGCCGGAGAACAGGGCGTTATTGTATGCGTAGAGCACGTCGCCGAAGTACCACGCGGCCGAGCCGACATCCTTGAAGGGAAACTCCGTTACGGCGGTCATAACGCCGCCCGCCGCCGGGCACGTGAGCTCGTTTCCGCTCACGCTGCTGCCGGCTGCCTTTATCGTGCCGTCCTCGGCTATCGCGGCCGCGGCATAGCCCTCGCCGCTCACGGGCACTGTGAGCGTGCAGGCAAGGCTTACGTCCCTGCCGCCGGCGGTCGTCGTTACGCGGAAGGTCTGCGCGCTGCCGGCTTTTTCGCCGAGGGCGCGCTTCTGCGCCGCGTTGGGCTCGGGAGAGGCAAGACGCACGCTCAGGTCGCCTGCGCCGCTGAGCTCTGACGTGTCAAAGCCGACAGTGCCCATGGGCGTCGTGATGTCGAGCTTATCGGCCTGCGCCAGAGCGGAAGCTCCGCGCTCCCAGATGCTTACCGTGCCGAGCCCGGTCTGGGATATATCGAGCTCTACGGTCCCGCCGTCTGCGCCGAGCCTGCGCATCATGATGCGCGTCGGGAACACGATGCACGTATCTCCGTCAATGATGGCCGGCACGCTCACACTGCCCGAGCCGCAGGAGAGCGTGACGCTTACGGTGTTAAGGCTGCCGTTTAAAACGATCAGCGCGTCGTTATCAGAGCCGAAGTTCGAGTCCCTTCCCATGGAATCGGCTATTTTATAAATGTAGTCGCTTATTTTTGACTTTATCGCCTTGGTAAAGAAATTATCGAACTTAAGCGCCGAGGCCGCGTCGCCGAAGGCGTGCTTTTTGACTATGGAAAGCAGCTCGTCGAGTATCTCGCCGTCCTTGAGCTTTTTCAGCCCCTCCTGCACCCATGCCGGGTAATTGCCGTCGTCCTCGCCGCCGAGATGGCTCTGATAGATGTAGTTTACAGCGTCAAGCAGGGTCTTGCCGTCCGAAACGGGGATGCTGACGCCCTCGGATATGATGCCCTGTATGTTGGATATGATGCGATCGTTTATCCATTTTGAAACGCTTGTTTCAACGGGGCTGAGCTTTTTCAGGAAGCTGCCGATATAGCTTCCCGCGACATGGCTGAGCATATCGGACGAGAAGCCGTGCTCCCTGCCGTACTCGGTCACGTCGGCGATGGTCTCATATTTGCCGGAAACGGCATTGTAATAGGTGACGGGACCGACGTGATTCAGCGTATTGACCGCGGCGACGAGGCTGCCGGATACCTCGCGCAGCTGTACAAAGCGCATCGGCGAGGGGTAGGTGAGGTTCGAGCCCGTCTCGATATCGTAAAGCGTATTGCCGCTTTCGGTGGTCATGGCCGCGATGTCGTTTGCGTGCATGTGGCCGGTGAAGATCATCTCAAGGCCCGCGTCGGCGAGCTTTGCGGAGATCTCGGCGTAGTCCTCGACGAGGTACATCTTGAGAATGTCGGGCTCCATCGAAAAATGCGGTATAAAGCCGTGGTGCGCCATGCCGATAACGCGGTCACCGTTTGCCTTTGCGGCCTTTATCTGCGCGACGGCCCATTCGACGAGCTCGGAGCTCATCTCGCCGCGGGTCTCGTGCTCGTTTTCCTTATCCGAGGTATTGTCCGCGCTGTAGCAGCAGGTGTCGAGCACGATGAGCGTCAGCCCCTCGCAGGGCTTCGCGACGTAGGAAAGCTGGCCCGATTCCTTGCCCTCGGGCGGCGTGTAGCGCGCGACCACGCTCTCGTCGGAGTAGACAAAATCGTAAACAGAGGCGAAATCCTCGGGCTCGGTGCGCGTCGCGGGAACGGCCTTGCCGTCGGCGGTGTTGAAGTTCATGGCGTTCTCGTTGCGCACGTCGTGGTTGCCGTTTATGACGTAGACCTTCATGCCCGGAACGTCCTTCTGCACCTGCTGAAGGCGCGCGGCAAATTCCCTGTGTCCCTCCAGCTCGCCGTCCTTGGTCAGATCGCCGGAAACGAGGAGCACGTCGGGCTTATCCTCTCTGACGGCCTCGAGGAGCTTGAGATTGACATAGCTGCTCTCGGTGAAGAACTTGCGGTCGCTGTTGAGCGCGTCCGTGTAGTCCTGGGTGTCCTTTACCATGGTCGGGGAGAGGTAGTGCGTGTCGCTCATGACGGCGATCTTGAGATCGATGCCGTCGGACGATGAGTCCTGAGCGGCCAGTGCGGGCGTTATCAGCGTGCATGCCATTATAAGGGCAAGCAGCAGCGCGGCGCCGCGCCGGAAGTGGGTGACTTTTTTCATTTTCTTCCTCCTATTTCGTTTTTTATGCCATACCTGTAATGATTGTACCCGAAAACTTTACCGAAGACAAGTAAAATGGAGGTCAAATTCGGTTGACATACAATTTGCAGATATATATAATGTAGACCGTTTTTGAAAGAGGAGCGGAGAATGAACAGAGAAAACTTTTTCAGAAAATATGATAAGATAGTCGAGGGCTTAGGGGACAGCAGGCCGCGCATACTGCTGCACAGCTGCTGCGGCCCGTGCTCGAGCTCCGTCATCGAGCTTTTATCGCAGCATTTTGAGGTCACGGTTTTGTGGTATAATCCCAACCTGTGGCCGGAGGCGGAGTACGAAAAGCGCCTTGACACGCAAAAGCAGCTCATAGCCTGCCTTGACGCGGACGGCGTGACGGCGGAGCTCATGGTGCTGCCCTGGCGCAGCGAGGACTATTTTTCGCGCATAAAGGGCCTGGAGCATGAGCCCGAGGAGGGGAAACGCTGCCTTGAATGCTTCCGCATCCGCCTTGAGGAGACGGCGCACATCGCCGCCGAAAAAGGCTTTGACTGGTTCTGCACGACGCTTACGGTGTCCTCGCGCAAGGACGCCGTCGCAATAAACGCCATCGGCCGCGAGGCTGCGCAGAAATATAATGTGAGCTGGCTGCCCTCGGAGTTCAGAAAGCGCGAGGGGAACCACCGGTCGATGATCCTGTCGGAAAAATACGGCCTGTACCGCCAGGAGTACTGCGGCTGCATTTTTTCGCTCAACGGAGGACACGATGAATAAAGCAACGAGAGGCATAGTCACCGCCGCCGTTATAGGCGCTCTGTACGCGGTGCTCACAATGGTGCTCGCGCCGATAAGCTACGGCCCGGTGCAGTGCAGGATATCCGAGGTGCTGTGCATACTGCCGTTTTTCATGCCCTGCACGACCTGGGGCCTGTTTTTCGGCTGCGCGATAGCCAACGTCGCGAGCTCTGCGGGACTGCCGGACATAATCTTCGGCTCGCTGGCAACGCTCATCGCCTGCCTGTGCATATCGTACTGCGGGCGGCATGACAAAAAGATACTTGCCTGCCTTATGCCCGTCGTGTGGAACGGGCTCATAGTCGGTGCGATGCTCACCGTCGTTATCGCGGGGCTCGACCCCATAAAGAATTTCGGCGCGTTTGCCGTCTTTGCCGGACAGGTCGTGCTCGGTGAGGCCGCAGTCATGTTCATTGCGGGGCTCCCGCTGCTTTCATGGCTGCCCAAGCAAAAATTTTTTACCGACTATATAAGCAGGACTTGACAAAACAGCGTTAAAATATTAATATAACTGTGCAAAAGGGGTGCTGAGTTTTTCTCGGCTGAGACGGAAAGAATCGAATTTCCGAGACCCTCGAACCTGATCCGGGTAATGCCGGCGTAGGAAACGAAAATTCATATCAAATCGTTTTCCTATGACCGCATTGCATTTGCAGTGCGGTTTTTTGTTTTAGGAGGAATAGCAAAATGAAAAAATCCAAGCTCACGCTTCGCTGCATATGCGAAGGCGCGATATTCATCGCTCTGGCGACTGTTCTGAGCATGCTGCCTGTCTGGAAGATGCCTCAGGGCGGCTCGTTCGACCTGGCAATGCTGCCGATATTCATATTCTGCATCCGCTGGGGCTTCGGCCCGTCTCTGGCCGCGTGCTTTGTCTACGGCGTTATCCAGTTTATGTACGAGGGCGGGCTGACCATCGGCTGGCAGTCCATTCTCGGTGACTACCTCGTCGCCTACACCGTTCTCGGCTTTGCAGGGCTCTTCAAGGGAGAGAAGTACGGCTTCTTCACCGGCACGGTCGTCGGCTGCGTTATGCGCTTTCTCGTCCACTATGTCGTCGGCGCCACCGTCTGGGCCTCCTACATGCCGGAGACCTTCTTCAACATGACCATGACCACCCCGTGGCTCTATTCGGCGCTGTACAACGGCTCATATATGCTCGTCGACATGGTGCTCATTCTCGTCATCGGCGCGCTGCTCTGGAAGCCCCTCGGCAAGTACCTGCGCGGCGAGGATCTCAGGCTCAAGGCATAAACTGCTTTCGGGGAGGCCCGTCAATGCTGCCCGGGCGGGCCTCCCGCCGGATCAATAAAAAAACCTTGACACGGTAAAAGCACATCGTATATAATAAACTTCCGATGCCTGTCGGCGTCGGAAATTTTAACTTGTCAACTGCTTTGAGCTCCGGCTCAATGTTGAGTATTATTCTGAAAGGAGTGCACGAACATGCTGCGTACCTACCAGCCCAAGAAGCGTCAGCGCAAGAAAGAGCACGGCTTCCGCAAAAGAATGGCCACCGCAAACGGCCGCAAGGTCCTCGCCCGCCGCAGAGCAAAGGGCAGAGCAAAGCTGAGCGCCTGATTTGGCGGCTCCGAGCAGGAAAAGCAAATAAAATTTTTAGGGCGGCTGACCTCCGCCCTTAAGGTGTTTGCTGAGGAAACGGAAAGCAAGGGTGGAATAATTGGATTTCAGGTCGACTCTGAAAAAGAATTATGAGTTCAAACGGCTTTACAGCAAGGGAAAAGCGGCCGTTACGCCCTATATGGTCGTGTATGCTCTCAAAACGCAGCGGGGGACCCGCCGCGTGGGATACACCGTGTCCACAAAGCTGGGCAAGGCCGTCGTGCGCAACCGCGCCCGGCGCAGACTCAGGGAGATATACAGATCAAACTCCGATAAGCTCATTGACAGCGCGGATATCGTCATCGTTGCGCGCAGCCGCAGCGTCGACGGAGATTACGCGAAAATGGAGCGTGCCTTTCTGCACGCCTGCGATGAGCTCGGGATATTAAGAGGCGGGGAACAATGAAAAGGCTTCTGCTCGCGCTTATCCGCATTTATCAGAAATACATCTCCCCGGCATTTCCGCCGAGGTGCAGATTTATCCCGACCTGCTCACAGTATGCCGTTGAGGCCATCGAGAAATACGGGGCCCTGAAGGGCGGCTGGCTCGCCCTGAAGCGCCTGTCGAGGTGTCATCCCTTTCACCTCGGCGAACACGATTTCTTCGATCCCGTTCCCTGACGAGGATCGGAATACAAGGAGAAACTTATGTCACTATGGGATATTATAGTCTGGCCGTTTGCCAGACTGCTGGAGATCCTATATAACTGGACCGACAGCTACGGCCTTGCGATCATACTCTTTGCTCTCGTGGTCAATCTGATCCTCCTGCCGTTCATGGCAAAGAGCAAGAAGGGCATGATGAAGACCACCCGTATCCAGCCTCAACTCAAGGAGCTGGAGAAAAAGCACAGGGGCAACCAGCAGAAGTATCAGCAGGAAGTCATGAAGCTGTACAAGGAGCAGGGCGCGAGCCCCACCTCCGGCTGCCTGTGGTCGCTGCTGCCCTTCCCGATACTCATCGCTCTGTACAGCGTCATCCGTCAGCCTCTGAGCAGCATGATGGGCCTGGGCAGCGAGAGCGTAGAAAAGCTCACCGAGTGGGCGGCTCAGAACGCCGGCTTTGTGGCCTCCAAGCAGGGCACCTACGATCAGATCGGCATAGCCGACGCTATCCACAAGAACTGGGACGCGGCCGTAAACGCGCTCGGCAATTTTGGCGGAAAGCTTCTTGATATCGACTACAGCTTTCTCGGCATGAACCTCGGCACGATCCCCGACTGGAAGATCTGGAACTATGATTTCTCGAGCGCCGGTATCCTTGCGAGCATCGGCCTGTTCCTGATCCCCCTGGTCGCGGCCTTCCTTTCCTGGGCGTCGATGAAGATCAGCCAGGCGACCAATCCTCCCCAGGCCGGACAGGCGGCGATGAGCATGAAGACCATGAACATCATGATGCCCCTTATGTCCGTCTGGATCTGCTTCATCATGCCCGCGGCTCTCGGCGTCTACTGGATCGCCAACAGCTGCTTCGGCATCGTCCGCGAT
The DNA here is from genome assembly GCA_963625685.1 of bacterium. Classification (GTDB taxonomy): domain Bacteria; phylum Bacillota; class Clostridia; order Oscillospirales; family Oscillospiraceae; genus F23-B02. Next base: position 40,420 of record CAVFTR010000003.1, read on the forward strand.
CTTGTGCTCACAAAGTACTACAAGCGCAAGCTCGATATCGAGGACGCGGAGCGCATCGCGGCTCAGAAGGAGAAGGACGAGGAGCGCGCACGCCGCCATGAGGAGCACGAGCAGCTCAAGGCGGAGGGCGCAACGACCCGCAACAACAACACCAGCAAGAAGAAAATGCAGGCTCAGCAGAAGCAGGCCGACGCGGAGCGCATCGCGGCAAGCGAAAGAGCCGAGCGCGAGGCGCGGCTTGAAAAGCTCGGCGTGGATAAGCCCGAGAACCCCTCGCAGGTCGGCAAGCGCCGCTATGCAAGAGGCAGAGCTTACGATCCGAACCGCTACGCCGCTGAAATGGCCGCGGCAGCGTCCGGGGCGGAGGCTCAGGCCGACGCGGAGCCTGAACAGTCACAGGAGAACAGTGAAACATGATAAAGTCTTTGGAAACCACAGGCCGCACCGAGGATGAAGCCATCGCCGCAGCCCTGAAGGAACTCGGACTTGAGCGCGACGACGTCTCCGTAACCGTAGTCGAGCGCGCAAAATCCGGATTTCTGGGCATAGGCGCTTCTCCGGCAGTAGTGCGCGTCGAGTACGAGGCTCCCGACGAGCCCGAGACCGAGTCGGAGCCCGAGGAAAAGCCCGCCGTTGAGGCGAAGGCTCCCGAAAAGGCGGCCAAGCCTGCCCCGGACGGCGAGTTTGCGGAAATAAAAGCCTTCCTCGAGGGACTTCTTGAGCGCATGGACGTCAAGGCCGATATCGAGATCAGCCGCCGCGACGGCAAGAGCATCGCCGTCAACCTCTCCGGCCCGAACATGGGTGCGGTCATCGGCCGCAGGGGCGAGACGCTCGACGCCATCCAGCACCTGACCAACTACGTCGTCAACCGCGGCAGCGACAAGCATATGCACATCTGCGTCGACGCGGAGAGCTACCGCGCAAAGCGCGAGGAATCGCTCGTCCGCCTTGCCGAGAAAATGGCCGCCAAGGTCATAAAGTATAAGCGCAGCATGGCGCTCGAGCCGATGAACAGCTATGAGCGTCACATCATCCACGCCGCCCTTCAGGATTACGAGGGCGTCAGCACGAGCTCTACCGGTACCGAGCCCAACCGCCGCGTCGTCGTATCCTACGAACGACCGCAGAATACGGGCAGCAAGCCGCAGAGCCGCGAGTGGGCATAATGTATATTGGAGGAACAGATCATGATACTTGAAAAGATCCAGCAGATCCTTGCACAGCAGTTTGAAGTATCCGCAGGCAGCATTTCCGCAGACACCAATATCGTCGATGACCTTGGCGCGGATTCGCTTGACGTCGTCGAGCTGATCATGTCCGTTGAGGACGAGTTCGGCATCCAGATCCCCGACGAGGATGCAGCGGAGCTCCCCACCGTCGGCAAGATCGTCGAGTACATCGAAGCAAGACAGTGATAAGAAAGCGAAAATCCCGTCCGTGAGGACGGGATTTTTTCATTTGCCCCAGTCGCCGGATATGCCGTCGGGGGCCTTCGGACGGCGGGGGTCCCTGACCTCGGCGTCGCGGCCGCGGAAATCCCGCGGCGCGACGTTGCCGACCTTGGGCTCCCCGCCGTGCTTTTTGGACTTTTTGTTCATATTATTCTCCCCTCAGCTTATGCACAGCATCAGACCGTATATGACGCTGGCGGTGATGCCGCAGACGATCACGGGTCCCGCTATGACGAACATTTTCGCCGCCGTGCCGGTGATCAGGCCCTCGGCCCTGAACTCCAGCGCCGGGGCCGCCATGGCGTTTGCAAAGCCCGTTATCGGAACGAGGGTGCCGCCGCCTGCAAAGCGCGCGATGCGGTCGTATATCCCGATACCCGTCAGAAACGCGCCGAGGAACACGAGCGTCGCGCTCGCGGCGCACGAGGCGTCGGCCCTATCAAGACCCAGCTGCATATACAGGCCGAGTATCGCCTCGCCCGCGCAGCAGATTAGCCCGCCGGTAAGAAAGGCCCTGAGCGTGTTGCCCGCGCAGCTCGAGCGTGGCTGATGCGAGTCGGAATAGCTTTTGTACTCGTCGTTTGTCATGTTCATGCGCAGACCTCGATGAAATGAAAAATGCACCGGCCGTTGCCGATGCATTTATTTTGTCCGGATATGCCGCGGCTATACGTCCAGCGTGAGATTTTCAACGCCGTTTGCCTCGAATTCATCCATATATTCGTCTATCCTCGCCGCGAGCGCGGAGATATCGTCGCAGTCCTCGCCGAGATCGCGCCGCGCCAGCTCCTCAGCCAGAATATCGAAAAACACCGCGTCCTCATAGTCGGCGATGGCCTCGTGTATGCCGCCGTCCTCGTATGCCCGAGAGGGAAAAACGTGCCCGTGCCAGAGCTGAACGAGGCTCTTCATGCCGTTTTTCGAGCACAGCGAGAATATCTTCTCCTGCACTATATCGTAGTCCTCGAAGCGGTCGCTCGTCCTCGTGGAGTTAAGTATCCAGTTTCCTATATAAACAAGGTCCAGAAGTCTGCGGAATTCCTTGTCGGTGAGGTCTATGTTCAAAGCCTGCGCCTCCGATCATCATTATGCTTTCATTATATCAGATAGTCTGCTCTTTTGCCACAATAAAATCCTTGTAATTTCGGATGACTTGGCATATTATATTATAGTTACATTATTGTTATGGAGAAAATATGCAATGGACAACAGACCCATCGGCGTATTCGATTCCGGCCTCGGCGGACTGACCGCGGTGCGGGAGCTCAGACGAATGCTGCCGGATGAAAATATAGTATATTTCGGCGACACCGGACGCATGCCCTACGGCGGACGGCCGCGTGAGCAGATGCGCGTGATAGCGCGCCAGAATATCGCCTTTGCCGAGAGCTTCGGCGTGAAAACGATCCTCGCCGCCTGCGGGACGATATCCAGCAACGCCCCGGATATCCTCGCGCAGAACAGCACCAGGGCCGTCGGCGTGCTCACACCGGGGGCCGAGAGGCTCGCCGCGGCGGGCAGGAAAAGACTCGGCGTCATCGCGACAAAAACAAGCATCGAAAGCGGCGCGTTCCAGGCGGAGATAGGCCGTCTGGCTCCCGAAGCGGAGATCACGGCCGTCGCCTGCCCGGACTTCGTGCCGATGATAGAGAGCGGGCATTATCTGCCCTCTGACCCTCAGGTAACGGAAGTTGTCGCTCGCTCGCTCGCACCCCTGCGCGGCGTGGGAGCGCTGCTGCTCGGCTGCACGCATTACGGGCTCATCGCCGGGGCCATAAACGCGTATCTCGGAGAGGACGTCATCCTCGTCGGAGCGGCCGACGCATCCGCGCAGTGCCTTGCGCGGTATCTGCGCGAGCACGATATGCTCGCTGCCTCCGGCGGGAGCGAGAGCTATTATACCAGCGGCAGCACGGCCGATTTTGAGGCGCTCGCGCCGATAATGCTGGGCTATGAGCTCAAAAGCAGGGTTAACTTCGTCGAGCCCTTTCCGCTGAATGAGTGAGGGACGATACATGAATGCAGTTATTAAGATAACCGGCGTGCAGGGCTTTATGCAGCCCGACGCCGATACGATAGAGTTCGTCACCGACGGCATATACTGCCGCACCGAGGACGGGTATCAGATATTTTACCGCGAAAGCGAGCTCACGGGCCTCGAGGGCACCAGCACGACCGTGGACATCACGCCCGACGCTGTAAGCGTCGAGCGCAGGGGCATGCTCAACGCGAGGATGGTCTTCCGCGAGGGAGAGAGGGACAGGTTCCTTTACGATACGCGCTTCGGCGCGGCGACGATGGGCGTTGAAACACGCAGGATCGAGGCGCGCTTTGACGATCTCGGCGGGGAGCTGAGCATAGACTACGTCGTCAACATGGAGCACACCGTTGCAAGCAGAAATACACTTAAAATGAGCGTAAGGCTCAGAAGCTGAGAGGATAAACGATATGGCAAATATGATACAGAAGGCAAAACAGCAGGTCGCGGAGCTTGTGAACGCGGCGTATCTCGCGGCGTCGGAAAAGGGCGAGCTGCCCGCCGGACTTACGCTCGGCGGCAGCGTCGAGATACCCAAGGACACCGCAAACGGCGACTACGCGGCAAACTACGCCATGGCCAGCGCAAAGCTCATGCGCATGCCGCCGCGCAGGGTCGCGGAGACTCTTGCCGCGAACATGTCGCTCGACGGCAGCTGGTTTGAGAGCGTCGAGGTCGCGGGGCCGGGCTTTATGAACTTCCGCATGGGCGGCAAGTGGTACTCGGACGTTCTCAGGAACGTAGCCGAGGAGGGCGACGGCTTCTGCAACTGCGATATCGGCGAGGGCAAAAAGCTCATGGTCGAGTTCGTTTCGGCAAATCCCACGGGCCCCATGCACATGGGCAACGCCCGCGGCGGCGTGCTGGGCGACGCGCTGGCCTCGGTGCTCTCGCGCGCCGGCTACGACGTCTGGCGCGAGTTCTACGTCAACGACGCCGGCAATCAGATAGAAAAATTCGCGGCCAGCATCGAGGCGCGCAGCATCCAGCTCCTAAAGGGCGAGGACGCGGTCGAGTTCCCTGAGGACGGCTATCACGGCGACGATATAAAGGAGCTGGCAAGGCTCTTCTGCGAAAAGTACGGCGACGGCTGGCTCGAGCTCTCCACCGCCGAGCGCCATAAGAAAATGGCGGAGTTCGGACTGTCGGTCAATCTGCCGAAGATGAAGAGCGATCTTGCCCGCTACGGCATCGTGTACGATCAGTGGTTCCTCGAATCGAGCCTGCATGAGAGCGGCTACGTCGCCGAGTCCGTGCAGAAGCTCACAGACGCGGGCTACACCTACGAAAAGGACGGCGCGCTGTGGCTGCACACCTCGAAGATACTCTCCGACAAGCTGCTGGCAGCCGGCAAAAAGCCCGAGGATATCGAAAAGCTCGAGCTCAAGGACGACGTTCTGCGCCGCGCAAACGGCTTTTACACCTATTTTGCCGCCGATATCGCCTACCACCGCAACAAGTTCGAGCAGCGCGGCTTTGACAAGGTGATAAACGTCTGGGGCGCGGACCACCACGGTCATGTGGCGCGCCTGAAGGGCGCGATGGACGCGCTCGGCCTCGACGGTGAGCACAGGCTCGATATCGTGCTCATGCAGCTGGTAAAGCTCATGCGCGGCGGCGAGGTGGTGCGCATGTCAAAGCGCACAGGCAAGGCCATCTCCCTTTCCGACCTTCTCGACGAGATCCCCGTGGACGCGGCGCGCTACTTCTTCAACTCCCGCCCCGAGTCGCCCGTCGAGTTCGACCTTGACCTCGCCGTGCGGCAGGACAGCGAAAATCCCGTATACTACGTCCAGTACGCCCACGCGAGGATATGCACCCTCATAGCGGCGCTGGCCGCCGAGGGCCACGAAGTGCCGGATATCGAAAGCGCCGACCTGTCGCTGCTCTCGACCGAGCAGGAGCGCGAGCTCATAAAGCAGGTCGCACTGCTGCCCGAGGAGATACGCCTCGCTGCGCGCGACTATGACCCCAGCCGCATAAACAAGTACGTCACGGAGCTGGCCGCACGCTTCCACAGGTTCTACACCGCCTGCCGCATCAAGGGCGCGGAGGAGGGCGTGCTCAACGCGCGCCTGTGCCTTGCCGACACCGTGCGCAGGGTCATAGCCCTGTCCCTGTCGATCATCGGCGTCTCCGCCCCAGAAAAAATGTGATTTTTACTGGCGCATTGACGCTGCTACCGATACGGTTAGTGCGGTAGCCCGGTATCGGAACATTGGCATAAACCATGGGTGCCTCGCTCCCCGTGGGTGCGGTGCAGGCTTGCGTCAGCCCGGTGTCGGAACTGTCGGCAAAACCGTGAAACTGCCGCGCCACGTGAGCTCGCGCGATATCAGTGCAAAACTTCGGTGCACCCCCATTGGCTCCCCTGTGTAAGGGGAGCTGTCGACGAAGTCGACTGAGGGGTTACCGCACCCCTGTAGGGAATGAGCTTGCCCGTTCCGCATGTTGACCTTTCGTCGGAACTAAAGCCATACGTAGGGGCGACCATTGCCCGCCCGCACGGTCAGAGCAAAAACCAATATCAAACGCAGAAAAGACAGCTTGGATCTCAGGTCCGGGCTGTCTTTTCAGTGCTGCGGTTTGTTCAACAACGGAACGGGCAGGATAAGTTCCCTGCGAGCAAATTTGTACCTGCCTGACGGCAAATGCTTTGATGACACCTCGTCCGTCAGCCTTCGGCTGACAGCTTCCCCTCAAGGGGAAGCCAAGCAGCTATGGTTTCCACAGTAGTTCCGAACCGGGCATCTGCAAAAAAAGTATCGGTACAGCCCCAATTCGCCTCTAAAAGTCTTGTAATTTTGGGATGGTGGTGCTAAAATATATTTTTGTGTTGAATTTTGATTAGGAGTTGAGTTTAAATGCAGAAACTCAGAAATGTTGCGATCATCGCGCACGTTGACCACGGCAAGACCACGCTTGTCGACGAGATGCTCAAGCAGAGCGGCGTCTACCGTGAAAATCAGGAGATCGTCGAGCGAGTCATGGACTCCAACGACCTTGAGCGCGAGCGCGGCATCACCATCATGGCGAAGAATACAGCCGTGCAGTACGGCGATACGAAAATAAACATCGTCGACACCCCGGGGCATGCCGACTTCGGCGGCGAGGTCGAGCGCATACTCAAGATGGTCAACGGCGTTATCCTGCTCGTCGACGCGGCAGAGGGCCCAATGCCGCAGACGCGCTTTGTCCTGTCGCGCGCGCTCGAGCTCGGTCACAGGGTCATCGTTGTCGTAAACAAGATCGACCGCCCCGACCAGCGCATCCACGAGGTCATCGACGAGGTGCTGGAGCTGCTCATGGACCTTGACGCGACCGACGAGCAGCTCGATTCCCCGATGCTGTTCTGCTCCGGCCGCCAGGGCACCGCGAGCTACTCGCCCGAGGTCCCCGGCACGGACCTCAAGCCCCTGTTCGACACCATCCTCGAGTACATCCCCGAGCCCGAGCAGGACGTCGACAGTCCGTTCCAGATGCTCGTTTCCAGCGTCGACTACAACGAGTATGTCGGCCGCATAGCCATCGGCCGTATCGAGCGCGGCGTCATAAAGCAGAACCAGGAGATAGAGGTCTGCAACTACCACGCGCCGGACGCGGCCCCCATGAAGGCCAAGGCCGTGTCACTTTACGAGTTCGACGGCCTGAGCAAGGTCCCCGTGACCGAGGCCGCAGCGGGCAATATAATCGCAATGAGCGGCATCGGCGACGTTACGATCGGCGACACGGTCTGCGCGAAGGGCTTTGCCGAGCCTCTGCCCTTTGTCAAGATCTCCGCTCCCACGCTGGAGATGACCTTCTCCGTAAACGACAGCCCCTTCGCCGGCCGCGAGGGCAAATTCGTCACCTCGCGCCAGATCCGCGACAGGCTCATCCGCGAAACGCTCAAGGACGTGTCTCTGCGCGTATCGGACGTTGACGGCGCGACCGATTCCTTCAACGTCGCCGGCCGCGGCGAGATGAGCCTGAGCATACTTATCGAGACCATGCGCCGCGAGGGCTACGAGTTCCAGGTGTCGCCTCCGCGCGTGCTGTACAAGGAGATAGACGGCGCGACCTGCGAGCCGATAGAGCGCGTCGTTATCGACGTTCCCTCCGATTACATGGGCGCTGTTATGGAAAAGCTCGGCGCGCGCAAGGGCGAGTTCGTCGAGATGACCCCGGTCGGCAGCCGCGTAAAGCTGAGCTACCTCGTCCCGTCGCGCGGCCTGTTCGGCTACCGCAACGAGTTTCTGACCGACACCAAGGGCGAGGGCATCATGGCCTCCGTCTTTGAAAAATACGAGCCGTACAAGGGCGACATCGCGCGGCGCAGCACGGGCTCGCTCATCGCCTTCGAGACCGGCGAGGCCGTCGCCTACGGCATCTGGAACGCGCAGGAGCGCGGCGCGATGTTCATCACCCCCGGCACGAAGGTTTATGCCGGCATGATCGTCGGCGTGTGCCCGAAATCGGACGACGTCGCGGTGAACGTCTGCCGCACGAAGCATCTGACCAACACCCGCGCCTCCGGCTCGGACGAGGCCCTGCGCCTGATCCCGCCCAGACAGATGAGCCTTGAGCAGTGCCTTGAGTTTCTCGCCGACGACGAGCTGCTCGAGGTCACGCCCAAGAGCCTGCGCCTGCGCAAGAGCATCCTCGACCACGGCCTGAGAATGAAGACCGTAATGCGCAACAGATAAATGGATCATAAAAAGCTCCCCATCGGGGAGCTTTTGTGCTATAATCATGAAATCAAGAGGCTGCGGAGGCGAAAAAACGTGTCTATGAAGGAACTGATAAAAAAATTCGCGGACAGGACCTTTCTGCGCTTTGTCATAGTCGGCGTGATAAACACGGTCTTCGGCACGGCGATAATGTTCGTGTTCTATAACGTTTTCGGCCTGAGCTACTGGCTCAGCAGCGCGTCGAACTACTTTTTCGGCAGCATTTTGAGCTATTTTCTCAATAAATACTATACCTTCCGCTATAAAAAGCACAGCTGGAGGGTCGTCGCGCGCTTTGTTGTGAACATCGGAGCCTGCTATCTGATAGCCTACGGCATCGCAAAGCCGCTGATAGCGGCGCTCATGTCGGGCTTTTCGGTGGCTGCTCAGGAAAACGCCGCAATGCTCTGCGGCATGGTGCTGTTCGTCGTGCTCAATTACCTCGGCCAGCGATTTTTCACATTCAGAAGGGAAGAATGAACAAACGGCGCTCCGCTTCGGAGCGCCGTTTGTTCTATCGCGGCATTATCGCCGGGTCAAACTCCGTCCAGGGAAAGTCTCTGGGCGGCTTCACCTTAAAGGTCATAGATCTCCCTGTCGAGGGGTTTGTAAAGCCGATGCTGTACGACCACAGGGCGATATTGCAGCCCTCGTCGCGCCCGCCGTACTTCCTGTCGCCGACCAGCGGCATGCGCCGGTGCGTGAACTGCGCGCGTATCTGATGCGTGCGGCCGGTGATGAGATTTATCTCCACGAGGCTTTTCTCGCCGTTTGAGCCGAGAAGACGATAGTCGAGCACCGCCTCCTGCGAGCCGCGGCAGGGCTTGTTGACAACGAAGGTCTTGCGCTTTTCCTTCGATCTGAGCAGGATATCCTCCATGCGCCCGCTGCGCTCCGCCGGAGCGCCGTGTACGACGGCAAGATAGGTCTTTTTGAACTCGCCCATGCGTATCTGACGGCTGAGCTCGCTCGACGCCGCGGGGTTCAGGGCAAAGACCATCAGCCCCGATACGACCTGATCGAGCCTGTGTACCGTGCGTATATCCGCGCTCTCATTGCCCAGAGCCTCGCGCAGGAGCGAGGGCATGCCGCCCGGCTCGTCGGTCGATATGACGCCGGCGGGCTTTATGGCGACTATTATGTTGTCATCGTAATAAATAATATCCATGGCATTTCAGTCAAGATGGTATCTGCGCAGTCCCTTCGTGCGGCGGCCGTATTCTATCGCCTGCTTAGGGCAGCGGCAGATGCAGGCCGAGCAGTGGGTGCAGATGTCTCCCCATACGGGCCTGCCGTTTTCGATGCGTATATTTTTCGTCGGGCACATGGCGGCGCAGGCCCCGCAGCCGACGCAGCCGTCTGCTGCGAAAAACTTCTTTGACTTTACAAACAGGGCATAGAACACGTCGTTCACGGTGCCGCTGTACAGCCTGTCGACGAGCCTTATCCGCGGCCGGGCGAAGTCCTCGCCCTTTGATATGCTCTGCGACAGAGCGTCGAGCCTGCCGTTTGCGCGGACGATGATCTCCGCCTCCTCCTTGGGCGAGGGCGCGGTGAACATGATGATGTAGTTTTCCGGCATGACTACCCCGGCGCAGCCCCTGAAGCCGAGCCCCTTGCCGGCGCACCATTTTTCGGCGTAGCTCCCGGCGTTTCCGATCTCGCTGCCGCAGGTCATGACAAAGTAAATGTCACGCGCTCCGCGAAGCTCGGTCCTGTCCAGCCAGCTTTTCACGATGCGCGGCACGCGCCAGGCGTAGGTCGGCGTTACGATGACCCAGGGCTTCTGCGACTCCATTGGCGAAAAGTCATTATCGCGCAGACGCGAGAAAAGGTTTACCGCCTCGTCTCCGACAGCCTCGGCTATCCTCCGCGCGGCGTACGCGCTGTTTCCGGTCCCGCTGTAGTATAATATCATATCGGCTTTCTCCTTTTATCCGATTATATTATACATATAAACCGCCGCAAGTTCAATGCAAAAATGCGCTTGATTTTCCTCGTCCGCGCGGCTACAATAGCTCTATCACAAAAGAGGTGACAGCATGGATATCAAACGAAGCTGCGGCGTGCTTCTGCCGCTGTTCTCGCTGCCGTCGGAGCATGGTATAGGCACGCTCGGCGCGTCGGCGTATGAGTTTATAGATTTTCTCGCCGACGCGGGGCAGTCGTGGTGGCAGATACTGCCCGTGGGCCCCGCCGGGAGCGGCGACTCGCCGTATCAGAGCTTTTCGAGCTTTGCCGGCAATGCGTATTTTATAGACCTTGACATGCTCGCAGAGGACGGATTGCTGACAAAAAGCGAGATCGACACGATAGATCGGGGCAGCAGCGCCGGGCGCGTGGACTACGACGCACTGCGCAAAGGCCGCATGCCGCTCCTGCGCAAGGCAGCCGAACGCGGGCTTGCGCAAAATAGCGCGGACTTTGACGCCTTCTGCCGCGATAACGCGCACTGGCTGCGCGATTTTGCGCTGTACATGGCGCTCAAGGAGCATTTTTGCGGCAGCGCGTGGTATGAGTGGCCGGAGGATATCCGCCTGCACCGTCCGGAGGCGGCGGAGAAATACTCCCGCGAGCTGAGCGGCCGGGTGCGGCTTTATTCCTATGTGCAGTATCTTTTCTACCGCCAGTGGGACGCTCTGCGGGCCTATGCCCGCGGAAAGGGGATCGGCATGATCGGCGATATGCCGATATACGCAGCGCTCGACTCCGCCGACGTGTGGGCGGAGCCCGAGTTTTTTCTGCTGGACGAGAAAAACGTCCCCATCGAGGTCGCGGGCGTGCCGCCGGACTATTTCAGCGCCGAGGGGCAGCTCTGGGGCAATCCCCTGTACGACTGGGACGCCATGCGGCGCGACGGCTACGGCTGGTGGATACGCAGGGTCGACGGCGCGTCGAGGCTCTACGACATGCTGCGCATCGACCACTTCCGCGCCTTTGAAAGCTACTGGGCCGTGCCGCGCACGGCCGGCAGCGCAAGGCAGGGGCAGTGGCGGCCCGGACCTGGCATGGACCTTGTCGGCCGGCTCACCGCCTGGTTCGGCGGCGTGCGCTTCATCGCCGAGGATCTGGGCGTGCTCACGCCGGGGGTGCATAAGCTGCTCGCAGACAGCGGCCTTCCGGGCATGAAGGTGCTCGAATTTGCCTTCGAGCCCGAGAGCCTGAGCGATTATCTGCCGCACAACTGCCCGGAAAACTGCGTCTGCTACTCCGGAACGCACGACAACAACACCCTGCGCGGCTGGATAGACGCGGAAAAGCCCGAGGTCCTTGCCTTTGCGCGGGAATATCTCGGCGCAGGCGGCGGCGAGCTCGCCGATGCTGTGCTGCGCGCCGGCATGCGCTCGCGCTCCGTGCTGTTCATAGCGCAGATGCAGGACTGGCTCGGCCTCGGCGCGGAGGCGCGCATGAACACTCCCGGCACCGTCGGAGGCAACTGGGCATGGCGCATGGAACGCGGCAGCGCGACGGCAGAGCTTGCCGGAAGAATGCGCCGCATGGCATATATCTACGGAAGGAGCGGCAGAGCATGAGCGATATAAGGCTCCGCACCGCGCGCCCCTCGGACGCAGCCGAACTGCTGGCGATCTACGCGCCATATGTCGAGGATACGGCCATAAGCTTCGAGACCGCCGTCCCGGGCCTCGGGGAGTTTACGCAGCGCATGCTGCAAAGACTCGGACGCTATCCCTATCTCGTCGCCGAGCGCGGCGGCGAGCTGCTGGGCTATGCGTATCTGAGCCCCTTTGTCGGCCGCGCGGCCTATAGCTGGGCAGCGGAGACGACGATATATCTGCGGCTTGACTGCCGCCGCGAGGGCATCGGGAAAATGCTGTACACGGCGCTTGAGAGCATTGCCCGCGCGCAGGGCATAATAAATCTTGAGGCCTGCATCGGCTGGACGGATACTCCCGACGGGCACCTTACGAACAACAGCGCCGAGTTCCACGCGCACCTCGGCTACCGCATGGTCGGAAGGTTTCATAAGTGCGGCTATAAGTTCGGGACCTGGTACGACATGGTGTGGATGGAAAAGCTCCTCGGCGGGCATCCCGACAAGCCGCGGGATATAGTCCCGTTTTCGGAGCTCGATTCCGAGACGCTGCAAAACGCCGGCATAGATACATGAAAAAGCACCCCATGGGGGTGCTTTTTCATTATCTTTCGGGTATCGTGCCGCCGGTGAGGTTCATGTACTCGTCGAAGGTACACATGCGGTCTATGATGCCGTCGTCGGTGATCTCGATTATGCGGTTTGCGACGGTCTGCGTGAGCTGATGGTCGTGGCTTGAGAAGATGATGTTGTACTTAAACGCCTCAAGGCCGTTATTCAGGGCGGCGATGCTTTCAAGGTCAAGATGGTTCGTCGGCTGATCGAGCACGAGGAAGTTTGCGCCGGTGAGCATCATCTTGCTTATCATGCACCGGACCTTCTCGCCGCCGGAGAGGACCCTGACGGGCTTATAGACATCGTCGCCGGAGAAGAGCATGCGCCCGAGGAAGGTGCGCAGGTAGCTTTCGCGCTTGTCCTCGGAAAACTGGCGCATCCAGTCCATGAGGTCGTAGTCGCAGTTTTCAAAATAGGAGTTGTGATCCTTGGGGAAGTAGGCCTGAGTCGTCGACGCGCCCCACTTGACCGTGCCGGAGTCGGGCTCCTCCTCGCCCATGAGGATCTTGAACAGCATCGTGACCGCCAGCTCGTTCTTGCCGAGAATGGCGATCTTGTCCTCGCGGCCGACGATGAAGCTTATGTTGTTTAAAAGCTTCACGCCGTCGACGGTCTTGCTGACCTCGGTGACGAACAGCCTGTCCTTGCCCGGCTCGCGGTCGGCCTTGAAGCCGACCCAGGGGTAGCGCCTGCCGGAGGCCGGCATCTCCTCGACGGTGAGCTTGTCGAGCAGCTTTCTGCGGCTCGTGGCCTGGCGGGACTTCGATTTGTTCGCCGAGAACCTTGCAATAAAGCCCTGAAGCTCGGCTATCTTCTGCTCGGCCTTCTTGTTCTGGTCCTTTATGAGCTTCTGCATCAGCTGGCTGGACTCGTACCAGAAGTCGTAGTTGCCGACGTACATCTTTATCTTGCCGTAGTCGATATCGACGATATGCGTACAGACGTTGTTGAGGAAGTAGCGGTCATGGGATACGACGAGCACCGTGCCCTCATAGTCCATGAGAAAGTCCTCGAGCCACACGACGCTGGCAAGGTCGAGGTTGTTCGTCGGCTCGTCGAGCAGGATGATATCCGGCGAGCCGAACAGCGCCTGCGCGAGCAGCACCTTGACCTTCAGACGCGGGTCCATATCGCGCATCAGCGTGTCATGGAAGCTCGGCGCAACGCCCAGGCCCTGAAGGATGCGGCTCGCGTCGGATTCCGCCTCCCAGCCGCCGAGCTCGGCAAACTCCTCCTCGAGCTCCGCCGCGTGGATGCCGTCGGCGTCGTCGAAATCGGGCTTGTCGTAGATGGCGTCCTTTTCCTTCCCGCAGTCGTAGAGGCGCTGATTGCCCATGATGACGGTGTCCATGACCGGGTAGTCGTCGTACATGTTCTGGTTCTGCTTGAGCACCGACATGCGCTTTTTCGCGGCTATGGTCACGCTGCCGGTCGAGGGCTCGAGCTCGCCCGAGAGTATTTTTATGAACGTCGATTTGCCCGCGCCGTTTGCGCCTATGATGCCGTAGCAGTTGCCCGGCGTAAACTGCAGATCGACGCGCGAAAACAGCACGTTTCCGCCGAAATTTATCGAAAGATCGTTTACTGAAAGCATTTGAGATACCTCTGTAATTAAAAATCCTGTCTATTTTATCATCATACGCCGCCGATGGCAATAATTATTAGGAATTTTTGCACGCCGTCTGCAAAGACTGCATCTGAGGCGGTGATAGAATGAAAATGATAATCCTTGCGGCGCTGCTGCCGATAGGACTTGTGCTGGCGGCGTCGGGACTCATAACGCTCCTGAGGGAGCTTGCGGCACGCCTGCGCAAGGCGCCGGACAGTAATAAGGAGAACGACTTGTAAGGGCGCGGCGTCTATGGTATAGTTCTGTTATCGATAATAAGGAGTGATACTGTGGGCATCACATACGATAAGGGAGTTTTTCTGCTCAGCACGGACAGCACGAGCTACATGTTCCGCGTGACGGAGTTCAGGCATCTCGAGCATATCCATTACGGCGAGAGGGTATACGCCTCCGACGCGCAGGCGCTTTCGGTAAAGCACGATATACAGCCTGGCAGCAGCGTCATGTACGATACCTCCGATGATAACTACTGCCTGGATGATCTCTGCCTTGAGTGGTCGGGTGTCGGCAGGGGAGATTACCGGCAGACGCCTCTTGAGGCAAAAATGCCCGACGGGAGCTTTTCCTCGGATTTTCTGTATGAAGCCCACGAGATAGTCCCCGGCTGCGTCCCCATGCAGAGCCTGCCGACGGCATACGACGACGAAAACGCCGCGCAGACGCTCATAATACACATGCGCGAGCGCGACAGAGCGGTCTTTCTCACGCTGTACTACACGGTGTTCCCGGCCTCGAACGTGATATCGCGCCGCTGCGTCATAAAAAACTGCTGCGGGGGAGATATCTCCCTGCGCAGGGTCATGAGCATGAGCGTCGACCTGCCCGACCGCGGCTTTCTCATGCACAGCTTCGACGGCGGCTGGATAAAGGAGGCGCACCGGCACACACGTCCCGTGGAGTACGGCATGTACATAAACTCCTCGACAACGGGCGCCTCGTCCAACCGGCACAATCCGGGCTTTCTGCTCTCGGAGAGACACGCGGGCGAGGCCACCGGCAGGGTGTGGGGCTTCAATCTCGTCTACAGCGGCAATCATCTCGGCCTTGTGGAGAGATCGAATCACGACCTTGTGCGCGTGCAGCTCGGCATAAATCCGCACTGCTTCGACTGGACGCTGCGCCCCGGCGAGAGCTTTGAAGCGCCAGAGGCGGTCATGAGCTTTTCCGCGGGCGGCTTCAACGGCCTGAGCGCGAATTTTCACGACTTTGTAAATAATAACATAGTGCGCGGAAAGTGGAAGAACGCCGAGCGGCCGGTGCTGATAAACGACTGGGAGGCCTGCTTTTTCAAATTTGACCGCGAAAAGCTTTTGAAGCTTGCGCGCAGAGCAAAAAGGCTCGGAGTTGAGCTTTTCGTTCTCGACGACGGCTGGTTCGGAGCGCGCGACAGCGACAGGGCGGGCCTCGGCGACTATGACGTCGATCTCAGAAAGCTGCCCGGCGGCCTCGGCGAGCTTTCCGACAGCATCGAAGGGCTCGGGATGAAGTTCGGCCTCTGGTTCGAGCCGGAGAGCGTGAATGTCGACTCGGAGCTCTACCGCGCACATCCCGACTGGGCGGTAAAGCCGCCCTCCGGCGAGCCCTGCTTCGGCCGAAATCAGCTGCTGCTCGACCTTACGCGGGAGGAGGTGCGCGACTACATCGTCGAAAACGTCGGCAGAACGCTCGACAGCGCAAAGATAAGCTACGTCAAGTGGGACATGAACCGGCACATGTCCGACGCATACTCGCCCCTGCTTTCCAATCAGGGCGAATTTGCCCACCGCTATATCATGGGCCTGTACGAGGTCCTGGAGCGCATTTTCACGCCGAGGCCGCATATACTTCTTGAAAGCTGCTCCTCGGGCGGCAACCGCTTCGATCTCGGCATGCTGTGCCGGTCGCCGCAGATATGGGCATCGGACGACACGGACCCCATAGAGCGGCTCGATATCCAGGGCGGGCTGTCCTATCTGTACCCGCTGTCGACGATGGGCGCGCACGTTTCCGCCGCTCCGCATCAGCAGACCCTGCGCGACACGCCGCTCTCGACGCGCTTTAACGTCGCGGCCTTCGGTGTGCTCGGCTACGAGCTTGAGCTCAAATACCTGACACCGGCCGAGCTGCGGGAGCTGCGCGGGCAGATAGCCTACTACAAGGCGCACCGAAAAACGCTCCAGTACGGCAGGTTTTATCGCTTTGACGAGCGCAGGGACAACAAGGTCCACTGGCAGGTCTCGTCAAGGGACGGAAGGGAGCACATAGTCGGACATTTTCAGAAGCTGTGCACGGCCTCCGAGGGCTATGATTCCCTCTCGGTACACGGCCTTGAGCCAAATGCAAGATATCATCTTGTCTGCAAAAAGCAGAGCCTGTTTATAAAGCGCCTCGGCGGGCTCGTAAAGCACGTCACGCCCGTGGAGCTCCACCCCGACGGGCTCATACTGCGCACGGTCAACAAGCTCTTCACCATGCCCGACGGCGCGGAGGATTTCGTTGCTTCTGGAGCTGCGCTCATGTCCGGCGTGGGGCTCAATAACCAGTTCCTCGGAACGGGCTACAACGGAAGGCTCCACATGCTCGGAGACTTCGGCAGCGCCCTGTACACGATAAAAAAGGAGAAATGATCACAGACCCTCTGTGCGGCTGAACGCACAGGGGGCCTTGTCGCAGCCGGAGGGAAAAGACTGATAACAAATCAGCAGGTGCCTGCGCCCGCCGGTTATCGACGGCACAGCCCGACGCTGAAAAATGCCGCGTCAGCCGGACATATGCGCCCGGGAGAGCTTTTTATCCGCCGGGCAGGGAAATATCCGGCATAACCTGCCGTTATAAGATAATCGTTAAAGTTCTTGCAAAGAAACAAAGAATAAATTATAATAGCATTAACGGACAAAGTGTTGATACATTTTGGAAGTATACGTCAAAACAAGGGAGTACCGGAAAGGAAAGGGAGTATATGTTTGCACAGACAGCAGCAATCGTGATCTTTGCCGCCATGTTCGTACTGATAGTTGCGGACAAAATAGAAAGGCACATCGTGACGCTCATAGCGGGGCTCCTGACTATGATATTCGTCTTCATAGTCGGACTGCACAGCTTTGAAGCGGCGATAGAAACTCTGAACCTCGATACATTTTTTGATACGGGCTTCTGGTACACGCATGGCGAGGAGGCGGCGGTATCCAGCGGTGTGAACTGGGAAACGATCGTATTTATCGCCGGCATGATGATAATGGTGGAGGGCATGGCGGAGACGGGCTTCTTCCGCTGGCTGTGCATGCTCATAGCGAAGCTGGTCAGCTACAAGCCGATATCCATCTTCCTTACGTTCATGCTGCTGTCGGCATTTCTGGCGATGTTCATCGACAGCATAACGGTCATACTGTTCCTTGCGGCGGTGACGATAGAGCTTGCGAAGCTTCTCAAATTCAATCCCGTGCCGTTTATACTTGCCGAGATATTCTGCGCAAATCTCGGAGGCAGCGCAACGATGTGCGGCGATCCGCCGAACATCATCATCGGCACGACGCTCGGCTACAGCTTCGGCGATTTTCTGTACAACACCGGCATCATAGCGCTCATTGCGCTCGTATTTACGGTGGCGTATTTCTATCTCGTGTTCGGCCGCAGCATAAAAAGGGAGACCGTTCCGGTGGACGAGAGCACGCTCATCGAGCCGAGGGAGGCTATAAAAGACAGGGTGAGCTTTTTGTCGAGCTGCCTGATATTCCTGCTGGCCGTCGTGCTGCTGGTCAGCCACTCGGCAAGCGGCCTGTCGGTGTCCACGATCGGCGTGATCGCTGCGATCCTCACGCTGCTGACACAGGCGGGGAAAGCGGTGAAGCTGCTCAAGCGGGTCGATTATAAAACGCTGCTGTTCTTCATCGGACTGTTCGTCGTGGTCGGCGGACTTGAGAGCACGGGCGTTCTTGAGATGATCGCCGGCCTGATCGAGCAAATAAGCGGCGGCAACGTGCTTCTCATCATGGCGATAATCCTGTGGCTGTCGGCGATAGCGAGCGCGCTTATCGACAACATCCCGTTTGCGGCGACGATGATCCCCGTCATACGCAGCCTGGCCGCGACAACGGGCTATGATCTGCATGTTTTCGCGTGGACGCTCGCAATGGGCACCGACCTCGGCGGCAGCGCGACCCCGATAGGGGCGTCGGCAAACGTCGTCGGCGTCGCTCAGGCGAACAAATCCGGCTACAACATAAACTGGGGCAACTACTGCAAGACGATGATACCGGTGACGGTCCTCGCGGTACTCGTCTCAATGGCCGTTCTGTATCTGAAATATTTCGCATAAGCTCCGGCTCCCGTCAGCTTGGGCTGACAGCATTACAGGGCACGAAAGCAAAGGCTTTCGTGCCCTGTGTTTTTTACATTACAGATGCTCTTTCAGAATATCCAGAAGCGTTTTCAGCGTGCTGATCGATTCGACGTAGGCGCGGCGCACGCCGTCTATATCTCTGAGGTCGGTGTTCGGCGGAACGTTTGAGAACTGATAGCTCGTGTGCAGCGCGAGAGCCGCCTCGCCGTCCTTGAGCGCAAGGCCGCACAGCATGCCGCCGGCAGCCCTTTCAAGCTCTGAGCACAGCGTGCGCATTTCCGGCGTTACCAGCGCCATGGCCTCGCGCCCGTCGGAGGTGCGGATCTTGAAGCGCCCGGCGAACACAGCAGGATCGGAAACATCGCCCTTGGGGGGAGATTCCTGATAACGGTCGGTGATGCGTATATCGCGGTTTGCGTCGCAGATATCCGCGCAGCGGATGACAACGCCCCTGAACACGTGGACGGTCCACGTGTTCCAGTTGTCGTTATCAGGGCCCGAGCGCTCCTCGACGAGATGGTCGAGCGCGACGTTTGCCACCGAAAAGCGCAGGCCGTCATGCTCGCCCTCGAAGAAGTTCGAGATATCGCTGTCCTCCCAGCACTGATCGACAAGCTCTGCGCCATTAAGATATGCCTTGTCTATCGGCATGGCCGGCTCCGCTGTCCCCGGCCCGAAGGCGCTTTTGAGCTCCGAGTGGAAAAAGTCGCCGAGCTGGAGGTTCAGAAGCACGTTTTTCTTCGTGTTCACGACGAAGCTTATGATGACAAGCACGATAATACCCGCAAAAAACAGCCCCGCGAAGAGCCACAGATCGTGCTTTATAAAGGCGGTAGCCGTGCCTGCCGCGATGAGGATAAGGCCGATTATCTGCCCTATGCGCTCAAGCGTCTGATATCTGCCGAGCCTTCTGGAGAGCTCGGCGTCGCTCATTTTTTTGTTCAAAGCTTATACCTCCAATCAGCGCAGATGTCGAAAAACAGTGCGCTTTCCGTGTCTATGAGGTCGATGTCCATTATGCATGCCTCGGGATAAATGCTGTCGCCCTGCTTGCGCTTTTCGTAGTCTTTAAAGTTATCCGTCTGCGTTTCGGCGGCAAAGACAAGGCCGTCGTAGTCATCGGGCAGATATGCAACGTAGCTTCTGGTCATTATCATCGCATAATCCCCGACATTATACTGCCAATCGGTCGAATATGCAAATTCAACGTCGGCGGTTTTCTCTCGGTAGTTCACGGTGTGGATATAGTAGTTATCGCCGCGCTCGGAGCTGCCGTATGCGGCGGCATCGGTCAGCCACATGCCGCTGTAGTAGTCATACAGGTCGCAGGTGACGTTTGCTATGTATTCCTTACCGAAGTAGGGAATAGAGTCGTTCGGGATGTAGCAGATCGCGTCAAACTCCACCTCGCGTATGCCGTCGTGCGCCTGCTCGCCGAGCATATTGATCTCCCAGTAGCAGTCGGCGGTGTTGAAGCCCTCGCCGAGGTTAGCGTAGCTGCACACGCCGTTTTCGAGAAGGTATGTGCCGTTGTCGGCCGCGGCGTTGAATCCAAGGCCGTTTCGCTCGAAATACGCAAGACTGGATTCTATCTTATCCACGCGCCTGAGCACTCCGTCATTTACGCTGTCGATGAGCTCGGCGTTTGAATATGCGAGTGTCAGCGTATCGCCGTCGTCGTAAGAAAGCGTTATGCCGCTGTCCGTGAGCGATACCGAGCCCGAGTAGAGCACCTCGTCTTCGGCGTTTACAAAATCCCATGTCGAGTCATCGTGTATGCGCAGCCAGAGATTTTCGTCAACATATTCCCACAGACCGGCGTAGTCACCGAGGCTCGGCTCGGCCGGGGTATCGTCGCCGCTCCCGCAGGCGGCAAGGCCGAGGCACAACATAAGCGCCAATATAAGCGCGGTGATTTTTCTGTATCCGTTCATTGCGCTTATCCTCGCTCTCTCTTTTATCATCAGCCGCGGCTGAAGTAGCCCAGGCTCGATATGTACAGAGTCTCGCCGTTATCGTGAAGCTCGGCGTAGGAGCCGGAGCGGTCGCTTCCGTAGGCGTAAACAGCGCCGAGCTCGGGCTCGTATCTGAAATCGCCGCCGTCGGTCATCTCATCGTTGAGATATGCCGCCCAGCTTCCGCCCGATATCTCGATATAGTCGGGCTGATCGCTCCCGGTGCCGAGCCAGGTGCCCTCAAAATCGCTCAGATCAACGTCGTCTGAGCTGCCCATCTCGCTCTCCTCGGGCTGAAACACGAAAAGCTCTCTGTCGGCGTCCCAGAACCAGACTAAAAGCACGGTGTCGCCGTCGACGGTGAATATCATCGCAGCGTCGCTGTTGCTGTCGCCGTCGCGGTCGGCAAAGTCGATGCTTTGAAACGCCACCCACGGATCGTCATCGTCGGAAACTATCTGCATGGGGTATGTCACATAGTCAAACAGGGTCTGCTCGATGTCGTCGTAGTAAAACGTCGCGCTGTCGCGGTCGACGCAGACGAGAACGTCCGTATCCTCGCCGCCGCGCGTTATAATGCCGTTTGCGCGGACAACGCCCGTTGTGCGCCAGTCGCCGCCAGCTATCTGATCGTCATTATTCGTGCCATTATCGCCGCAGGCGGCAAGGCACAGGCACAACATAAGCGCCAAAAGTAAAGCAATATGTTTTTTCATATCAGCCGGACCCTTATGTAGCAGTCGTACTCGCCGCCCCAGTACAGAGTGTTGTCGTCGGCGAGGGAGATATCGTAGATAATGGGGGACTGGTCCGGATCGAGAGGGTCTTTCAGTACGGAACGGGCAGAGTATGCATTTTCATCGATATAACTTATGCTGATGCCTCTGTCGACAAGAGAGGGCTCGCCGTCATTGTCCTCATAAAGCTGCCACTTGCCGTCCATGCCTATCTGAAGGCAGCTGGACGAGCTTTCGTCGCCGTCGAGGTACCACACACCGGCAAGAGCCTTTACTCTGTCATCAACGTCATCGCCACTGTCGTCATCCCTCACAAACTCGCCCAGCTCGTACACGTTCAGCGTGCCGTCGTCGGAAAACCAGCAGTGATAGGCTATGCCGTCGTACTCGTTGTAAAAGTAGTCGGCGCTGTACTCGGGCGAGGTCTGTATGAAGCCGCTGGCCGTGATGAGATCCTCGCTTGCGTAGACATAAAAGCGCAGCTCCTGCCCGTCGTCGCTCAGCTCGATCTCGAGCTCGCGTTTGCCCGGATCCACCCAGTCACCGCTGTACATGCCCTCGCTTGCCATATATGCCGGGTCCTTGACCATGCCCTCAAAGCTGTCGGGCGTGCCGCCGGAGATATCGCCGTCATCGTCATTGCCGCCGCCCGTATCGCCGCTGCTGCACGCGGCAAGGCTCAGGCACAGCAGCAGCGCCAGTGCGAGCGCGAGCGCTCTGGTATGCTTTTTCATGGTGTCGCCTCCCTATAAAAATATATACAAAGCAATTATATATTGCAGCAGACGCATTTGCAAGCAGATATAACAAAAAAGCCCTCCGGTGAGAGGGCTTTTTCGTCAATTACTCATGAATTTCGCCGCTGTCGATGGCTGAAAGAGCCTTCTCGACCATGCCCGCGTGGGAGAGCTCCGACTTCGCCAGAGCGTCGAGAGTTTTGCCGACGTGTCCGCAGCCGCCCTTTTCGGCGAGCCTGGACGCGCCTCTGTAGCCCTTTTCGGCGGCAAGCTCACCGAGCCGCGCGGCCGACAGATAGCATTTTAACAGGCCTTTTGAAATGTTCACGTCGTGCTCCTCAGGGAATGAAAATATTGTCCTCGCCGATGTCGGCAAGCGTGGGGGTGCCGCACATGGTCATCGTATCGCGCAGCTGAGAGACGATCCTGTCCATGTAGACCCTGAAGCCCTCCGCGCCCTCGGCGTATATGAACGGGACGACCGGGCGGCCTATGAGCACCGCGTCGGCGCCCAGAGCAATGGCCTTGAACACGTCGACGCCGCTGCGGATGCCGCCGTCTACGAATATCTTCGTTTTGCCCTTGACTGCCTTCGCTATGGCGGGCAGCACCTCCGCCGTCGCGGGCGAGCAGCCCTGGACCCTGCCGCCGTGGTTGGACACGACTATGGCATCGGCTCCGGCCTCCACGGCCTTCTCGGCGCCCTTTACGGTCATTATGCCCTTTACGATGAACGGCATTTTGGCGTGATCTATGATCTCGCGCATCTCCCCGACCGACTTTGAGCCCGCGTTGGGGTTCATCGCCTTGAGGAAGGGGAGGCCCGCGCCGTCGACGTCCATGGCGGCGGCGAATATGCCCAGCTCGTTGAGCAGGTCTATCTTCTCGAACACGAACTCCTTGTTCCAGGGCTTTATCGTCGGGATGCCCATGCCGCCGATGGCGGCCATATCCCTTGCGGCGCTCTGCATGACGGCGGGGTCGACGCCGTCGCCGGTGAGCGCGCAGACGCCGTATTCGGCCGCGGCGTTTATGAGGATGCGGTTATAGCTCTGATCGTTGTGCTTATCGCCGTAATGCATGCTCAGAGCTCCGAGCGGGGCGATGAATACCGGCGCGGAGAAGCTTTTGCCGAAGAGCTCAAAGCCCGTATCGACGTCGGCGTTGGGGCAGAGCGTATCCATGTTGACGAATATCTCCTGCCACTTGTCGTAGTTGCGCGCGGCGGTGTTGCCGGGGGCCTTGCAGCCGGGGCCGGGCATGATGCTGCCGCAGGCCCTGCCGTTGCAGACCGGGCATGCCTTGCAGTACGGGCCGACCTCGCCGGCCGCTTTTTTCAGAATCTCATTGTAGTCCATGATCGTACCTCCTGTTTATCTTGATTTATATGCTTTTTACTGGATCATCGGCTTCTCAGACGCCGCTCAGATCAAAGTCCGGTATCATGTCGTCCGTGGCCGCCGAGGGCTCCTGCCAGTAGCCGTTATATATGCCGCGCTCGGCCATGTAGCCGACGAGCGCGTCGTTTTCCTCCGCCGTGACGGTCCTCTGAAGCTCCGGAAATCGCTCGGTGCCAGGCATGGGAGTGTACTGCGCCATGAGCGAGAACAGCACGTCGTCGCCCGGGAAATTATCGGCCACGAAGTCTATGACGGCGCGGCTGTTATCCGGGCGGCCGGGCAGGATCAGGTGCCGGATGAGAACGCCGGACAGGAGCATGCCATCTCCGTCGAGCTCAAAGGGGCCTGTCTGCCGGAACATCTCGCTTATCGCGGCCTTCGCTGTCTCGGGATAGTCCGGCGCGGCGGAGTAGCGCGCGGCAAGCGCCGCGTCCATGTATTTGAGGTCGGGCATGTATATCTGCACGAGGCCCTCGAGCCTTCTGAGGCTCTCAACGCTGTCGTAGCCGGAGCTGTTCCACGCCACGGGGATATCGAGCCTCGCCTTTTCGAGCGCGCTGGCTATGGCGCCGGCGTAATGCGTCGGAGTTACGAGATTTATATTGTGAACGCCCTTATCCCGAAGCTCGAGAAAAATATCCGCAAGGCGCCCGATGCTGACGGCCGTTCCAACTCCGCCGCGGCTTATCTCGCGGTTCTGGCAGAACACGCATCTGAGATTGCAGCCGGAGAAGAAGACCGCTCCGCTGCCGCGCTCCCCGCTTATGCACGGCTCCTCGCCGTAGTGCGGAGCGGCGCGGGCGAGCAGCGGCAGGGAGGGGCAGGAGCACACTCCACCGGAGATATATTCGCTTCTTTCTGCGCCGCAGCGGCGCGGACAGGCATTGCAGATCATTTTTTGCCTCTTAATATTTTATAAAGATGTGCACATTGCCGGTTTGACACGCATTTACGGCGCTCCCCGGCGCTGAAAGTTGTAAAAGATGCAACAAATATCAAAAAACGCAAAAAAGTTCATCTTTTTCGGGGGAAATGTGCTAAAATGTACTTGTATAACAGATATTTAATAACGAAACGGGATATGATAATGCTTAATATAGTTCTTCTCGAGCCGGAGATACCACACAACACGGGCGCGATCGCGCGTACCTGTGCCGCCACCGGCGCGAGGCTTCACCTCATAAAGCCGCTGGGCTTTGATATCTCGGACAAGGCGGTCAGGCGCTGCGGCCTTGATTACTGGCATCTTGTCGATATAAGCGTGTACGAAAGCCTCGACGAGTATCTTGAGAAAAACGGGGACGAAAACCTCTGGCTCGCGACGACCAAGGCGCCGCGCGCATACTGCGAGGCGGACCTTTCGACGCAGACCGTGAGCATCATGCTCGGCAAGGAAACGGCGGGGCTGCCCGAGCAGCTGCGCATGAGATATTACGAGCGCTGCATACGCATACCGATGGTGAGCGGGGCAAGGAGCCTCAACCTGTCGAACTCCGCGGCGATACTCGCCTACGAGGCTCTCCGCCAGCAGGGCTTTCCGGGACTCAAGGACACAGGCTCCATGGCCGAATCATAACAGTTATTTATAAATTTTTCAATACCGAGTCGGATTTTTCCGACGGAAAGGAGCTTTATAATGAATTACAACAAGAAAAGCGTGCTCGATGCGGACGTTAAAGGCAGGAAGGTCCTTCTGCGCTGCGACTTTAACGTACCACAGAACAAGGAGACCGGCGAGATAACGAGCGATAAGCGCATCGTCGCCGCCCTGCCGACGATAAAGTATCTGCTGGATAACGGAGCGGCCGTCATCGCCTGCTCCCACCTCGGCAAGCCCAAGGGCGAGTGGAAGGAAAAGCTCACTCTCGCGCCCGTCGCAGAGCGCCTGTCCGAGCTGCTCGGTATGGACGTCATATTCGCAAAGGATATAATCGGCGAGGACGCTCAGGCAAAGGCCGCCGCGCTGCAGCCCGGTCAGCTCATGCTGCTTGAAAATCTCCGCTTTGATATCCGCGAGGAGAAAAACGGCGACGACTTTGCAAAGGCGCTCGGCGATATGGCAGAGCTCTACGTCTCCGACGCCTTCGGCACGGTCCACCGCGCACACGCCTCCACGGCGGGCGTGGCAAAATACCTGCCGGCATACGCCGGACTGCTCGTCGAAAAGGAGCTGTCGGTCATGGGCAGGGCGCTCGACGATCCCGCGCGTCCCTTCGTCGCGGTCCTCGGCGGCGCAAAGGTCTCCGACAAGATCGGCGTCATAAACAATCTGCTTGACAAGGCCGACACCGTCATTATCGGCGGCGGCATGGCCTACACCTTCATAAAGGCCATGGGCCACGGCATCGGAAACTCCCTGCTCGAGGCCGACAAGCTCGACTACGCGCTCGAGATGATAGAAAAGGCAAGGGAAAAGAACGTCAAGCTCCTGCTGCCGGTCGACACCGCCGTCGGCAATGAGTTCAGGGCCGACTGCGAGAAGAAGCTCGTTCCCGTCGACGCCATCCCCGACGGCTGGATGGGCCTCGATATAGGCCCCGAAACGGTGGAGCTGTTCTCCGACGCTATCAAAAACGCAAGGACCGTCGTCTGGAACGGACCCATGGGCGTGTTCGAGTTTGAAGCCTTCGCCGGGGGCACCAAGGCCGTGGCAAAGGCCCTGGCCGAGTCCGGCGCCGTTACGATAGTCGGCGGCGGCGACAGCGCCGCGGCCGTCGAGCAGCTCGGCTTTGCAGACAAAATGACCCACATCTCCACCGGCGGCGGCGCATCCCTCGAATTCCTTGAGGGCCGCGAGCTGCCCGGCGTGGCATGCCTGCTCGACAAATGATCAGATAAATAAAAAAGCTATAAGGAGGCAGTAACAATGAACACGAAATACAGAAAAACGATAATAGCTGGCAACTGGAAGATGAATATGCTCGTTTCCGACGTAAAGCCCTTTATCGACGAGCTCAAGCCTCTCATGCCCAAAACAAAAAGCTGCGAGACGGTGCTCTGCGTCCCCGCGGTCAACGCAGCGGCGATGCTCAAGGCCGGCAAGGAGGCCAAGGTAGCCGTCGGCGTGCAGGATGTGTCGAAGTTCGACAAGGGCGCGTACACCGGCGAGATCTCCGCCGCTCAGCTTGCCGACGCGGGGATCAAATACTGCATCGTCGGCCACTCCGAGCGCCGCCAGTATCACGGCGAGGACGACATGCTCATAAACGCAAAGGCCCGCGCCCTCCTCGCGCACGGCGTAAACCCCATCATCTGCGTAGGCGAGAGCCTTGAGCAGCGCGAGATGGAGCTGACCATGGCGCACATCAATTATCAGGTCCGCGCGGCCCTCAGCGGCGTGGACGCGGCGGTCCTGCGCCGCTGCGTGATAGCATACGAGCCCATCTGGGCCATCGGCACCGGCAGGACCGCCACCAGCGAGCAGGCCGAGGAGGTCTGCTGCGGGATACGCGCCATTATCCGCGACATGTACGGCGCGCGCGCAGCGCGCAGCGTCAGCATCCTCTACGGCGGCAGCATGAACGCGAAGAACGCGGCCGAGCTTCTGGCTCAGCCGGACGTCGACGGCGGCCTTATAGGCGGCGCGTCGCTCAAGCCGGCCGATTTCGCGGCCATCATCGCCGCGACGGGGGCAGCAAATGAGTAAGTGCGTTCTCGTTATAATGGACGGCTTCGGCATAGCGCCCGACGGTGAGGGCAACGCCGTGAGTCTCGCGAAAAAGCCCTGCCTTGACCACATTTTTGCCGAAAACGCCCACACTCGGCTCCAGGCCTCCGGCCTTGACGTCGGGCTTCCCGAGGGCCAGATGGGCAACAGCGAGGTCGGCCACACGAACATAGGCGCGGGCCGCGTCGTGTTTCAGGACCTTCCGCGCATAAATAACGCCATAGCCGACGGGAGCTTTTTTGAAAACGCGGCCTACGTCAAAGCAATGGACGACGCAAAGGAAAGCGGACATGCCCTGCACATCCTCGGCCTTCTGTCAGACGGCGGCGTACACAGCCACATAGAGCACATATTCGCGATACTCGACATGGCAAAGCGGCGCGGACTGGAGAGGGTATACCTCCACTGCTTCCTTGACGGACGCGACGTTCCGCCGAGAAGCGCGGTCGGGTATGTGACGCGGCTGCGCGATAAATGCGCCTCCCTCGGCAATGCAAGGATAGCCACGCTCCAGGGCCGCTTTTACGGCATGGACCGCGACAAGCGCTGGGACAGAGTCGAGGCCGGCTATAATGCTATTGTCTGCGGCGAGGGAGAAATGGATACCGACCCCGTGAGGGCCGTCGAGGACAGCTACGCCGCGAACGTATCCGACGAGTTCGTAAAGCCCGTCGTCGTGTGTCCCGAGGGAGTGATAAACGAGGGCGACAGCGTCATATTCATGAACTTCCGCCCGGACCGCGCCCGTGAGATGACCTGGGCGCTGACCCTGCCGGATTTTGACGGCTTTGAGCGCAAAAAGACCGTATATCCCCTCAGCTATGTCTGCACCGCGCAGTACGACGAGGCGCTCAGCCTGCCCATAGCCTATCCGCCGGAGAAGCTCGAGAGCACCATAGGCGAGATAGTTTCGGCAAAGGGCCTTAAGCAGCTCCGCGTTGCCGAGACGGAAAAATACGCGCACGTCACCTTCTTCTTCAACGGCGGCGTCGAAAAGCCCTGCGAGGGCGAGGAGCGCTGCCTTGTCCCGTCGCCCAAGCAGTTCCCGACCTACGACCTCATCCCGCAGATGAGCGCCGCCGAGGTCGCGGACAAGTGCGTCGAGGCGATAAGAAGCGATAAGTACGGGATGATAGTCTGCAACTTTGCAAACTGCGATATGGTCGGACATACCGGCGTGCTCGACGCGGCGATAAAGGCGGTCGAGACCGTCGATACCTGTATCGGCAGAGTGTACGAGGCGGCAAAAGGCATGCCCGACACGGTCCTGTGCATCACCGCCGACCACGGAAACGCCGACTGCATGCTCAACCCCGACGGAAAAATTAATACTCAGCATACTACCAATCCCGTGCCTTTTGTGGTATGCTGTGACGGAGCGGAGCTTCGCGGGGGCGGCCGCCTTTCGGATATCGCCCCGACGATGCTCGACATCATGAATATCGAAAAACCCAACGCCATGAGCGGAAGCTCGCTGATAATCAAATAAAAGGAGATTGAGCACAATGAAACAGTATTTTGAGATCGTTGACGTAATGGCAAGAGAGATACTTGACTCCCGCGGCAACCCCACCGTCGAGGTCGAGGTCACCCTCGACGACGGCACCGTCGGCCGTGCGGCAGTCCCCTCCGGCGCCTCCACCGGCATGTACGAGGCCTGCGAGCTGCGCGACGGCGACAAGAGCCGCTACGGCGGCAAGGGCGTGAGCAAGGCCGTTGAGAATGTTAACGGCGAGATCGCCGAGGCCATGGTCGGCCTGAACGTCCTCGATCAGCCCGGTATCGACAAGATGCTCATCGAGATAGACGGCACCCCCAACAAGTCCCGCCTCGGCGCAAACGCCATCCTCGGCGTATCGCTGGCCTGCGCACGCGCGGCGGCCGAGGCCACCGGACAGAGCCTTTATAATTACATCGGCGGCGTGAACGCCAAGACCCTGCCCGTTCCCATGATGAACGTTCTCAACGGCGGCGCGCACGCGACCGGCTCGAATGTCGACATTCAGGAGTTCATGATCATGCCCGTCAGCGCAAAGAGCTGGAAGGAAGCGCTGCGCATGTGCGCAGAGGTGTTCCACGCGCTCAAGAAGGTCGTTCCGGCCTCCGGCGTCGGCGACGAGGGCGGCTACGCTCCGAACCTCGAGTCCGACGAGGACGCGCTCAAGGCGCTTGTCGCCGCCATGGAAAAGGCCGGCTACAAGCCCGGCGAGGACTTCAGGATCGCGATCGACGGCGCAGTCTCCGACTGGTACAGCGAGGACGATAAGTGCTACCACCTGCCCAAGCGCGGCACCGTCATGACCAGCGAGCAGATGGTCGACATGTGGGAGGGCTTTGTTGAAAAGTACCCCATCATCTCCATCGAGGACGGCATGGGCGAGAACGACTGGGAGGGCTGGCAGCTGATGACCAAGCGCCTCGGCCACAAGATCCAGATCGTCGGCGACGACCTGTTCGTCACCAACACCGAGCGCATCAAGAAGGGCATCGCCCTGGGCGCGGCAAACTCGGTCCTCATCAAGGTAAATCAGATCGGCACCCTGACCGAGACCCTCGACGCTATCCAGATGGCGCACCGCGCGGGCTGGACGGCGGTCGTATCCCACCGCTCGGGCGAGACCGAGGACACCACCATTGCCGATATCTCCGTCGCAGTCAACGCGGGTCAGATCAAGACCGGCGCGCCCAGCCGCACCGACCGCGTCTGCAAGTACAATCAGCTGCTGCGCATCGAGGACGAGCTCTTCGACGTCGCTGCCTACCCCGGCATGGACGCGTTCTTCTCCATTAAGTGATCAAAATATCCGAGTGCCCGGAAGCAACAGTGCTTCCGGGCATTTTTTCGTTGCGCTGCGCTTTTTGGTATGCTACAATATTTTCATAATGCAAAGGAGAGATGCACCTATGAAGGATATCGCAAAACGCTGCAGGGTCGCGCTCGTGCAGGCAGAGCCCTGCATGTTCGATAAGAAGGCCTCGCTCGAAAAGACACTTGGATATATTGAAGAGGCCGCGCGGAAAACGCCCGATCTCATCGTTTTTCCGGAGCTGTTCATACCCGGATACCCCATCGGCATGAGCTTCGGCTTCAGCATGGGAAAGCGCACAGAGCCGGGAAGGGAGGACTGGAAGCGCTATTATGACGCGTCCATCGTCGTCGGCGACGAGGACTTTGCCGCCCTTGCCGAGGCCGCGGTGCGCGCAGGCGCGTATGTGAGCATCGGCTTTTCCGAGCGCGACGCGGTCAGCGGAACGCTTTATAACAGCAACGTCATCTTCGAGCCCGACGGCTCGTATAAGGTCCACCGCAAGCTCAAGCCCACGGGCGCCGAGCGCGTGGTATGGGGTGACGCGAACAAGGACTATTTCCCCGTGACGGAAACGCCGTGGGGGCCTGTCGGCAGCCTCATCTGCTGGGAAAGCTACATGCCCCTTGCGCGCGTGGCGCTGTATCAGAAGGGCATAACGATATACATTTCGCCCAACACCAACGACAATCCCGAGTGGCAGGCGACGATACAGCACATCGCCATCGAGGGCAAATGCTATTTCATAAATTCCGATATGATAGTGCGCAAAAGCTCGTATCCCTCCGACCTCAACGAAAAGGATGCCGTCGAGCGTCAGCCGGAGCTGGTCTGCCGCGGCGGAAGCTGCATCATCGACCCCTACGGCCACTATCTCACGCAGCCGGTGTGGGACGAGGAGACGGTGATATACGCCGAGCTCGATATGGAGCTTCCGGCGGCCTGCAAAATGGAGCATGACGCCGTCGGGCATTATGCGCGCCCCGACGTGCTGGAGCTGACAGTCAACGAGAAGTAAGCCCACACATACAAAAGGAGGTAAAACGTATGAAAAGATTAGCGGCGCTCATCCTTGCCGCAGTGTGTCTGCTGTCGCTTGCAGCGTGCTCGAACGGAGCGGCAGAATGGGCGCAGGAGCTCAAGGCGGAGGATATCGACAGCGCCATGGCGTGGAGCTGGGACGGCGAAAACGATGTCCAGAACTATCTCGGCGAGGAGGAAACTGCCGAGCTCGTATCGCTGCTCAATAAGCTGCCGGACGACGCTTTCACCGAGAACACCGAGAATGCCGGGATCACACCGTCATTTGGCATTCTGATCGAGATCGACGGAAAATACTGCAAGCTCAATGAGGCCGACGCGCCTTCGGGCTCTTTGCAGCTCAGCCGCGGCGACACACAGTGGTGGATAGATAACGACGAGCTGACGAGCTTCGTAAAAAGCGTGTGCAGGGTCGCGGAATAACAAAAAAACGCCCCACGGGGCGTTTTTTTATTTCTTTTCTTTCGGTTTGAAGAGCAGGGCGACGATTATGCCGAAGAACACGGCGGCGCAGATGCCGGCCGACGCTGCGGTAAAGCCGCCGGTGAAGGCACCGAGAACACCCTTTTCGGCGACCGCTCTCTCCACGCCCACTGCGAGCGTCGAGCCGAAGCCCGTCAGAGGGACCGCCGCGCCCGCGCCCGCCCATTTTATGAGCGGCGAATACAGCCCCAGTGCCTCGAGGACGAGTCCCGACACGACGTACAGGCTCAGTATCCGCGCCGGGGTGAGCCTCGTCCG
The DNA here is from genome assembly GCA_963625685.1 of bacterium. Lineage (GTDB taxonomy): Bacteria > Bacillota > Clostridia > Oscillospirales > Oscillospiraceae > F23-B02. The sequence goes on from CAVFTR010000003.1 coordinate 71,822, forward strand.
GTCTATAAGCAGCTGACCTATGGCGCAAAGCGCGCCGCCCACGGCAAAGACCCTGATATATTCAACGAGCATGCCGCTCACCTCCACGCCGGCAGCGCCTTTTCAATGGCAAGCGCGTGGCATATGCCGGGGATGCTGCTTCCCTGCTGCGTGCTCGTCGGCGACATCAGCGCGCCCGTCGGCGCAAACAGCACCCTTTCCCATTTGCCCTCTGCAAAGCCGCGCAGTATCAGCGAGCAGAACACCGCGGCCGAGCAGCCGCAGCCCGAGCCGCCCGCGTGAACGTCCTGCCGTCCGCGGTCGAATATGAGCACGCCGCAGTCGGTGTAAAATTTACCGAGCTTCACGCCGTCGCGCCTGAAAAGCTCCTCGAGCGTATCGTGGCCTATAGCGCCGAGGTCGCCGGTAACGATCATGTCGTAATAGTCCGGCGCTCTGCCCGTGTCGGCAAAATGCGCCTTGAGCGTTTCGTATGCCGCGGGGGCCATGGCGCTGCCCATGTTGCCCGCATCACATATCCCGGCGTCGACTATCCTGCCGGGCGTGAGGCAGGTCACATAGGGGCCGTTGCCCTCTCTTTGCAATATCACGGCCCCCGCGCCGGTTACAGTCCACTGCGCGGTCGGCGTGCGCTGGCCGCCGTACTCGAGAGGGAAGCGGTACTGCCGCTCCGACGAGCAGAAGTGCGAGCCCGTGACGGCGCACACGCGCCCGGCAAAGCCGCCGTCTACGGCCATCGTGCCGAGGCTCATCGCCTCGCCCATCGTCGAGCACGCGCCGTACAGGCCGAAGTGGGGCACTCCGGCGCTTTTGAGCGCAAAGGCGGAGCCGACGCACTGGTTGAGAAGATCGCCGGAGAACACCATGTCAAGCCCGCGCGGGGAAATGCCGAGCTTGCCGCAGCACAGCTCGAAGCATTCCCTTATCATGGCGCTCTCGGCCCTCTCCCACGTGCTCTCGCCGAAATGCGCGTCGAGGCATATCCTGTCAAAGCAGTGGCCGATCGGCCCCTCGCCCTCCTTCTGCCCGACGACGGAGGCAAAGGAAACTATGGAGGGCGGCCTTTCGGGGCGCAGAGTCTGCTTTCCTGTAATTTTATTCAAAGCTATCACCGCTGATATTTTGCCCGCGATGAGCATAAAAATACGGCCGGACCGTTTTTCGGTCCGGCCGTTTTGAAGCTAATGCTCAGAAAATATCCTCGTTGACCTTCGCGGGGGGCACCTCGAGCACCGAGGGGTCCTGGATGATGCGGTTTATGATCTTGAAGGCGCTGGCGTAATAGTGGCCGTCTACCGTGCGCTCGTCGAGGACGAACTTGCCGTCGACATACTTGCGGTCGACTACGTTGCCGTGGCGGTCGAGCTCATGCACATGGCGCTTGGCGCCGAAGGAGACGAACACCGGCAGCGTGCCGAAGTTATATATGTGATGGTAAATGGGGCCGATGCCGAGCGAGCCGAGGTCGGTGATTATCATCGAGCCGTGGAAGGGGCTGACGTCGAGCAGCTTCTTCGGGATGAGCCCGAAGTAGTCGGCGACGCGCAGCAGCCATATCGCAAAGCTTATGATGAAGCGGGGCAGGGCGGCGAACTTGTTCGCAAATTCCTCCGTGCCGTTTTCCTCATCGGAGTTCTTGATCTCGTCGATAGCCGCGTTCATGCGGCTGTATACGTCATAGATCGTGTCGGTCGGCTTGAATACGACCTTGATGGTGGTCTCTGTCGCATCTACGGAAAGATTGCGCTTGACGGCCATGACGATCTCGATATCCTCGCGGGCGTACAGGCGCTTGCCGACGCAGAAGCGGTTGAGGCCGGGCAGGTAGGCGCAGGCGCGCACATAGGCAGCTATGAGCAGATGCAGCATGCCCATGCCCTTATAGCCGGCAACGCGCTGCTTTCTGAACCAGCGGTCGGCGTTCGTGATCTCGAACGACTCCTCATAGAAATTGAGCGCGTCGTTTCTCTGCGGCATTATAAAGGGAATGAAGTTGTAAAAGCCGTTTAACGAGCGCAGCCGTCTGCCGTCGACACGGTCTCCGGCGCGTCTTTTATAATTGTTAGCCATGATAGGACTCCTTGGTACTTCACAATTTTGAAATAAACGTACTAAGTAATTATACATGGTCAATGCATGTTTGGCAAGGAAAAAGCGAAGTTTTCACGCTTTATAAACAAAACAAGCGCCGCTGTAAGGTCAAAAACAAAAAAATATGGGGATATACGAAGAAAAAGCTTGCAAAATCAAGAGTTTACATATAGTATGTTAATTAACAAACTATGTACACTGGCCCAAAGCACATTTTTTTGAAGCCCTGAGCTGACAGGGCCGGGTCGTACCGGCGGTCGGGACGTGCCGCAAATCAATATTTTAACAATTTAAATTGCTTTAATATTATCAATGAAAATGCACAAAATATGTTGAATTTTAGAAGCAATTTTGTTATTGTTAACATATTAAAAACCTTCAACGTCATAAAATTAAATAATGTATAAAGAAAAATAACGAAGGGAGGAGAGCTGATGGCATTTGATGAGATCGCAGGAATAAGCGCAGCGGAGGAAAGCGTGCGCCAGAGCATTGCCGAGGCGCAGACGGAAGCCAAAAGAATAGTCGCGCAGGCGGAGCTTGCCGGCAAGGCCGACATCGCCGAGGCGCGGGAGAAGGCGGCGGGCGAGCTCGCCGCGCGCAGAGCCGAGGCGAGCGCCGCGGCGGAGAAGGAAGCACAGGAGATATACCTGAAGGCGGAGAACAAAAAAGCGGTGCTCCGCGCTAAAGCCGAAAGCCGCCGTGAAAGCGCGGCAAAACTTATAGCGGAAAGGATCGTGAACGGGTAATGGCCATTGAAAAAATGAAAAAGCTCAGGCTGCTGGCCGTCCGCGATCAGAAAAAAGCGCTGCTGCGCAGGCTTCAGCTCCTCGGCTGCATCGAGATATCCGAGCCCGAGCTCAGCGAGCTCTCGCCGGAGCTGAGGCAGCAGCTCTCCAAGGAGAGCAGCGACGCGACAAAATGCAGGACAGATCACGCCGTCCTCGTTCAGGCGGTGGAGCTGCTGGATAAGTACGCGCCGGCGAAAAAGGGACTTTTGTCCCCGAAGCCGGAGACTGAGGTGGCGACGCTGCTTGACGATGCCTCGCTTATGGCCACGCTCGAAACCGCGCGCAGGATAGTCGGCATAGACGAGACGGTGCGCAGGATAAACGCCGAGTGCGCGCGCATTTCCGGCGCGATGGACGCGCTCCGGCCGTGGCTTGCGCTCGACTATCCGCTCGACGGTCAGGGAACGCAGCGCTGCGCCGTGACGCTGGGACTTGCTCCGGCGGCGGTCGGGCTCTCCGAGCTTCGGCAGAGCCTTGCTGACGTCACCGAGGAGGCCGAGCTCGTATCCGTATCGGACGACAGCGCGCAGCACTATCTGGCGCTCATCTGCTTTAAGGAGGAGCTTCCCGCGGCGCTCGAGGCGCTGAGGGCGCACAACTTCTCCATAGCCTCCTTCGGCGCCGCCGAGGGAACGGCGGCGCAGAGCAGCGACAGGCTCGCGGCCGAGCTCAGCGAGGCCCGCAGCCGGAGAACGGAGCTCATCGACGAGATAAGCGGTATGGGCGGATGCAGGCAGGAGCTCAGGCTCTGCGCCGACAGGATGGAGACCAAGCTCGCCTACGCCGAGGCCGAGGGGCAGCTCTACGGCATGGAAAGCGCCGTCGCGCTCCAGGGCTGGGTGCTCGCACGGAAAATACCGGAGCTGGAGGACTGCCTTGAGAGCTTCGACTGCGCCTGGGAGCTTACGGATCCCGAGCCCGAGGAATACCCCGAGGTGCCGGTCGCCCTTCGCAACAATAAGCTGACAAACGCACTGAACACCGTCACGAACATGTACAGCCTGCCGTCATACGACGGCGTGGACCCGAACCCGCTGATGGCGCCGTTTTTCATCCTGTTCTACGGCCTGATGATGGCGGATATGGGCTACGGCCTTATCATGATCCTCGCGGCGGTCGTAGCGATGAAGAAGATACATCCGCGCAAGGGCACGCTGAGCTTCTGCCAGCTGCTTCTGTACTGCGGCATATCGACCTTCATCATGGGCATACTCACCGGAGGCTTTTTCGGCGACGCGCTCTCGCAGCTCGGAAAGATCCTCGGCATGCCGGCCGGATGGGGCGAGCTGTGGAGCCTGTTCAATCCCATGACAGACGTTATGACGGTGCTCATCGGCGCTATGGCGCTCGGCCTTATCCATCTGAACACGGGCATGGTCATAAGCGTTGTCGAGAAGGTGAAAAGCGGCGACGCGGCCGGAGCGTTCTGGGAGGAGGGCTCGCTGTGGGTCATCCTCGTCGGAGCCGTCCTGGCGGCGCTCAAGGTCGGCAATATCGCCGGAGTGCCCGTGGTGCTCGTCGTCGGCTGTGTGATGCTCTTCTACGGCGGAAGCCGGGGAGCCAAGGGCTTCGGCAAGGTAACGAGCCTGTTTGCAACGCTGTACAACACCGTGACAGGCTGGTTCGGCGATATACTTTCATATTCGCGAATCATGGCGCTGATGCTCGCCGGCAGCGTTATCGCAACGGTCTTCAACACCATCGGCGGCATAGCAAACAGCCTTTGGCTGTTTATCCCGGTGTTCCTCATCGGACACTGCCTGAACTTCGCCCTTAACCTTCTGGGCTGCTATGTACACGATCTGAGGCTTCAGTGTCTGGAGTACTTCGGAAAGTTCTACAAGGACGGCGGCAGGGCGTTCAAACCACTTGAAGTAAGCACAAAATATTACGATATAGCGGAAGATTAATAGGAGGAAAAATTACATGGAATTTCTGTTTGCACACACCGGCCTTGCAATAGGCCTTCTCGGAGCAGGTCTCGCAGCATGCATGGCCGGCGCAGGCTCGGCAGTCGGTACCGGTATCGCCGGCGAGGCCGGCGCAGGTCTCGTGACCGAGGACCCCTCTAAGTTCGGTAAGACGCTGATCCTGCAGGTCATCCCCGGCACGCAGGGACTGTACGGTCTGGTCGTTTTCTTCGTCGCGATCATGAACATGGGCCTGTTCGACGGCACTGCGATGGAGCTGTCGTTCATCGACGGCTGCCGCTACTTCGCAGCCTGCATGCCCATCGCCATCGGCGGTCTCGTTTCCGCTATCGGCCAGGGCAAGGTCGCCGCGGCGTCGATAAACCTGCTTGCAAAGAACCCCGACCACTGGGCAAAGGGCATGATCCTGTGCATCACCGTTGAGTTCTACGCAATCCTGTCCCTGCTTGCATCGATGATGATGCTGCTGTACATCTGATCCGACGGTGAAATCTTACATAAAGGCAGGGCTTTACCATGAAAGGCACTGAAAAAATAATCGCACACATAAGGGCCGACGGCGACGCTGAGGCGAAAAGCATAACAGACGCAGCGTCAAAGCAGGCCGAAGAGATACGCGCGGAGAGCTTCAAGCAGGCGCTCGCAGAGTACGAAAAGCTCATGCAGTCGGGCAACGCCGAGTGCGAGGATATCCTCAGCGGCAGCCGCCGCATCGCGGAGATGGAGGCCAAAAAGAGCGTCCTGACCGTGAAGCAGGATATGGTGTCCTCGGCCTTTGACGCCGCGCGCGACGAGATAGTCAATATGCCGCGGGATAAATACACGCAGTTTCTCGCGCGGATGGCGGCCGAGGCCGCTTCCACCGGCGAGGAGGAGATACTCCTCAACGAAAGCGACCGCAGGGAGCTCGGCAAGGCCGTCTGCAAGGCGGCAAACGAGCTGCTCTCGGCAAGGGGAGTGCACGGCGGGCTCAGCCTCAGCGAGGATACGGCCGACATCTCCGGCGGAGTCATCGTCCGCTTCGGCGGCATAGAGACCAACTGCAGCGTCGACGCGCTCATTCGGAAGCTGCGCAGCGCCCTTTCGACAGAGGTCGCGGCAGTGCTGTTTGAATGATGCGGCGCTGCATATCCCGAAAAGGGAGGGAATGAATTGTCAAATAATAAGTGCGTCAGAGAAAAATATCTTTATCTTTCCGCGATGCTCAGGGCGAGAGAGGCCAGAATGCTCAGCCGCGACAGGGCCGAGCGCATGATAGACGCGCCTTCCTTCGACGAGGCGGCGAAAATGCTCACCGACTGCGGCTATAGGGACATGTCGGGCTTTTCGGCAAAGCAGGTCGAGGCGGCGCTTGCCGCGCACAGGGCGGAGATATTCGCCGAGCTTGCCAGGATATCGCCGGACCCGGAGCCCGTCGAGGTCTTCCGCATGCGCTACGACTACCATAACGCGAAGATCATCATCAAGACCGAGTCCGACGGGCGCGACCGCTCCGACCTCATGAGCGAGGCGGGCAGAGTCAGCCCCGAGACCCTGAAGCGCAGCTTCGCGGAGGAAAAATACCTGAGTCTGCCGCCGGTGCTCGCAGACGCGATGGTCGAGGCAAAAAGCGCGCTGGCACGCTCGCGCAACCCGCAGCTTGCCGACTTCATACTCGACCGCGCGTACTTCGCCGAGCTCATAGAGGCGGCCGGCAAGCTCGGAAGCGGCTTCCTGCTCGGCTATGCCCGGACGCTGATAGATGCGGCCAACCTCAGAAGCGCGGTGCGCACGATGCGCATGAAAAAGGACGCGGAGTTTCTCAAAACGGCGCTCGTACCGGGCGGCGGGACCGATATCGGGCGCGTCCTCTCGGCCTTCGGCTCGGGCGATACGCTCGCGGCGATATACGCCAACACGCTTTTGGCGTCCGCTGCGGTGCTCGGCGCCGCGGCCGTTAAGGGCGGCACGATGACGGAGTTTGAGCTCGCCTGCGACAATGCGGTGACGGCGTATCTGACGGGAGCAAGGCTCGTGGCCTACGGAGAAGCGCCGGTCATAGCCTATCTTGCCGCCGTCGAGGGCGAGGTCACCGCGCTGCGGATGATACTCACAGGGCTTCTTGCCGGGCTTCCGAAAGAGACCATACGGGAAAGGCTGCGTGATCTGTATGCTTAAAATTGCTGTTATAGGCCGGCGCGAGACCGTTATGGGCTTCACCGCGCTGGGACTGGAGGCATACCCGGTCGCCGACGGCTCCGAGGCAAAGGCGATACTTCGCACGCTCACCCATGAGAGGGAGGACGTCGCGATAATCTACATCGAGGAGGATATCGCCGTGGAGCTTCAAGGCCAGATAGATAAATTCAAGGACAGTCCGAAGCCGGCGATAATCCTCATCCCCGGCAGAGAGGGCAGTCTCGGCATGGGGCTTTCGGCTCTCAATGCCGCAGTAGAGCGTGCCATCGGCACGAATATCCTCGAGAATAATTAAGAAAGAAAGGTATCTGTATGAGCGGAACTATAATAAAGGTCTCAGGCCCGCTTGTAGTCGCGGAGGGACTGGGCGACGCCAACGTCTCCGACGTCGTGCGCGTGGGTCCCGACAGACTTATAGGCGAGATACTCAACATGACTGGCGACAGCGCTTCGATACAGGTCTACGAGGAGACCTCGGGTCTCGGACCGGGCGCTGTGGTCGAAACCTCGGGCATGCCGATGTCCGTCGAGCTCGGGCCGGGCATGCTGGAGAATATCTACGACGGTATCCAGCGCCCCCTGCCGGAGATCCGCGAGCTCACCGGCGCCACGATAAGCCGCGGCACCGACGTTCCCGCGCTCAACCGCGACAAGAAGTGGAGCTTCGTGCCGACAGCGCACGAGGGCGACGAGCTCGCCGGCGGCGACGTTATCGGCACCGTTCAGGAGACGAGCGCGATACTTCACAAGATCATGGTGCCGCCCGATATGAGCGGCAGGCTCCTGAGCATAAGAGGCGGCGAGTTCACCGTTACGGAGACGGTCGCCGTGCTGGAGGATAAAAAGGGCGAAAAGCATGAGCTCACGCTGATGCAGAAGTGGCCTGTCCGTATAAGCCGCCCCTATGCGTCAAAGAGCATGCCCACGCGCCCGATGAACTCCGGACAGAGAATAATCGACACGCTGTTTCCCATCGCAAAGGGCGGCACGGCCGCGGTCCCCGGCCCCTTCGGCTCGGGCAAGACCGTCGTTCAGCACCAGCTCGCAAAGTGGTCGGACGTCGACATAGTCATCTACATCGGCTGCGGCGAGCGCGGCAACGAGATGACCGACGTTCTCATGGAGTTCCCCGAGCTCACCGACCCCCGCAACGGCGAGCCGCTGATGAAGAGAACGGTCCTCATAGCAAACACCTCCGACATGCCCGTCGCGGCGCGTGAGGCGTCTATCTACACGGGCATCACAATAGCCGAGTACTTCCGCGATATGGGCTACGACGTGGCGGTCCTGGCAGACTCCACCTCGCGCTGGGCCGAGGCCCTGCGTGAGATGTCCGGCCGACTTGAGGAGATGCCCGGCGAAGAGGGCTACCCGGCCTACCTCGCCTCGCGCATAGCGCAGTTCTACGAGCGAGCGGGCGTCGTCGAATGTCTCGGCGCGGACGGACGCCGCGGCTCGGTCACGGCTATCGGCGCGGTCTCGCCTCCGGGCGGCGATATCTCCGAGCCCGTTTCGCAGGCGACAATGCGTATAGTCAAGGTCTTCTGGGCGCTCGACTCCTCGCTCGCCTACGCCCGCCACTTCCCGGCGATAAACTGGCTGACCTCGTACTCGCTGTATGTCGATACGCTGGCAAAATGGTATAACGAGCAGTTCGGCCCCGAGTACATGGCAAACCGCGACAAGGCGATGCACATACTCCAGGAGGAAAACGAGCTTCAGGAGATCGTCCGCCTCGTCGGTCAGGACGCGCTCAGCGCCGCAGACAGGCTCACCATGGAGACGGCAAAGATGCTGCGCGAGGACTTTCTGCAGCAGAACGCCTTCGTCGACGAGGACGCGTATTCGTCCTACGACAAGCAGTTTGAGCTCATGCGCATGATACTTACCTTCGATGCTCTCGGACGCGACGCTCTCGGCAAGGGCGCGGACATGAAAGCGCTGTTTGGTATCGGCGCAAAGGAGCGCATAGGCCGTGCCAAGATGGCCTCTCCCGACAGCTACAAGCAGGAGTACGCTTCCATCCTTGAGCAGATGAAGACAGAGATCGATGCGGTCATCGCAGGAGGTGAGGACGCATGATTAAAGATTATAAGACCATACGGCAGATAGCAAACCCGCTTATGATCGTCGAGCAGGTCGATGGCGTCACCTACGACGAGCTGTGCGAGATCGAGCTCCAGAACGGTGAAACGCGCCGCGGCAAGGTGCTCGAGGTCGAGGGCGACAAGGCGGTAGTTCAGCTCTTTGACTCGGCGCAGGGAATAAATCTTGCGCAGACCAAGGTGAGATTCCTCGGTCATCCTCTGGAGCTTGCCGTTTCCGAGGATATGCTCGGCCGCGTATTCAACGGCATGGGCCAGCCCATCGACGGCGGCCCCGAGCTGCTGGCCGACGCCCACCGCGACATCAACGGCATGCCCATGAACCCGGCGGCTCGCGCGTACCCCGCGGAGTTTATCCAGACCGGCGTTTCCACGATAGACGGCCTGAACACCCTCGTTCGCGGCCAGAAGCTGCCCATATTCTCGGCCTCCGGCCTCCCGCATGCGGCACTGGCGGCGCAGATAGCGCGTCAGGCCCGCGTCCGCGGCGACGGAGAGAACTTTGCGGTCGTCTTCGCGGCGGTCGGCATCACCTTCGAGGAGTCGGAGTACTTCATCGAGGACTTCAAGCGCACCGGAGCTATCGACAGAACGGTCGTATTCTCGAACCTCGCAAACGACCCCGCGGTCGAGCGTATCGCGACTCCGCGTATGGCGCTGACGGCGGCGGAGTACCTCGCGTTTGAAAAAGACATGCACGTGCTTGTCATCATAACCGATATCACCAACTACGCAGAAGCGCTGCGCGAGGTATCGGCGGCGAAGAAGGAGGTCCCCGGACGCCGCGGCTACCCCGGCTATCTGTACACCGACCTCGCCACGATGTACGAGCGCGCAGGCCGCCGCATAGGCTGCAAGGGCTCGATAACCATGATCCCCATCCTCACTATGCCCGAGGACGACAAGACCCACCCGATCCCCGACCTGACGGGCTATATCACCGAGGGCCAGATCATTCTCAGCCGCGACCTGCACCGCAAGGGCATCGTGCCGCCGGTCGACGTTCTCCCCTCGCTGAGCCGACTGAAGGACAAGGGCATCGGCGTCGGCAAGACCCGCGAGGACCACGCGGGCACGATGAACCAGCTCTTCGCAGCGTACTCACGCGGCAAGGACGCAAAGGAGCTCATGACCATCCTCGGTGAGGCCGCCCTTTCCGACGACGATAAGCTCTTTGCCGAGTTTGCCGACGAGTTCGAGAAAACCTACGTCAATCAGGGCAACAACACGAACCGCAGCATCGAGGAGACGCTCGACCTCGGCTGGAAGCTGCTGAAGATACTGCCCAGAGCAGAGCTCAAGCGCGTAAAGCCCGAGATGATCGAAAAATACATGAAGTAAGGGGGGAGTCTTATGGCAGGCACCACGATAACCCCTACAAGAATGATGCTCAAGCAGCTCAAGGGCAGGCTCAAGACCGCCCGCCGCGGTCATAAGCTGATGAAGGATAAGCGCGACGAGCTGATGCGTCAGTTCATGGACGTCGTGCGCCTTAACAAGCAGCTGCGCGAGCGCGTCGAGCAGGGACTGACGGAGGCGTTCTCCGCCCTGCAGGTCGCAAGCGCGATCATGAGCCCCGAGATGCTCGAGCAGGCGCTTTTGTACCCGCGCCAGAGCGTCGAGCTGGACATGGAATTCAAAAACATCATGAGCGTCAACGTCCCGCGCTACTCCTTCCATACGCGCAACAACGACCCGTCGGAGATATACCCCTACGGCTTTGCGCAGACCTCGGGCGAGCTCGACGACGCGCTTGCGCGCATGGCGACGGTGTTTGAGGATATGCTCCAGCTTGCGCAGGTCGAAAAGACCATGCAGCTGCTGGCCGAGGAGATCGAAAAGACGCGCCGCAGAGTAAATGCGCTGGAGTACGTCATGATCCCGGAGCTCGAGAGCAATATAAAATACATCTCCATGAAGCTTGAGGAGAACGAAAACTCCACAAAGGTACGACTTCTCAAGGTCAAGGAAATGGTTCTGCAAAACGCTCACGACTTTAAGTAAATGCAAAAATCTCCCGTTCGCCGAACGGGAGATTTTCCTGCACACTATCAAATTTATTAGCAACTCATAAACCGACCAATATCTTTCCGCACAGCGGTATCCGGCCTATAATGATGTCAGATGAGCCGTGAGGCTCAAAAAAAACAAGGAGGATGCTGTTATGCTGAACGAAAATGTTGTTAAGGTGCTCAAGGACGGAATGTGGGATCTGGCCACCTGCCGCGACGGTGAGCCGAACGTTGTGCCCGTCGCGTTCAAGGACGTAACGCCCGACGGAAAGCTCGTCGTCGGCGACGTGTTTCTGGACACGACGCTCAAAAACCTCGCGGCGAACAATGGCCGCATAGCCGTCTCGGTCTACGACGCGCAAAGCCTCGAGGGCTATCAGATCAAGGGCAGCGCCGTGTACGTCACCGAGGGCGGACTGGTATCGACCTTCAAGGCCATGGTCGAGAAGATGTTTAACGGCGCGGCGACCGCAAAGGGCGCATTGATCATAACGCCCGAGAAGGTCATCGTCACGACTCCCGGCGCGGACAACAAAAAAGAGCTGTAAACGCTGAATGAGCAGGCGAAAAGCCTGCTCATAATTTTGATAGCTACTTGCCGGGCACGCGGTATCGGGCTATAATGTAGAAAACGCAAAAGGGGAGAGCGCCATGTATCAGAGAAAGCTTGAAAGGGACATACGCTGCCCGCTCGAATACGGCATGGAGCTGTTTGGCGGAAAGTGGAACTCGCGCATCATCTGCGTGCTGGCGGCGCTCGGCACTCTGCGCTACAGCGAGCTGCGCCGCGAGATGGGCAATATCACCGACGCGGTGCTGGCCTCCACGCTGAAGGGCCTGATATCAAACGATATCGTGCAGCGCAGGTCCTACGACGAGATACCGCCGAGGGTGGAGTATTCGCTTACGGAAAAGGGCGCGTCGGTCGTGCCGATATTGCAGAGCATATGCCGCTGGGCCGGTGCGTTTTACAAGGACGAGGGCGATACTCCCATGATCCAGTGCCGGAAATGCGACCACCGCGGCTGAAAAAACAGAAAACGAAAAACAGGGGCAGCCTTTTGGCTGCCCCTTCAGATTGTCAAAAAATCTGTGCTGCTGAGGAAAAACGTCCGCGCAGCAGGGGAGCTCGAGGGGGCAAAGGCCCCGCTCGAAATTGGATCATAGCCGTCAAAAACGTCCGAAGGACTTTTTGACGAGCGCAGCGAGATTTTTCGTGAAGCAAAGCTTCACAAAAAATGCGGCGTGTTTTCGGCGTGACAAAAAGTCTGCGACTTTTTTGTCCGCTGAAAACAGGGGCAGCCTTTTGGCTGCCCCAAAATCTCATGTTATGTTGCGGTTTAGAAGAAGCTTGTGATCTGTCCGTAAAGGACGAGGATCATGCCAATCGGGGTTACGACTTTGTAGCACAGGGTGAAGAAGCCGCGAGCCTTGAACGGGTGGCCGGAGGATTCGCACTCCTCGACAACGAAGTCAAGCTTCAATACATAGCCTATCAGGATACACATTACCAGTGCGCCGAGCGGCATCATAATGCCCTCGGAGAACACGTCGTAGAAGTCGAGCCAGTCGCCGTTCCAGGTCTTTGCCGTCTTCAGATAGTAGGTCTCGGATGCGTCGAAGGCGGCATCCTTGTCAACGGCCGTGTAAATTCCGTCGTCACCGAGCGTGTAATAAGTAGTACCCTTCTCAAATGCGGTTATATCACCGGCCTCACCCCAGTTCATGCCGAGGATCTCGGCGGGAGTGCCGAGAGCGGCGCCGCCGTTTACGCCTGCGCCCAGACCGTCAAGGCAGGTGGGCAGACAGAATACGAAGATGATGCAGGCGGCGAGGATAGCGTACTTTTTGCGTCCGGGAGCCTTGCCCTGCTCGACGTTCTTGTCGACCTTGTAAGCGGTGATGACCTCAAGCAGCGAGATCGAGGAGGTTATTGCGGCGATAAATACGAGCGTGTAGAACAGGAAGCCCATGATATTGCCGACGTAACCCATGTTGTGGAATACCTCCTGCATGGACTTGAAGAGCAGCCCGGGGCCTGCACCGGCGTTGTCGCCGAGGAAGGCAAAGCAGGCGGGAACGACGACCATCGCGGCCATGATGGCGACGGTGGTATCGCTGATGACAACGATAAGTGCATTCTTCTGAATGCTTTCCTTCTTCTGAAGGTAGGAGCCGTAGGTGATCATAGCGCCCATGCCGAGGGACAGTGAGAAGAACATCTGACCTGCGGCGCTCTTGAGAACGAGCAGCCAGTCCTCCTTGAGCGGGGAGAGATCCCAGCCAAAGATGAACTTGTAGCCCTCGCCTGCGCCGGGCTGGCATGCGACATAGATGATGATGATGATGAGCATCACAAACAGGGCGGGCATACCGACCTTGCAGAACTTCTCGATGCCTTCGCCGATACCGCCTGCAACGATAACGACGTTAAGCGCGATGAAGATCGCCGTCCAGAGTATCATGCCGCCGCCGTTCATAATGAAGGTACCGAAGAAGTCGGAGATGCTTGCGACGTTCCAGGTGTCCCAGCCGAAGATGGCCGTCAGGTAGCCGACAGCGTAGCGCATGACCATGCCGCCGAGGACGAAGTAGAAGCACAGGACGAGGAACGGGCAGATGACCGCCATGTATCCGAGCCATGTGTACTTCTTGCTGAGCTTACGGTATGCTGCTATCGGGCTCAGGCCGGTCTTACGGCCTATGCAGAACTCGCCGACCATGACGGCGAAGCCGACGAATACGCCCAGTGCAAGATAAACCAGCAGGAAGGCGAAGCCGCCGTATGCGCTTATCTTGTACGGGAAGCCCCAGATGTTGCCCAGACCGACTGCCGAGCCGACAGCAGCCATAAGGAAACCAAAATTGGAGCCAAAAGAGTCGCGATTGTTTTCCATAACTTTCTCTCCTTTATTTTAAATGTCTCGCTGGGTCCATTGTATCTGTTAAAAAATTGATTACAATAGCTTTCGGGCGATATTAACCCGTTGCTAATGCCCATACACATTCTCTTCACGATAATTTATGCGATTTGCAATAAAAATGGTAATAGTTTGTTCATAAGCATGGTCGAAAATGCTCGAAATGCGGCCTTGATGGCTGTTATACGTTAACAAAAAAGAAAAAAATATATTAATTTGCCTAACACATTGACAAATGCCTGACGCACCGCGGTTATGAGTTTGCTTAATATGCATATTATTAATATGTATAGCGGAAAGAAAAAATGCAGCCGCGAAAGCGGCTGCATCTGATGAATAAGTATCCTGATTTAATGCGTGTTGTAATAATCGACCGCGGCACTGTTCGTGAGGATGAGCTCGCAGTCGCCGTTATCGAGGGCGGCGAAGTATTCCGCGGCGCCGCCGTTTACGCGGGTTATCTGACCGAGCCTGCGGCTGACGGAGGCATTGGCGTTTATCGTGTCGAGCGCCGTCTGCGTCGTGCCGATATACAGAAGCTTATCGCGCACAGAGCCCGAGCCGCTGCCCTTGCCGGCGAGGACGATATCCGCGGACATGTAGGTCCTGAGTATCGTATAGTCGGCGCACTCGGTGTCGAGCACCACACCGCCCCAGGCGCAGTCGATATTGCCTGAGTTGAGCTCGACATAGGCGTCCTCGGAGTGTATCGGCTGTATCTTGAGCACCCAGCCGAGCTTTTCACAGACCTTGCCTGCGAGGTCTATATCAAATCCCACGTACTCGCCGTTCTTTTCAAAGCTCAGCGGGGCGGATTCGAGGTCCACGCCGATTATGAAGGTCCGCTCGGAGATATAGCCGAGCTCGTCGAGCGCATTTTTCTGCGAGGGAAAGTCGACCGCGCGGCTGCTTCCGAACCACTGCGAGCTCAGATCGTCTATAACGCCCTCGGCAGCGAGCTCCCTGAGCGCCTTGTCTATGTAGTGATAGGTCGAGTCGCCGTTTCTGAAGCCGATGGAATATTTCTGCTCGCCGAGCGTTTTCACGACCCTGTATCTGCTGTCGCTGCCGCAGGCGCACAGGCTCAGAAGCATCGCCAGCACGAGCGACAGGGCTATTATTTTCTTTCTCATTGAGGTCATACCGCCTTTCGGAAAAATGATACGCTAAAAATATTAAAAAATCAAGGCGGTAAATTTTCCGCGTATGACGGCGCTTCCGCTCAGGCTGAGCGATCGTACCTGCGAGCCGGAGTAGGAGGCCGAGGCGCAGAGCTCTCCGCGCGGCTGCGCAAGGCGCACGAAGGCGCGCTCGCCGTCTATCTCGGAAAGATACGCGGCCACGGCCGCCGTGCCGCTCGCGCAGGAGCCCTCCCACACGGCCGTGCCGGTCGACTCGACGTAGACCAGCGGCCTGAGCGTCATCGCGCTCCTGTCAAAGAACATCAGACCCAGCGCCCCGGCGCCCGTCTGCCGGCACCATGCGCCGATGACGGCCTCAGCCTTGTCGCGCGAGAGCTCTCCGCAGGGAACTATCGCGTGGCATATGCCCGGAAATCTGACCAGCGGCAGCGTATGGCAGTCAAAGCCGTCGAGAAAGCTGTATTCGGATATCGACTCGGGGAGGGGCATGGCCACCTCGCCGTTAAAGCAATCGAGGGCGGACATTTCACCTGTCACCCTCACCGGCTCCGGAGCGCCGGACACCTCGATGAGCATATCGGCCGCATCCATATCGAGCTGCCGTGCGAGCACAGCCGCTGCCGAGAGCGTCGCGTTCCCGCAGAACTCGCCGCCCATCATCTGAAGATGCACCGCGCAGCAGGGGTCGGAGGGCGCTTCGAGAAAGCCGACCTGCTCGGCCTCGGGATCGCGCACCATGAGCCCGGAGGCGATGCGGCTCTGCTCGCTTCTCGGCACAGGGCTGTCAACTATGAGCGTTATATTGCCCGAGGGGTCTATTTTCGTGTAGCTTATATTCATGACTGTCCGTAATTTTTAAGAAACTGCTTCGTGCGCTCCATCTTCGGCGCGCCGAATACCTCCTCGGGATCGCCCTGCTCGACGATGACGCCGCCGTCCATGAATATGACGCGGTCTGACACGGCGCGGGCAAAGGCCATCTCGTGCGTTACTATGACCATGGTCATGTGCTCCTCGGCAAGCTGCTTTATGACCTTGAGCACCTCGCCCGTTAGCTCGGGGTCGAGCGCGCTCGTCGGCTCGTCGAAGAACAGTATCTGCGGGTCCATCGCAAGCGCGCGCGCAATGGCCACGCGCTGCTGCTGGCCGCCCGATAGCTGGCACGGGTAGGCATCGGCCTTCTCGGCAAGGTTCATTTTTCCGAGAAGCTCCATTGCCTTGGCGTTTGCCTCGTCCCTGCTGCGGCCCAAGACGCTTATCTGCGGGTCGGTGAGATTTTTCAGCACGCTGTAGTGCGGAAAGAGGTTGAAGCTCTGGAAAACGAGCCCGAATATGCTGCGTATCTTTTTGAGCTCGGCTTTGTCGGAATAGACGGCCTTGCCGTCGGGGCCGATCTTAGCCGCGTGAGAGCCGGAATAGATAAGCTCGCCGCTGTCCATATCGGTCAGGAGCGTCGCGCAGCGCAGGAGCGTACTTTTGCCCGAGCCCGAGGGGCCTATGATCGATACGACCTCGCCCTCGGAGACGCTGAGGCTTATATCCCTGAGAACATGGAGCGTTTCGTTGTTGAAGCTTTTCTGAACGTGGTTTAACTCTAATATCTTCATTGTAAACGCTCCTTACTGGTAGTAGTTCAATGATTTTTCCGCCCTGCCCATGACAAAATCGACGATGGCGTTGAACAGGAAGTAGAAAACGCCCGCGACGATGAAGGGCACGAAGCTCGTCTGTGAGTTGGCAAGGTTCTTGCCGATGGTGAACATCTCGACATAGGAGACGGTGAAGGCCAGCGAGGTGTCCTTTACGAGGGTGACGACCTCGTTCGTGACGCTGGGCATGATGCGCTTTATCACCTGCGGCAGGATTATGCGGAAAAAGGTCTGCACCTTGGAGTAGCCGAGTATCTCCGAGGCCTCGTACTGGCCGACGGGGATGGACTCGATGCCGCTGCGGTAGATCTCGGCAAAATACGCCGCGTAGTTTATCGAGAAGGCTATAACGACCGGTATAAGCTTGTTTTTGGAGACGGAAAGATGCCACAGATAGTACGGGCCGTAGGTCACGGCGATGAGCTGGAGCATCAGCGGAGTGCCGCGCAGGACGGATATGACGGCGCGGGTCACGTTTGAAACGACTTTGTTCTTGCTCATTCTGAGCAGGGCGACGCCCATGCCGAGGGGCAGGGAGAACAGCAGTGTCAGGAAAAATATCGCGCAGGTGCCGCCCATGCCCTCGAGCATAAGCTCAATCATTGTTATAAGCTTCATGTATGTGTTCCTCTTAACGCACGCATTCCCGAAGGCGGCGTGCGCCTTCGGGAGACGTGCTTATTTATGTCCGTTGATCACTTGTTGAGAAAGATCAGGTTATTTACGATATCGGGGTAATTGTCGGCGATCTTCTGATAGGTACCGTCGGCAACGAGCTCGTCGATAGCGGCCTGGATCTGGTCGCACAGCTCCTGGTCGCCGGAGCGGAAGGCGATGCCGTACTGCTCGGCGCCGAGGTTCTCGTTGATGATTTTGTAGCCCTCGTTCTCGGCAATGTATGCAGCCGCTACGGGGTAGTCGACGAACACCGCGTCAACGCTGCCGCCGCCGAGCTCGGTGAAGCAGCTCAGGAAGCTGTTGCAGGTGACGACGTTCTTGAAGGTGGCCTTGAGCTCGGCAAGGTCGCCGTCGAGAAGGGTCTGACCGGAGGTGCCGAGCTGCACGGCAACGGTCTTGCCGGCGAGGTCCTTGGAGCTTTCATAGCCGCTGTCGCTCTTTACGAGCAGGACCTGGGTGTTGTCATAGTAGGGCTCGGAGATGACGTAGCCGGCTTCCTTCATGCTGTCGAGGATGGTCATGCCGGCCCAGATGCAGTCACATTCCTTGCTGTCGAGCTGAACGAGCTTCTGGTCCCAGTTGAGGGCGAAGAACTCAACGTTCCAGCCGAGCTTCTCGCAGACTGCCTTTGCGGTCTCAACGTCGAAGCCGGTGTACTCGCCGTCGTCGCCCATGTAGGCGTAGGGGGGATATTCGGGGTCGATGCCGACCACGAGGGTCTTTGTCTCTTCGTTTGCCTTGCCGTCGTCCTTGCTGCTGTCGTTTCCGCAGGCGCACAGTGCAAAGACCATAACGAGCGCCAGCATCATAGCGATGATTCGTTTCATTTTTTCTTTCCTCCAAAAACATGTGTTTAGGTTAGTAGCTTGTTATCACGCTGCTATAATAACACATTAGCGAAATAAAGCAAGACCTTTTTTCAAAAATCTTTGTGCATTTTCTGCACAGCGGACCTTCCTGCTTATATAATAAAAAATCCCGGAAAGGCCGGCTGAGCCGGCGTAATGACAGAAACAAAAGGACGCTCCAAGGGAGCGCCCTTTTGTTTGTAGGGATATAGTTTCAAATACTCCGGAGAATATTGTGAAGCTCGTGTACGTCAGCGAGCGTGTAGTCGGGCTGTCGCTCGGCGGCGTCGGCCATTTTCTTCGTCGTCTCGCCGGAGAGGACGAGCACCGACACAGAGCCCGCGTTCTGCGCGACGGCGATATCCGTATACAGTCTGTCGCCCACGGCGCATATCTTCTCGTTGGCAATACCGGTCATTTCGGAGATCACATCTATCATATTGCGGTTCGGCTTGCCGATATAATTCGGCCTAACGCCGCTGGAGGCGGTGAGCAGGGCGCATATGCTGCCGCAGTCGGGCAGCACCTCGTCGTGCGGCATCGGGCAGACCCAGTCGGGGTTTGCGGCGATGAACTCCGCTCCGCGGCGCAGGAAGTGACAGGCCCTGTCGAGCTTTTCATACACCAGCTCCGTGTCAAAGCCCTGTACGACAACGTCGACGCTGTCAGCGTCCGTGTGACCGTTCTCGTCGTTTACAAGCTCGATGCCGTAGCTTGAAAGCTCGCGGTAAAAGGCCTTCGTGCCGGCGAGATATACCTTCGCACCGGGGTGCCGCTGATTGAGATACATGCCGGTGGCCATGCCGGAGGTGAAGACGTTCTCAGCCTCGCAGGGGAAGCCCAGACGGCGCAGCCGCGTGATGTAGTCGGCTCCGGCGCGTGAGGAATTGTTCGTCAGATATATGTATTTCTTCCCGAGCGCGGGCAGGTCCTCCATCAGCTCTATCGCGCCCTCGTAGACGTTGTCACCGAGGTAGAGGGTGCCGTCCATGTCGAACAGGAACAGCTCGGTGTTTTTAAGCTTGTCGTAATTCATAAGCGTGCTCCTCATTTTATGAGTCTTGTCATTCTCGCAAAGGTAAGGCGGTTGCGTATCGCCGAGGAGATATCGAGGAAGGAAGCCCCGACGCTCTCATCTATCTCAAGCTCGGCCAGAGAGTGCTTTGCGCCGATCCTCGTGTACAGCTCAGTAAGCTCCTCCGCGGTCGGGATAGCAGCTATTATATCGCGTATCTCCTGCCAGTGGAGCTTGATGCTCTCGGGCTCGAAGCTTCTGAGGACGTCGTTCTCGTTTTCCTTCAGTATGCCCTCGGCCAGCTCGCCGAACTCCTCGCGCACCCAGTCCTCGTCTAACGGCTCAAAGGGCTTTACCTCGATGCTCCCGCGCCTTGCGTACTCGTGATAGGCGCGTGCGCACATGATCGTGCCGACACCGACGCACTCGCCGTGCATGCCGTGGGCGTGCTCAAAGCCCTTCGGCTTCATCTCGACAAGATGTGCGACGAGATGCTCGGCCCCGGACGCGGCGCGGCTGTTGGACAGTATCTGCATCGTAAGGCCGGAGAGCATCTGGGTGTATGCCATGGCCTCATAGTCCGGCGACTTTCCGTCGGCAAGCTCATGCGCGCAGCGTACCATGATATCCAGCGCCTCCTGCGCCATGCCGCAGACCTTACCGCAGAAATACTCGCCGGAAACGAGATGCGCGATCTTCCAGTCCGCTATGGAAACGTATTTTGCCATGATATCCTGAACGCCGGCAATAGTGAGAAACATCGGTGCGCCCGAGACGATATCCATGTCGCAGATAACGGCGTCCGCCGCCTGCATGGGTATGGATTTTTTCTGCCCGTCGATTATGATAGAGCAGATATCCGCCGTAAAGCCGTCGGAGGACACGATGGTCGGGACGGCGACGAAGGGTATGCCGAGCTTGTACGCACTGTAGCGGGCAAAGTCCATGAGCGTGCCGCCGCCGACGGTCACGATATAGTCCGGCCGGCGCTCGAACAGCTTCATCATGTCCTCGATCATGCCCTTTTCACTGTGCAGGCCCTCGGCCTTCAGGATGATCTCCTGATCGGCGGGGACGTGCGTCACGTAGGGCAGAGCATATGTGTTGGTGTCGTATATGACCGTGCGGAAGCCGTGCAGTCCGCAGTCGTCCATGTATTTATCGAATTTTTTCAGTGCGCCGTACTCGCACACGACGAGCTTTGTGCGCAGCTCGTGGTCGCGTCCGCATTCGCAGACGCCGGTGTATTTTGTGCAGTCAAGGATCATTTGCTTTTACCTCCGATATTATTTTCCGTGACAGAAACAGCGAACAGAGGCCCGGCTCAAGGGCACTGCTCGCTGCTGCCGTGCTCCATCCCCGCGGAAAGCTGCCCGAGGGCAGCTCCCGCGAGGTGAAAGCATGAGGAGATGGTCAAATGATCACCAGGGTATCGCTGCATACACGCCCGCTGCGGCCAGAGCGCCGATGATAGGCCCGAACACGGGAACGACGAGGCCGTACTTGAAGTTGCTGTCGCACTTGCCCTTGATGGGAAGCACGGCGTGAGCTATACGGGGGGCGAGGTCACGGGCGGGGTTCATCGCATATCCGGTCAGGCCGCCGAGGCTCATGCCGCAGGCCACGATGATGCCGAACACCAGGAGCTTGCCGGTGCCTGCGTCGAGGCCGGGGACCTGATTCAGACCAAGGATGGCAAATACGAGGACGAAGGTGGCGACAGCCTCGGCGAAGAGGTTGCGGCCGGTGTTGGGGACGGAGGGAGCGGTGCAGAAAACGCCGCGCTTGGTCGGACCGTCCTCGGTGGCGTCAAACTGATCCTTGAACAGCAGGTAGACGATAACGGCGCCGACGAAGCCGCCGAGCATCTGGGCGACTATGTAGCCGGGGACCATGGCCCAGTCAAAGAAGCCGCCTGCCGCGAGCGCGATGGTCAGCGCGGGGTTGAAGCTTGCGCCGGACGCGTTGCCGAAGATGAACGCGGGGACCATTACCGCAAGGCCCCATGCCAGCGTGATCTGAACGGCGCCTGCACCCTTCATGCCGGACTTGTTGAGATTTACGTTTGCAACGACGCCGTCGCCCAGAAGAATGAGCAGTGCGGTGCCGACAAATTCAGCTATATACGGTAACATTGTTTATCCTCCATTTTCTCTTGATATTTATACCTGAGTCAGGATCATTCCTCGTCCTTTGCCCAGCCGTAGCTGCACTTGACGGCCTTGTTCCAGCCGGCGACCTTCTTGTCGCGCTCGACGGGAGTGATCTGGGGTCCGAAGACCTTGTCGATGGCCCAGTTGTTCACGACGTCCTGCTTGCTCTTCCAGTAGCCGACGGCGAGGCCCGCGAGATAGGCGGCGCCCATTGCGGTCGTCTCGACGCAGACGGGGCGGTTTACCGGAGCCTGGATGATATCGGACTGGATCTGCATCAGCAGGTCGTTTGCCGACGCGCCGCCGTCGACCTTGAGAGCCGCAAGCTTTATGCCGGAGTCGGCCTCCATGGATCTAAGCACGTCATAGGTCTGATATGCCAGCGATTCCAGAGTCGCGCGGATGACGTGATACTTATTGACTCCGCGGGTCAGACCGACTATCGCACCGCGTGCGTATGCGTCCCAGTGAGGCGCGCCGAGGCCGGTGAACGCGGGAACGACATAGCAGCCGTTGGTGTCCTTGACCTTATTTGCAAAATACTCGGAGTCGGGAGCGGAGTCGACGACCTTGAGCTGATCGCGCAGCCACTGGATAGCGGAGCCTGCGACGAATATAGAGCCCTCAAGCGCGTACTCGACCTTGCCGTCAACGCCCCATGCGATGGTGGTGACGAGGCCGTTTTTGGAGAAGACGGGCTTCTCGCCGGTGTTCATGAGCATGAAGCAGCCGGTGCCGTAGGTGTTCTTCGCGTCGCCGGGGGTGAAGCAGGTCTGGCCGAAGAGCGCCGCCTGCTGGTCGCCGGCAGCGCCGGATATTGTGATGGGGCCGCCGAAGAGGTCGGGCACCGTCTCGCCGTACACGCAGCTGGAGGGCTTGACCTCGGGCAGCATGCAGGCGGGTATGCCGAGCTCGGCCATGATCTCCTCGTCCCACTTGAGGTCTATGATGTTGAACAGCATCGTGCGCGATGCGTTGGAGTAGTCGGTCACGTGCACCTTGCCGCCGGTGAGCTTCCAGATGAGCCAGGTCTCGACCGTGCCGAACAGCAGCTCGCCGTTTTCGGCCTTGGTGCGTGCGCCGGGAACGTTCTCGAGCATCCAGCGGATCTTCGTGCCGGAGAAGTAGGGGTCGATAACAAGGCCGGTCTTGGAGCGGTATACGTCCGTCAGGCCCTTTGCTCTGAGACTGTCGCAGTACTCTGCGGTGCGGCGGTCCTGCCATACTATCGCGTGATGTATGGGCTCGCCGGTGGTCTTGTCCCAGACGATGGTGGTCTCGCGCTGGTTGGTGATGCCGATGGCGGCTATGTCCTCAGCGGTCGCGCCGATCTTTGCAAGAGCCTCGGACGCGACGGAATACTGCGTGAGCCATATCTCATTCGCGTCATGCTCGACCCAGCCCGGATTCGGGAAATACTGAGTGAACTCCTTCTGTGCCACGCTGCATATCTCGCCCTTGAGATTGAAGAGTATGCAGCGGTTGCTGGTGGTGCCTGCGTCAAGCGCCATTACGTACTTTGCCATGCTTTAAATCCTCCTGTCTTTCACATCGTTCGTTCTTCTTGCTCCCGGACCGGACGCGGAGACGGGTCCTGTCCGCGGCCGGCCCTTCATGATTTAAATTATGCATGGTGTGGAAAAATATTTCACTTGTCATGCAGGCACGATTGTAAAGTGCATGCTGTCTAAACGCTTTACATCGTCATGACCATGTAAACATTGACAAAATATCATCGTTTTCAGCAAAATTATTGTGCTACATTGACATAAAAATGACGCGGGCATAGAAAAAAGCGTGCAGCCGGGAAAGCTGCACGCCTGATGAAAATTGCCGTTTATTGACTTTTGACTTAAGGCCCTACGTAGCCGGCCGCGCCGCCTTGGCTGCCGTCTTCGGGCTTGCGGCACATCGACAGCATGGCCGTCAGGCGCTTGTAGCTCTGCTCGATATCTATATCCGTGCGCTGCGTCGTCAGCTTCAGCAGGTGCGAGCAAAGCATCTTTTCTATGAGCCTGAGCGCGTACAGCTCGTCCTCGCTGAAGTCGTCGGGCGGCTGCGGCGAGCCGAATATATGCGAGCACACATAGGGGTGCGAGACCGGTATACAGTGCAGTATGACGGTATCGTAGCCGATGGCATTGACGGCCTTTCTGTAGAAGGCATGGTCGCGCCGTATCTCGCTGAGAACATCCATGATCCACTGCACGCAGCTTTTTCCGGGGTCGTATTTCATCAGATCCCTGAAATGATACTGCACATCCCATTCGAGCACCGAATAAACGTCCTGAAAATGATAATAAAAGCCCTGTCTTGTGATCTCGGCCCTGTCTACGAGCTGCTTTACCGTTATTTTCTGCATCGATGTGGTCGCCATAAGCTCCCTGAGCGCCTCGGCGATCCTTCTTTTTGTTCCTCTGCTCATCCATAACCTCCTGACTGTCATGAGCAAAACCTTTGGCCGGGAAGTTCTTTTTTGCTGATATTAATTATAAATAATGTTTACCTTAGTAACAACAATAATTAAATAGTTGTCAGCTAAAACTTGACAAATGACGTATATTGTAAAGCGGATCCTTGAACAAATATGGCAGAAAATTCCGACTGTCCGGCTGAGATAAGAAAACACACGCCCGAAATGACACAGCGGGCACGAATATCTGCGCCTTTCGGGTGCCAGCAGTTTTGAGCGAGAGATTTTTCGTTCAGACAAAATAGCAAGATCCCGGCAATACTTTGTGTATTGCCGGGATCTTTTATGCCGTATGGGCGGAAAAGAGCCGCTCAAAACCGTATGTTTTCTTATCTCAGCGGCCTTTTGACGGGGCCGCTGATCGCGCTCAAAGGGGCGGTAAAATAATCAGTCCCTGTAGCCGTTGGGGTTTTTCGTCTGCCAGCGCCAGGAGTCGCGGCACATATCCTCGACGCTGTACCGCGCACTCCAGCCGAGCTCGCGGCGGCTCTTCTCCGGCGAGCAGTAGCACTCGTCTATATCGCCCGCGCGGCGGCCGACGATCTTATATGGGACGCTCAGGTCGTTGGCCTTTTCAAAGGCGTGCACGAGCTCGAGCACGCTGCAGCCTCTGCCGGTGCCGAGATTGAATATGAGCTCGCCCCGGTGCCCGTCCATGTACGATATCGCCGCAACGTGGCCGCGCGCAAGGTCGACCACGTGGATGTAATCGCGCACGCCCGTGCCGTCGGGGGTGTTGTAGTCGTCGCCGAAAACGCGCAGATACTCGAACCTGCCGATGGCCGTCTGCGATATATAGGGCATGAGGTTGTTCGGTATGCCTCTGGGATCCTCGCCTATAAGGCCGCTCGGATGCGCGCCGACGGGGTTGAAGTAGCGCAGCAGCGCGACGCTCCACGAGGGGTCTGTTTTCGCATAGTCGCGCAGTATCTGCTCGCACATGTATTTGGTCCAGCCGTAGGGATTGGTGCATTTGCCGGTGCGCGAGGTCTCGTACAGCGGCATGTCGTTATCCGAGGAATACACCGTTGCCGAGGACGAGAATATGATCTTTCCCACGCCGTGCGCGCGCATCGCCTCGCACAGGGTGATCGTCGAGCCGAGATTGTTGTCGTAATATTCAAGCGGCTTCTCGACCGATTCGCCGACCGCCTTGAGACCGGCGAAATGTATGACGCAGCCGATATCGTGCGCCGAGAATATCTCGTCGAGCTTTTTGCGCTCGCGCACGTCGGCCTTGTAGAAGACAAGGCTTCTGCCCGTTATCTCCTCGATGCGCTCCTTTGCCCGCTCACTGCTGTTTACGAGGTTATCTATAACAACGACATCTAAGCCGCGTTCGAGCAGCTCCACGCAGGTGTGGCTGCCGATATAGCCCATGCCGCCGGTGACCAGGACCGTCATGTTCATCACTCCTTTGAGACGATTTTAAATTATTATGCCGAAAAAGGCAAGGCCCGGGACCCTGCCTTTTGATATTTACTTTTTGTGATAGAGCTTTTTGGCCTGATATTTCGGCTCGTAGGTGATATTCACGCCGATCTTGGAGAAGAGATTCTCGTCCACCCGCGAGAGTATGACCGAGGAGTGCGCCTCGCAGCCGCGCAGCTTTCCGAGCTGATCGATGGCGAGCTCCGCGAGGGGATTGGTCACCGCGCAGATGGAAAGGGCGATGAGCAGCTCGTCGGTGTGCAGACGCGGATTGTGGTTTCCGAGATGCTCTACCTTGAGATGCTGGATGGGCTCGATGACGCTCGGCGCTATGAGCAGAAGCTCCTTGTTTATGCCGGCAAGCCTCTTGAGCGCGTTCATGAGACAGGCCGAGGACGCGCCGAGCAGAGAGCTCGTCTTGCCGGTGACTATCGTGCCGTCGGGCAGCTCTATGCTTACAGCCGGAGCTCCGGTCTCCTCTGCGCGTGCGCAGGCTGCCGCGACCACGGGACGGTCGGCAGAGGAAAGGCCGATGGAGTTCATGATGAGCTCTATCTTGCGGACCTCCTCGACGCTGCCAAGCCCCTGACGCAGCGAGCATGCCGCGGCGTAGCAGCGGCGGATTATCTCCTGCCGGGAGGCATTCCGGCAGGCCTCGTCGTCGGTTATGCAGTATCCGGCCATATTGACGCCCATGTCCGTGGGGCTTTTGTACGCGCTCTCGCCGTAGATGCGCGTGAGTATGGCGTTGAGCACGGGGAAGATCTCGACGTCGCGGTTATAGTTTACCGTCGTCTCGCCGTAGGCCTCGAGATGGAAGGGGTCTATCATGTTCACGTCGTCGAGGTCGGCGGTGGCCGCCTCGTAGGCGAGGTTTATCGGATGCTTGAGCGGCACGTTCCAGATAGGGAAGGTCTCGAACTTCGCGTAGCCGGCGTTTATGCCGCGCCGGTGCTCATGGTACAGCTGGCTCAGGCAGGTGGCCATTTTGCCGCTGCCGGGTCCGGGAGCCGTCACCACGACGAGGCTGCGCTCTGTCTCGATGTATTCGTTTTTGCCGAAGCCCTCCTCGGAAACGATCAGCTCGACGTTCGAGGGGTAGTCGGGGATTATATAATGGCGGTAGACCCTGACGCCGAGCCGTTCGAGCCGCTTCTGGAACAGCTCCGCCGCCGGCTGGCTGCGGTAATGCGTGATGACCACGCTGCCGACGAAAAGCCCGATGCCTCGGAACGCGTCGATGAGCCTGAGCGTATCCTCGTCGTAGGTGATGCCGAGGTCGCCGCGGCGCTTGTTGCGCTCTATATCGTCGGCGGAAATGGCGATGACTATCTCCGCCTCGTCCTTCATCTTCAGCAGCATCTTGACCTTGCTGTCCGGCTCGAAGCCCGGCAGCACGCGCGAGGCGTGGTAGTCGTCAAACAGCTTGCCGCCGAACTCGAGGTACAGCTTGCCGCCGAATTTGGCGATCCTCTCCCTGATGTTGCGCGACTGCTCGCGCATGTACTTTTCGTTGTCGAAGCCTGTCACATTCATTATCGTTACCCATCCGTTCTGTATTTTTCACAAACAAAAATTATATACCGGAGGGCAAGCCCTTGTCAAACGCTTTCGCAGAGTTTTTTGCTTATCCTGAACGACAGCGGCGCGACGACTATCATCTGTATCGGCAGGGCGATGGTGAAGTTGTAGGGCAGGTAGGTGAAGAAATCCGCGACGGCCTCGGCCCCATGCAGGCCGGAGGCGAAGACGGAAAACACCGTCATGGCGACGGTCATGAATATGACCATGCAGAATCTGAGCGTGAACACCCTGCGCTCCTCGCAGTCGTCCTCCGAGCAGACCGAGCCGACGATGCGGCGCGACAGCGGAGTGCAGATACACAGATCGCATATGATGCCCACGAGAAAGCCCAGCGGCAGACGCTCGAGCGCAACGAGCCAGGACTCTCCGGCAAAGCGCCCGAGGCGCACGTCCATGTTCAGCACGGCCATGATGTAGATCATTATAAGACTCATGATGATGCTAAGCAGGATGCCCTGCTTTTTACTTTGCGGCATATTGATATATCCTCCGTATGAAAAAATAAAAAAAGACAACAAACGCACCCGCCCGTCGGACATTGGGCAGGAAACATTTATTGTCTGGATATATTATATCAGCTTTGAAGCGAAAATGTCATAGGCGTTTTCGCCGATAATCGCCGGCGATCCTTGAAAAACGTTTTTGCATTTTGCCGATATGACAGCTGTGTCAACGCGCCGCTAAGATCGGCTGCAATTGCCTGCCGGCGAGAGCAGCCTCGAGCGTTTTGTCTATGAGCGAGAAGTCCGAGGCCATGGAGAAGGGCTTTTTGACGGGATCGTCCTGACGGAAGGGGACAAAGTAGACGTTTTTGCGGTTCAGAAGCCCTGCGATGTTCGGCGCGGAGCCCGAGAGCGCGTCGTTTGTCGAAAACGCGATGACGAGCGGCCTGGAGTTTCGCAGATGCGCCTTGGCGGCCATCGTTACGGCGGTATCGCTTATGCCGTGGTTGAGCTTTGCCATGGTGTTTCCCGTGCAGGGCGCTATCACGAGCGCCTCCATGGGCCTTGACGGCCCCAGAGGCTCCGCCTCGGCTATCGTATGCACGGGCCTTGCGCCGCACAGAGCCTCGAGCTGTGCAGTGAATCCGTCTGCGGCGCCGAAGCGGGTGTCGGTCGCGGCGGCGTTCTCGCTCATGATGGGGACGAGCTCGTATTTATCGGCCAGAAGTGCAAGCTGCGCAAAAAGCTTATCATATGTGCAGTAGGAGCCGCAGAGCGCGACGCCTATACGCGGCTTTGTCATGATATAGCTCCTTTCAAAATTCCGCTCACGGCATCGTAAACGGCCCTCGCCGCGCTCTCAGGTGCGTAGCGGCCGGGCAGACCGCGCAGCACGCACAGCTCGAGCCCGCGCTCTTTTGCGCAGACCCCGTCTATGCCGCCGGGCGCGGACGCGAGCTCGAGCAGGATGCAGCTGCCCCTGAAGGCGCTCAGGTCGGCGATAACGGGAGCGGGCGCGGTGTTTATGACGGCGTCAAAGCCGCCGAGCAGCTCGGGCGGACAGTCCGGCGCAAGGGAAGCGCAGCCGAACTCCCGTGCGAGCGCCCTCGACTCGGAGTTTTGCGACATAAGATACAGCGCCGGACACAGCGCCGACAGCTTATTTATAAGAAGCTTTCCGATCCTGCCCCAGCCGACGACGAGTATGCGCATGTCGCACAGCGCTGTCCTCGCCTTGCTCATAAGCTCGCTCACTGCGCCCTCGGCGCTTATGGCGGCGTTGCGGGCGCTGAACTCCGGGCAGCGCATGTAGTCGTACAGCTCCATGCCGCGCTGTGCCGCCGCGGCCTTTATCTGCGCGCCGAGCCTTCCTCCTATTATCACCGCGCTGCTGCCCGCGCGGTCGAGGATGTGCTCGACGCGGCAGGGACGGTCTCCGAGCGGAGCATTGAGAAAGCCCCGGTGATCCTCGGCGGGGACGGGGAGTATCACGGCGTCGGCCGCGACGGGGGAGGATACGCTCCGGCAGCCCGGCGGCAGCGCGGCCCGGTCCAGGCAGCAGCACACGACCTCGTGCCCGTCGCTTTGCAGCAGCCCGGCCAGCAGCACGCTGCGCTCGTCGCCGCCGCAGATAAGTATTTTCATCTCATCGCCTCCTGTAATCTCATATTATGCATTGCATAAAATTCGGTGAGATGATAAAATAAAAAGAACTTTTGAAGTGAGGTGCCATATGAGCAGAGCCGATGAGATATTTATAGAAAACTGCAAGGATATACTGGCAAACGGCGTGTGGGACACCGACCGCGAGGTCAGGCCGCGCTGGTCCGACGGCGCTCCGGCGCATACGGTGAAAAAATTCGGTATAGTCAACCGCTACCGGCTTTCCGAGGAATTTCCGATACTGACAATTCGCAGGACCTTCCTCAAGTCCGCCATAGACGAGCTTCTGTGGATATGGCAGGCCAAGAGCAATAACGTAAACGAGCTGCGCACCCGCGTGTGGGACGCCTGGGCCGACGAAACGGGCTCGATAGGCAAGGCCTACGGCTATCAGCTGGGCATAAAGCACCACTACCCCGAGGGCGATATGGACCAGGTCGACAGGGTCATCTGGGACCTGAAGCACAACCCCGCCTCGCGGCGCATAATGACCAATATCTATAATCACGCCGACCTGAGCGAGATGGCGCTGTACCCCTGCGCGTATTCCATGACCTTCAACGTCAGCGGCAATACGCTCAACGCAATACTCAATCAGCGCTCGCAGGACATGCTGGCCGCGAACAACTGGAACGTCGTTCAGTACGCCGTGCTCACGCACATGCTCGCGCAGGTCGCGGGACTGAAGGCGGGAGAGCTCGTGCACGTCATCGCCGACGCGCATATATACGACCGCCATATCCCGGCCGTCGAGGAGATAATAGCAAATCCCCCCAAGGCCGCACCGCGGTTTATCATGGACCCCGCGGT
This sequence comes from bacterium, assembly GCA_963625685.1. Classification (GTDB taxonomy): domain Bacteria; phylum Bacillota; class Clostridia; order Oscillospirales; family Oscillospiraceae; genus F23-B02. Next base: position 101,739 of record CAVFTR010000003.1, read on the forward strand.
CGACGATTTCTATAAATTTACACGCGACAGCTTCCGCCTCGAGGGCTACGAGTATTCCGAGCTCAGCTCCAGGATACCCGTCGCTGTCTGAACAGGAGGGAACATGGATGCAATAGTCGCCGTCTATTCCGATTGGGGGATAGGCGCAAACGGAACTCAGCCGCTCGTCCTGAAGGCTGACAGGCAGCATTTTGTCGAGCTGACCCGCGGCAGGACGGTCATCGTCGGCCGCCGCACCCTCGCCGACTTCCCCGGCGGCAGACCGCTCAAGGGACGCAGGAATATCGTCATGACACGCCAGGATACGGCGGTCGAGGGCGCGGAGCTCGCGCACAGCGCCGAGGAGGCCGCCGCGATGTGCGAAGGCGACGCGATGGTGCTCGGCGGGCAGAGCGTTTTCCGCGATATGCTGCCGTATCTCGACCGAGTCTTCGTCACAAAAATAAACAGCTGCCCGTATTCAGACAGCTATTTTGAAGACCTCGACGCCGCGCCCGACTGGCGAGTCGTGACCCGGAGCGAAACGCTGCGCGAGGGAGATACGGAATACAGCTTCATTTGCTACGAAAGGATAAAGCCATGAAAAAAATAACAGCCGCAGTCATGCTGCTGATGCTCCTGCTGCTCACCGCCTGCGGCGAGGACGTGCCGGCGGAAACTCCGGAGCCCACTGGAACGGTCATCTCCAACGGCGATAACTATTCCGTCGTTGAGGAGCACAGCAGCGGCGTCACAAAGTACAGCTATACGATAAGCGACAAGGCAGGCAACGTGCTCGAGAGCGCCCTGTGCTCAAAGCAGCCGCGCGTCGCCGAAATAAACGACGACCTTCTCGGCGTGAGGTTTTACGTCAACGATAAGACCTTCTGCCGCTATTACGACCTTAAAAACAGCCGCGTCTCCGAGTCGTTCTTCAACGCCTTCTGGGACGACGGCAGGCTCGTGGCCTATCACGTCTACGAGAACGGCCACCGCATGACCGTGCGCGACATGTTCGACGACAACGGCTATTTCTATGAGCTCGATCTGGATATCCAGTCGCTGACGATAAGCGTCACCTCCTGCGAGCAGAACGAGGAAACGGGCGAGCTCACGGTCAAATACAGCTCCGGCGACGAGGGCACGGAGCACAGCGTAACGCTCCCTACAAAGCCGGCGGAAGCAGACGCGCAGCAATAAAGGCAATAAAAAACGAGGCCCATGGGCCTCGTTTTTTTTCGTTATTTGCTCTTGCTCTGAGCGGCGGAGTAGTCCTCGTAGGACTGGAAGCTGAAGCCGTCGGAGGTGATGAACTGGCTGAAGTCTATGCTGTCGTAAAGCTTGGTGTACTTTATCGTCGCGCTGCTCGCCCAGTCGGCGATGTCGGCGTCAAACTCGACGGGAGCGGCGAGATATGTCAGAGGAACGACCGACTGCTGATAGCCGTTGGAGTAGGAGACAAGGTCGGTGCCCTTTGTCGGCAGACGCATGATGACGTGGTAGCCGAACTCGGACTCGACGACGTCGGATACCTGATACTCCTCGAGCGCGCGGCTCGCGTCGTCATACTCGGTCACCATGCTGCCGGTCGTGAAGCAGTAGCCCTCGGGGAACTGCTCAAGGCCGGGGTCCTCGCTGTACTCGTTCATGAGCTCCTTGAAGCGCGCCCAGCGCTCGCTGTCGTCGGTGATGGCCTTGAGCTCTGCGCACAGCTCCTCGGCCTTGGCCTTTTTCTCGGCCTTCTGCTCGTCTGAGAGCTCCTTGGAGCTCGTCGTGCCGTCCTCGGCGGTAACGGTCTCCGTCGTCAGGAACAGAATGTGCGCGGAGGTTATATAGTCGTTTTCCTCGGCGTAGGCCTGGACCTTCTCGTCGCTGAGCTTGCTGCCCTGCTCGCCGTAGAGCTCGGTGAAGAGGTCGGTGTACAGATAATTGAGCCGGCAGCGCTCCTTATAGCTGTCCTCTGTGTAGCCGTAGGTTGCAAAGAAGGCCTTGAGCTGGCTGTCGGAGTCGTCGTCGGAGGTGACGTACTGCTCCTTGATGCTCTCAAGCTGCTCGTCGATTGCAGACTGCTGGTCCTCGGTGAGCGCAAGGCCGAGCTCGTCCGCCTTGGCCTCGATAACGCGGTATCTTGCGGCCTGCTGGCCTGCGCGCTTGAGGCACCATTCAAGGTTCGTTATCGAGTCGTCGAACATGAACTTGCCGTCCCAGTCAACGCTTGTTCCGGAATAGCTCTGATACAGGTCCTCAAGCTCGCTGACGGCCTGGTACAGCCCCGCCATGTACTCGTCAAAGCCGACTGCCGTACCGTTTACGGTCATCACGGTGTCCTCTTTGCTGCCGCTCGAGCAGCCCGCCGCGCAGCAGCAGAGCATCACAAGAGCAAGCGCCAGTGCGATAAATTTTTTCATAGCTGATCTCCTAATGTTAAAATACCAGCCTATTATAATCTAAAGCCGATAAATAATCTACGCTTTTTTTGTAAACTAAATTATATCGCATATCTCGCATTTTATCCCGCCCTCGGGAGATATCTCGAGCTTCGCCCAGGTTTTTGACGGCGCCTTGCCGGCCGTGCCGGGATTTAAAACGAAAATGCCGCCCAGCTGCTCGAACAGCGGCCTGTGCGTGTGCCCGAACATGGCTATCTGCGCGCCGCAGCATTCGGCGGCGTACAGCAGCACGTCGAGCTTCCCGCCGCGCACGGCGTAGCGGTGGCCGTGGGTGAGAAAGGCCCTGTACGGTCCGAGGTCGATGAGCTTATAGGCCTCCTCGCCGTCGTAATACCCGTCGCAGTTGCCGGGAACGCAGCACACGGGTATCTGCGGAAATTTTTTGCCGAGCGCCTGCGCGTCGCGCATACCGTCGCCGAGGTGGATTATCTGCTCGGGCATGTATTCCGCAACGGCGTTTTCCATGCCGCGGGGAGAACCGTGGCTGTCTGAAAATACGGCTATCTTCATGATCTGCCTCCTTTTAAAATAAAATTGTAAAGCCTGAGCGGCCGCATGAATATAATGTGAGCGGGTGATAGTGATGAAGGATATCGAAAAGCTCGGCTCGGAGCTCAAGAAAAGCGGCAGGAGCGAGGCTCTCATGAAGCTGGCCGAGTCGCCCGACGGCAAGGCGGTCAGCCGCCTTGTCGATGCCGGGAGCCTGAGCCGCGCCGCCAAAAGCGGAGATACTGCGGCTCTTAAGGAGATACTGCGCGGCGTGCTCTCCACCGACGAGGGCCGGCGCCTTGCCGAGGAACTCCGCAAAGCCATGAATTGAGGTGAGCCGATGAGCGATTTTGAGGATAAGCTGAATAAGCTGCTCAACGACCCGAAGGAGATGGAGCGCTTTGCGGGCTTTGCAAGATCGCTCATGTCCGGACAGGAGCCGGAGCCCGCGCCGCAGGAGGACGGCTCCGTGCTCAAAGGCCTGCGCGGCATGCTGTCGGCCGACAAGCGCGGCGGGCGCGACGCGAAGCTCCTGGAGGCGATGCGCCCGTATCTGTCCGAAAAGCGGCGCGGAAAAATGGACAGAGCCATGAAAATAGCGCGTCTTGCCGGTATGGCGGAGCTCGCCGCCGCGCTCGGAGATAACGACGATGGCGGCGTATAATCTCTACCGCGGCAACGGCAGCCGCGCCGAGCGCGTTGACGATCGCCGCCGCACGGAGCAGCCGCTCCAGCCTGAACCGTGCAGAAAGCCCGCGCCGCCTCCCGCCGGACTGCCCATTCTGGGCGACCTGCCGAAAAAGCTCGGCGAGCTCGAGACCGAGGACCTGCTGCTTATCCTGATACTCTACCTGATGTACCGCGAAAGCGGCGACAGGGAGCTGCTGATAATAATGGGCGCGATGTATCTGCTCTGATCAAAACGAAACCGCCGACCCAAAGGCCGGCGGTTTCAGTCAAGCTTGCTGATCAAAGCTTTTCCTTGAGCTTTTTGATGCAGTCAGGGCAGACATTCTTGCCCTTGTAGCTGATGATGTTCTTGGTGTTCTCGCAGAAAACGCAGGAAGGATGATACTTGTGGAGAATGATGTTGTCACCCTCGACGAATATCTCAAGTGCGTCCTTCTCGGCGATATCCAAAGTGCGGCGCAGCTCTATGGGAAGAACTATACGGCCGAGCTCGTCTACTTTTCTTACTATACCGGTTGATTTCATACTGGTCCCTCCGTTCGGAAATTAAATACTATATCCCACAAAATACACCAACAATTATACCAAAAAACAGTAAGCTGTCAATATAAATTTTTTGATATTTACAAAAAAATAAACAATTTTTAAATATCGTATGCTGCAGGAAGCATATCTTTGCATTTGCCCAAGTACAATCTAACAACAAGTGTTCAGAAATGTGAGGAAATTAACATGCTGATGGGATTCATATGGACGGGGATGATCGCGGCGGCAGTTTTATACGGCTGCCTGAACGGAACGGCTCAGCAGGTGCAGCAGGCGGCGCTGGACGGAGCGGCGGCTGCGTTTGAGCTCTGCCTCGGCATCGGCGGCGCCGTATGCCTGTGGTGCGCCGTTATGGAGCTCATGCGCACCTCCGGTCTTGCCGAGGCGCTGTCGCGCGCGCTCCGGCCGCTGCTCGGCAGGCTTTTTCCCGAGAGCGCAGGGCACGAGAGCGTCATGCAGCCGCTGTCGGCAAACGTGAGCGCGAACCTTCTCGGGCTCGGCAACGCGGCGACGCCCATGGGCATAAGCGCGGCGCGCGCAATGGCGCGGCTCGGCCCTCCGGGCGAGGCGTCAGACGAGCTGTGCAGGCTCGTCGTGCTGAACACGGCGTCTATCCAGCTCCTGCCGGCGACCACGGCCGCGATACGCGCCGCCTGCGGCGCGGAGGCTCCGTTTGATATACTCCCCGCCGTGTGGATAAGCTCGGCTGCGTCCGTCGCGGCGGGACTTCTGGCGGCAAAGGCAATGGAGCGCCTTAGGTGAGCTCCGTCACAGAGCTTGCCGTGCCGCTCATACTCGCCGCCGCCGGCATACACGCGATAGCGTCGGGCACCGACGTCTTTCCGGCGCTCTGCCGCGGGGCGGAGCAGGGGCTCGTGACGCTCAAGGATATGCTGCCGGCGCTGCTCGTGCTGTTTCCCGCGGTGTACATGCTGCGCGCCTCCGGGGCCCTGGACGCGCTGTCGGAGCTGCTCGGGCCGCTCATGGAGCGCATCGGCGTTCCGGCCGAGACCGTGCCGCTGGCGCTGCTGCGGCCCATAAGCGGCGGAGCCGCGACCGCCGTGGCCGCGGATATCATAAAAAGCTCGGGCGCCGACTCCCTCGCGGGGCGCACGGCGGCCGTCATGATAGGCTCGAGCGAGACGACCTTCTACGTCATCGCGGTCTACTTCGGCGCGGCCGGGATAAAAAACACGCGCCACGCGATACCGGCGGCGCTGCTTGCCGATCTCGCGGTTTTCCTGCTCTCGGCGTGGGTCAGCCGCCTGCTCTGGGGATAATACGGGCAGGGGCGGGAGATAATAGCATCACTTAGGAGGGTGATGCTATGCAGGGCAAGGTCGAGCTGTGCGGCGTGAATACCGCCAGGCTGCCGCTGCTCAAAAGCAGCGAAATGCGCGGGCTCATCGCGGCCGCGCAATCGGGCGACAATGCCGCGCGGGACAAGCTCATAAACGGCAATCTGCGCCTCGTTCTTTCGGTCATACAGAAGTTTTCCGGCCGCGGCGAGAGCATGGACGATCTGTTTCAGGTCGGCTGCATCGGACTGATAAAGGCCATAGACTGCTTTGACCTCAAGCAGAACGTCCAGTTTTCCACCTACGGCGTGCCGATGATATCCGGCGAGCTGCGGCGTTTTCTGCGCGACCACGGCGCCGTGCGGGTATCGCGCTCGCTGCGCGACACGGCGTACAGGGTGCTTCAGGCAAAGGAGCGGCTCACCGCCGAGCTCGGCCGCGAGCCGGACACCGACGCGATAGCCGCTGCGCTCGGGATAAAGCGCTCCGAGGTCGTGCTCGCTCTCGACTCGATATGCGAGCCGGTGTCCCTTTACGAGCCCGTGTACAGCGACAGCGGCGAGAGCGTCTGCGTCATGGACCAGATAGGCGACACGAAAAACACCGACGAGCACTGGCTCGAGCAGATCGCCCTCGGCGAGGCGGTCTCGCGCCTTTCCGAGCGCGAGCGGCGCATACTTTCGCTGCGCTTTTACCTGGGCAGGACCCAGACCGAGGTCGCGCGCGAGATCGGCATCAGTCAGGCGCAGGTCTCGCGGCTGGAAAAAAACGCGATAGGGAGGATCAAAAGGGAGCTCGGCTCGTGAATTAATAAAAATTTCAAAATTATTTGACAAAAAATTCGCAATTACCTCTTTACAAATACAGAGAGATGTGCTACTATAACATCGTCAGATAAATAACAAGACATTATTCGTTTGATTCTTCTTTCCATCTCTCTTTTCTTTGCTTGTTACCGGCTTTGCGGAGCTCCTCAATCCGCAGAGCACAGCAACAAAACCACAAAAACCGCTGCCCTTCTCCTGTTGGGCAGCGGTTTTCTGTTTTTTTATTTTTTGCCCGTCAGATCGAGCAGATTATACCTCTCGATGCCGGAGCGGGAGACGCCAAGGTGGCGGCGTATCGCCGCGGCGGCCATATCGCGGTCGCCGAACTTGAGGATATCGCAGATGAACACATGATCTGTGTCGATAGTGTCGTAAAAGCCCTCCGGGCGCGAGAACAGCAGGTAGCTGCGGCAGCGGAACAGGCGGTACTTCATCTGATCGTAGATATCGGTTATCAGGCTGTTTCCGGAGGCCTTGACAACGGAGAAGTGGAAGGCTATCTCCTGCTCGAGCAGCTTTGCAAAAACAAAGTCCTTGCCCTTGTGGAAGGCCTCGTCATAGGTGTCCTGAAGCCTGTGCGCCATGTCGTAGAGCTCGTCGAGCTGCTCCGGCGATATGTTTATCGCGGCTTCTCCGGCGGCGTAGGTCTCGATCATCTCGGTGAAATCGCAGATCTCGTCATAGGCCTTCTTGTCAAACTCCGCGACGTAATAGCGGCTGTTCTGTATCTTTATATAGTTATTCGCCGCGAGCTTTTCCAGCGCGGCCTTTACGGGCGAGCGGCTTATGCCGAGCTCCTGCGCGATGCTGCTTTCGCTGATGCGGCTTCCGGGCATCACAGCGAAGCTGATTATATCCTGCAAAACGAGCTCGTGCACGATATCGTTGAGCGGCATGAACGGATTTTCGCTGCGGATCTTCTCAAACTGCCTGTAATCCATTATACAGACTCCCCTTCACACTTTAAGATAGTATACACAATAGCACAAACGCGGCGCGGATGCAATTGAAATTATATAAATTTTTCAAGTTTTTGCGCATGAAAAGCGCCTGAACTGAGCTGCGACTGCCCGAAATGGGCTCAAACCGGCGGTAAAAGCAAGCGGAAGTCCAAATCAGCCGAAAAAGCGCCGGTGCGTGAGCTCGAGCGCGGGCAGCAGCCTGTCGGGCGAAACATAAAGCGAGCAGCCGCCATCGAAAAGCTCCGTGCCGCCGACGATGAGCCCGCTGTGCGCAAGCAGGGCGACCGCCTCGGCAAGCACCTGCGCGTCTGCGCCGGCACCGATTATGCTGACGGCAGACCTCTCGGCGTCACGGGTAACGCCGCACAGCGCGGGGCGCTCCGGGAGCGCGCACATGACAGTGCCCCCGCGCCGGGTGAAGCTGGATAAGAGCTGCACCCTCACGCCCTCGCGCATCGCCGCCTCGACGCTGCGCGAATGCAGCACCTGCGAGCCGTGCAGCGCAAGCAGCAGCATATCCGCATAGTCTATGCTCTCAAGGCGCACAGCGCCCGTGACGAGCCGAGGGTCGGCCGTATATATGCCGTCCACGTCTGAATATATCTCGCAGCGGGCTGCCCCGAGAGCGGCGGCAAGCTCCACCGCCGTAGTGTCCGAGCCGCCGCGGCCGAGCGTTGTCGTGTCGCCGGTATCGTCGACGCCCTGAAAGCCCGCGACGACTGCTATGCGGCCGGCATCGAGCTCGCGCAGTATGCGCTCTGCGTCTATATCCAGTATCCGCGCCCTGCCGTGGATGCCGTCCGTGCGTATTCCGGCCTGGCCGCCGCCGAGCGACACGCTGCCGAGCCCCATTGCGCCCAGCTGCATCGCCATCAGCGCCGCCGAGCAGGTCTCGCCGGTCGATAAAAGCGCGTCGAGCTCCCGCGCTCCGGGAGCGGCGCTTATGCGTCCCGCGTCGGCCAGAAGCTCGTCGGTCGTATCTCCGCGTGCGGAAACGACGGCTACGACCTCGTTTCCCTCCGACACGCAGTCGGCTATTATGGCGGCGGCGCGCCTGAGCCTTTCGGCTCCGGCAAGCGAGCTGCCGCCGAATTTTTGAACAATAAGCATAAAGACCCTCTCAATATCATAAATAAAAAGGAAGCAGGGGATACCCCTGCTTCATATTATTCACCCGGGCCTCAGCCTGCCATAAGCTCGATGCTGACGACACCCGGAACGGTGCTCAGCCGCGCCATGAGCTCGTCGCTGCTGATAACGAGGTTCTCCGGCGCTATGGATATGGTCACGAGCGCCACGCCGTTTGCCGGTATCGACTGGTTTATCGTGAGTATATTCGCGCCCGATTCGGTAAAGATAGACAGTACCGAGGCAAGCTTGCCGGGCTTGTCGTGCAGCTTTATGTGGAAGGTCATGATGGCGTCGCGCTTCATATCGCGGAAGGGCGCGATACAGTCCTTGTATTTATAAAACGCGCTCCGGCTGAGGTCGACGCGCTCGACGGCCTCGGCGACCGTCCGCGCCTCGCCTGTCTCAAGAAGCGATTTCGCCTCCGTGACCTTGACGAACACCTCCGGCAGAGCCGTCGCCTCGACGAGATAATATTTGGGTTTTGCGTTTGCCATTCTGAGCCTCCTGTCTTCAACACGGTGACATTTGTTCGCGTATTACGGATTTTATCACATCACGGCGGGGATATCAATAGGCAGCGCAGAAAAAACGGAGGAGATAAAGTGCCGGCAGGAATAATTTTCAGCATCGTCGCGGGTATGGCGATGAGTGTGCAGGGGGTTATGAACACGCGCCTGGGCGAGGGGATAGGCAGGCTTGAGGCCAACGCCCTCGTGCAGGGCACGGCCTTCGCGCTCTCGCTCGCGGCGCTCATGCTCTGGCGTCAGGGCAGCTTCACGGCGCTCGGCGGCGTAAATAAGCTCTATTGGCTCGGCGGAGTGCTGGGCACGGTCATAACGCTCACGGTCATGCTCGGCATAAAAAGCCTCGGAACGACGGTCGCGATATCGCTCATACTCATATCGCAGCTGCTCGTAGCCGCGCTGATCGACGCCTTCGGCCTCATGGGTAGCGAAAGGCTCGCCTTCGGCTGGAATAAATACGTCGGGCTCGCCGTCATGTGCGGCGGCATGCTGCTGTTCAGAGCCAAGTAAAAAATTGCTTCTTGCAAACGGCGCGGGATATGTTAAAATATAAATATATCAAGCTGACGGGAGAAGCAGTATGAACAGACTTTCGATGCTCAAAAGGACCGCCGCCGAGGCCCGCGCCGCCGGCAGACAGGACAGCCGCCATTTTCTGGCCCTCTACAGGGCATATCTGCACGGCGCGTCCGAGGCCGCCGGCGACTATTATGAAAGCGAGCGCGAGCACAGCTTCAGAATGGCGGTCGCCGCAATGGCCTTTGCCCTCCTGAGCTGGCTCGTCACAATGTATTTCGTATTCAGGTAAGCCTTTGCCCTGCGCGCTCCGCAGGGCATTTTTCGGACCGCGTTTCGACAAAATATTACACGGATGAGTGAAAAAGGGAGGGAAAATGGCTGTATTCAGGGCGTTTTAGTCGAATTATGTCAACAAATATTTCAAATAGTCGACACGATTCGTGTGCCAAAACATTTCGGATATGGTAAGTTTATACCATAAAAGCAGCTGTTTTGCATCAAAAGATAAAGGCAGCGCTGTTCATGCAACTTACTGGAGGAATATAGTTATGGAAACCAAAACACGAGTTCTGATCGCGGATATCGACGAGGACTTTCGCCGGCTGCTGGGCGATGTGCTGTCGCAGGAGGACGACATGGAGTGCGTCGGAAGCACCGATAACGGGGTGGACGCGCTCTCGATTTCCTCTGAGCGGCAGCCGGAGGTCCTGGTCATGGACCTGGTGCTTCTGAAGCTCGACGGCATCGAGGTGCTGCGCCGCCTGCCGGAGGCCTGCCCCGGAGCGAAGGCGATAGTCGTCACGCATCTGTACCGCAGCGAGATCGTGCGCCGCTGCACCGCGCTCGGCGCGGCCTACTTCGTGCCCGAGCCCTGCGACGTAAACCTTCTGCTCGAGCGCATACGTCAGGTCGCGGCATGCCCCGCGCAGGAAGAGCTGCTCCCGCCGATGCAGTCGGGCAGCGCAAATCTCGAGGCGGCGGTCACCGAGATCATCCACGAGATCGGCGTTCCGGCGCACATAAAGGGCTATCAGTATCTGCGCGAGGCGATAATACTCACGATAAAGGACATGGACATAATAAACGCAGTGACGAAGGTGCTCTATCCCGAGGTCGCCAAGAAGTTCGGCACGACCCCGTCGCGGGTCGAGCGCGCCATCCGCCACGCCATCGAGGTCGCGTGGGACCGCGGCGATATCGAGGTGCTGCAGAAGTTTTTCGGCTACACCGTGTCGAACATCAAGGGCAAGCCGACCAACTCCGAATTCATCGCCATGATCGCCGACTGCCTTTCCCTGCGCCAAAAGCAGGGCATAATGCGGTGAAAACACAGCAAAATCAAGGCTTTGCCGGATGGAGGAATATGGCGCGGAAGCGACGAATAAGCTGAACGCGCTATGAATTTCCCCTCCGCATAGCAACCTATCATTGAGCTCATAGCAACGAACGCTCCCTGTCAGTTGGGTATCCTGAACCAACCGACGGGGAGTGTTTTTATGAGCAATTTCAGTTTGGATTATTGCATTGGTGAGTTTATGATCTACTGCCGCAGCCGTGACCTTCGGAGGCGAACGCTGGACAGCTATGAGCACACTTTGCGCCTATTCGAGCGATGGTGCGAGGTGGAATTGAAGATAGACCACATCCATGATGTGAGCGAGCAGGTTATACGGCGCTATATCACAAACCTTCAGGAACGCGGCAAATATACATTTTATGCCGACGAGAAGAGCAGAGGTACAAACTTTCCTGAGCGGCGTAGAGATTACAGGCAGCCGATAACAACGGCCACGATAAATAACTATATACGAAATCTGAAAGTGTTTTTCAACTGGCTCGACTCGGAGCACTGGCTGAACAAAAATCCGATGAAGAAAGTAAGGCAGCTGAAAACCAACAGGCAGAAGAAAGAGTATCTTAGCGACGATGAGTTCAAAAAGCTCGTCGGACATTTGGACAAATCATATTTTTCGGAGCATCGGGATTATGCCATGATAGTGCTGATGCTCGATAGCGGCATGAGACTGGGCGAGTGCAGCAGCCTTTTGGTATCCGATATACAGCTTGCGAGGCATCAGATTGTCCTGAGAGCGGAGATGACGAAGGTGAGGAAGGACAGAACAGTGTTTTTCTCGCAGCGCACAGAGAGCATCCTGCGGCGCTGGCTTCAATACAAAGACAGATACGTTGACAGTGATTATCTTTTTCCTGTCCAGTATAGCGGCGGATGTATACAAGTGCGGAATTTCGAGACTAACTTCAAAAAATATCTCCGACGAGCGGGACTGAAAGACACCATTTCTCCGCACTGTTTGCGCAATAATTTTGCAAAGCGCTGTTTGATGAACGGAATGGATATCTACACGCTGAGCCGCTTGTTGGGGCATTCAAGCGTAACGGTGACTGAACAGGCGTATCTTGATCTTACAGAAGAGGATATAGGCCGCCGTTATCAAAACTTCAGCCCTTATGCAGCTATACGGTAACATGTTTATAAAAAGAAAGAGGCAAGAAAGATACATCTTTTTTGCTTCTTTTTTGCATGATTTATAAAAATCAGTACATCTCCTGAATCTTATTCAAATATTCTTTAAATTCCTCTATTACATCGGGTGGATTGAGCAGCTTTACACGTTTGCCGAAGCCGCAGAGCCACGCGAAGAATTGATCACTGATTTGAACATCGGTGGACACCGAGAAATGATGGTCATCTATCTTATGGTAGAATGTATCGCTGCCCTTGCCGAAGCGTTCAACAGAGGTATCCATTAGAGTATCAACAAACTGGATCTCAACTCTGCGGATTTTTCCGCTCATCATCCCAAAACAGCTCCGTGCGTGATCTTTTACGCTCCTGCTCTTATATTCATCCGCTCCACTTCGGGGCTCTCCTGTGAGACTTACATTGACCATTCGGTCAACTCTGTAGGTCTTAATTTTTTTGTCAGGCTTTTTCTCCTTATCATCATAGGCCAGCAGATAGAAGTTGCCGTTATCTATCAGCAGGCGGTAAGGGCTGACAACATATTTTCCGGCAGAGCGGGATTTTACATGCTGCTTCAGGTCTGTAATGGAATAGCGCATGTAGTCGAAGCTGATTTTTTCGGGCGTGTGGCGCAGACCGTCAATACTTGTGCTCATGGCATCTCTTATGATATCCATGTTCAGTATAACCGCATTGTTTGTGGTTTTCACACGGTCTAACAAATACGTCGCGCTGCGCTTTATTCGTTCGGCCTGCGGATCACTAACCATAGAGCAGGCAACATCAACGAGCAGGCCTACATGCTTTTCGCTTATGAATTTAGCTGAGTATATGCACTCGACCAAGAGCCGGATATCGTTGAGGTCGAATTGTCTGCGGCGAAAATAGAAGCCCTTACGCTTTGCGTCATATACGATAAGCTTTTCATCCTCGTATTGTTCGAGCTCTTCTGCGGCGGAGTTTATATCCGTGCCCTGCTCGATCATGTACATGGCTTTGTTGATCTCGGCAATGTCGCTGTAAATCGAGCGGCGCTCGGCAGCAATTCCGCACTCGTTCAGATAGTCAACTATATCGGATGCATTGCAGACATGATTTTCATCTGTGTTGCGCTGAAGGTATTGCAGAACAACGAATGTCTTCAGCTTTTGGTTAGGCTTCTTGCCGTGCTGCGGCTGCTTTTGGACCGGCATAGTTTTACCTCTCTTTAATCTCTGAAATCAAATAGATCCTTTGGACTCACATCAAGCACCTCGCAGAGCTTGAACACAACATCGAACGAAACGCCGACGTTGCCAAGCTCAATGGCGCTGATGTGGCTTCTGTCGATATCAACAAGCTCCGCAAGCTGAAGCTGCGTGAGCTTTTTTCTTTTTCTATAGTAAACAACGTTTAGACCAAACTTTTCATAGAGCTTTTTGTACTCTGCTTTCATATGTATCACCTCAAATAAATGATAAAGAGAGTGATACACTTCATAAACCTTGCATAGATAGCGCAACGCTATTGACACAAGTCATTTTAGAATGATATAGTTTGCTTGGAAATAAATTTTTGCGCTTACATAGACGGTTAACGTCCATAAGGCGCAATTGAAAGAGGGAGAAGATTATGGCTTTGGTTGACATCATTAAGTATGAGGGGGACAACAGCACCTTTGTGTGGAAGCATCCGTGCGAGGATTTCAATTCACTTACACAGCTTATCGTGCATGAATCGCAGGAGGCCGTTTTCTTCATGAACGGTCAGGCGCTTGACCTCTTCGGAGCGGGCAGATACACACTGGAAACGCAGAATATTCCGAAGCTTGGAAAGCTCCTCAACCGCACGACCGGCGACAACACGCCGTTTCATTGTGAGGTCTATTTCATAAACAAGACTGTTCAGATGGCAATGAAATGGGGAACTGACAGCAAGGTCAGGTACATTGATCCGGATTCCGGAGTGCCTTTGGAGCTTGGCGCGAGCGGTTCGCTTAACATGCAGGTAGCTGACAGCAGAAAGCTCCTCATCAAGCTCGTCGGAACCATGACCGGCATTGCATGGGATTCGGAAAGAGACGGCTTCACTAAATCTATTCAGAGCTCTTTCAGACCCGTAATTTCCACAGCGGTGAAAACAACGCTGTCCTCTGTGATCAAGGCATTACAGATCAACATACTTGAAGTCGATGAGCATCTCAACGAAATCGCCTCGGAGCTGCATAAAAAAATCTCTCCCGAATTCGAGGAATACGGTCTGTCGATCCCCCAGTTTTATCTAACTACTGTAGTATTGCCCGAAGATGATCCGAATTTCAAGAGGATTCGAGAGCTGTATACGATATCTTTGCAGAAGCGCATGATTCATGCGGACAAGGACATTCGCACGACAAAAGCGCAGGCAGAGGCAGAGGTCACAGCCGCCGCTCGTGCTGTTGAGCTTGAGCGCCAGCAGACCCAAACAGAGGTCGCAAAGCGTGCAGCAGAGCGAAAAGTGATAGAGGCGCAGGCTGAAGCTATGGCGAAAAAAGCATCGGGCTTGGCAGAGGCAGAAGTTATGCGCGCCATGGGTTATAACCAAAAAGATGTTCTTCAGGCAGAAGTCCAAAAGGCCTATGCGGAGGGCATTGGCAACATGGGCGGATCGGGCGGTACAGGCGGATCGGTCATGAGTGATATTGTAGGCCTTGGGATCGGTCTAAAAGCTGCCGGTGCATTTGGTGGACAGATAGGTAACATGTTCGGTACTTTTGGAGACATGAGCTCGGGAGACACGGCTTCACCGGCCAAAGAGGTATGCTCTAAGTGTGGAGCAAGTATCCCCACAGGCTCTAAGTTCTGCCCTGAGTGTGGAGAGAAGACGGAAAAAGTGCCGGACAATATGATCACCTGCCCCGAATGCGGTCAAACCGTGGTGAAAGGCAAGTTCTGTCCCGAATGCGGGCACAAATTCATATCTGTATGCCCGAACTGCGGAGAAACAGTTTCGAGCGGTACTAAATTCTGCCCCCAGTGCGGAACAAAGCTGTAAAACGAGAGAGATTAGGAGAGAGCTATTATGAATAAGAATTTTAAGTATTACATAGCAGCGTGGGCTGTTTTGGCGGTTATATTTAATGTTATTGCTTTTGTGACTCCCGCTGTGGACGGAGCAAGTAAATTTGACGGCGCATTTTGGAGCGGCTATGTCTTGATCATGCTTGCCTTAATCGGTCAGCTCGTGTGCGCTTACTTTGCATTCAAAGCGAAAAGCAAGGAGCAGCTTTTCCTTAAACTGCCCCTTGTTACTATAAGCTATTCGGCGTTGATACTGTCGTTCGTTGTCGGCGCTGCATGTATGCTCATTCCGAACCTGCCCAACTGGGTCGGAATAGTCACTTGCGCATTGATTTTGGGCTTTACAGCGATATCTGTTATCAAGGCAAGCGCGGCGGCAGAGCTTGTGCATGAGCCGGATACGCGCGTTAAGGAGAAAACGGCCTTTATCCGTGTAATGACCGTCGAAGCGGAAAATTTGATGGCGAGAGCACAAACCGACGAGGCAAAAGCCATGTGCAAAAAGGTCTATGAGGCACTGCGGTATTCTGACCCCATGAGCAGCGAGGCCCTTTCGGGAACAGAAGCAGAAATCTCTAAGGAGTTTACCGCATTTGCGGCAGCAGTTAAAAACGGCGAAAACGCATCTGATCTTGCAGACGAGCTGATTGCCCTGATCGGTGACAGAAACAGAATGTGCAAGGTGATGGAGTGAGGGACATCTGTATGAATTTTTCGAACGAAGAAAAACAAGCTTGCTTTGATAAAATATCGGAACTATACTTCTGCAAAAATTTCGGAAGCACCTCAAAGGCTGACTTAGAAGTTTTGCTTTTTTCTGAATATGTTGGGCATTGCATTAGCGCAGGTGAACCGTATGACGATTATACATTATCAAAGCAATTAGGGATAACCCAGTCACGCATTAGAACCTTGAAAGAACGAAAAGAACTGAAATATCCAAGCAAAGGTTTTGACTGGAGAACCTCCTTTTCAGACTCTGTAAAGAATGCGAAATATGATGAAGCGGATCATTATGTAAAAATATTAATTCAAGATATTAATGTTTTGAACGAGGCACGTCATTTCATCGAAGAAAAAGGCTGGTATGATGAATGTTCACTTAACAAAAAACTACTCCGCTTGCCACTTGATTGTTTTGTTGAAATATGTCTCGATGACATGACACTAGCTGATACTTTTTCTGTGGAAGCAAAAGAAAATATAAACGCTATAGCCGAATCGAACAGCGATATACATACTTTCCTGAGCGATTTTTCAAAAGAAGGATTCAAAACATTCTTGATGAATGCCAGCAAACAAGCCATTCTGTCTGTTATCTCATTACTACCGTTTGGTGGACTTGCAAAAACAGCTTTTAGCTTTTTAGAGACAGTGATAGGAGGAATATAAACTATAATGTCAACATTTAAATGTAAAATGTGCGGCGGAGAGATTGAATTTGAACAGGGAGCAACTGTTGGAGTGTGCGACTCCTGCGGTACGAAGCAGACGCTTCCTCGCCTTGACGACGACAGAAAGGCAAATCTGTATGACCGCGCGAATCATTTCCGCAGGAACAATGATTTTGATAAAGCAATGGGCATCTACGAGCAGATACTCAATGAGGACGGCACCGATGCGGAAACCTACTGGTCGCTGGTGCTTTGCCGCTATGGTATCGAATATGTCGAAGACCCTGCTACCCACAAGCGTGTGCCCACGGTAAACCGCGCACAATACACATCGATTTTTGACGATGACGACTATAAATCCGCTTTGAAATATGCCGACGCATATCAGCGGAGCATTTACGAAGACGAAGCAAAGGCAATCAACGAGATTCAAAAGGGCATTCTTGAGATCTCGCAGAAGGAAGAGCCGTTTGATGTTTTCATCTGCTATAAGGAGACCGACAACAGCGGCAGAAGAACGCCGGATTCGGTGCTGGCAAACGACCTTTACCATCAGCTCACTCAGGAAGGCTTCAAGGTGTTTTTCAGCGGAATAACGCTGGAGGACAAGCTCGGCACAGCGTACGAGCCTTACATATTTGCAGCGCTCAACTCGGCTAAGGTCATGGTCGTTATCGGAACAAAGCCTGAGTATTTCAACGCTGTATGGGTCAAAAACGAATGGAGCCGCTATCTTGCGCTCGTCAAGAAATCCGGCGGCAAAAAGGTGCTCATTCCGGCATACAGAGATATGGATCCCTATGACCTGCCGGAGGAATTTTCGCATCTGCTGGCACAGGATATGTCCAAGCTCGGCTTCATGCAGGATCTTATACGCGGCATCAAGAAAATAGCCTCTGTAGATGAACCTAAGGCTGCGGCCAAAGAGGCCGTTGTTGTGAACAGCGGCAGCAGCTCTGTCGAGCCGCTTTTGAAGCGCGCATTTATGTTCCTCGAGGACAGAGAATGGGAAGAAGCGGATAAATACTGCGAAAAGGTGCTTGATATCGATCCCGAAAACGCACAGGCATACCTCGGAAAGCTTATGGCAGAGTGCGAAGCTCGCAGGAAGGAAGACCTCAAAGACTGCCGAGAATCGTTTGATGACAGCAGCAATTTCGAAAAGGTCGTGCGCTTTGGCGATAAGCAGCTTGTCGATGAACTCGAGAGCTATAGCGATCATATATTCGAGCGTAATGAAAATGACCGCTTGACGAGAATTTATAGAGGCGCCGTAATTAACATGAAGGACGCCAACACAGAAGAAAAATTTAAAGCGGCGGCGAAGAAATTTGAAAGCATTCACGGCTTCATGGACGCCGATGAAAAGCGCCGGCAATGTCTTGAAAAAGCGGAAGAGAGCCGCAAGGACGCTATATACAATGCTGCGATAAAAGACATGGAGCGAGACGCGCGTCTCAAATATGGGGATGCAATAAGCAAGCTTGAGAGCATCCGCGGCTGGAGAGATGCGGACAAGAAAATTCAGGAATGCTCCGATCGTTTAGCTGAAATTGAAAGAAAGCGGGAAGAGCAGCGTATAGCTGACGAAAAGGCTGATAAAGAACGGCGCATAGCCGCCCAAAAGGCTGCCCAAAAGGCCGCCGAGAAGAAAAAACGAATACTTTCTATCGCAATTCCCGTGGCCATTGCGGTTATTGCCCTTGTTATCGTTCTCACCAAGGTCATTATCCCAAACAGCAAATATAATGCGGCATTAGAGCTCTACGATGAGGGTAAATATTATGAAGCGGCAGCAGCATTTTTGTCGCTCGGAGATTACAAAGATTCACAAGCTCGTTGCTTCACGGCAATGGAACAAACTGGCTGGAGACAGACAGTTGTGAGTGAATATGAATTTACAGCTGCTGTTAAAAATGATGGTACTGTAGTTGCCGCGGGAAATAACGAACATGGTCAATGTGATGTGTCGGGCTGGACTGATATCGTATCGATTGCCTGTAGTGGTTGGCATACAGTAGGGCTTAAAGCTGACGGAACTGTAGTTGCCACAGGGGTTAACTGGAATGGTCGATGTGATGTGTCGGATTGGAGAAACATTGTTGCGATTGCCTGTGGAGGAGAGCATACAGTAGGCCTAAAATCTGACGGAACTGTAGTTGCCACAGGGGTTAACGATTACGGACAATGTGATGTGTCGGATTGGAGAAACATTGTTGCGATTGCCTGTGATAGTGACATTACAGTAGGCCTAAAATCTGACGGAACTGTAGTTGCCGCAGGATATAACAAATACGGCCAATGTGATGTGTCGGGCTGGACTGATATCGTAGCGATTGCCTGTGGAGGAGAGCATACAGTAGGCCTAAAATCTGACGGAACTGTAGTTGCCACAGGGGTTAACGATTACGGACAATGTGATGTGTCGGATTGGAGAAACATTGTTGCGATTGCCTGTGATAGTGACATTACAGTAGGCCTAAAATCTGACGGAACTGTAGTTGCCGCAGGATATAACAAATACGGCCAATGTGATGTGTCGGGCTGGACTGATATCGTAGCGATTGCCTGTGGAGGAGAGCATACAGTAGGCCTAAAATCTGACGGAACTGTAGTTGCCACGGGATATAACCATGACGGTCAATGTGATGTGTCGGGCTGGACTGATATCGTAGCGATTGCCTGTGGAAGAGAGCATACAGTAGGCCTAAAATCTGACGGCACTGTGGTTGCCGCAGGATATAACAAATACGGCCAATGTGATGTGTCGAGCTGGACGGATATTGTTTCGATTGGCGGTGTTTCTTACCTTACAATAGGCTTGAAATCAGACGGAACTGTAGTTGCCACAGGGGTTAACGATTACGGACAATGTGATGTGTCGGATTGGAGAAACATTGTTGCGATTGCCTGTGATAGTGACATTACAGTAGGCCTAAAATCTGACGGAACTGTAGTTGCCGCAGGATATAACAAATACGGCCAATGTGATGTATCAAGCTGGACTAATATAAGGCTACCGAATAGCAAGAAGTGAGCTTTGCTTACAATAATTGGCAATAAGACAAAACTCAGGCCGAAGGATCAAATGTCCTTCGGCCTATTCTATATCCACTTGCGGCGCGCTCTTATCAATGTACTCTTGCTTATGCCTGTCATAGCCTCGACCTCGCGGTAGGTCTTGCCCGAAGACAGGAGCTCCATTGCGTGATCAATTTGAGCGGGTGTAAACTTTTTCGGCCGTCCATCGCGGAAGTTAGGATTTTGCCGCGCAGCCATTTTTCCTGTTTGTGTGCGCTCGACGATCACTCCGCGCTCATACTCGGCAAATGCGAGCATGACAGTTAAAATAAGATTGCCTGTCAGCGTGTTTTCGATGAGCCCCATGTTGAGAATATGCACCCTGACACCGCGCTCAAACAGCTCTCTAACGGTCTGAACGCCATCTATTGCCGTTCGTGCAAAGCGGTCGAGCTTGCAGACAACGAGCGTGTCGCCTTCTGTGAGCCGTTCCAATAGCTGCTGAAACTTTGGCCTGTCCATTGCCTTGCCCGAAAACGCCTCGGTTATGATCTCTTGACAGCCATACTGCGACAGCGCCGCCTGCTGCTCTTCGAGGCTGTTTCCGTCCCTGCACTGCGTCGCAGTTGAGACTCTTGCGTAGCCGTATATCATGTTTTTCTCCCTTCACTTTTGGCGCTGAGTTTTGACACCGCCTCAGCCCTTGATTTTCCGCACTTGCCGCCGCAGTGCCAAAACTTATAACTTTGGGAACCAACAGAGCAAAAACGAAAGGGTCTGCCGTGGCGCAGCCCCTTATTCTCAGCACTCAGGCAATGCTGAAGCGTCGACTTGAAACCTGCTTTACAAACTGCTTGTAGAGCTCGCCGTAAGATTTTTTAAACGCTGTTGTGTCAAAACGGTTTGAGAGAACCGAAGTCCAGCGAATGATCTTGCCGTTCACTTCGAGCTCTTCGGTGTCGCGCATGAGGAGCTCCGCCTTTATGCTGTCCTTGACTGCCTCTGCGTTTGCTTTGGCTTCTTCAATAAGCTCCTCAAGCTCGTGCAGCTCGTCGATCTTTTTTGCTAAATCAATGTTGCTCATTTTTGTATCTCCTTTTCGGTTAATTTCCTTGATGTGATTATATTATACACGAAATAACGTGTATAAGCAATTGACAATATGCACGAATTTTAGAGTATAAAACTATGAAAATTATACACTTGAATTCGTGTATCCGATGTGATATCATTGCAGCAATATAAAAGGAGGCAGCATTATGCCGCTAAAATATAAAATAAACATTCTTGAGGCGCTGAAAGAGAAGGGCTATTCGTCATACTTCTTCAGGACAACAGAAGACAAAAGAAAGAAGCTCAGCGAATCAACTCTACAGAAGCTCAGAAAAGGGGAGCAGGGAATATCGTGGGATAATATTGAGACAATTTGCCGACTGCTCGACTGCCAGCCTGGGGACATTATTGAATACGAGAAGGATACTGAATAATCCCCCTTGAAATAGGCGGGGCTGGCTTTTGGGATTAAACTGATTTTACTCAGTATTCTCAGTTGTGCACGTCTGCGAAAAATCCCTAAGTAGATTTACATCTGAATTACGGCTGAAAATGAAAAAAACGAGCTGCGCCGCTTTAAGTGACGTAGCTCGTTATGCTTTAAAACTTGAGTTTATCAAGTAGATTATCAACTGTTTTTTCAATTTTATCATATGACTTTTTATCTTTGACGACTTTGCTCTTCTACTGCTGGGCTGCTGTCATCAACGTTCTTTTTGCTGAGTAGCAAATCTCCCAAAGATTGTAGCCGTCTTTATACATCGTTTCGTAATACTACGGTATTCTCTGATCTATACGCTCAGGTGTTGTCATTACTAAACCTCCTTCCTTAAAATCTGAATTCACTGTCGTATCGGGGCCTCACACCTGTGACTTTTGGTTCTGTTATATTCTTTATTTTGTTCACCGGAATTATCCTATCCGATATTATATTATTATAGGTATTCTGAAAATCCTGTGATGAGGTGCTTTCAATATCCTTTGAGCAGTTAGCTTCAGTATCCTCCGTTTTTACTGAGTATGTAGACTCTTCAGTAAGCTTTGCACTGTTATAGATAGCGTCATAGTCTATTATGATTTTGCCTTCTTCGTGGATGATCCAGCCCTTTTCCACAAGGGCGCTGCGCGCCTTCTTATATGTTTCCTCTGTCATCCCACAGCGGTCGCAGACTGTTTTTGTAGCAACAGAGAATGTTCCATCATCCGCGTTGCCTGTAAGAAACAGCATGAGTTTTAACTGAGCTCCGCACTTGCCTCCGATGTTCTGAAAGATAATATTCTCAAGCTCAATTGATCTTATGGCCTTGCCCTTGCCATACTTTTGGCTGGAGCGATTTTTTTCACCTTTCTTTAAAAGAACAGGAGCCTGTGAATAGTTGTTGTTTGGCATTGTTGACCTCCATTGTATTGTGAAATTTGTAATAGATTGATTAACGCAAATTGACCATGTTTTTGGGTTATGCGGCAACAGTGATGCACTGATCTGCTGCGGAGCTCTCATCTTTAATACCGTAACTGCTGACTTCGGGATACTGGGTAAGGAACCACTTTTTAATAACTGGGTATCTGTAAGCACTTGAGTGGCATTTGGATATTTCGATCATCTCTTCAAGCCTTTCGAGATTTACACGATCATTTGAAGCGCTTCTTTTAGAAATGTAATCACGCATGTAGTCGTATGTGAGCCCCTTGTAGCACTCTTTTGCGGTGTTGCGCCGGATCTTACGAGTGACAACTACATAATCGGGGTAGTCCCTGCGGACGCTTTGAAGCATTGAGTATTCAGGATTACGGACATTTTCAGCAAGCTTTGAAAAAGTTCTGTCCATAACAATCAAGCGAGATTCGTGATTAAGACGAATTGTGTTCTTCATTTTTTCGGCCTCCCCTTATTTATGCAGCTGCGCCACAAAGAATAGCCTGAGTTTTTTTGTTGTGCTCTGCGCGAGCTTTCTTGAGTTCAGGGAACTGAGAGAGGAACCAACTTTTCACTTCAAAGAAGGAAGCTGATTTTATATACTCGTCAGTATTTTTGCCAGTCAAGAAAGCGAAGTCGCTCTTCTGCTTGTCCGAACCGTTCTTTTCAACGTAATCGGAGATTTCATTCAGTGTGAGCTTTGCAAAGGCGGCCTTGCTGCGCTTGGACTTGATTTCTGCTGTGCGGAAGCTGGGGTAATCTCTGCGTGCCGCCTGAAGTGCATTGTACATCTGAGTGCCGAACTTGCGTGCTTCCTTCATCTCTGCGGCGGTCAGCTCAATGGTCATTTTCTTTTCGTTAATAGTCATAATGTTTCTCCTTTTCTCGTGTTGGTCACGACCCAAATTATTCTTTTTGAGCTTTTCTCTTGCTCATCTTGTGTCTTAATTATAGCAGAGCGGGAGCCTGCATCTGTCGTTTTAATGGAACATGTACTGAGAAGTTAAATTAACGAATAAATGATGTTTCAAAGATGCTGGGGCAGAGTTAAAAGATGCAGAAAAAATATTTTAAATATGACAAAAGTCAGTTGGTTTCGAGCTTGATTTCGGCAATCTGATTTGCTAATATTTACTCACAAATCAGAAATACCTACTGACAAAGAGCGCTTGAAGCAACTGACAATGCAACAGATTTTTTAGTGTCGAACCAACAGAAGCGGATGCTTGCAGCCGCTTCATCAAAGGCAAGCCGACCAACTCCGAATTCATCGCCATGATCGCCGACTGCCTTTCCCTGCGCCAAAAGCAGGGCATAATGCGGTGAAAACACAGCAAAATCAAGGCTTTGCCGGATGGAGGAATATGGCGCGGAAGCGACGAATAAGCTGAACGCGCTATGAATTTCCCCTCCGCATAGCAACCTATCATTGAGCTCATAGCAACGAACGCTCCCTGTCAGTTGGGTATCCTGAACCAACCGACGGGGAGTGTTTTTATGAGCAATTTCAGTTTGGATTATTGCATTGATGAGTTTATGATCTACTGCCGCAGCCGTGATCTTCGGCGGCGAACGCTGGACAGCTATGAGCATATTATCTCCATTTCTACTCACGCCCCTGCGTGAGGGGCGACCGGTGCGCAGCCTTCGTTTTCAGCTGATCTGATATATTTCTACTCACGCCCCTGCGTGAGGGGCGACCGTTGACGACTTGGCCGCGCTGGATTCTTTTATTCTCATTTCTACTCACGCCCCTGCGTGAGGGGCGACCGCCCGCGCTGCCCGGTATATCAACATCGAAATATTTCTACTCACGCCCCTGCGTGAGGGGCGACGACACACTTTGCGCACCATGCGAGGATGGCGAAATTTCTACTCACGCCCCTGCGTGAGGGGCGACTAGGCGAGGATGTGTTCGTGTTTCCACGCTGCGAGGGATTTCTACTCACGCCCCTGCGTGAGGGGCGACTTGAATAGCCAAAAGGAGAAAATACATAGACATGATTTCTACTCACGCCCCTGCGTGAGGGGCGACTAATGCCGTTGTCGCCGCCGCGCTTCAGGCAAAATTTCTACTCACGCCCCTGCGTGAGGGGCGACATTTCATTATCAAGTCCGTCGAGCAATCGGAGCAATTTCTACTCACGCCCCTGCGTGAGGGGCGACAGCAATTTTTCACAAAATCCATTTCGGGTTTTATAGCAAATTGCTGAAAATTCACGCAGTTTTGGAATCATATCTCAACTGGATCGATTTCGAAACCTACAAAACCGTGTGAATTGCGGAGATTATATGCACCAACCTAACGCAAAATTATGAATGGGAGAGGTCGGCGCTAAAAGATTAAAGCGCTTCCGGCTTCAACAAGCGGCTTGCGGCCCATGGTTTCAATCCGCTTCTCGTAGGAATTGCCGAGACGATAGAAGCGAACAGAATCCTGTGCCATATCGATGACTTTTTCTAACTCACACTTCAGAACTACCAGTTGCGCGGCGTCCACGAGCACCTCAAACACAGAATTCTGCACACGCATTCCATAACGCTCGCAAATTTTAGCGACCTTTCGCAGGCGCTTCTGCCCGGCGGCATCCGATGTGTCCACATCGTAGGTGACAACTAGCATCATACGTAATCACCTCCACACAAACGGTGGATATCGATCCAAGTCTCCGCGCAGCACACGAGCAAACAGCATGGCCTGCGCGTATGGGATCATGCCAATGGGGATTTTCTCCTTCAAAAATGTGTGCTGAACGGATTCACGCTTCCTGCTTCGCCATTGCTCAAGCACCTTCCGACGCCCCTTATCGCTGAGATATGCTGCGCCAAAATCTGCTGTGAAGTCCTGCGCTTGAAACTGATCCCTGTTAAACATGGAAACGACCAGCCTGTCACATAGCGGTGCACGAAGCTCTTCCATGATATCCAACGCAAAAGACGGGCGACCGGGGCGGAGCGCGTGCAGATATCCCGCAGCAGGATCAAGTCCGACGGTTTCCAAAGAAGAACGAACATCATGCGCCAGTAATGTATAAACAAATGACAGCACAGCATTAACTTCATTCAACGGAGGCCGCCTGCTTCGCGTCTCAAAGCGGTACCCTTTCGGACTGCAGATCAAATCGTCAAAGCACGAAAAGTAGACAGAGGCGGCTGAACCTTCGATTCCGCGCATGGAATCAATGCCCGTACAGGCATCCAGCTTCTGTGCAAGCGTGGTCAGCTCGGCTGCCGCTGCAGCGACCCTGATCTTTCCTGTTTCATCGGAGGCAGCACGTGCATGCCGCAGCAGCACGGCTCTGCTGTTACGAAACTTGCAAAACAATAGATCCTTGACAAACCGGGCTGCAAAGGCTTCGTCTGACAACGAATCATACTGGCGCTTCCTTAACAGTACATTGCCGCTGACCGGTCCGCACACCCGTCCGAGAAAAAAGCCGCGCTCGCTCAGAAATGTGATAGTTACGTCGTTTTTGGAACAAAACGACAGCAATGCAGTTGAAAGCGTGTTTTTACCGAACAGAACGATAGAGTTCACCTGTGAGACCGGAACAGAGGCCTTTTCTGCGCTGCCTATGGAAATGCAGATATTCCCGTTTCGTTCGAACAGATAGCTTTCGGGAGTCGTAATGTATAGTGTCTCTAGAAGCTTTTTCATGGGATATCCTCCTCACGCATGGCCTCTTTTCGCAGCTGAGAACAATAAGCTGATGCGGAAGGCTGCACGCCGGGCAGACATTGCTCTCTCAGAGAACATGCTTTGCATTTAGCGCTGTATTCTGCCTGCGGGATTGAAAAATCTTGTCGGAACGAATCAATTCTACCCACCGTTTCTTTCACAAGGGCACGCAGCTCTTCCGTGAACGGAACAGAGTACCGGCGGTGTGACGTAATATAATAGATGGCTCCCTCCGGGATATGCGTCTGAAACATCTCCTCCAAACACATGGCCTGTGCGCACAACTGGATCTCGTATTCAAGCTCCGATCGGAGCTTACCGTGCTTATATTCGACTGGGCACAGCCTTACCGGGAAATCCAGTACGGGAATGCGGCAGCCTTCGATGTCTGCCCTGGCCTCAACGCAGTCGCATTTTCCCGATATCCCCAACATCCGAGAAAAGACGGGGAATTCATACAGCTTTGCGCTGTTTCCGCGGCGTTCGATTCGCTGAGTGTGAACTCTCTCATGCTCGGCGCGCCCCTTGGCGGTGTCCGCGCTCTCCGTCCAAATCTGCTCGTTGGTCAGAAGTGCGGCTCGCCGCAGGCAGTATCCGGCTTGGGACAGACGCGAAAGAGGGATCGGCTCCCAATCATCCATGGCGGAACCAGTCTTCATCCGCGGGAAGTGTATCCCAAACCACCGGCTCAAAGGCAGCGGGCTTGAAGCCTATCTGCACGCCCTTCGGCAGCCGGTCAAGCGACACCACGGCATCGTAATCCCGATAGCTGCGCGGATAAGCAACGGAGTCTTTTTTAGTGACACTGACCAACTCGAAGAGCTTGTGTGCGGGAGCGCAGCCCAGCTTGGCCTGGCGACTCCTTTGAGCGGCATCGGAATCCGTGCCTACGTGCTTGAAGATGATAAGCGGGGAGACAACTGCCATCTCGCCCTTGCTTGCGGAGTGGTCATGCTCATACATGTTCAGGATGGCCTCAAACAGGACGTTCAGATCCTCCTCGTCAAAGCCTGTTTCCTCGGCGAGATTGGCGCTGATAAAGCCGCGAACCTCGTACAGGCCGAAGGGGATGATCTGCTTTCTGCCCATGGTACGGAGCTTATCCTCAGGCTGTGCTTCCTCCCATATCATGTAATCCTCCACGGTGGCGCCGTCTTTCACTTTGTCCGCGACGGCCATACGGGTAATGGAAATGTCCAAAGGCAGAACGGCATCCAAACTTTTTCCATAGGTGATCTGCACGGGACCGCGCACCTGCCCTGCGTTTGGACCCGTGGACATTACCGCGCCGAAGGCACGGACATCATAGAACAGCTCGCAGGCTTTCTTTCGGCCGGCATAAACAGCCTCTTTTGCCTTTGCGCAGTCCTCGACACCTGCCGCCCGTTTGGCCTCGGCGATATGGCGGTTGATATTGCTTGCCTGCTGGATGATGATGCCCATGCCGGGCTCGTCCCTGTGAGCCAGCTCCACATAGTTGCGGATGCGGCGCTTGGTGGCGGCGTCGGTGATAAAGCCCTGCATCGTCTGCGGGTCGATCCTGGGCATGTTTCCCATGTCAGGATCTCCGTTTGGATTACAGTTGGTGCATGCGACATAGTACATAAATTCATAACGATTCTTAATAGCCATGGTATATCCTCCCTTTATTCCGCAGCCGCTGCACGTTCTCTGGCTGCGGCGATATTCTGATTTTTCTCCTGATTGAGCTTTGCGCCCATCTGATAGTAACCAAGCGCAAAGTAGGACTGCTGCTCCAGGTTAAGCGTAGCGGGGATAGATGCTCCCAAAGCGACGGAGATCTGCTGCAGCTTTTCACGATATTTATCGGCCAGCCACTTGTTTTCGATTTTTTCCAGGTGGTGATTTGAGCGGCTGCTGAGCTGCCCTATGACCAGCGCGGGCGTTTGGATTGCGGAGGCGTAGTACCTCTCAACGATGCCGGTATTGACTTCCGGCATCGCAGCCCGCTGTATCGCTGCATAAACGGCCATGAGTCCGCCGCAATGATAGGCGGCATTAGAAAGATTCAGATTATATTCTTCCAAGATCGGTTCCTCCTGATGATTTATTCGATTTTTTCGAAGCAGCCAAACCTTCAGCCACTGGCAGGCGAAAGCGTTTGGCAGAGCCTGTATATTCCCGGTATTGCCGTCATCGCCCGCGAGCAGTTCCGAGCGGATGTAAGCCAATGCCTTGGCTGCGACGGCGTCCGGCAGGATGCCATCCGTCAGAATAGCCTGTATGACCGCGGGGGTGACTCCGGCGAGCTCTTTGCTCAGCCTTTCAAAAGGACGGCTGTCGCTTTTTTGAAACTTCAGCAGACGCATCAGCCGCGCGGCAAGTTTGACAGACTTGATGTTTCCGCTTCCGGACGAATTGATCAGTGCCAAATCGGCGTGCCATTGTTCAATGTTTTGGCGCAGGTCGGCATAGCTGCCTTTTTCGTACTTGCGGATCATGACGCGCCCACCAACTCCGGACAGCAGCAGAATATAATAAGATGTATTGTCCAAATTTGGGGCGGCCTGACCGGAATAGACACTTTGCGGAATTCGGTCGGCGGTACGCCGTCTCTCAAGTTCATTAAATGGCGTTTTTTCCTCATCTTCATCTTCAGGCGGTTCGTAACCAAACTCAATGGAGCACAGGGGGTCGTCCTCCCGCGGAATCTCGCGGTCGAACCAATGGACAAACTTCATGCCTGCGAGAATCGGCGCATCCTTCAGCAGTTCGTCCAGCGCTGCCTTTACCACGCAGAAGGCCTCCTCTGAGACCGGGGCATTAGCGGCCTTCTTTTCAGTGTACTGTGCAGATGAGCTATTAGGTACTTTTTGGTTGTAAGAACAAAAAGCTGATTTATCGAAACAAATAAAGGGAGTGTTTGGGCGCCCACCAACGTCACCCAATCCTCTTATCGGAGTATTCATTGCCATTGATTCGGCCGATGTACCGGTAATTAGGCAGAGCGTGGAGATACCTTCGTTTGTTCCTAAAAACTGCTTGCGGTATTCCACCCACCAGCGCCGAACGTTTTCCAAACAAAGTACCGATTGTCCGTTTACTCGGAAGGAAATGAGAGAATTCGAATCGATCTTAGCACGGTTAAGCTCGGCCTGTATGGTTGCGACAATTTCCGGGGTCTCCAGGGCATGTACGCAAACTTTCAGCAGGGGCTCGGATTCTGCGGCATCCCGAAGAGTCTTCAAAAAGAAACCACTTTTAATTCCGGGCTTCTCCGCAACCACTATGGAGCGCTTTTCTGCCAGAATGTTGCTCTTATCCCGGCTTTGGTTTGAACTGCCGATATCCGGGCAGGGCACGGGTTCATCGCCGCCCAAATAAATACTGACACTGTCATTGCTCTCCGAGAGAGAAATGTACGCCTTGATGGTCTTCCCCACAAAGCCCGGCGGCAGCGCCAAATGGCGGCGAACTCCGTAGTCATACAGCGCCTTCAGCATGGCGCGCCTCCTTTCAGGACCTCCGGACTGTCATAGGGCGGAACGATAATGACACCGTCCTCCATAACTGCGTGGAAAAGGGACATCTTGAGCTTCACTTTTTTACTGACCTCCACGTCCTCCGGCGCGAACAGGTCGTAGACCATCAGTCCCGCATCCATGGACTGACGGATGGGCGGGCGTGTGCCGTCGCTTTCTTCAAAATAGCAGGCAAATTCACGCAGCCCGAGTGCCGGCTGGAAGTAGCATTTGCCGCCGCGGATGCGCCGCAGTGCCTGCTCATACAGCTGAGTCTCCCGACCCGCAAACGCAGGACGCGGGATGATGGATGCCGAAATGCGGTAGCGCACATCCTGCAGCGCCGTTGTCTGCCGCTGAGTCCGCTCATCCTCTGCGGAGATCGCCTCCGATCCGACAGTACATTTGACCTCGTTGCGTTTGAAGCTGATATAGCGGATGGGGTTGAGCACTTCAATGCGGTTGATCTGCCAGCGAAACTCCTTCGGCTTCATGTAAATGGCCGAGAGGATACCCCTGGCAGCAGATGGGGTGGGGAATGGGTAGGTCAGCCGCTCCACCTTCGCATAGGGCGCGGAGAAGCAGGCAAAATCTCCCCAAACTTCGATCACAATTTCGTTCAAATACCTTTCACCTCCGAAAATTGCACGCTCTGCCTCGCTCAGAGAACAGAGCAGCCAAATAATATCATACTTATTTCTGCTCATCAGCTAAATTATAGCTGTCAAGTATAGTACAATTTATAAAAGCAGTTTTGTCAACTTTTTCTTAAAAGCATCATAGCACACGGATTGTCCGATAATACGGACAGTCCGTGTGCTGTGATCAGAATATATTGTCAAATTGTTCTTCTTGCGGGATGTACAGACCCAAGCGAGGGGAATACTGCTTCTCATATTGTTGGCGAAGTATGTAGACTCCGCTGCCTATAGTCTGCGATTCCCTGCCGCGCCGGGCAAATGGGAGCTCCTCGGCATAAACATCCAAATTTTTCGCAAAGCATGTAAGTGTCAGAGATGCCGCCTCACGAAGCAGCGCACCGGTAACACCTCGCTCGAGCAGCTCTTCGGTGATATGTCTGTATAGCTTTAGCTCTTCGTCATAAGGAACAATGACCCGTGCACCGGAGTTCTCGATCAGCTTGTATTGTGCCGCCGTCTGCGAAAAGGAACGTGCTTCGATGGCTTTTCGCAGCTCGGGCTTATCGACGGCTCCATTGAACAGCCGCCGGTAATATTCCCGAATCTTTTCCGGGTCGTGTATCGAAAATGGCGGATTCATCTCCTGCACCGTGACCGCGGCGTTGTTATACCAGTCATCCGGATATGGCATGCGGCTATCCTCCGGTCGGAATACTACCACCCGACCCATGGGATCGCGTCCATTGCGATTGCAGCGTCCGGCCGCTTGAACAATAGAGTCCAGCGGCGCCAACGCGCGATAAAGTACGCTGAAATCCAGATCGACTCCGGCCTCGATGCACTGCGTCGCCACAACCCGGCACGGCAGATCCTCTTTAAGCCGCTGGCGGATAATTTCGATTTGTCGGCTTCGATGCGCGGGGCACAGATCCGTTGTCAGGAAGAATATCGCCTCCTCCGGGCAGTGCCGCCGCAGCGCCTCGGCGAGGAGCCGTGCATGACGACGCAGGTTGACGATCGTGCATACGCTGTCGACTTCAGCCATCTCCGCAGCAATATCATCAAGCGGCGTCTCATCCCGAAGCCGCCAGTCCACATTTACACGCCGCAGCGCCTCGAACATAAGTTTGTTATCCGGCAGAATCTCCCGCGGAGCCCAGTCTAAATCTTTACGTGCGGAAAAATCCGGTTGCGTCGCCGTGGAAAATACCATGGTCGTGTGGTACCGCGCACAGAGCTCGTTGACTGTGCGGAGCGTGGCGGAAGCCAGCTCGGTAGGCAGGCTCTGCGCTTCGTCAAATATCACGACGCTGTCCGCAATATGGTGAAGCTTTCTGCAGACGGCAGGCCTATCCGAAAACAGTCCCTCGAAAAAACGAACGGACGTCGTGATGATGACAGGCGCACTCCACCTGGCTGCCAGTTCCCGTGCGCTCTCCGGCAAATCACTTTGGCTGTCGTCGATCAACACATTGGGAATTATTTTGGCATATGTAGCCGCGTTTTGCTCTGCCAGCGTGAGGAACGGCAGCACGATTATGATTCGTTTTTTCCCGTGCTTCAGGCAATGCCGCAGGGAAAAATGCAGCAGCGCCAGCGTTTTTCCTGTTCCGGTAGGAGCCGTCAGCGTATATAACCCTTCGGGTTCGTCTCCCATGCTTCCGCATTGTTCGAAAACCTGATCACGGCAGGCGTTCAGCGTACGTTCCGCGGTAGAGTTTTGCCTGATGTCATCGCAATAGGCATACAGCTTTTCCAGCAGCAACTGCGGATCGAAGCGATCGTCCTCCGCGCGGTCTAAATAATCGCAGTCGTCATTTATTGCAGAGGCTGTGTAGTCGGCATCCACCAGACATGAAAACAGCATTCGGGTATATAGCATGGATTCCAGCTCGACAGTGGGCGGTACCGAAAGATGCGGCGGTCTAAAATCAGGAAAATCGTGCCGGAATGCATCGATTGCAGCCTGCAGCTGATCGCGGCCATTGATGGACGGCGTTTTTCCGCCGCTTCCCCGGGCATGTCCGTTCTCATCCGCCATGGCGTGCAGCTCCTGTTTCACCTCGCCGTACGCCGTGAGGCCGTCATGGTGTCCGTTGACTGTTTCCACCACGGGACGGATACCGGCTTTTCCACGATAGCACCCCTCCGCAAAGCATGCGCCGCCCATTGCGTGGTCTACGCCAGTACGGATTCCTTTAAGCACATCCTGAAACGCCTCAGAATATTTTCCGAGATCGTGTACCTGCCCTGCCAGTCCAGCGATCTCGCCAATTCCCAGCGGTTCGCCATATTCCCGCGCCAGCGTTGAAACCTTCTGTAAATGTTCTTTTACAGTCTCCTGATGTCCCTGAGTGTTCTTGGATTTTGCATAGTACTCCATGGCCGCCTCCCCCGTGACCAGCTTTAACTCCTTTATTATATCAAATATGTGTTTCTGCGCCAACAGTTAATTAAACTTCGGTTTGATTTCGGAAAGAGGATCGTTTGAGCGGCATAAAGATAAAAAATTTTGCGGAGTTTATGGGCGTGGACGCATTGACACGGAAAATGATAGCTGATACCATACAGGCACAGCAAATGTATAAGCTCCAAGCCGCCGGGATCGTGTATCCGACGAAAGCTGCATAAGTGGACGCCCCCCGCACCGTGCGTTTACAGGACGCATGGTGCGGGGCGCCTTTGCGTTTTGGGGCGGATGCTTACAAATCGGAACTTGTCCGCTCTGGTGAACTAATATTTTTCATGCCTATACCATGTAAACACAGCACCTCACGGAGACCCGTGAGGTGCTGCTTTGTGGGATCCGTTCCGAAGAACAGAGGCTTTATTCAAAGGCCTCGCCGCGGAGATCGCAGACCTCCCGACAACGCCCTCAAATCAATATTTTACCGTGTCAAGAGCATTATACCAAACATCCCTTCGATTGACAAGGGGGGGCGGCAAGATTTGAGCTTAGAATAAAATATACTAAAATACATTAAATGTGTTATAAAATAAAAATGGAGACCCGCTGTCCTTCGATGGAAAAACCCCCGAAGCAACGCCTGAAAGCGCAACTGCGTCATCTCCTGATACCAATATACCCACTACAAGCAAGAATGTCAACGAGAAATTTTCCATGGAAACGGCGGAAGATGCTGAGTGGCAGGCTAAGGTCAACAGCCAAAACGAGGATGTCAGATATTCAAGGGAAACATACTGGAAGCCGCAGTTCAACAAGAACGAGTGGAGCTTGCTTAATGACAGAACGGCGGTCGAGATAGCGAGTAAGTCCAAATTCCTTGACGAGGCTACAAAATGGCTGTATGCTAAGAAAAAAGATACAGAAGTGTTTGCTATATACGGCATTGGGGACGGCTCTGCCCCGACTGTACTGTATGCTTCCGGCGGGAAGAAGGCAACTTCTGACTTGGCTCGGTTTACTTCGTTCTTGAAGGAGCACGATTATGGAACTGTTACTTACGCAAAAACTGCTGTTAGATGGGCTGAAATTGTTTCAAGTATCAAGAGGAAAATGCATGGTGATTATGATGCTGATGGACACAGAAGGAAAACGCTGGAGCTTGATGGAATACTTGCAGAAGCATCTAAACGCCTCCGAAGAGGAGATAATGACGGAAGCACAGAGAATAGCGGCAACGTAAGCTACTCCCGCGAGCCGGAGACGCTCAGCGAGCTGCGGCGGCGAGAGGACAGCTTTTCGGACTGCGTTTTTTCAGCTTTTTCATCCAGGCACCCCCATCAGGGGTGCTTTTTGGCGTATATGGGAAAAACAGTGACAGATCAGCCTGCGCAATTTCAGACTAAAAATATGAACAAATCATAAACATTAACAAGAAATTAACGGCAAAAAGCCTTTTAAATATGGAAATTAACACGTGCTGACACTAAAATAACAATCAACAGGGCGCGACGGCATACGACGCTGTCTGCCAAAAACTACCCGTTTTAAGGAGGAAAACACTATGGTAACATTCATACTCGGTCTCGTTATCCTTTTCGTCGGCGCTGCGCTTTACGGCAAGCTCTGTGAAAAGGTCTTCGGACCGGACGACCGTCAGACTCCGGCTTACACGAAAAACGACGGAGTTGACTACGTTCCCATGAAGGGCTGGAAAAACGCCCTCATCAACCTTCTGAACATTGCCGGTACCGGCCCCATCCTCGGACCTATACAGGGCATCCTGTTCGGACCGATAGCCTTCATAACCATTCCTATAGGCAACGTCATCGGCGGCGCAATGCACGACTATTTCTCCGGCATGATATGCCTGCGCGACGGCGGCAGCCAGATGCCCGACATGGTAAAGAAGTACACCAATAAGGGCATTTTCACGATATACAACGTCTTTGTATGCCTGCTCCTGCTGCTTGTCGGCGCCGTGTTTATCTACACCCCCGGCGACATTGCCGCAACTCAGGTATTCAACTTCTCCGGCGCAGCCGACGCGGTCTCGACCTGGGTCATCTACGGCGTTATCTTCCTGTACTACCTGTGCGCGACCGTATTCCCCATCGACAAGATCATCGGCCGTATCTACCCCATCTTCGGCGCAATCCTTCTGTTCTCCGCGGTCGGCGTTTTCGTCGGCCTGTTCGTCAAGGGCTATCCTCTCCTTAACGTCTGGGACAGCGTATGGAGCTACAACGGCGTATTCAACTACAGCGAGTACTTCGCGACCGGCCACTTCCTGCCGATATTCTTCGTGACTGTCGCCTGCGGCATTCTCTCCGGCTTCCACTCCACCCAGACCGCCATCATCTCCCGCACCATGAAGAGCGAGCGTCAGGGCCGCAACACCTTCTACAACATGATGATCCTTGAGGGCTTCATCGCAATGGTATGGGCAGCCGGCGCAATGGGCGTTTACAACCTCGGTCTTCAGGAGGCAAACGCTTCCCTGGCAACTCAGACTGTCGGTATCGTCTGCAAGAACATCCTCGGACCTGTCGGCGGCGTTATCGCTCTGCTGGGCGTTATCGTTCTGCCCATAACCTCGGGCGACACCGCGCTGCGCGCTCTGCGTCTGACCGTGGCCGACTCTCTGCACATCAAGCAGGACTCCAACCTCAAGCGCCTCGGCCTGTCGGCCATCATCTTCGCGCTCGTCGCGGGCATCCTTGTATGGGCAAAGTCCAATACCGCGGGCTTCATGATCCTGTGGCGCTACTTCGCATGGGCAAACCAGACTCTGGCACTGTTCGCATTCGTCTGCATCGCTGTGTGGATGTTTGAAAACGGCAAGAGCAAGTGGGTCTGGATGCCGCTCATCCCGGGTGCATTCTACGCCTTCATCACCATCACCTACATAATGAACGCCACGATCGGCTTCAACCTGCCCTGGAACGTCGCCTACATCATCGGCACCGCCTGCGCGGCAGTCTACCTCGTCGGCATCATCATCTACGGCAAAAAGCGCGCAGAGAAGATCAAGCTCGCGTAAGCCAAACAAAATTCAAACAGCTTTTAAAGGCAGCCCACGGGCTGCCTTTTTCATATTGAATATGTTGACGCAGAGGTCTATAATAGCCGCGAAGGAAGGCGAAAGAAATGTGGACAGTATATGCCTTCGGCTCGGCGCTTTTTGCAGGGCTGACCTCCATACTCGCAAAATGCGGGATAAGAAATACCGATTCCGACGCCGCGACCGCGATACGCACGATAGTAGTGCTCGTATTCTCGTGGCTTATGGTGCTCATCGCGGGCTCTGCGCCTGCGATAAGCACGCTGAGCCCGAAAACGTGGTGCTTTCTCGTTCTCTCGGGGCTTGCGACCGGCGCGTCGTGGCTGTGCTATTTCAAGGCGCTGCAAATGGGCGATGTGAACAAGGTCGTGCCGATAGACAAGTCGAGCACCGTGCTGACGATACTGCTCGCGTTCATCTTTCTCGGCGAGGAGATAAGCGCCGTGAAGCTCGCGGCGGTCGTGCTCATCGGCGGCGGCACGTTCATGATGATCGAGAAAAAGGACGTCACCGCCGACGCGCCCTCCGGCGGCCGGAGCTGGCTTGTGTATGCGCTTTTTTCGACGCTGTTTGCAAGCCTGACCGCCATTCTCGGCAAGCTCGGCATCGAGGGCGTCGAATCGAACCTCGGCACGGCCATACGCACCTGCGTCGTGCTCGTGATGGCGTGGGTCGTCGTATTCGTCAAGGGCAAGGGACGCACTCTGCGCTGCATACCGAAAAATGAGCTGGGCTTTATCTGTCTCTCGGGGCTTGCGACCGGCGCATCGTGGCTGTGCTACTACAGGGCGCTGCACGACGGGCCTGCCAGCGTCGTCGTGCCCATCGACAAGCTGAGCATCCTCGTCTCCATCGCGTTTTCATACATCGTCTTTCACGAGCGCCTGAGCCGAAAAGCCGCGCTCGGCCTGTGCCTGATAGTCCTCGGCACATTATTAATGATCTTTTGATATCGCATTTATGCAGCCGCGGATACGCATATTGCGTCGGCACGCTATCGGGACAAGGGCATAAACCGTAAGGCTTCGCGCCCCTTGCAGGGAACTTATCTTGCCTGTTCTCTGCAAGGGGCGCGAAGATTTTGCACTAATATAGCACGATTTTGCGTGGCGCGAAACGCCGCGGTTTATGCCATTGCTTCGATACCGGGACACCGGAGATAGACGTATCCGTGACTGCCCCAATTCGCCGCTAAAAAAGCAGCATGCGGTCGTTGTCGAGAGCCTTGCCGGAGCCTGCCTTGAAGCGGTCGAGGAAATCCTGCACGGTCATGCCCTCGCGCTCGGCGCCGGACACGTCCATGATGATATTGCCCTTATCCATCATAAGCGTGCGGTTGCCGAGATCGAGCGCCGACTGCATGTTGTGGGTTATCATCATGCAGGTGATCCCGCCGTCGGCCACGATGCTTTTCGTGAGCTCAAGGACCTTTTCGGCCGTGCCGGGGTCGAGCGCCGCCGTGTGCTCGTCCAGAAGCAGAAGCTTCGGTGAAACGATGGTGGCCATCAGCAGCGTCAGCGCCTGGCGCTGACCGCCGGAGAGCAGCCCCACCGGCTGGGCGAGCCTGTCCTCGAGTCCCATGCCCAGAAGCGCGAGACGCTCGCGGAAAAGCGCGCGGTCGGCCTTCGTTATGTGTGAGAACCAGCCGCCGCTTTTGGCCGCCATGGCGAGGTTTTCCTCGATGCTCATGCCCGGCGCGCTGCCGCGCATCGGATCCTGAAACAGCCTGCCGATATCGTGGGCACGCTTATGCTCCGGCATGAAGGTGATGTCGCGCCCGTCGAGCTCGATGCTGCCGCTGTCGGTGTAGAAGCTGCCGGCAATGGCGTTGAACAGCGTCGACTTGCCCGCGCCGTTCGCTCCGATGATGGTTATGAAGTCCCCGTCGCGGACATCGAGCGAAAGCCCGCTGAGCGCGGCCTTTTCGTTGACCGTTCCGGGATTGAAGGTCTTGCTTATATTGTTGAGCCTGAGCATATCACACACCGCCCTTCTGCGCTTTGAGACCCAGCCTGCGCCTTATCATCGGCGCCTGCTTTTTGAGGTAAGGCACCGATATCGCGAGCACGACGATGATAGAGGATATGAGCTTGAGCATGAACGCCGGCATATCAAAGCGCAGCGCGATCGTGTAAACCAGTCTGAACAGCACAGAGCCGAGCACGACGCCGACGGCGCGGCTGAATATGCCGCCTCTGCCGAGGATAACTCCGCCTATGAGCAGCGAGGCCAGCGCGATGGTGACCATGCCGGTGCCGATGTTTATATCGACCGCCTTCTGCGACTGCGCCAGCAGGCAGCCGGACAGCGCCGTGAACGAGCCCGCGATGCACAGGCCGACAATGGTCGTGAAGGCGGTGTTTATCGACGATGAGCGCACCATGTCGGGATTGTTGCCCGTTGCGCGGATGGCAAGGCCGAGACGCGTTTTGAGAAACAGCGTGAGCAGGATGAGTATCACGATGACCGCGATGAGAGCGACGGCGAGCTTGTACTGCTTTTCAAAGGCGCCGCCCTTGAGAAGCTCCTTCATGAGCGTAAACACGGTGTCGGCCTTGTTCATGTTCAGAAGCGACGAGCCGCCCATGACCGCGATGTTGATCGAATACAGGCCGGTGTTGACGATGATGCCGGCCAGCAGGCTGTCAACGCCGAGCTTCGTCTGCAAAATGGCGGTGACGAAGCCCGAGCATACGCCGGCGGCCATCGCGGCGGGTATCGCAAGATACGGATGCCCCGAGATGACGACGACCGCGCCGACCGCGGCGCCGAGCGTGAAGCAGCCGTCGGTGGACAGGTCGCACACGTTGAGCATGCTGTAGCTCAAATACAGTGCGAGCACCGTCAGCGAGCAGATAAGTCCCAGCTCGAGCGCTGTCTGCCCAAGGCTCAGTATCGTTGCAATATCCATGTCGTTTCCTCTTTCCGTGCTTTATGATTATTACTGCTCAACGTCGCTGAAGCTCTCAGCGGTGGTGATGGTGTTTATCTTGGTGCAGTAGGGCTCGAATGCCGCCGCGACAGTGTCGTAATCGTAGCCGAGCTCAGAGCAGATCTCGGTGTTTATGGTGGCGGTGCCGTTATCGAAGGTCTTGACTGCGGTGCTTGCGGGGTCTGCGCCGTTGAGAAGAATGTCGGCGACCATGTTCGCGGTCTCGACGCCGAGATTTGCGTAGTCGACGCCGTAGCCGAGGAACGCGCCGTTGAGCGCGAAGGAGTCGGCGCCGGTGTAGTGGGGGATGCCGGCCTTTGCGAGAGTCTCGTAGATCGCAAGCTCGGCCTTCATGATGGAG
The DNA here is from genome assembly GCA_963625685.1 of bacterium. GTDB lineage: Bacteria > Bacillota > Clostridia > Oscillospirales > Oscillospiraceae > F23-B02. Next base: position 140,125 of record CAVFTR010000003.1, read on the forward strand.
TTGTCGGTCGGGGTGAATACCGCGTCGACGCCGTCGGCTACCATTGCCTGAGCCGCGAGCATGACCTCGTCTGCGGTGGAGCCGGTGTGCTCGATTATCTCAACGCCCTTCTTGCCGAGATATTCCTTTGCCGCTGCGATGGAGGCGGTCGAGGAGTCCTGGCCGACGTCGTAGAGCAGACCGATCTTCTTTGCGTCGGGATCGTTTGCGAAAATGAGGTTCATGATGGCCTCGGCGTCGAGGTAATCGCTCGTGCCGGTGACGTTCGCGCCCGGTGCCTCGAGGCTCTCGACGAGCTCCGCGCCGACGGGGTCGGAAACTGCGGAGAACACGACGGGTATCTCGTTATCCTCGGTCAGGGCCTGCATGCGCATCGCAACGGGGGTCGCAACGCCGACCATGAGATCGACGCCGTCTGCGATGAAGTTGGTGATTATCTGCTCCATTACCGTCGCGTCCGCGTTGCAGTTATCGTAGCTTATCTTAAAGGTAACGCCCTTTTCCTCGCCGATGGCCTTGAGCTGAGCCTGGATGTTTTCGACTATCTGGTTGAGCGATGCGTCGTCGACGTAATTGCATATGCCGACCTTGTAGACCTTGGCGCTGCCGCTGTCGTCGCCGCTGTCCGTGTCCTTGCTGCCGCAGGCGCAGAGGGTGAATACCATTGCCAGTGCGCATACGAGCGCGAGAGCCTTTTTGATGATGCTGTTCTTCATTGTTTTTTCCTCCAAAATAATTTTTAGCTTGGGTGAAGATGGAGGGGAGCAATAAAAAAAGCAGCCTCCTATCCCAACAATGGGACAAGAGCTGCGCTCCTGCGATACCACCCAAATTGACGAAAAAATCGTCCGCTCGCTTATGCGTACCATCATACGCACCCCGATTGATAACGGGAGGGATCCCGTCGGCATCTACTCAAGCTCTTCGCTTTTTCAAGCCGCCCTCCGAAGTCCATTCACCCTGCACCGGCGACCGTGATCTCACCGCCCACGGTTCTCTTGACGCCAGCCCTTCAGGACTACTACTCTTCGTCACAGGTTTGATGCTGCAATTATAGCACCTTGTTTTCACTTGTCAAGCCCCAACAGCAAATTTTTTTCAAACTTTTTTTGACGGCAGCCCGCCCCGGCAAAATGTTGAAGATGAGGCGCCGTTATTTTATATTTACATATTGTATTTCATAAGCTTTTGTGCTAAATGCACTGCGCCGCCGCGAAGAAACGGTATCTTTTGTTGCAATTGACAGTTGACTTTTACCGTTTAAAGCGCTATTATTTCGTCATGAAAACACGGTGGCCTCCACCGGACGCGAGCGAAAGGAGAAACGGCAATGAGCATCCGCACGGCAAACGCAATGATGAACACCGGCAGACGCGAAGAGTCTGCGATCTCCTATTACGCCTTTAGAGCGGTCTGCTATGCAGACCGATATTTTGCTGCTCTAAATTTGTCCGGCCGGTGTGAACGCCCCGAGGGTGCTTTCTGATTACGGAAAGATCAGGGTGCTGCCATTCCGGCGGCGCCCTGTTTTTTTATTGAGTTCATTTCATCAATTTAAATCAGCAAAGGAGAAAACAACATGAAAAAGAAGATCACGGCTTTAGTAATGGCGGCTGCAATGTGTCTGAGCTTTGCGGCCTGCGGAAGCGATAACGGCGGCAGCGGCGACGGCGACGCGGCCAAGGACAGCTACGTAGTCGGCATATGCCAGCTCGTGCAGCACCAGGCGCTCGACGCGGCGACCCAGGGCTTCAAGGACGCTCTGACCGAGGAGCTCGGCGATAAGGTGGAGTTTGTTGAGCAGAACGCCTCCAACGATATAGCCACCTGCGGCACCATCTGCAACGGCTTTGTTTCCGACGGCGTCGACCTCATCCTCGCGAACGCAACTCCGGCGCTTCAGGCGGCCGTCGCGGCAACGCAGACCATCCCCGTCCTCGGCACCGCCGTCACCGAATACGGCGTTGCGCTCGATATCGACAACTTCAGCGGCACAGTCGGCGGCAACGTCTCCGGCACCTCCGACCTCGCGCCTCTCGATCAGCAGGCCGCGATGTTCTCCGAGCTCCTGCCCGAGGCAAAGACCATAGGTATCCTTTACTGCTCGGCCGAGGCAAACTCCGTTTACCAGGCAGAGGTGGTCAAGGCGGCTCTTGAGGAGCAGGGCCTGAGCGTCAAGGTCTACACCTTCGCTGACTCCAACGACGTTGCGACCGTCACCGCCACCGCATGCGACGAGTGCGACGCTCTGTACATCCCCACCGACAACACCGCGGCCTCCTGCGCAGAGGCTATAAACAACGTGGCGCTGCCCGCAAAGACGCCCATCATCGCGGGCGAGGAGGGCATAGCCGCCGGCTGCGGCATCGCGACTCTGTCGATAGACTACTACGAGCTCGGCGTCACCACCGGCAAGATGGCCGCCAAGATACTCACCGGCGAGAGCGATATCTCCGCCATGCCCATCGAGTACTACCAGAATCCTGTCAAGAAGTACAACGCCGACATCTGCGAGCAGCTCGGCATCACAGTACCCTCCGATTACACGGCTATCGGCTGATAAAAGCAAACCGGGTCTGAAAGGCGGCGGATAGCGCCGCCCTTCGGCTCGTTCATTAACCTGAAATGAGGTCTGAAAAATGACAATGTCCGTTTACCTGTCCGCCCTGAGCGTGACAAACCTTATAGGAAGAATGCCGGCCGCCGTCGCGCAGGGCATCATATGGGGACTTATGGCGCTGGGCGTGTTCATAACCTTCCGCCTGCTGGATATCCCCGATATGACCGTCGACGGCTCGTTTGCGACCGGCGGCGCAGTAACGGTAATGCTCCTGCTGGCGGGCATGCCCGCGTGGGCCGCGCTGCTGATAGCGATAGTCGTCGGTGTCGTCACCGGACTTTGCACCGGCTTTCTGCACACGAAGCTCGGCATACCCGCCATACTCGCCGGTATCCTGACGCAGTTTGCGCTGTATTCGATAAATCTGCGCATCATGACGCGGGCAAACCAGACGGCCAGCGTGCAGAAGTTCGGCATGATCTGGGAAAACGGAGACGGCTTCCTCGTGTCCTCGCTGCACATCCCGCAGGCGATACTCGTCGGACTTGTCATCGCGGCCGTCATCGTCGGCCTTTCCTACTGGTACTTCGGCACCGAGCAGGGCAGCGCGCTGCGCGCGACGGGCAATAACCCCGCCATGAGCCGCGCACAGGGCATACACATCGAGACGATGAAGGTCATCGGCCTCGGTATCTCCAACGGCATCGTCGCCCTCGCCGGCGGGCTTATGACCCAGTTCCAGGGCACGGCCGACGTCAGCATGGGCCGCGGCGCCATCGTCATCGGCCTTGCCGCCATCGTCATAGGCGAGATCCTGTGCGACGCGATATTCAGCAAGGGCTGCAACTTCGCCGTGAAGCTCTGCTTTATAATCTTCGGCGGCGTTATCTACTACGCGGTCATGGTAGTCATTCTGTGGCTCAAGCTCGACCCGAACGATCTGAAGCTGTTCACCGCCGTCATCGTCGCGATATTCCTCGCGATACCTCAGCTCAAGGCGCGGTCAAAAAGCTCGTTCTCACGCTCGGGCAAAAGAGCGGTAAGCGAAAGGAGCGAGGCATAATGCTGGAGATAAAAAATGTTTCAAAGACCTTCAATCCCGGAACGATAAACGAAAAGCGCGCGCTCTCAAACCTCAGCCTCAGCCTCGCCGACGGCGATTTCGTCACCGTCATCGGCGGCAACGGCGCGGGCAAGTCGACGCTGTTAAACGCCGTCGCGGGCGTGTGGCCGGTCGACTCCGGCGCTATCCTCATAGACGGCGAGAACGTCACCGGCATGCCCGAGTACAGGCGCGCAAAATACATCGGCCGTGTGTTTCAGGACCCCATGATGGGCACCGCTCCCAACATGCAGATAGAGGAAAATCTCGCGCTGGCCATGCGCCGCGGCAAAAAGCGCGGCCTTAAATGGGGCGTGACGAGCGCCGAGCGCGAGGCCTACCGCGAAAAGCTCGCGACCCTCGGCCTCGGCCTTGAGGACCGGCTCACCGCCAAGGTCGGCTTGCTCTCCGGCGGCCAGCGTCAGGCGCTGACGCTGCTGATGGCCTCGCTTCAGACTCCGAAGCTGCTGCTGCTCGACGAGCACACCGCCGCCCTCGACCCCGGCACGGCCAAAAAGGTGCTTGAGCTCTCCGATAAGATCATCAGCGAAAACAAGCTCACATCGCTCATGATAACGCACAACATGAGCGATGCCATACGTCACGGCAACCGCCTTATCATGATGGACAGAGGCCGTATCGTCCTGGATATCTCCGGCGAGGAAAAAAGCCGTCTGACCAAGGCCGACCTTCTCGAGCGCTTCGCCGAAAAGACCGGCGTTCAGGAGGAGACCGACGCCGTCCTGCTCTCGTGATTATACAGTATAAAAACCCGCTGTCACAGACAGCGGTTTTTTTTGCATATTTTTTTCATTTTCCCGCCTCGGGCAGACAGTGCATGCGCAGCGTGTCGAGCATGCGGAAGCCCTCGGCGTGAAGAGCGAAGCAGCGCAGGCCGAAGCTTAGCGAGCGGATGCGCAGGTACAGGGCTATCGCCCTGCCCTCGGCGCTCCCGTCGGGAAACTGACTCTTGTGGCAGTCGAATATGGCAGACAGCTGCCGCGCAAGAAGCTCCCCTGAGGTCCTGACATAACGGTTCGGCGAGGCGGTCATGTAATACGCTATCGCCTTCACGGGCGCGGTGTGCGCCGAGTGCCTGCGCATTACGCCCTCGTAGGGGGCGAGATAGGCGATCTCGGACGAGGCCCTGCCCACGTTCAGATGGTCGGGGTGACACTCGCTCCTGACCTGCGGGTCGGGGCAGAAGATGACGTCGGGCTTAAACTCGCCGACGACCCTGGCAATGGCACCTTTAAGCTCGCCGAGCTCATAAAAGCCGCCGTCACAGAAGGGGAGAAAGGAAATGTCCTTAACGCCGAGCGCTGCCGCCGAGGCCCTTGCCTCGGCCTGCCGGATGGATATAAGCTCCTCCGGCGGCACGGTGTCCGAGCCGTATCTGCCGTCGATGCAGCATAAAAACGCGACTTTTTTGCCCATATCAGCGAGCTTTGCCGCGGCAGCGCCCGCTCCGATCTCGATATCGTCCGGATGCGGCCCGATGAAGAGATACCGCTCGAAGCTTTCAAGCTTCGGCAGGGGGGAGGCGAGGCTTATCGCAAGCTTTGTTATGCTCATGCCGTCTCTTCCTTGCGCGCGGCTATCTCGCCGCAGATGCGGTCATACTCGTCCTCGTCGAGCCTGTAGTGCTTTTTGTACAGGAAATAGCTCAGCAGCATCAGCGTGCAGGGGATGATGATCATGCACAGAAGCAGCGCCAGGGTCTTGCCCGGCTCGATGCCGGCGATGACATTGTCGATAGCCATTATCTTGTCCTGCTCGGAGATGAGCTTGCGCGCACATTCGTTTTCAAAGTCGGAGATGCGGTTGGTGTACTGCGTCACGCCGAAGATGATGTAGCTGAGGTTGGTTATCAGCACCGTCAGTGCCGAGGCGAGCTTTGTCAGGAACGGGCGCAGGGAGGTGATTATCGCCTCGTCGCGCGAGCCGGTGCGGTATTCGTTGTACTCGACCGTATTTATAATGGAGATCATCATGATGAGATAGTAGCCGTACTGGCCGAAGTTCGAGACGGCGTAGCCGACGGTTATGAGCCAGAACTTGAGCATCGTCGAGGGCAGGGCAAGCCCCGCCGCGAGCATGATCGCGTAGCCGCTCACCGAAATGCAGGCGAGTATCGTCATGAGTCTTTTGCGCTTTATATGGCGCGAGATAGCGGGGTAGAAGATCATGAGGAAGGCCGTGACGGACATGCCGACGATGGAAAACAGCGAGAACAGGCCGCCCTCGTAGCCGAAGTCAAAGTAAATATACGTCGCGCCGATGCCGCCGACGATGAGCCCGTTTCCGACCTGCTGGAGCAGGAAGATGAGGCTTATCCACAGCAGCTGATCGTTGCCGGTGATGGTCGTCCATATCTTCTTGAAGCTGATGGGGGGAGCCTCGGTATATTCGCGCCTTTCGCGCACGCCGAAGATGGTAAAGCACAGGAAAAGCGGCGCTATCACGCATATGATGAGCGCAATGCGGCCGTAGGCAATGGTCGTGCTGCCGCCTATGGCCATGTCGCCGACGGTGAACATGGGGATGAGGACGCTCGCGAGGGTGCCGCCGATGCCGGCAAACAGCGTCGCGCGCGAGGCAAACTGGTTTCTTGCGTTCGCGTCGGTCGAAAGCGCGGGCACCATGCCCCAGTAGGAGATGTCGTGCATCGTGTAGGTTATCGAGTACATGAAGTAGATAAAGCCGAAGAACCAGACGAAGCTCCAGCCCTGAAGGTCGGTGTTGAAGGCGAGGTACACGACGACCGAGGTCGAGAGTATGCCGATGACGAGCCAGGGCTTGAACTTGCCCCAGCGCGTGCGCGTGCGCTCGATTATATTGCCCATGATGGGGTCGTTGAGCGCGTCGAATATCCGCGCCGCGACGACGATGGCCGTTATCGCGCCGAACTGGGTGTTCGTGAGGTTTCGCGTAAACAGCACGAAGGTTATTATGCAGCTCGTGAAAAGGTAATATATCATATCCCTGCCGACCGTGCCGAGCGGGAACATGATAAGATTTTTCTTTCTCTGTTTGAGATCTTCCATGACAAACTCCTGTTTTGATTGATATATCCTTTATTTTAACAGCCGCTTCAGATAATAGCAAGGCGCGCACATGATGAAGTTTGAGAAGCAAAATTGTTGCATTTCCACAAAGCGCTTTGTGAAAATGCGCAAAATTCCGTCTTGCGAAATGCGTCGTAATCGGATAGAATGTGTTTTATTCAATAAATATACGAGGTGGTCAGAATGCAGGAGCTTATCGAGCGCATAAAGCGCGACGGCGTAGTCAGACCCGGCGGAGTTTTGAAGGTGGACAGCTTTTTAAATCACCAGATAGACCCGAAGCTGAGCTACAGCATGGCAAAGGAGATACACAGACTGTTCGGAAACGACGGCGTCAACAAGATCCTCACCATCGAGGCCTCCGGCATCGGCATGGCCGTCCTGACGGGACTGGTGTTCGACTGCCCCGTGGTGTTTGCAAAAAAGAGCAAGACCATAAATCTCTCGGACGACGTGTACTCGACGACGGTGTACTCCTTTACGCACCAGGTCTCCAAGCAGGTGCTCGTTTCAAAGCGCTATCTCAATCCCGGCGACAGGGTGCTGATAGTCGATGACTTCCTCGCAAACGGAGCGGCTCTCGATGGGCTGTGCAGCATCGTCGGGCAGGCCGGAGCCGAGGTCGTGGGCGCCGCGATAGCTATAGAAAAGGCCTTCCAGCCCGGCGGTGAGAAGCTGCGCGCAAGAGGCCTGCGCATTGAGTCGCTGGCGCGCATCGAGTCGATGGGCGACGACAGCATAGTTTTTTGTCAGGAATAAACATGCACAAAAAACTCGGCAAAAAAATGTTAAACTTGGCTAAAACCCAGTCTTGACTTTTGCGGCCGCAATTGATATGCTAAAAGTGTTCCAGTTGAGGAACGCCGAAAACAGAATATTTCTTTCGATATATAGCAAATAATATGGATTTGAAGTCTCTACCCGGACGCCGTAAATGACCGGACTATCGAAGTTTCAATATTGAGGGACAGGTATTTTGTCTTTCCCTCGGCTTTGGTATTTTTAACGCCGGTCACAGCTCCATGTGTCCGGCGCTTTCTGTTTCTTGTATCAAAGCCCCAAGGGGTTTGATAATATAAAAATTTTGGAGGGTAACCGAAAGATGACGAAGAAGATCACTGCACTGCTTCTGGCGCTGGTCATGGTGCTTGCACTGTGTGCCTGCGGCAGCAATGACAACGACAAGAAAACCGATGACGGCGATCAGTCCGCACCCGAGATCAAGGTCGGATTCATATTCCTGCACGACGAGAACTCCACCTATGACCTTAACTTCATGAACGCCGCAGAGGCAGCCTGCAAGGCACTCGGCCTGAGCGAGAGCCAGTATGTTTTCAAGAAGAACATCCCCGAGGGCCAGGAATGCTACGATGCAGCTGCCGAGCTCGCCGAGGAAGGCTGCAACATCATTTTCGCAGACAGCTTTGGCCATGAGTCCTTCATGATCGAGGCCGCAAAGGAGTTCCCCAACGTTCAGTTCTGCCACTCCACCGGCACTCTCGCACACACCGAGAATCTTTCCAACTACCACAACGCTTTCGCTTCCATCTATGAGGGCCGCTACCTCGCAGGCATCGCCGCCGGCCTCAAGCTCAACGAGATGATCGCAAACGGCACCGAGATCAACGGCACCGTCGTCACCGCGGACAACGCCAAGATCGGCTACGTCGGCGCATTCACCTACGCAGAAGTTATCTCCGGTTACACCTCTTTCTTCCTCGGCGCACGCTCTGTATGCCCCACCGTCACCATGGACGTGACCTTCACCGGCTCCTGGTACGATGAGACCGCAGAGAAGGAAGCCGCCAACACCCTTATCAAGAACGGCTGCAACCTCATCAGCCAGCACGCCGACTCCATGGGCGCTCCCACCGCATGCGAGACCGCAGGCGTTCCCAACGTCTCCTACAACGGCAGCACCATTTCCGCCTGCCCGAACACCTTTATCGTATCCTCCCGCATCGACTGGGCTCCCTACTATGAGTACGCCATCAAGGCAGTCATGGACGGCAAGACCATCGACACCGACTGGACCGGCACCCTCGCAACCGGCTCTGTCGTTCTGACCGACGTTAACGAGGCAGCCGCAGCCGAAGGCACCGCGGACGCTATCGCCGAGGCAAAGGCAAAGCTCGAGGACGGCAGCCTGAAGGTCTTCGACACCAGCACCTTCACCGTCAAGGGCGAGACGCTCAGCAGCTACATGGCCGACGTTGACACCGATGCAGCCTACACCGCAGACACCGAGGCCATCAAGGAAGGCGCATTCCTCGAGTCGACCTACCGCTCCGCTCCTTACTTCGACATCCAGATCGACGGCATCAACCTGCTCGACACCAACTTCGGCAGCTGATATACCGAAAAGCTACATTAAATTAAAAGGAAGCTCCGCGCATACGGAGCTTCCTTTAGCCTCTTATCGGGCCGTGCAGGAAAGAGCATGAAGTCTTTCGTGTTTTTTCCTGCGCTGCCACTTATTACACAACGGGAGTGAAGAGATGGATAACAAGAACGCCGCCGTGAAGATGAGGAACATATCTAAATCCTTCGGCACGGTGAAAGCTAACGACAAGATTTGGCTCGATATATACAGAGGCGAGATACTTGCGCTTCTGGGCGAGAACGGCTCGGGCAAGACGACCCTCATGAACATGCTCTCCGGCATTTACTTTCCCGACGAGGGCGAGATATTCGTTGACGACAAGGAGGTCGTCATACGCTCCCCCAAGGACGCGCTGGATCTCGGCGTCGGCATGATCCACCAGCACTTCAAGCTCGTCGACGTGCTCACCGCGACCGAGAATATCATCCTCGGCCTCGAGGGAAAGGGCAGGCTCGACCTCAAGGCCGCGGCGAAAAGGATACGCGAGATATGCGATGCCTACGGCTTCGATGTCGATCCCGATCAGCACATCTACGAGATGAGCGTTTCCCAGAAGCAGACCGTCGAGATAGTCAAGGTCCTCTACCGCGGCGCTGATATACTCATCCTCGACGAGCCGACGGCGGTGCTCACCCCGCAGGAGACCGATAAGCTCTTTGCCGTTCTGCGCAACATGCGCGACGCGGGCAAGGCTATCGTCATAATAACCCACAAGATGCACGAGGTCGAGGAGCTGTCCGACCGCGTCGCCGTTCTGCGCCACGGCCAGTTCATCGGCGACATGCCCACAAAGGACACCAACGCTCAGGAGATGACCAACATGATGGTCGGGCATCCCGTGGAGCTGAACATAGACCGGCCCGACCCCGTCGATCCCAAGCCCAGGATAGAGGTCAGAAACCTCACCGTGCGCAGCATCGACGGCATAGTAAAGCTCGACGACGTGTCCTTCACGGCAAACAGCGGCGAGATACTCGGCATTGCCGGCATATCCGGCTGCGGTCAGAAGGAGCTGCTCGAGGCCATCGCGGGACTTCAGCCGACCGAAAGCGGCAGCGTGAGCTACATAAAGGACGACGGCGAGCACGAGGAGCTCCTCGGCAAGGACCCGCTGTCGATAGCCGAGCTCGGCGTCGTGCTCTCCTTCGTGCCCGAGGACAGGCTCGGCATGGGCCTTGTTGCCAATATGGACCTCGGCGACAATATGATGCTCCGCTCCTTCAGAAAGGGCAAGAGCATATTTACCGACAGAAAAAGTCCCCGCAAGCTCGCGGAAACCGTTGTTGACGAGCTCGAGGTAGTAACTCCCGGCATAAGCACTCCCGTGCGCAGGCTCTCCGGCGGCAATGTTCAGAAGGTGCTCGTCGGGCGCGAGATAGCATCGGCGCCGACGGTGCTGCTCACGGCCTACGCCGTGCGCGGCCTGGATATCAATTCGTCCTATACGATATACGACCTTATAAACCGCCAGAAGAAGAAGGGCGTCGCCGTCATTTACGTCGGCGAGGATCTTGACGTACTGCTGGAGCTGTGCGACAGGATACTTGTCCTGTGCGGCGGCAAGGTCAGCGGCATAGTTCCCGGCCGCGGCGCCAAAAAGCGCGAGGTCGGCATGATGATGACGAAGCTGGGAGGCGAGAAGGCTGATGAAGAATAATAACAGGGAGCCGCTGCTGCACATAGTAAAGCGCGCCGCGATGCCCGGCTGGAAGGCCTGGGGCATACGCCTTCTGGCGATAATCGTCGCGCTCGTCGTCTGCGCGATAATCACCATGACGGTAACGGGCGAAAATCCCATCCAGGTCTACGCGACCATGATAAACAGCTCCTTCGGCAGCGAGCGTAAGATATGGATACTCGCGCAGAATACCGCGATGCTGCTGGGCGTGTCTCTTGCAGTCACTCCGGCGTTTAAAATGAAGTTCTGGAACATCGGCGGCGAGGGTCAGGTGCTCGCCGGCTGTCTCGCGGCGGCCGCGTGCATGATATGCCTTGCCGGCAAGCTCCCCAACGGCGCGCTCATCGCGGTCAGCGCCGCGGCGAGCATAGCCGCCGGCGCGGTATGGGGCGGCATCCCCGCCTTCTTCAAGGCAAAGTGGAACACCAACGAGACGCTGTTCACCCTTATGATGAACTACGTCGCGACTCAGCTCGTCGCGTTCTTCGTCATCATCTGGGAGGTCCCCAAGGGCGCGGGCCAGATAGGCATAATCAATCAGAGCACGCAGCTCGGCTGGCTCCCTCAGCTCGGCGGCAACAAGTACATGCTCAACGTGCTCGTCATCCTCGTGCTGACGGCGCTCATTTACATTTACCTAAACTACTCAAAGCACGGCTACGAGCTCACAGTCGTCGGCGAAAGCGAGCGCACCGCGCGTTATGTCGGCATCAAGGTCGACAGAGTCATCATCCGCACGATGCTCCTGTCCGGCGCCATCTGCGGCGTCGTCGGCTTCCTGCTCGTATGCGGGACCGACCACACGCTGTCGACCTCCCTCGCCGGAGGCCGCGGCTTTACGGCGGTCATGGTCTCCTGGCTTGCAAAATTCAATCCCATCATCATGATCTTCGCGAGCATGCTGCTGGCCTTCCTCAACAAGGGCGCGAGCGCGATATCGACAAACTTCGGCCTGAACCACTCGTTCTCAGACATACTCACGGGCGTTATCCTGTTTTTCATCATAGGCTGCGAGTTCTTCATAAGCTACAGGATAAGCTTCCGGAAGGCGGCAGGAAAGGAGAGTGCGGAAAATGTTTGATATAGTATCCTTCTTCCCCCGCGCGGTGATGCAGGGCGTGCCCCTGCTGTTCGGCGGCACGGGCGAGATCATAACCGAAAAATCCGGCAACCTCAACCTCGGTATCCCCGGCATCATGTATGTCGGCGGCATCTGCGGCGTTATCGGCGCGTTTCTCTACGAGCAGTCGGCCGCCGAGCTCAACAGCTTTCTTGCGATATTCATCCCCGTCATGTCCTGCCTGCTCGGCTCGCTGCTGATGGGACTTCTGTACTGCTTCCTGACAGTTACGCTCAGAGCCAATCAGAACGTCACCGGCCTTGCGATGACCACCTTCGGCATCGGCATCGGCAACTTCTTCGGCGGCTCGCTGATAAAGCTCACGAGCGCCGAGGTCCCGTCGATCGCGCTGTCGGCGACGAGCAGGGTCTTCAGCCGCTCGCTGCCCTTTGCCGATGACCTCGGCTGGTTCGGCAAGATGTTTTTAAGCTACGGCTTTCTCGCCTACGCGGCCGTCATCATCGCCGTCATAACGGCCTACGTCATCAAGAAGACCCGCGTCGGCCTCAACCTGCGCGCCGTCGGCGAGAGCCCCGCGACCGCGGACGCTGCGGGCATAAACGTCAACCGCTACAAGTACATCGCCACCTGCGTCGGCAGCATGATAGCCGGACTCGGCGGCCTGTACTACGTCATGGACTACGCCTGCGGCGTATGGTCAAACGACGCCTTCGGCGACCGCGGCTGGCTCGCCATCGCGCTGGTCATCTTCTCTATCTGGAGACCGAACCTCGCGATAATCGCGTCGATACTCTTCGGCGGCCTGTACATCGTGTATCTCTACATCCCGGCCGGGACCCAGCTTTACATGATGGAGCTGTACAAGATGCTCCCGTACCTTGTCACCATCATCGTGCTCGTGGTCGTGTCCATGCGCAAAAAGCGCGAGAACGAGCCCCCCGCGTCCCTGGGCCTGGCATATTTCAGGGAAGACCGATAAAATATATGGCTTTAAAGCTCCGCAGAACGTCCTGCGGAGCTTTTGTTAACATCCGTTGCTTGCGCAACGGGCGGCTTTAGCCTATATTGGAGCCGTAAGGAGGTAGATGATATGTTCTCTGAAAACCTGAAAACACTGCGTAAGCAGAAGGGCTTTACGCAGGAGGAGCTCGCCGCCCGCCTGAACGTCGTCAGGCAGACCGTTTCAAAATGGGAAAAGGGTCTCTCGGTGCCGGACGCGGATATGCTAATGCGGCTTGCAGATATACTCGAAACGCAGGTCAGCACCCTGCTCGGAGCCGCGATACACGACGAGTCCGAGCCGGACGATATCGCGCGGCAGCTTGCGCGGATAAACGAGCAGCTTGCCGTCAAAAACCGCCGCAGCCGCCGCATATGGCGCACCGCAGCCGCGGTGCTCATAGTGCTCGCCGTGATATATATCCTGCTTATTATCCTGAATGTCGCTGCCTTTAAGCATTTAAAGGTCAGCGACAAGAGCGAGCTGCGCGAGACGAGCTATGTCGAGACAGTACCCGAGGAATAGAAAAAAGCCGCCCATGGCGGCTTTTTTCTATTCATAACGTCCCGAGGTAGCCCTCGAGGATTAGGCTTGCCGCGACCGCGTCAACGGTCCCGCGGTGCTTTTTTTCTTTTTTGCCGTTTGCGTGGAGTATCGCGTGCGCCTCGACGCTGCTGCGGCGCTCGTCCCACATGACGACGGGGATATCGGTCCTGCCCGCGAGGAGCGCGGCAAATCCGCGGCATTTTTCCGCCCTCGCGCCCTCCGAGCCGTCCATGTTTTTCGGAAGCCCCAGCACAAAGCGCTCAACTCCGCGCGCCTTTGCCTCGCGGACTATCTCGTCCGCCAGCGCGCCGGGATCCCACTGAGCGACCGTCCACGCCTCGCCGACGAGGATATTCATCGCGTCCGAGACCGCAAGCCCCGTGCGCGCGTCGCCGTAATCTATACCCATTATCCGCATATCCTCACCTCATTTCAGACCGAAGCAGGCGCGTACCTGCCCGCAGATATACAGCGAGCCGAAGGCGCAGACCATCGCGTCCCGCTCCTGCGCGATATCGCGCGCAAATAAAACGCCGTCCTCGACGCTGCCGGCAACGCAGACCTCGCGGCCGTCGCCCTCGAAGAGGACGGCAAGCTCCGCCGCGGGCAGCGCGCGTTCGGACTCCGGAGTCACGCACACGCAGGTGTCAAACAGCGGCGCGAGCGTTGCGGCTATCGTCTTATAATCCTTATCCCTCAGGACCCCGACGAGCGCGACGCGCCTTGAGTCGGGGAAATAGTGCTCAAGACAATCGCGCAGAGCCGCGGCGCACTGCGGGTTGTGCCCTCCGTCAAGCACGAAGCACGGCTCCTCCGCGTGCAGGACCTCAAATCTCGCGGGCCAGGCGACGGAGTAGAGCCCCGCCTCGACCGCGTCATCGCCGATATCCCAGCCCTGCCTTCGCAGAACGGATATCGTCTCGAGCACCGTGGCCGCGTTGCGGCGCTGATGCTCGCCAAGAAGCGGTATCGCGTAGCTTGCGCCGCCGTAGGAAAACACCTGCCCGTCTATCGAGTCAAATTCGACGCGTATATCCTCAAAATCGGGGACATAGAGCTCCGCGCTCTTCTCGCGGCAGACCTCGCGCACGAGCTCCATCGTCTCGCCGTACTGCTGGTACATGACGACCGCGGCACCGTATTTTATGATGCCTGCCTTTTCGTACGCTATCTCGGAGAGCGTGCCGCCGAGCACGGCCGTGTGGTCGAGGCCGATGTTCGCTATGACGCAGCACTCGGGGCAGGGGATGACGTTGGTCGCGTCGTATCTTCCGCCGAGCCCGACCTCGAGAATGACGATATCGCAGCCGGAATCCGCAAACCAGCGCAGAGCGGCGGCGGTCATCATCTCAAACTCCGTCGGATGGTCGTCCATCGCGTCGGCATGACGCTGTATCTCCGTTACGATATCGGCAAGGACACGGTCCCCGATCTGCTCGCCGTTTATCTGCATGCGCTCATTGAACCTGCGCAGATACGGCGAGGTGTAAAGCCCCGTTCTGAAGCCGGCTCTGCGCATGACGGATGCGAGCATCGCGCATATGCTGCCCTTGCCGTTGGTCCCGGCGACGTGGACGAACCGGAGCTCCGACTGGGGATCGCCCATGCGTGACAGAAGCTCCGTTATCCGCTCGAGCCCGAGGCGCGAAGCCCTCCACGAGCTGCCGTTTATGTAATCCAATGCCTGTTTATAATCCATACTCAGACCTTCATTTTGCAATATATTTTTCGATAAACGCGTCTATCTTCGCTGTGTAGGCCTCGGGGGCCCTGAACATCGTCTCTATGTGCCGGGCGCCCTCCGTGAACAGACAGTCCTTGTCCGACGGGCATGACTCATAGGCGCAGGGCGCGTTTTCAAAGGGAACGGTGGGGTCCATTGTGCCGTGCACGAAGAGCATGGGGCACGCGGCCCTGCCGAGCTCGCTCCTCACGTCGGTGTCGTCGAGCTCATAGCCGGCTATGAGCCGGTTGAGCCCTTCCATGAGCTTATAGGCCGGCCCGAGCTGCGAGCGCAGTATGGGACGGGCATCGACAAAGCCGCTGTCCTCAACGATGAATTTCACCGTCGGGGGGACACGGCCGCTCATTTTCATCACCGTTGCCCCGCCGAGCGAAAAGCCGTGCAGGATAATCTGTATGTCGCTGCCGAATCTGTCCTCGAGAAAGCCCAGCCACTTCAGGCAGTCACGGCTTTCAAAAACACCGTAGCCGAACCACCTGCCGCCCGACAGGCCGGACGCGGTGTTGTCCGGCGCGAAGACGTCGAAGCCGCGGCTGAGGTAGTATTCATGCAGCATCCCGGCCGTTTCCGCGTGCTCGGAGTGGTAGCCGTGGACGATAAACGCTATCCTTTTGCTGAATTTTCTGCCGCCGGGAAAGTAAAAGCCCTGCAGGCTCTCGCCGCGCTCGGAGCGTATCGTGTAGCACAGATGCACCCTGCTTTCAAGCGCCTGCGCACGCTCGTCGCGCCAGACATAATACTCCGGCGCGTGCGTTTTCTTATCCAGCAGCGCGGCCATGAGCGGCGGCCGCCGCCGCGCGAAAACATATCTGTAGACGTCCCATACGACAAGCGGCGGTATTGCCGCGAGCAGGCAGCTTTTCTTCATATCAGTTCACCGGCAGTACCGCGCCTACGCTCGATAGCAGCGAGAATGCGATAACGAGTATCTGAAACGGCAGCGTGCCGAATCTTCCGCAGATGGGGGAGGCGCCCGTGCGCCTGCGCGAGCGGTTGTAGGCGATGATTATGCCGATGCCGGTGACGACCTGAATGACGCTGGCAAAGCGCGTAAAGCCGACAAAACTGCTCACGCCGAACAGCGCCAGTATAAGACAGGGCAGGGAGGCCAGCAGCCAGCTGAGGTTTTTGCTCCAGCCGGTCTGCTCGCCGACGATATCGCGCAGGTTAAGGGTGTTGGCCCAGAACGAGGTAGCGAGGGCCAGAAGCGTGAATATGTAGCCGATAACCGCGACCCAGCCGCCGAGATGGCGCGAAAGATCGACCAGCGCGCCGTCCTCGGAGATATCAGAGCCCGCGCCGAGCAGCGTCATGAGCGTTATGACGAAGATGAGCGCGAGGTTTATGCCGAGCCCCGTCGCGATCGCCGCGCGTATGCGCCCTGCGTCGCCGCCCAGACCCTTTACGACCTGAGGCGTGCTCATTACCGCGGAGAGCGAAAACGACACCATGCCGAACAGCGCCAGCGCGTTGTTGAAGCCCTGCCAGCCGCCGGGGAGGGGGCTCAGCTCGCGCATGAGCGTCGCGGCAAACAGGATCCCGACGACGGCGAGCATCAGGAAAACGGATATCTTCTCGCATATGCCGACAAGCTTCATCCCGACGAACACGACGCCCGCGCCGAGCACATAGAATATCAGCATGCCGACTATATCCGGCAGGCCGAACCAGTTTCTGAACACCGCCGCCGCGCCGGTCAGAAAGGCGCTGACGTTCACGATGACCGAAATTCCGAGCAGGACGAAGGCCGTCCAGGTGAAAAAGGTCTTTATCCTTCCCGAGAAGAGCTCCGCGTCGAAGCATTTTACAAACTGCGCCCCGCCGTTATTGAGGCTGAGCTCGGCAATGAGAAAATGCAGGACCAGCGCCACGGCGTAGCCGATAAGCAGTATCAAAAGAGTTTCGCGGAAGCTGTTGTGCGCCGCGAGATAGGGGACCGACAGTATGCCCGCGCCGACTCCGTGGCCGACGATTATGCTCGCGGCCTCCATGAAGCTGAGTTCGCTCTCAGTCTTTATCTTTGCCATGTACCTGACCTCCGTCAGCGATATTTTCTCACCATTTTACCACAGCGAGCCCTGCATTACAATAGGCGTCGAATGCGTTATGTAAACTCAGGCCGCCGCTGCCACGCTCACTCCACCTTTACTATTTCACGCATGATGTCCGGGGGAAGCTTCACCACTTTGCGGTCATAGGTCATAAGACCGTTGACCTCATCCTCCACATCGCTGAGCTGAGTATATACCGCGGCGGAAAGCCCCTGCTCATAGGCGGGCCTTATCTGCTCCGAGTAGAGCTTCCGGAGCGCCTTCTGAAGCTCCTTTTCGCTTTTCAGCTTTTTATATCCGAAGTCCGCGCTGCCGAAGCTGTGTCCCTTGCAGCGGAGGTTATAGCCGCCGAACTCCGTGAGCATGACCGCGCGGCCGAGCTTATCGGGCCTGAAGCTGTATTTTTTGAAATAGACGTGCAGGCTTTTTGTATCGCCGATCTTCTGGTCGTGCCAGCCGGAGGCGTGGTCTACCGTGCGCGTGGGGTCGATATTTGCGATTTTCTCCGCGATGCGCGCCGCGTCGAACTGGCCCCAGCCCTCGTTGAAGGGCACCCACATCGCGATGCACGGGAAGTTATACAAGAGCTCTATCATTTCGCCCAGCTCCGTTTCGTACTCGACCCTGCCCTCGAGCTCGTCTCTCGCAAAGAGCCTGTAGCTTTTGTCGCTTATATGCACGCCCGTCACGAGCGGCGCGGAGATCACGGCCGGATTATAGCTGCCGCCGCCGTTTATCATGTCCTGCCAGACGAGCATGCCCAGCCTGTCGCAGTGATAGTACCAGCGCAGGGGCTCTATCTTTATGTGCTTGCGCAGCATGTTGAAGCCCATGTCCTTGGCCGTCTGAATGTCGAAGATCAAGGCCTCGTCCGAGGGCGCGGTGTACATGCCGTCTGACCAGTAGCCCTGGTCGAGAAGTCCGTTGTGGAAATATGGCCTGCCGTTTAAAAACAGGCGCTTTACGCCCCTGGCGTCGGCCTCTACGGAAAATTTACGCATCGCGAAGTAGCTCTCGACCCTGTCCTCGCCGCAGGTGACGGAGAAGTCGTAGAGCTTCGGGTTTTCCGGCGACCACGGCTCAAAGCCGGGGACGGGTATCTGCGCGGGCAGCTGATAGCTTTTGCCGTCAAAGACCGCATACGCCCTGCTGTCGCCGACGGTGTCGGCGCGGATGCCGACGCTGCCCTTGTCAAAGTCGGGCGTTATGTGCAGAGCCCTTATGCAGTCGTGCGGTATGCACTCGGCCCAGACGGTCTGCCATATGCCGCTCTGGGGAGTGTACCATATGCCGCCGCGCTTTGTGCGCTGCTTGCCGCGCGAGTGATACGAGGTGTCGCTCAGGTCGCGCACGCTCAGGGATATCTCGTTTACCTCCCTTGAAAGGAAGCCCGTAGCGTCGAACTCGAAGGGCAGATAGCCGCCCTTGTGCCGGAATGCGCGCAGACCGTTTATGTACACCGTGCAGCTCTGGTCCACGGCGCCGAAATGCAGTATGACGCGGTGACCCTCGGTAAACTCCGGCTTTACCCAGCTGCGCCTGTACCAAAGATACTCGTCCGGCTTGAGCATACGCCCGACGCCCGAGAGCTCGCACTCGGGCGAGAAGGGGACAAGTATCTTACCCTCCCATTTGTCCGGCTGCTTCTCGCCGGCGGCGGTGAAGGCGTAGTCCCACAGACCGTTGAGATTTATATACGACTCGCGCCGCATCTGCGGACGCGGATATTCCGGCAGCACGCTGCCTGCGTCGAGCGCTTCTCCCCATCGTGTAAGCATGGCGATACCTCCGTTGATTTTATTTATAATTTTTTATTTATATTATATATGTGTAGTATACAACATAAACGGCATTTTGATAAGCCCGATTTTTAACAAGCTCTGCGTGACGGTGAGATATTGATAAATTAGCTACAATGAGCAAATTTTGCGTTAAAATATGTGCAGTTGTTAATCATTTGTCATGATAAAGCGCCAAAAACCACAAAAATTACACGAAAATCGAGTCATTGATTGTAGACACAAAACATAGTTTGTGTTATATTTAGGGTTGCATAAATTAGAGAGGTGATGTAAATGCCCTATAAGTTCCGCGGTGGCGTACATCCTGATTACATGAAGGCTCCCAACGAGCCTGTCGTGGTCGTTACCCCGCCGCCCCAGGTCGTTATCCCGATGGCACAGCACATCGGCGCACCTTGCCAGCCTATAGTCAAGGTCGGCGATTATGTTACGATGGGTCAGAAGATAGGCGACAACCCCGCGCCCGTTTCCGCCCCCGTACATTCTCCCGTCTCCGGCAAGGTAGTAGCGATCGAGCCCAGACCCCATCCGCTGGGCGATATGATAATGGCGATCGTTATCGAAAACGATTACCAGGACACTCCCTGCACGGACCTGGCTCCCCTGACAGAGGAGCAGCTGAAGGATCCGGAAGCCATCCTTGCCCGTCTGCGCGAAGCAGGCATCGTCGGTATGGGCGGCGCCATGTTCCCCACGGCCTTCAAGATCAGAGGCGGCCTCGGTAAGGTCGACACTCTTATCATCAACGGCGCGGAATGTGAGCCGTACCTCAACGGCGACCACTGGACGATGAAGCTGCATCCCGAGGAGCTCCTCAAGGGCATCGAGCTTGCGCGCGTCGCCAGCGGCCTGGACAAGGCCTATTACGGCATTGAGAAGAACAAGCTGGACGCGATCGAGCTTCTCAATTCCAAGAACCCGGCCCAGTACGGCGTCGAGATCGTGCCCGAGGAGGTCAAATACCCCCAGGGCGCGGAGAAAATGCAGATCAAGGCGATAACCAACCGCGAGGTCAAGCCCGGCGGACTGCCCGCGGGCGTCGGCTGCAACGTTATCAGCACGCAGACTGCATACGCTATCTACAAGGCCTGCTATCTCGGCATCCCCTGCTACGAGCGTATCCTCACCGTCGGCGGCTCGGCCGTCAATAAGCCCTATAACCTGCAGTGCCGCATAGGCACTCCCTTCCGCTACATCGTCGAGCAGTGCGGCGGCTTCGTCAAGACCCCCAAGAAGATAGTTCTCGGCGGACCCATGATGGGCCTCATCGCGACCGATATCGACGCTGTCAACATAAAGGGCACGGCAGGCATACTCTTCTTCACAGAGGAAGAGGACAGAACGGTCGAAAACCCCACCTGCATACGCTGCGGCAAGTGCATCACCGTATGTCCCATGGGACTTGAGCCCGTTTACATGTACGCATACTTCAAGAAGGGCGACTTCGAGAATATGAAGAAGTACCACATTCTTGACTGCTTCGAGTGCGGCAGCTGCTCGTACAACTGCCCCGGCAGAATGCCGCTGACACACTCGTTCAAGACCGCCAAGATACTCTTCGCCGCAAAGGCGGCCGAGGAGAAGGCAAGGGCGGAAGCCGCTGCAAAGGAGGCCGAGAAAAAGTGAAAGCAAAAGAATATACGTTTGACGCCTCCTATCAGCCTCAGGTGAGGACAAAGACCGATACCTCGCGCATAATGCTGGACGTCATAATCGCCCTCGTGCCGGCAATGGCCGTGGCCGTGTACCAGTTCGGCTTCAAGGTGCTGGCGCTTGTCGCGGTCAGCGTTGTCTCCTGCGTGTTCTTCGAGTGGGGCTACCGCAAGCTCATGAAGAAGCCCGACTCCATCGGCGATCTTTCCGCCTGCGTCACGGGCGTTCTCATCGCAATGGTCATCCCCGCCGGGGCTCCCCTGTGGATGCCCATCGTCGCCGCGGCCTTTGCAATGGTCGTCGTAAAGCAGCTTTACGGCGGACTCGGCAAGAACTTCCTCAACCCCGCGCTCGCATCCCGCGCCTTCCTCATGGCCTCCTGGCCCGTCATCATGACGACCTGGGCCGTCCCCAAGGCGCTTGCAGGCAGCGTTGACGCGGCCACCATGGCGACTCCGCTCAGCTACATGAAGGCCGGCGAGGCCCTGCCCGACACCTTCAGCTACGCGAACATGCTCATCGGCAACGTGCCCGGCTGCATCGGCGAGATAAGCGCCGTAGCACTGCTCATCGGCGGCGCGTACCTGCTCATCCGCAAGGTCATCAGCTGGCGCATCCCCGTTGCATTTATCGGAACCGTCGCGGTCATCACCTTCATCTTCCCGATGAACGGTGCCGCACATTTCGACTGGATGCTCGCAAACGTCCTGTCCGGCGGCCTGCTGCTCGGCGCCTTCTTCATGGCGACCGACTACTCCTCCAGCCCCGTCACCCTCAACGGCCAGCTGCTGTACGGCTTCGGCTGCGGCGCTCTGACCGTTCTCATCCGCTATTTCGGCGGCTTCCCCGAGGGCGTTTCCTACGCTATCCTCATCATGAACCTGTGCGCATGGGCGATCGATAAGGGTACCCGCGGCCGTCAGTTCGGCGTGACCAGGGAAGACCTCAAGGCAGCCAAGAAGGCAGCAAAGGAGGCGAAGGCGTAATGAAAAAGATACTCAAGCTTACAGCCATCCTTTTCCTCATCTCCGCTATCGTCGCGGGCGTCCTCGGTGTCGTATACGAGCTCACCGTTGACAGAATAGAAGAGATCGCCGCGCAGAAGACCGCCGACGCATACGCCGAGGTCCTCGATGCAAAGGAATACAAGGAGGTCCAGTACACCGGCGCAGATACCGCCATTGATAAGATATCCGAGGCCTATGCCGAGGACGGAAGCCTTGCCGGCCGCGTCGTGGAGACCACCGTCACCGGCAGCCAGGGCAGCATCACCATCATCATCGGCGTCGACCCCGACAATAAGTGCACCGGCATCTCCATCACTTCGTCCAGCGAGACCTCCGGCCTCGGCGCCGTCGCCTCCAGCCCCAGCGACAAGGGCGTGGCCTTCCGCGAGCAGTTTGTCGGCCAGGGCTCCGATGTCGCTCTGAGCAAAAAGGGCGGCGATATAAACGCGCTGACCGGCGCGACCATCACATCCAACGCAGTTACCGGCGCGGTAGCCTCCGCTACGGCAGCCTGCGAGAGTCTGGGTTAAGGAGGTAGACTTAAATGAACATTAAAAAGCAGTTTAAGGAAGGCCTTATCACCAATAACCCCGTTCTCGTACAGCTCATCGGCATGTGCGCCACCATGGCGATCACGACGAGCCTCTTCAACGGCGTTGGCATGGGCCTGTCCGTTCTCATCATTCTGACCTGCTGCAACGTCGTCGTTTCCGCGATCAGAAAGATAATCCCCAACGAGATCCGTCTTGCGATATTCGTCGTCGTCATCGCGGGCTTCGTTACGATAGTCGACCTGCTGCTGCAGGCCTTCGTTCCCGCGCTGAGCGAGGCGCTGGGCGTATTTATCCCGCTTATCGTCGTTAACTGCATCATCATCGGCCGTGCGGAGGCCTTCTGCCAGAAAAACACGATCGGCGCATCCTTCTTCGACGGCGTGTTCCAGGGCCTGGGCTACACCATCGTCCTGATCGTAATGTGCCTGATCCGCGAGCTCCTCGGCTTCGGCACCATCGGCGGCGGCCTTCTCGACCCCGTCAAGGGCCTCACCCTCGACGGCACCGGCGCCGGCTTTGCCGTGTTCGGAGCCGACTTCCAGGGCGCAATGGTCCTGACCATGCCCTTCGGCGGCTTCCTCACCCTCGGCTGCCTGATAGCGCTCATGCAGTATGCTCTGCGCAAGTCTGCCGAAAAGAAAGCAAAGAAGGAGGCTGAGGACAAATGACAAGTACGGCTTCCATTATCACCATCGCCCTGAGCGCGATCCTGATAAACAACTTCATCTTCTCGCAGTTCCTCGGCTGCTGCCCCTTCCTGGGCTGCTCGAGCAAGGTCGATACCGCTATCGGCATGGGCCTGGCGGTCACCTTCGTCATGGGCCTGGCCTCGGCTATCTGCTGGGTCGTTGATACCTATATCCTGATCCCGCTGAGCCTCGGCTTCCTCGAGACGCTGGCCTTCATCCTCATCATCGCCGGCCTCGTCCAGTTCGTCGAGATGTTCCTTAAAAAGTCCATCCCCTCGCTGTACTCGGCGCTGGGCATCTACCTGCCCCTTATCACCACCAACTGCGCGGTCCTCGGCGTTGTTCTGCTGAACGTTCAGTACAAGTTCAACTTCATCCAGTCCACGCTCTACGGTGTGTTCGGCGGCCTCGGCTTCCTGCTGGCTATCGTTCTGTTCGCGTCCGTGCGCGAGCGCATCGATTTTGCAGATTATCCCGAGAGCTTTGAGGGCTTCCCGATCTGCCTTGTATCCGCGGCTCTGCTCGCTCTGGCCTTCATGGGCTTCAGCGGCATGAACATTCCGCTTTAAGGAGGGCTCAGATATGGATTTTATGGTTATTCTTAAGTCCCTTTTGGTCCTGGGCGTCCTCGGCGGCGTTTTCGGCGCGATCCTCGCGTTCGCATCGAAGATATTCTACGTCGAGGTAGACCCCAAGCAGGAAGAAGTCAGAGAGTGCCTGGCCGGCGCAAACTGCGGCGGCTGCGGCTACCCCGGCTGCGACGGCTATGCCGCCGCTGTCGCCAAGGGCGAGGCACCTGTCAACAAGTGCGTTGCCGGCGGCGCGGAGGCTGCCGCGAAGATCGCGGAGATCATGGGCGTTTCCGCGGGCGATATGGAGAAAATGGTCGCGTTCGTGCCCTGCTCGGGCACCGAGGGCCACGCCTCCAAGCGCTTTAACTACAGCGGCCCCCAGAACTGCCAGGCAGCAATGCTGTTCGGCGGCAAGAGCAATATGGACTGCCGCTTCGCCTGCATCGGTCTGGGCAACTGCGCAAACGCCTGCCAGTTCGGCGCGATGAGCATCGTTGACGGCGTTGCCAAGGTCGACCGCGAAAAGTGCGTCGGCTGCGGCGCATGCGTCGACGCCTGCCCGAAGAAGATAGTCAGGCTCGTTCCCTACGACCAGCACGTTCTCGTCGCATGCTCCAGCTGCGATAAGGGCGCTGCCGTCATGAAGATCTGCGACGAGGGCTGCATCGGCTGTATGAAGTGCCAGCGCGAGTGCCCCGCGGACGCTATCGTCATCAAGGACAATCTGGCCCGCATCGACGTCTCCAAGTGCGTGCAGTGCGGCCACTGCTCCGATATCTGCCCGCGCCACATCATCAAGGTGCAGAACTGATATCCGAAAAAACTCAAAACCTCCGTTCATCCGAACGGAGGTTTTCTGCATAATCTGCGCTTTTCGCGGTAAAATAGGAGAAAAGCCATCGGAGTGATGAAATGAGCGTCAAGCAGAAAAAGATAATCCTTGCGGCCGCGCTGATATTTGCCGTGAATATACTTATCATCGCGCTCGCGCAGTCCGCCGAGGCCTCGCTGTATAAGCGCGGCTCGTCCGGCGCGACGGTCACGCAGATACAGACGCGCCTTAAAAGCTGGGGCTATTACAGCGGCAGCGTGGACGGCGTCTACGGCAGCCGGACCGAGCGCGCGGTAAAATACTTTCAGCGCACGAACGGCCTTGCCGCCGACGGCCAGGCGGGGGATAAGACCCTCGCCGCCCTGGGCATTTACGAGCAGCCGGACACGTCCCCGGCGGCGTCCGGCGATGTGTACCTGCTTGCACGGCTGATATCCGCCGAGGCTCGCGGCGAGCCGTATATCGGGCAGGTCGCCGTAGGAGCAGTGGTCCTCAACCGCATCGACCACCCCTCGTTCCCGAGCTCATTATCCGGCGTCATATATCAGAGCGGAGCGTTCTCCTGCATCGACGACGGGCAGTTTGACCAGCCCATCGCCGACAGCGCCTACCGCGCCGCACGCGAGGCTCTGGCGGGCTCAGACCCGACGGGCGGGGCGATATACTATTTCAATCCCGCGACCGCAACGAGCAAATGGATATGGTCGCGCCCGCAGATGCTCACCATAGGCAATCATATATTTTGCGCTTGACTTAAAATTGAGTTAATAATAAAATATAGGAAATCGGCGCCGTGACGCCGTACATAGAAAGGTGAAAGCGATGAACAAATGTCCAAGATGCGGGACGTATATCCCCGACGGAGGAAAGGTGTGCCTCTCCTGCGGCTGGAAGCCGGACGAGGGCGACGGCTTTTTGGATAACCCGATACTCAAATATATGCAGGAGGCCTTTGACGCGGCAAGCCCCGAAATGACGGAAAATGACGCCATCCCCGCCGAATTCAGGGAGCGCGACCTCGCGGCCGCAGGGTATATAGGCCCGGTGTTCCTGTACTCTCTCATTAAAAACAGCGGCTCGGAGCTCGTGCGCTATCACGCAAAGCAGTCGGCCATGCTCCTTGCCCTGCACATGCTCAACTCCGCGCTCGGCGCCGTGCCCTATATCGGAAAGCCGGTCAAGAAGCTGAACACGATGCTGCTTGCTGTTTTGGCCTTCCTCGGCGCGCGAAACGCCTACTTCGGGAAAAAAGAGCCCGTGCCCTTTGCCGGAGAGATAATATCTTCTATTCTGGAGGCTATCTGATATGAAATTCGTTACATATTCGTATGAAGGCAGGGAATACGCAGGCGTTCTGACTGCCGACGGGAGCGCGGTCATACCGGCCTCCGAGCTCGGCCTCGGAGACGTCTGCATGACGGAGCTCATACGCGCGCTCGACGGCAGGCTCCCCGTTGTGCCGGCAGACGCAAAGAGCACAGCTCTCGGCGACGTGAAGCTCGAGGCGCCCATCCCGGAGCCCCGGCAGGACGTCATCTGCCTGGGCCTTAACTACCGCGACCACGTGGAGGAGGCGACCCGCGCCGACAAGGCCTTTGATGTGCAGCGCGGCGACGCCGTTTATTTTGCAAAGCGCCTTCAGCGCGCCGTCGCACCCGGCGGCAGGATCGACGGACATTTTGATATCTGCGACAGCCTCGACTACGAGGCCGAGCTCGGCGTGATCATCGGCCGCGACGCAAAAAACGTCAAGGCTGCCGATGCCGGAGAGTATATATTCGGTTATACGATAATAAACGACGTGTCGGCACGAAATCTCCAGACCCGGCACAAGCAGTGGTATTTCGGCAAGAGCCTCGATGACTTTACGCCCATGGGCCCCTGCATCCTGTCAGCCGATACGGTCGGCGCGATGCCGGAGCTCGGCATACGCTGCTACGTAAACGGCGAAAAGCGTCAGGACAGCAATACGCGCATGATGATCTTCGACATACCGTATATAATCGAGGAACTGTCCGCGGGTATGACGCTCAAGGCCGGCACGGTCATCGCTACGGGAACGCCCAGCGGCGTCGCCCTCGGAATGGACCCTTCGGTTCAAAAATATCTCAAGTCCGGCGACGTTGTCCGCTGCGAGATAGACGGGATCGGCATTTTGGAGAATACAATAGCCTGATCGTCATAATGTACAACAGCTGCCGTGGCAATGCTCCGGCAGCTGTATTTATCGGTGCAAATGTTGAGCCAACCGAAGCGGAAAAACACAAGATTTAGTGCTTTCAAAACAATTAAAAAAAGATGCGAAAATGTTGCAAAAACACCTTGACATTTGCCGTTTGCGGTGCTATTCTAACTAAGCACTTCGGGAAATGACCGAAAAGAGCGAAACAAAAAACTTCAAAAGCTTTGAAAAAAGTTCTTGACAAGTCGCCCCGAATTTGCTAATATATAAAAGCTCACCGCGTAGCGGGCGAGTGTAGTGTACCTTGAAAATCAGATAATGTAAGAACAGCTTATGCTAAATAAGCACCGGAAA
>CAVFTR010000004.1:0-144822 GCA_963625685.1 bacterium
CTCTGCGCTTTGCTGTGCCTGTTTGCTTATCAGTGGCAGCTTCCGCCGCAGCCGCCCTTTTCGGCGCTTTTCGCCTTTTTCTCTTTGATGGGCGTCAGCCCATCTGCATCGAGAAAACCGAAAATCATCCTGTCAAAACCGGCAGCGGCCCGGCTCCCCTTATGCTTAATCAAATGCATAAAAACTGCGGGCGGGAGGCTCCTGCCCGCAGTTTTTTACGCATTGGACGCAAAACAGCGCGAGCTGCGAGGTTGACATTTTCATATTTTCGTTTAGAATGGACTTGCAGTCATAAGAGATCAAAATAAACGAATGAAAGAGAAGGGAGGAAAAGAAATTGGCATCTGATAAATGCGAGATCAAGATCAAAAGCCTTCAGAAGGCCATGACGGTGCTTGACTGCTTTGCCGAAAAGCAGCCGCTGAGCATAACCGAGATAAGCGAAAAGCTCGGCCTTTACAAGAGCAACGTCTATGACATACTCACGACGCTCACGGCCATGGGCTATCTCGATAAAAGCGAGGAATCAAGCAAGTTCTACGCCGGCAGAAAGCTCATAAAGCTCGGGAGAATGGCCAGCGACAGATACAGCTTCAGAAACATAGCCGCGCCGTATCTGCATAAGGTGGCAAACGAGGTGGGGGAGATCGCGCACCTGACCGTTCCCATCGGCTATCAGCTGTATTATATGGACACTGCGGTGCCTATCGGCACGCGCCCCTATGTTTCCGCCGTGCTGCGCAACAGCTATGACAGCCTCAACTGCACGGGCTCGGGCAAGGCGATGCTCTCGCGCATGCCGGAGGAGTTTATAGAGGAGTATCTCGCGTCGCCGCTCACCGGAAAGACGGAGAATACCATTACCGACGCTGAAAAAATGCGCGAAGAGCTTGCGGGCATACGTCTGCGCGGCTATGCCGTCGACGACGAGGAGTACGCCATCGGCCTTCGCTGCGTCGCCGTGCCTATCCTCGACCACGACGGCTCGGTGCTCGGCGCGATGAGCGTCAGCGGCCCCACGGCCAGATTTGCGGAGACGAAAATACCCGCCTTTGCGGAAAAATTAACAAAGCATGTCCGAGAAATACAGGACATATTGTGATTTTCACCAAAAACTCCATCCGTATTTTGTCTTGTCTCACAATTGAAGTGAGGCGCAGTATGTGCTATTTTTTAATAAAGCTATTAATTTTTTTAATCAAGATTCAGAACAGCGTTCTTTAATTCAGAATCGCTGCTCGAAAAACAGAGAGGCGCGCCCGGCGCCTCAAGAATTTTTCTGCATAACAGAACGGCGTTCTAAAAAACGGAGCCAAGAGCTCCGACAATTTGTTCTATATAACAGAACGCTGTTCTGTAAAATTGCATGACAAGGGGAGGCGGGAAAAAGTAAAAGCAAAGCATTGAAGCCCATCTTCGGCCGGCAAAAGCGTATACGGACAACACCGCGGCGAATGTACCCCGCCGCAAAAACATCTCTTTTCAAACCTCGTGTCATATCATTTTTTTGCTGTCTGATCCTCCGCAGCCGAGCGCTGCCGGAAAACCGTGTGCGCTTTTGCCGACCGAAGATAATAAACAAAGACAAGAGATTAAAGGAGAAAATTCATGAAAAAGAACACGAAAAGATTCCTTCTGCTCTTTGCACTCGGAATCGCCTACGGCTTCATGTATGTCATGCCCTACATGAAATCGAGCTTCTACGATCAGATGATCGCCGCGATGGGCTGCACAAACGAGCAGCTCGGCTCCCTGATGACCTACTACTGCATCTGCTGCACTGCCTCCTATCTGCCGGGCGGCTGGATTGGCGATAAGTTCAACCCCAAGCCCGTTCTGCTGATATCCATCTTCGGACAGGCCGCGCTGAGCTTCCTGTTCATGTTCACCTACAAGAGCTATACAATGGCGGTCATTATCTGGCTGCTCATGGGCCTGACCGGCGGCTTCGCGTTCTGGCCTGCCATCATGAAGGGCATCAGAATGACCGGCAGCGACGAGGAGCAGGGCCGTGTTTACGGCATTTTTGAGGCGCTCAACGGCGTCGCATCCCTGCTGCTGAGCTTCATCATGATCGGCGTCATGACCGTCGTCGGCGGCAGCGACCTCGTCACCGGCTTCAGAAGCGCGCTGGCATTCATGGGCGGCCTGTCCATCGTCTCTGGCATCCTCGTCGCGATCCTTATGCCCAAGGACGCGGCCTACGGCGCTTCCGAGGAGGAGAAGGCAAGAAAGATCACCGTCAAGGACTACGTCTCCGCATTCAAGATCCCCGGCGTCTGGATCATGGCGATCCTCGTGTGGTGCTACGTCACCATCTCGGCTGTCGCGAGCTATCTCACCCCGTACAGCACCAGCGTTCTCGGCATGTCCGCGGCGCTCGCTGCCTCGATCGGCACCATCCGCACCTACGGCTGCCGCCTGATCGGCGGACCGCTCGGCGGCTATATCGCGGACAAGGGCTTCAAGTCCGTCTCCAAGGAGCAGCTTCTCGGACAGCTCGCCTGCCTTGCGACGGTCGGCGTGTTCCTCGTTCTGCCCGCCGGCACGAGCTCGGGACTTCTCGTCGTTCTGCTTCTGCTCGTCGGCATCTCCATGTTCCTGTGCAAGGGCACGTATTTCTCCATCCAGCCTGAGATGGGCATCCCCACTCACATCTCGGCGACCGCTGTCGCCATTGCGACCTTTGTCGGATACATCCCCGATATGTTCGTTCACACGATGTTCGGCAAATGGATAGACGTCGGCGGCGATCTCGGCTACAGAAAGATACTCATGTACGGCGTCGCGACCGCCGCGCTCGGCGTGATAGCCGCCGTGTGGGCCATCATTCAGGCCAAAAAGGTCTCCGCGCGCAGTGCAAAGGCTGCCGAGGTCTGAAAAAGGCAATTCATTTTTGTGTAAATAAAAGGAGCAACTATGGCTAAGGTTAAACTCAACATCAAAAATTGCAAGGGCTGCGGCTACTGCGTCGCAGAGTGCCCCAAAAAGGCCATTTCCTTCACCGGCAACATAAGCGACAAGGGCTATGACACCGTTCAGGTCGACGACGCCCTGTGCGTTGCATGCGGCTCGTGCTACAGGGTATGCCCGGACAGGGTCTTTGAAATTCTCGTTTAAGGAAGGTGCAAACAATGTCTAAAGAACTTATGAAGGGCAACGAGGCCCTTGCCGAAGCCGCGATACGCGCAGGCTGCCGCTTCTACAGCGGCTATCCCATCACTCCCCAGACCGAGATACTCGAGTATCTGTCCTGGCGTATGGACGAGGTCGGCGGCACCTTCGTGCAGACGGAGTCCGAGCTGGCCGGTATAAACATGCTCCTCGGCGCGGCGGCGGCCGGCGCAAGAGCGCTCACAAGCTCCGCCGGCCCCGGCTTCTCACTCAAGCAGGAGGGCATATCCTACCTCGTCGCGGCCGATCTTCCGGCAGTCATAATCGACGTTATGCGTATCGGCACGGGCCTCGGCGATATCGCCCAGTCTCAGGGCGACTACTGGCAGCTCACCCGCGGCGGCGGCCACGGCGACTACCGCACGATCGTCCTCGCCCCGGCAAGCGTCCAGGAAAACTGCGACATGATGCCCGTCGCCTTCGACCTCGCAGAGAAGTACCGTCATCCCGTGCTCGTCGCGTCCGACGCGGCCATCGGCCAGATGGTCGAGGGCGTCGAGCTGCCCGAGATGCACGAGCATGATATAAATACCTACGACTGGGCGCTGCGCGGCTGCCGCCGCGGCGACGCGCCCCGCAAGGTCCAGAACACCTACTATACGATGCCCGATTATGTCGAGTATCTCTCGAAGAAGTACGCCGATATCGAGGAAAACGAGCAGCGCTGGGAGAGCTACTGCACCGAGGACGCAGACCTTGTCCTCGTAGCATACGGCATAAGCTCCCGCATCGCAAAGGAAGCCGTCGACATGGCCCGCGAGCAGGGACTGAAGCTCGGTCTTATCCGCCCGATAACCCTGTGGCCGTTCCCGGTAAAGGCGTTCGACGCCTGCCCGAACGCGAAGACCTTCATGACGGTCGAGATAAACATCCTCGGCCAGATGGTCGACGACGTCAGGCTCGCCGTAAACCAGCGCGTGCCTGTGGAATTCTGCGGAACCTACTTTGGCCTCCCCGAGAGCGACGATATCGTGGCAAAAGCCAGGCAGATTCTTGAAAAGGAGGGCAAATAAATGAAACTCAAAGCACCTGACTGCATTTTTTCTTCCGCCAATTTCTGCCCCGGCTGCGGCCACGGCCTGGCCAGCAGACTTATAGGCGAGGTCGCCGAGGAGCTCGGCATAGTTGAAAAGACCATAGGCGTCGTCGACGTCGCCTGCTGCTCGTTCCATATCGATTACTGGAACTTCGATACCATCATGTCCGCCCACGGCCGCGATCTGCCCACGGCGGTCGGAGCAAAGCATATCCGTCCCGACTGTGCGGTGTTCGCCTACCTGGGCGACGGCGCGGCATATTCAATCGGCATGGCCGAGACCATACACGCAGCGCTCAGAAACGACAATATCTGCGTTATCGTCATAAACAACAGCGTCTTCGGCATGACCGGCGGCCAGATGGCCCCGACGACCCTGCCCGGCGAAAAGACCGCTACCTCTCCCAAGGGCAAGGATCCCAGCCGCTACGGCACCATGAGCGGCCTTGAGCTGGTAAAGACCATGGACGTAGCCTTCGCCGCGCGCGGCGAGCTCGTCGGCTCTGCCGGAATGATCAATGCAAAGAAGCTCATCAAAAAGGCCTTTGAGCACCAGCTCAACGGCGACGGCTTCAGCATGGTCGAGCTGCTCAGCCCCTGCCCGACGAACCTCAATCTTTCGCCGGTCAAGACCAAGGAATTTGTTCACAATGAAATGACGAAGTATTTCCCCCTCGGAGTATTCGTAGATAAGAAGGAGGCGCAAAACAATGACTGAAATGGTCTGTGCCGGATTCGGAGGACAGGGCGTCCTCACGACCGGACTTATAATAGCTCACGCAGCGATGCGTCTTGGCAAGGAGATCACCTGGTATCCCTCCTACGGCTCCGAAATGCGCGGCGGCACCGCCAACTGCACCATCAAGATCAGCGAAAAGGCCATCGCCAGCCCCGTTGCGAAGCACCCGGACATCGTGTGTGCTCTCAACGCTCCCGCTGTCGATAAGTTTGAAGCGTCCATCAAGCCGGGCGGCTATCTCTTCGTGAACGCCTCGCTCATCGACGCCGGAAGAAAGTACAGAGACGATATAAAGGTCGTTTCCGTACCCATGTCCGAGATCGCGCTCGAGCACGAGAACCCCAGAGGCGCGAACCTCGTCCTGCTCGGTGCCATCGCGGCCCACACCGGCATATTTGATGTTGACGAGCTTGACGAGCAGGTAACGGCCTACTTCGCCAAGAAGGGCAAGTTCAACCCCAAAAACTCCGAATGTCTCAAGGCCGGAGCCGCACTTTGACAAAATAAAGCTCTCCTGTATGATCATACGGGAGAGCTTGAGCAAAACCTGCAAAATTGCACGAATAAAAGAGAGTGGATACAATGAATAGCTTTGATATAGCAATAATTCTGGCGTATTTCGCGGCTATGATCTTCCTTGGTGTGTATTCGAGCAGGAAACAGAAGAATGTTGACGATTATTATGTCGGAGGAAGGTCCATGGGGGCGCTGAAGATAGGCGCTCTGTGGATGGCCGGCTGGATAGGCGGCTCCTCCGTTATCGGGACCTCGTCCAACGCATACTCTCTCGGCATAACGGGAGTATGGTACGTCGCGGCCATAGCCGGCGGATGCATGATCTTTGCATTCACCATGTCCGCCCCCATAAAGCGTATAAGCTCAAAGATAAACAACATCACGCTCCCGGAGCTTATAAGCAGCCGCTATGACAGAAAGACCGGCATAATGTGCAGCATTACGACGATACTTGCAATGATCGGATATACTGCCGCACAGTTCGTGGCCGGCGGAGCCATACTGAACGTTCTGACGGGCTGGGATCTGCGCATATGCTACCTGATCGCGGCGGCGGTCATAGTCTTCTATGTCTCGACAGGAGGACTGCTCGCCGTGACCTATACCGATATAGTGCAGATGCTCATACTCATCCTCGGCGTCGTGGTCATCGGCGTGCCGGTCGTAAACTCCATCATCCGGAGCGAGGGGCTCAGCTTCAGCTCCCTGCCGGCAGGGTATTTTGACCTCGGCTCATGGGGCTGGGGAACGATAATCGCCCTTGCGCTGTCGACCGTGCTGTCGTTTTTCACGAGCATGGACAGCTACACGAGATGCATCGCCGCGAAGGATATGAAAAGCGCGCGCCTCGGAACGATATACGCCGCGGCCGCGGTCCTGGTCATAGCCGGAGCGAGCACATTCCTCGGCATGGCCGGCAAGCTGCTCATGCCGGAGCTTGAGTCGGCAAACAATGTCCTTGCGATGCTCATAGTGGATGTGCTGCCGCACGGCCTGAAGGGCCTTGTGCTCGTGGGTATACTGTGCGCCATAATGTCCACGGCGGATATCTCCGTGCTCACGGCCTCCGCGAGCCTCACCAAGGATATCTATCAGAAGTATATAAACAAGGAAGCGAGCGAAAAGAAGCTTATGAGAATAGGCTTTCTGTGCTCCGTGCTGGTCGGCATTGCCGGCGCGCTGTTCGGCTGGTTCAATCAGGATATAATGAACCTGCTGCTGATAACCTTCACCATAAACTCCGCCGGACTGTTCCTGCCCTGCGTCTGCGCGTTTTTCTGGAAAAGATCCTGCGCTTCGGGCTCGTTTGTCTCCATGCTGTCGGCGACCGTGGTCTCAATAGTGTGGTATATCGGCGGCAAGCTCAGCAGCCTGCCCATATTTGAGATCGATGCCATCTGGCCCGCCTTCGGCATTTCCGCGCTGCTGTATGTGCTGATATGCCTTACGCATAAGCAGACCTCGGAGGAGATCGAAAAGTCGGAGCTGTTTTTCGCGGAGCGCCGATAAAAAATTTATAAAAAGGAGAAAGCCATGAAAATAGTCTTTGCCGAATTTCCCGAAACAAGAAACAGAAACATCGACACCGAGCTGTCCTATATGCCCGAGGGCACCGAGGTCGGCTTCGCCGTGTACGATGAAAACGATCTCGAGCAGTACTACAGGGACCTTTCCGACTGCGACGCCGTCATAACCGGCTTTGCGCCTATCGACGAGGTCGCGATCGACCATATGAAAAACTGCAAGATCATTTCCGTCCAGGCCACCGGCTGGAACTTTGTCGCGCACGAGTATGCAAAGAGCAAGGGCATTGCCGTATCCGCCATCGGCGAGTACTGCACAAAGGAGGTCGCGGACCACACCATCATGCTCATGCTCGCGCTGCGCAAGAGACTTCCTTATCTCCAGCGCCGCGTAAACAAGGAAAAGGTGTGGGAAACGGCGAGCCTTGAAACGCTCGGCATCAAGGGCGTTTACGGCCAGACCCTCGGCATAGTCGGTCTCGGCAAGATAGGCAAGGCGGTCGCGACCCGCGCTCAGGCATTCGGCATGCGCGTTATCGCGACAGACCCCTTCATTCCCGACAGCGACTTTGAAAAGGTCGGCGCGGAGAAGGTCAGCATCGAATACCTGCTGAAAAACTCCGACGTCGTGTCCAGTCATATGAATCTCAACGATACCAACATCAATTATTTCGACGCGGAGAAGTTTGCGATGATGGCCGAGAAGAAGCCCATCTTCCTGAACGTGTCCCGCGGCGGCGAGGCCGACGAGGACGCGATGCTCGAGGCCCTCGACTCCGGCAAGATACTCGCCGTCGGCCTTGACGTTCTCGTGAGCGAGAGCCCCGACCTCGAGAAGTGCCCGTTTATCGACAGAGAGGACTGCATCGTCACCCCGCACAGCGCCTTCTACTCCGACGATTCCATCGAGGCATGCGAGCGTATATCCACCGAAAACGCGGTCTATTACATCAACGGCCAGCCCGAAAAGGTGTTCAAGCTCGTTCAGGACCCCAGGGCCTGAGCATAAAACGAAACAGGAGATAAACGCATGAGCAACACAAAAAAGCTGCCCCTTGAGGGGATCAAGGTGGTTGAGCTGGCGACCGTGGTCGCGGCTCCGACGGCCGGCAGGATGCTCTGCGCCTACGGCGCCGAGGTCATAAAGGTCGAGGGACTCGGCGGCGATAACCACCGCCGCTGCGGCGAGTTCGAGATGACCGTCTGCGAGGATTATAAAAACCCGCTTTTCACGATACAGAACAGCGGCAAGCGCCTCGTGTCGATAAACCTCAAGAGCGAGGGCGGACTTGAAGCGATGTATAAGCTGCTCTCGGAGGCGGATATATTCCTTACAAACGTCCGTATGCCGTCCCTTGTGCGCCTCGGTCTCGGCTGGGAGCTTCTGCACGAGAAATTCCCCGGTCTGATCTACGGCCACTTCTCCGGCTTCGGCCTCAAGGGCAGGGACAGCTCCAAGCCCGGCTTCGATATGACCGCGTTCTGGCTCAGAAACGGACCGCTTGCCGACTGGCAGGAGCCCGGCGCGTTCCCGTTCACCCCGACCTACGCCTTCGGCGATATGGCGACGAGCTCGGTGTTCTTCTCCGGCCTGCTCACGGCGCTTCTCGGCCGCGAGCGCAACGGCGAGGGCACGCTCGTGAGCGTCTCGCTCGAGGCCAGCGGCATATGGTGCAACGCGATAGGAGTCGTCTCCCATCAGCCGCCCTTCGGCGGCGAGCACGTAAACGACCCCCTGCGGCCTGCCGATCCGTTTTACCATTTCTACAAGTGCGCCGACGGCAGGTATATCGCCGTCTGCGATAACGAGTACAAGGCCGATATGGCCAAGATCGCAAAGATCTTCGGGCTGGACTGGATGCTCGGGGACGAGAAGTACCATACGCTTGAAAACCTCGCGAAGGCAGACGCCGCTGTCGACGTCGTGCGCGCGATGAACGAGGTCATAGCGACAAAGGACAGCGCCGAGTGGCTCAGGATACTCGAGGAAAACAACGTTTCCTGCGAGCTGATGCGCAGCATCCGCGACGTGTACCGCGACCAGCAGGCGATCGACAACGAGTTCGTCATGCCGGTGGAGTTCAAGGACGGGCTGACCGTCATGATGCCATGCCCGCCCGTCAAGTTTTCCGAATACGGCATGCGCGAATACACTCCCACCGGCCGCATAGGCGAGGATACAGACGCCGTGTTTGCCGAGCTCGGCTACTCCCCGGAGGAGATAGCGGCGCTCCGCGAGAATAACGAAATAATCTGAAAAGGAGACCAACGATATGAAAATAGTTCTTGCCGAAGTTCCTTACACAAAGGACAGATACATCGGCGTCGAGCAGTCCTGCTGCCCCGAGGGCGCGGAGCTCAAGATCGCAGTATACGACGAGCACAGCGACGACAACAGCGCGTTCTATGAAGAGATAAAGGACGCCGACATCATCATAAACGGCTATGTTTATTTCGGCAAAAAGGAGATCGACGCGCTCGAAAAGTGCAGGATCATCTCCTTCCAGTCCACCGGCTACAACGAAGTTGACCTCAAATACGCTGAGGAGAAGGGCATCGGCGTCTGCTCGATCCTCGACTACTGCACCCAGGAGACGGCGGAGAACGCAATGGCGCTCATGCTCAATCTCCAGCGCGCCATCCGCCTGTATGACCGCAGCGTCCAGCAGGATCACGTATGGGATTATCTCGTCGCAAAGGACATGCACCTCAAGCGCATCGAGGGACAGGTCATGGGTATCGCCGGCCTCGGCCGTATCGGCCAGTCCGTCGCCCGCAAGGCCCAGGGCTTCGGCATGCCCGTTATTGCATACGACCCGTTCCTGCCGCCCGAGATCGCGGAGAAGCTGGGCGTTAAGCTCGTCGACTTCGACACTCTGCTTGCCGAGTCCGACGTCATCTCCATCCACATGAACCTGACAGACGAGAACTTCCACATGTTCGACAGGGAAGCGTTTGCAAAGATGAAAAAACGCCCCATCATCGTAAACGAGGGACGCGGCGCTCTGGTCAGCGACGATGCTCTCGTATGGGCGCTCGATAACGACCTTATCCGCGGCGCGGCTCTCGACATGCTCGAGTCGGAAAACCCCGATCTTACAAACTGCAAGCTTCTCGGCCGCGAGAATGTTCTGCTCACGCCCCACAGCGGCTACTATTCCGAGACCTCCGACTACCTCGTTGCCAAGTACAGCATGGATAACGCCCTGTACTACTTTAACGGAGAGTATGACAAGGTCAAGGTCATGCGCAATAACGTCCGCGCCTGACGGGCCCCTTCGGCACGCCAAATGAACGAAAAGAAATAGCAAAAGCCCGGTAATACCTTGCGTATTACCGGGCTTTTGACATATCGCGCTTTTCAGTCCTGCGCTTTCTCGCTATCGGTCTGCTGAGCCTGGAGACGCTCTATCTCGGCCCTGAGCTCCGCGTTCTGGGTCTTGAGCTCGTCGAGCTTTTTGTTCACCGGCGTGAGCTGACGTCTGAGCTCGCCGGAAACTATGCCCTTGTAGAAGGTATAGCGCCCCGTGAGGCTGACGGCCGACAGCACGACCGCCGCGCCGCCCGCGGCAAGGCCGAGCTTTTTGATATCCACCCTGCGCATAAGGCGCATGACGCTGCGCTTGCTGAGCTTGCCGGACTGCAGAAGCTCCAGCGGGCTCATGTCATCGTTCTGCGCCTCGACAACGACGACCGTGCTGCCGCCGTGCTTTGAAAGCTTTTTCATAATATCCACCCCTAAATGATGTTTTTACTTCATTATAGCACGGCGTCCGCTTTTTTCAAGTGGCGAAAAAGTGATCTCATCCTTGATATAGCGAAAGCTTCGGATGACAAGCTTGTCTGCAATATCGTCGAAATGGAAGAAAGAAGCTTCCCCACTGCGCGAAAAGCGCTTAACGGCTCTTCCGCAAAAAGCGGCGCTCTGGGCAGGGAAGCTTCTTCTGAACCGAGTGTAACCGATAGCGGCAAAGATGTCAAGAAATATTCCCGCGAAGACTGCCGAAAAATTCTCGAGGGAGCAGCTGCGCAAAAATGTAAAGGTCAGTAAGCAGGCGTGGGCGCAGATACAAGACCGGCGTATGCTCAAATACGGCAATAAATTTGACACAATGCCGAGTATGGATTATATTTTTGCTAATGATAATTTGTTCGTTATCAACAACTATGACGAGGCCAGTTTTACTGTAACGAGAAAAATTGACCCTGCAAAGGACAAAGCTTTAGCGGATAAAACAGTGGAGGCGCTTAAAAATGGCAGTATCGAAACTACAAGAGACTTTGATAGATGGGCTGAGATGTTGCGGAATAACGCAAGGCGCGGCACTGGCGATAATGTTCATGCTGGAAACAGAAGAGCAGCAGGAAACGATGCTCAACTGGATGATAGAGCAGGACGGACCGCCGACAGAGGAAGCGCTGTTGACAAAAGCAGTGGAGATAACGGAGTAAGCTACTCCCGCGAGCCGGAGACGCTAAACGAGCTGCGGCGGCAGAATAAAAGCAAAAGCCTCCCGAAAGGCCGGCTGAGATAAGGAAACACACGGTTTTGAGCGGCTCTTTTCCGCCCATACGGCATAAAAAATCCCGGTAATACACAAAGTATTGCCGGGATTTTGTTATTTTGTCTGAACGAAAAATCCCTCGCTCAAAACTGCGTGCACCCGAAAAGGCTCAGCGGGTGCGAGGCCGAGGCGCGGCGGCGCAGGCATACTTTGTGTATGGAAAGCCGCCGCAACGACGGCATTCGCGCCTGCTGTGCCCTTTCGGGCGTGTGTTTTCTTGTCTCAGCCGGCCTAATGTTCGGGAGGCTTTTGCTTATTGATATTGCAGGAAGTTCTGACGCGGCTTCGGCCGGTATTTAACGCCCGAGACAAGGCCGATGCAGGCGTACATCGCAACGATCGACGAGCCGCCGTAGCTGAAAAACGGCAGCGTTATGCCGACGACGGGGGTTATGCCTATGCACATGCCGATGTTGACGAAGGCCTGAAATGCCAGCGACGCCGCAACGCCGAAGCATATGAGCATACCGAAGGGACTGCCCGAGCGCAGGCCGATGACGCAGCAGCGGAGGATTATTATTGTAAGAAGTATGATGATCGCAAGACAGGCCACCATGCCGAGCTCCTCGCCGATGGAGGCAAAGACGCAGTCGGTGTGCCGCGCGTTGTAGCTGCTCTGCGAAAAGCTGCCCTGACCGAAGCCCACTCCCGTCCAGCGGCCCGAGGCCAGCGCGTCCTTGCAGTGGTTGGTCTGCCAGGTTATGCCCTGACCGGTGGGGTCGACGACGTCGGGGATGTACGGAGCGAGGATGCGCTGCTTCTGATAGTCCTTGAGAAGGAAATTCCAGAACAGGGGCACCATCGCCGCAACGACAGCCGCGGCCGCCGCCATCCAGTACCAGGCGATGCCCGCGCAGATGAGCATGACGACGAATATCGCCATGAATATCAGCGCGCTGCCGAGGTCGTTCGGGATAACGACGATAAGACCGAAATACAGCGCCCAGTGTATGCCGAGCTTTATGATAGAGGAAAAGTGGTTGAGCGTCCGCTGCTCCTTGCAGGTAGCCATCTGCCGTGCCAAAAGGACGATGAATATGACCTTTACGATCTCCGAGGGCTGAACGCCGATGCCTGCAAAGCGGTACCATGCGCGAGAGCCGTTGACCTCTGTTCCGAAGAAGAGAAGACCGACGATAAACAGCACGTTGAATATCGTAAGATACACCCACTTGTCGGCTATGAGATCGGGGTCTATGACCGTGAACGCGACGAACGCGACGATGCCGAGAACCATCGAAAAGGTCTGCACAAAAACGTATTTCGTCCAGCCGTAGGACTGCGTCATGCTGTAGATCATGATTATGCCGAAGACCGTGCACACGGTGCAGACGACGAGAAGGAAAATATCCGCTCGCCGGAAAAAGTCTTTGATTTTTCGGGAATCTATTTTAATTGCCGCCGCCGCCCTTCAAAAATGCTCGATTTCACAAATTATCACAATCGGACAGGCTACATTTTAGCATATTATTGCCCTTTACGCAATGAGGTATCTTGTGGTATAATTCAAATTCAGAAAAAGTTTAAAAATGAGGTGAGCTCAGTGCAGACGTTCATAAGCCGCAGCGAGGCGGAGACCGAGAGCATCGGCGAGCGCTTTGCAAGAGAGCTCCCCGACGGTACGGTCATCGCCATGTACGGCGACCTCGGCGCGGGCAAAACGGCCTTCGTGCGCGGAATGGCGCGCGGCATGGGCCTGAGCTGCCGCGTCTCCAGCCCTACGTTCACCATCGTCAACGAGTATATAGGAAAGCGCGAGCTCATCCATTTTGACATGTACCGTCTTGAAAGCGCGGACGAGCTGTTCGATATCGGCTGGGAGGACTACCTCCGCCGCGGCGCAGTGTGCGCCGTTGAATGGAGCGAGAAGGTCGAGGACGCGTTCTTCGGCGACGAGATCGTCCTGCGCATAGAAAAGCTCGGCGACAGCGAAAGAAAGATCACCATTGAGGAGGGAAATGCGAAATGCTGATACTTGCACTTGAATCCTCCGCAAAGGCCGCGTCAGTCGCGCTCATGGAGGACGAAAAGCTCATCGCGCAGTACAGCCAGTGCAGCGGACTCACTCACAGCCGCACGCTCCTGCCGATGCTTGACGATATGCTCAAGAATACTGAAAATACGATCGCCGGCGTTCAGCTTATCGCCGTTGCTCACGGACCGGGTTCCTTTACCGGGATCAGGATAGGTGTTTCCACCGTCAAGGGTCTTGCGTGGGCGGCAGATAAGATGTGCGTCGGCGTTTCCACGCTTGAGGCCATGGCCTGGCACGGCGTGTCCGCAGGCGGCATCGTCTGCCCCGTGATGGACGCGCGCCGCAGCCAGGTATATAACGCGCTGTTTGAGATAAGGGACGAAAAGCCGCAGCGCCTGTGCGGGGACAGGGCGATAGCCCTTGAGGAGCTCGCGAAGGAGCTGCGCGGCAAAAACGCCTTTCTCGTCGGCGACGGAGCGGAGCTGACATACAGATATATGCTCAGCGCCGGCATCGGCTGCCGCATCGCCCCGCAGCCTCTCCTGTATCAGAGCGCCTGGGGCGTGGGCATGGCCGCTCTGGACAAGACGCCCGGCACGGCCGACGAGCTTCTGCCTGTCTATCTGCGCCTGAGCCAGGCCGAGCGCGAGCGCCAGGAGAGAATGAAGTAATATAGAAACCGGTTTTTGCCGGTGTATATAAATAGGCTCCATCAGGAGCGGACTAATATAAAGGAGAATTATAATGAGCAAGGTATGCGTATTTGACCACCCCCTCATCCAGCACAAGCTGTCGATCCTCAGAGACAAGGGAACCTCAGTCAAGGAGTTCAGAGAGCTCGTCTCCGAGATAGCGATGCTCATGTGCTATGAAGCGACGAGAGACCTTCCCCTCGAGGAGGTCGAGGTCGAAACTCCCGTGGCAAAGGCGACGGTAAAGCGTATCGCAGGCAAGAAGCTCGCGATCGTCCCCATCCTGCGCGCAGGCCTCGGCATGGTCGACGGCATGGTCAGCATGATGCCCAACGTCAAGGTCGGTCACATCGGCCTGTTCCGCGATCCTGAGACCCTCGAGCCTGTTAAGTACTACTTCAAGATGCCGCCCGACATCGGGGAGAGAGACGTTATCGTCGTCGACCCCATGCTCGCGACCGGCGGCTCGGCCACGGCGGCCATCAAGTTCCTCAAGGACGACGGCGTAAAGCATATAAAGCTCATGTGCATCATCGGCGCTCCCGAGGGCGTTGAGCGCATGCAGAGGGAGCACCCCGACGTCGATATCTACGTCGCCGCTCTCGACGATCACCTCAACGAGCACGGCTACATCGTACCCGGCCTCGGCGACGCCGGTGACCGTATCTTCGGCACGAAGTAAGATAAACCGATATAAAGTCAAAAAAATCCCCGACCGCCGGTCGGGGATTTTTTTATAAGGTCTGCGCGCCGCCTTCGGAGCGCGTCATGAATATTGCCGCAAAGGCGATGCCGAGCAGGATGAAGTTTGCAAACAGCACCCTCGGATAGAACCATATATACTCGACGAGGCCTGAAAAGGAGATGCCGATAAACGAGGCCGCGCAGGCTGTGAGAACCGCCCCGGTAAGACCGCCGGCGCTCCTGCGCGCTATGACGCAGTCCTTTATGCAGCGCAGGGCGAGCCACATAAACGATACAAAGCCGAGTATGCCGGCCTCGAGTATGAGCTCGAGATACTGCGACTGCGTATGCACGGCGCCGCTGACGATGGCGTATCTGTTATACAGCGACGCAAACGAGGCCGGGCCGAGCCCTATGCCGCACACGCCGTAGTCGCGGATCATGTATCCAACGCTCTCCCAGAGATGGAATCTGTACTGAGCCGAGGAGTCGACATGTCCGCTGCTGCCGAGAAAGCTCGTGACGATGGTCGTGAGCCTCGTTATAACGGTCGAGGGCAGGAAGGGAACTGCCAGTATCGCCAGCGCGATGAAAAGCGGGATCAGCTTCTTGTTGCGCAGCCAGAGGTAAACAAAGGCCGCGAGCATGAGGGATATCCAGCCGGAGCGGGAGTAGGTCATAACGAGAGCGACGGCAGGACAGGCAAGCCCGGCCAGCAGAGCGGCGCCAACGAGCTGATTTTTCCGCGTTCCGGCAAAGGCCGCGCACAGAGGCATCAGCAGCACGAGAAATTCCGCAAAGTTATTCGGATTGTCGAGCGTCGACGTGACACGGCTCGGTATGCCGGTGTTCATAAGCGGGTCGGCAAACAGCTCGTTTACGTAGACAAGGCCCAGCTTGCGCTGTATTATCGCGTAAAGAGAGGTCAGGAATACCGCTGCATATATGAAGGCCAGCAGCTTGACAAGACGCTTTTCGTCGCTTATATCCGCCGCTATGACGTAGGTGAAGATAAAAGCCGCTATGAAAAACAGCAGTATCCTTATGCTGTCGGAGCGGTCATGCGTGAACAGAAGGCTCAGGACCAGAGCTATCGCAAAAAGCGCGAAGGGGAAGCCGAGCCTGTCAGGATACAGGAGCCTGCGCTTTCCGCAGCCGGCAAGGATGAGATACAGC
This sequence comes from bacterium, assembly GCA_963625685.1. Taxonomy (GTDB): domain Bacteria; phylum Bacillota; class Clostridia; order Oscillospirales; family Oscillospiraceae; genus F23-B02. Next base: position 16,081 of record CAVFTR010000004.1, read on the forward strand.
AAAAGAAAGCCGAGCGCCGCGGCGACCGCGTAGGCGTTGTTCCAGTAGTCGTGGGGGGCTATGAACATCAGGCAGATGAATCCGCCGAGCAGAAACTCGAAGTTTAAGATGAACGAGCCGCGGCAGAGCCTGACTATGAGACTGCGCTCCCACGCCGGAGCCATAAGACCCGATACCGCGCCGATAAGCTTTCTGATAAGCTCGAGCAAAAAGCGGATGATGCGCGCAAAAAGCGAGCTTTCGTAGAGCCTCTGGACGCGGCCGCCCCTTCGCAGGAGCCTTACCGCCGCAAGATCGTCATATGCGCGGCTAAACGGAGCCCATATCCTGCTGAGTATCGCAAAGAACGCGCTGTGCGTCCACACGTTATAGATGGTGCCGAGGATGACGCCGTACTGCAAGCGTACCGACCTCCCTTCGTGAAGATATCATGGGCGCTCACTCCACGGCGGAAACGCCGCACACGGAGGAATAGATCGCGGCCTTGCCGAAGTGCATGGTAAAGGTCGCGCCGACGCCGTAGAGCCTGCCGCCGACGTAGAGCCCCTTCTCGGTGAGGTCGCCCTCAAGCTCGACGGTGACGATTACCTCCTCCATATACGCGACGTCCGTCTTGACCTGATTGCCGCCGTCGTCTACCATATAGGTATAGGCGGGGCTGTGCTCGACGGAGACGACCTTGCCGAAGGAGACGTTGGTCGTATCCTCAAAGGCGGGCGCGCCGATCTCAATGGCGTCGGCGGCTCCGAGCTTCGAGGTGTTGCTGAAAAACTGCACTCTGACGGTGCTGCTGGAGCTCTTCGTCGTCTCCTGAGCGGGGGTGAAGGCCTTCGTCGCAAAAAATACGGCGGCCGCCGCAATAACGAGTATTATCAGCAGGTCGATGATATTTATCTTTCCGAAAAGCTTTCCGTTTTTGTCGATCATGATCCTCAGTACCTTTCAAAATTATTTATAAGCGTCAAGAACGTCCATGACCAGCTTGCGGAGATCGAACTCCTCGCCGACCTTTTTGAGCGCGTTGGCGGAGTATTCCGCACGCAGCGCGTCGTTTTCCATGAGCTCGAGCATAGCGTCGGAAAATCCGTCGCTGTCGCCGTAGGCGACAGCCCTGCCGCAGACCGTGTTCGTAACGGCCAGGTCGCGGTTTCCGCCCACGTCGGTCACGACGAGCGGTACGCCCGCGTTCATGGCCTCCAGTATCGAAAAGCTCATCGCTTCGTTGGAGCTTGAGTTCAGATACAGGTCGGAGGCTCTCAGCATCCTGTCCGAATCCTGCCGGAAGCCGAGCTGGATGACGCAGCCGCTCATGCCGGAGTTCGTGCTCATCACAGCAAAGCTGTCAAAGCCCTCGCCGTCGCCGGCGATAAAGCAGACGAAGGGCTTTTCTGTCTTGCGCCGGAGCTTTGCGAGCGAGGCGAGAAGGAAGGGCAGCCCCTTTTCCTCCGAGTAGCGCGCCATTATCGACATCACGAAGGTGTCGTCCGGAACGCCGAGCTCCCGCGCGAAGCTCCGGTCGTACACGCGCTCCGTGTTGGGCTCAACGCCGTTATACACAACGCGTATGCGGTCTTTTTTCACGCCGTTTGCCGCCATTATTTCCGCGCCCTGACGGCACACGGCGATCACCCTGTGGTCAAAGGGCGTGAAGATGCGGTTCAGTATTTTCCACTTGAGGTTCTGATATATGATAAGATGGCCCGTGTACACGACCTTTACTCTGCGGTAGAAGAGCTTTGAAAGTATTGCAATGACGTTTTCCATGGGATACTGCGCGTGGATGACGTCGATCCCGTTTTCGCGGCAGTAGCCGGCGAGCTTTTTTGCGGCCGGCAGAGCCTTCCCCGTGCTCATTTCAAGGCGGAGGCAGGGAAAGCCCTCCGCGCTCACCGTTTCCGAGAGCCGGCCGGGGACATTGTAGGCAAGATGGCATTTCTCGCCGTGCCCGGACAAAATGTGCATAAGATTGAGAACGTATTTTTCGGTTCCTGCTTTTCCTGCGTAATTTATCAGGTACAGGATGTTCATATAAACACCTCGCTTGCTTGCTTGAGATCGCATCCCATATACTATACAATGGAACGGCGCGCTTTTCAAGAACAATACGTTAACATGACAGCGACATTGACTTGCAAATTTTCTGGGGTATGGTATAATACTGTATAACTATACAATGTGTATACGAAGGTACGGGAATGAATATCGACAGAATAAACAAAAAACTGCAAAAAAGCTTCGGCGGCGCCGTCAGGGCGGAGCTCAGGGATAACTGCATCGTTTTGAATGGAAGGCTTCAAGGCTGGGACGACGTTGTCGCCGCCGGCATGATGGCGGCAAGGCCGTATTCGGATACGCATGTTGTGAACGATATCGTCTGTACCGGCGTTCAGCCGGAGAAGATGCACATGCCCGATATAAGCGACAGGGCGCTCGACGGCGACAGGCCCGACGTGCTCATCATAGGCGGCGGCATATCCGGCTGTTCGATCGCACGCGAGCTGTCACGCTATAAGCTCGATATCCTGCTCATAGAAAAGGAAGCGGACCTTGCCCTCGGCGCGTCGGGACGCAACGACGGCGAGGTGCACCCGGGCGTCGACCTGTCGAAGGGCTCGCTCAAGCACAAGTATATAAGAAGGGCAAACCGCATGTATGAGGGGCTCTGCCGCGAGCTTGACGTCCCCTTCAGGCGCACGGGCCAGTATGCCTGCTTTACACATAAAAGCCTGCTGCCCTTTGTGAGCATCTACGCCAAATGGCGCAGATATCACGACGGGATCGAGGATACGTGCATCGTCATGGGCAGCGAGATACGCAAAAGGGAGCCGAAGCTGTCGCCCAAAGTGGCCTTCGCGCTGTCCAACCCCTCGTCCGGCAGCGTGAGCCCCTATAACCTTGTCATCGCATACGCCGAAAACGCCGTCAATAACGGCGCGCGCGTTTCGCTGAGCACCGCCGTCACCGGCATGGATGTCCGGAGCGGCGAGATAAAAGAGGTATATACGAACCGCGGCACGATATATCCGCGCGAGGTCATAAACTGCGCCGGAGCGTATTCCGACCTTGTCGCGCAGATGGCGCAGGACAGGTTCTTCAGCATCCATCCGCGCCGCGGGACAAACTCTATTCTTGACAAAAAAACAGGCGAGACATTCAAGACCATCGCCTCCGTCGTCGGCGCGAAGGCACCAGGCCATACGCACACAAAGGGCGGCGGCATACTGCACACGGCGCACGATAACCTGCTCGTGGGACCCGACGCGGTGGAAACGCCCGAGCGGGAGAACACTGCCACCGATGCCGAGAGCATCGCCCGCGTTTTCGCAAAGCAGAGGATAACCATGCCCGCTCTTAGCGAGAAGGACATAATAACATACTTCACCGGCGTTCGGGCTCCCACCTATGAGGAGGATTTCATCATCGAGCCCGGAAGAAAAACGAAGAATATATACCACGTCGCGGGAATACAGTCTCCCGGACTCACGACCGCGCCCGCCGTCGCGCAGGACGTCGCGGCCTATATAGCGCAGCTTTTCAAAGCAGAGAAAAACGAGAGCTTCGACCCCGTGCGCAGGGCTCCTCCGCGTCTTGCGGAGATGGACGATGCCGAGAGAGCGGAGCTCATACGCGAAAACCCCGATTACGGCGTGATCGTCTGCCGCTGCGAGGAGATAAGCCGCGGCGAGATACTCGACGCTCTGCGCAGCCCGATATGCGTGCCCACGCTCGACGGCGTGAAAAAGCGCGTCAGGCCCGGCATGGGAAGATGCCAGGGCGGCTTCTGCTCGCCGCTGGTCACGAAGATAATAGCCGAATATCTCGGCGTTCCGCCCACGGAGGTAATGAAGTGCTCCGGGCAGTCGCCGATCGTGTTCGGGAGCAGAAAGGGAGGCCGCGGCAATGCATGACTATGATGTTATTGTAATAGGCGGCGGCCCTGCCGGGCTCGCGGCGGCCGTCGCGGCCGATGAGCACGGGGCAAAAACGCTCGTCGTCGAGCGCGAGGAGCGCCTCGGCGGCATGCTCAAGCAGTGCATACACGACGGCTTCGGCCTGCGCACCTTCGGCGAGCGCCTCGCCGGGCCGGAGTATGTGGAGAGATATATGGACAGGGCGGCGCAGACGGATATCGCCGTCTCGTGCAGCACCTTCGTCACCCGCGCCGTAAAGACCGCGGACGGCTTTGCCGTCACGCTCGTCTCGCGCGAGGGCCTGCGCACCGTCACGGGAAAGAGCCTTATCCTTGCCACCGGCTGCCGCGAGAGGAGCGCAAAGCAGGTGTTCATCCACGGTACGCGCCCGGCCGGAGTGTTCACGGCCGGAACGGCGCAGCATTATGTAAACCGACTTGGCGTCATGCCGACGAAAAAATGCGTCATCCTCGGCTCGGGCGATATCGGACTTATCATGGCCCGCCGTCTGACGCTCGAGGGAGCGGAGGTCCTCGGCGTGTATGAGATAAACCCCACGCCCTCGGGACTTACGAGGAATATATATCAGTGCCTCGAGGACTACGACATCCCCCTGCACCTGAGCCGCACGGTCACGCGCGTTTTCGGTGCGGACAGGCTCGAGGCGGTCGAGGTCTGCGCGGTGGACGGGAGCTTCAGGCCCATCCCGGAGACGGCGGAGAGGATAGAGTGCGACGCGCTCATAGTCTCGGTCGGCCTTATCCCGGAAAACGAGCTTGCCCAGTCGCTGGGCGTGGAGCTTGACCGTCACACGGGAGGTCCCGTATGCGACGCGCAGCTCATGACAAAGGTTCCCGGAATATTTTCCTGCGGAAACGCATTGCATGTAAACGACCTGGTCGATTTCGTTTCCGAGTCCGGCGAGCAGGCGGGCATAAGCGCCGCGGCCTGGTGCGGAGCCCGGCAGAGGAGGGTCGATGTGAGGATCGGAGACGAGTTTCTGTACCTTGTTCCGCAGCAGCTCGACCTTGAAAGCGACAACTCGCAGGCGGTGTTTTATTTCCGCTCGAAAAGAGTCATGGGAAAGAGCGTTCTGCGCCTTGTCCTCAACGGCAGGGAGGTCTGGAAAAGGAGCTATCCCTTCCTTCGCCCGCCCGAGATGCAGCAGCTCGCGCTCGACATGACAAAATTCGATATAGACGAAAACAGCGATCTGCGCTTTGAGATCGGGGAGGTAAAATGAAACAGCTCGTATGCATAGGCTGCCCGAGAGGCTGCCGCCTCACGGTCGGGGAAAAGGACGGAGAGTACATTGTGACGGGAAACAGCTGCCCGCGAGGCCGCGAGTTTGCCGTCGGCGAGATGACAGAGCCAAAGCGCACGATATGCTCGACGGTGGCGACGACCTTTGCCGACGCGCCGGTGCTGCCGGTCAGGGTGTCGGACGATATCCCGAAGGACAGGATATTCGAGGTCATGCGCGAGATAAACGCCGTGACGCTCACAGAGCGTATCGGAAGGGGAGAACCCGTCATAAAAAACGTGCTCGGCCTCGGAGTCGACGTCATTTCAACAAGCGATCTTTTAAAACAGAAATAAAGACATAATGCACAGACGGAGGGAGAAAGATGAATAATCCACTCATCCTGACTTACGATGTCGGCACTCAGAGCACGAGAGCCATACTGGTCGATAAGCAGGGCAATATCGTGGACAAGGAGCAGGTGAAATACGAAGAGCCCTATTTCCGGCAGCGTCCGGGCTGGGCGGAGCAGAAAACGGATTTTTATTTTGACAGCATGTGCAGGGCCTCGACGGCGCTCATGGCGCGCAATGCCGACAAGGTGCCCGATATAATCGCCTGCGCGGTCACAGTCATCCGCGATACGCTCGTGTTCCTCGACGAAAACTACAAGCCCACGCGCGATATCATCCACTGGCTCGACGCGCGCAAATGCGTTTACGACGACCCCTTCCCGCTGTGGAAGGAGGCCGTGTTCGAGCTCATAGGCATGGGCAAGGGCACGAAGATAGTCTACCGCACCTCAAAGGTCAACTGGGTGAGGCAGAAGCAGCCCAAGGTCTGGGCGCGCACGAAGAAGATAGTCTGCCTGCCGGCGTATCTCAACTACCGCATGACAGGCCGCCTTGCCGACACTCCGGCGAATACGATAGCGCACATCCCCATGGACTATAAGAAAAAGCGCTGGATGAAGGAAAACGACCTGACCCGCTGCTTCTATGACGTCCCGCAGGACAGACTGTACGAGCTCATCCCCTCCGGCGAGGTGCTCGGCTATGTCACAAAGGAGGCCGCCGCGCTCACCGGAGCGCCCGAGGGCCTGCCGCTTATCGCAACGGGCGCCGATAAGGCCTGCGAGACGCTCGGCCTTTCCGTCGCGAGCGACGACAAGGCCTCGATATCCTTCGGCACGAGCTCTACCATCGAGATGTACACCGAGCGGTACTTCGAGCCGCAGACCTTCCTGCCCTCGTACCCCGCTGTCATCAACAAGGCCTGGAACCCCGAGATACAGGTGTTCCGCGGCTTCTGGATGCTCAGCTGGTTCATAAAGGAGTTCGGCGACAAGGATAAGGCGGAGGCCGAAAAGCTCGGCATATCGCCCGAGGAGATCCTCAACAGAAAGGCCGCCGAGGTGCCCGCCGGCTGCCAGGGCCTCATGCTCCAGCCCTACTGGACGCCCGACGTGCTCAAGCCCGACTCCTACGGAGCCATCATCGGCTTTTCCGATTACCATACGAAGTATCACATCTACCGCGCCATAATCGAGGGCATCTGCCTTGAGCTGTACATGTCCATGAAGAGCATGGAAAAGCGCGGCAAAAAGCAGATAAAGGAGCTCTACGTCGGCGGCGGCGGCTCGAAGAGCGAGCTCGCCTGCCAGATCCTCGCCGACACCTTCGGCCTGCCGGTCAAGCGCATCCACACGCACGAGGCCTGCTCGCTGGGCGCCGCGATGGTGGCATTTGTCGCCAAGGGCGAGTTTTCCGGCTTTGACGAGGCCATAAAGAGCATGGTGCACGAAAAGGACGTATTCACGCCCGATCCCAAGAACCACGCGGTCTATATGAACATGTACAACAAGGTCTACCGCAAGATATACAAGAACGTAAGGCCGCTGTACGCAACGATGAACAACCTCAAAGAAAGGAACATGATCTGATGAGTCATAAGCAGTACAAGGGCTTTGAGCCCAAATGGGTAAAGACCCCTGCACCGGCAAACAGCTATCGCTCGATATTCCGCTGGGGCGATCCGGAGTTTTTCAAGACTCCGAAGGAATCGCTGTATAAAATGATGAAGGAGGTCTTCAAGCTCACCGACGAGGACTTCCGGGAATACTCCGACGATATAGGCTTTGACCCCGTCGACCTTTCAGACCATCCCGTGAAGCTCGCGCAGGAGCATCTGACTGCGCTAAAGGAAATAGTAGGCGAGGAGGGCTTCTCCGTGTCCGACTACGACCGCCTTTCCGTCGCATACGGCTTCACGGCATATGACATCCTCCGCCTGCGCCACAAGATCATCGACGCTGTGCCCGACGTCGTTCTGTACCCCGACACGACCGGGCAGGTCGAGAAGATCGTGGCATACGCGGCGCAGCACGATATCCCGCTGTACGTATACGGCGGCGGCAGCTCCGTCACGCGCGGCGTCGAGCCCGTAAAGGGCGGCATATCGCTGGATATGAGACGGCGCTTCAACAAGGTGCTGTCCTTTAACGAGATCGACCAGACCATCACCGTCCAGGCGGGCATGTCGGGTCCCGACCTTGAAAAAACGCTCCAGTCTGCGCCGGAGCTCTTCGGCGCAAAGCGGCAGTACACCTGCGGCCATTTCCCGCAGAGCTTCGAGTATTCCTCCGTCGGCGGCTGGGTCGTCACACGCGGCGCGGGCCAGAACAGCACCTATTACGGCTGCATAGCGGATATAGTGCTCAGCCAGAAGTACGCTACCCCCATCGGCACGATAAGGACCAGCCACTACCCGCGTGAGGCCTGCGGCCCCGACCTCAATCAGATCATGATGGGCTCGGAGGGCACCTTCGGCGTGCTTACCGAGGTCACGCTGAAGGTCTTCCGCTGGATGCCGGAAAACAGAAAAAGATTCTCCTACATCTTCAAGACCTGGGACGAGGCCATGAAGGCCGCCCGCGAGATGATGCAGCACGAGTGCGGCTATTCCTCCGTCTTCCGCCTGTCCGATCAGGAGGAGACGAGCATGATGCTCAGGCTCTACAACGTCGACGACACGCCGCTGTATCCGCTGCTCGACAAGCTCGGCTACAAGGACATGGAGCGCTGCCTCTTCCTCGGCTTTACCGACGGCGAAAAGGGCTACTCCAGAAACGTCGCGAAGAATATCGCGAAGATCGCCCTTCGGCACGGCGGCCTGCCCCTTACAGGCTACGTCACAAAAAGCTGGGAGAAGGGCCGCTTCAACGACCCCTATCTGCGCGATACGCTCATGGACTTCGGCATCACCACCGACACCCTCGAGTGCACGGTCAACTGGTCGAACATGGAGCAGGTGCACCTTGACGTGCGTAAGGTCTGCCACGCGCTGCCCAACACCGTCGTTACGACCCACATGTCGCACTGCTACCCGCAGGGCGCGAACCTGTACTTCATTTTCCTGACCAAAATGCAGGATGAGAAGGCCTTCAAGGCCTATCACACGACCATCCTCGACGCCATCCAGCGCTCCGGCGCGTCGATAAGCCACCACCACGGCATAGGCAAGATGTTCGCCCCGTGGCTCGAGGGCTATATAGGCGAGAAGGAGTACGGCGTGTTCAGGGTACTCAAGGACTATTTCGATCCGAGGTACAATATGAATCCCGGAGGCACCATCGGCCTTGACCTTCTGCCCGAGGAGAAGAAATTCGACAGGCAGTATACCGATTACGAGGCCCAGCCGAAGTTCGACTGACAGGATTAAAGCAGCGCCGCGGCGCACAGCGTGTCAAAAAAGTCCGTGACTTTTTTGCACGCTGAAAATACGCCACATTTTTGCGAAGCTTTAGCTTCACGAAAAATCTCGCTACGCTCGTCAAAAAGCCTGATCGCTCAGGCGTTTTGATGGCTATAAGCTGACGGGAGTCGAGCCGCTGCCGCCTGCCGCCGCCGCTTTTCGGCGCTTTTCGCCTTTTTCTCTTTGATGGGCGCCAGCCCATCTGCATCAAAGAAAGCCGAAAATCACACAAAAATTATCAGCCGGCAGGTGCCTTGCAGTTTTGACAGTCTGAGCGCCGCGGCGCATTTTTGCGCCGCGGCGTAATTTTTTCCTTGAAATATTCAAGCCGCCGTGCTATAATACGAAAGCTATGGAGAATTAGCTCAGCCGGTTAGAGCGCTCGCCTCACACGCGAGAGGTCAGCAGTTCGAGTCTGCTATTCTCCACCAGAGGCAAAGGCCCGAAAGCAACAGCTTTCGGGCCTTTTCATATATCTACATGCCGCCGCGGAGCTGAGCCGCGCCTGCCTTGATTATCCTGCGCTTGAGCTCAATGAATTTCAGCGTCTGCTCGTGCGTGGGGATAGGGGAGGATTCACGGTAGATCATCTCCGGCTCGATGAGTATGGAATCCGGCTCGCTCAGCCTTCCGGTCGCCAGTCCAACGGCAACTCTGATCGCCTGCTGTGAGGCCTCGGCGATCTTCATGTCAACAACGGTTATCGACGGACTGCATTTCGCGAAAAACGGTGCATAGCTCGTGCCGGTCGTTATGATGTCGATGTCTCTGCCCACCGCTGCGCCCGCCTCGTTAAATGCTCTCACCATTCCGAATGCCGCCGTGTCATAAACGCTCATGATGACACGGGGCAATTTTTTTGCGCTCATGAGCTTGTGCCCGAGCTCATAGCCGTCGTCGGCGCCGTTATTGCAGTAAAGCACCTTTGTATCAATATTTATGCCGTAGCTCCGGCAGACATCGTATACTGCCTGGCTGCGCCTGTTCATGCCCAGGTGAGGGATCACGTTGCGCACGAGGACGATATCGTCTCCGCCTCGGGCAATGGCCTGCTCTGCTACGAGGCGGCCGACCTTGGCATAATCCACGCCGACGCAGCAGTAGTTTTCCAGCTGCCGGTTGACGATGACCGCGGGGATCCGAGGACGGTTCCTTTCAAGAGCCTGTATATCAGCCGTGTTGGGCGAGTAAATGACTGCAACGTCGAAGCCTTTGCCGTTCCAGAGCATATCCGTATTGCCCAGGGCGTTGTATTCGTAGGGATATATGCTTATATCCACGGGCTCTGTCTCAAATTGCAGGGCAAGATTTATCCCCTCGACGATGTTGGGGATCATCGTCTCAAGATTTCTCGCCGGCCAGAAGCAGCCGATGCGGATATTTCTCTGCCTGCGCTCGGATTTGCGGACCTTGTACTCGAGCTCCTTTGCCGCCGCCTTTATCTCCTCCTGCATCTCGCGTGATATCCGGCGCCTGTCACCCTGACCGTTGAGGACATAGGAGACCGCGGCGGTTGAAACACCGCATTTTTTTGCTATATCGGATAAAGTAGCCATTTCTTCCTCCCGTCAGCTTAAATTGTATCCATATTACTATTTAACCGCTTATTAAGTCAATACCAAAAGCATAAATTAAGCGCAAATGACGGGATAAATGCGCTTAATAATTGAATGTTAAGCGTCCGCTTGTGAGATGTGCCAAATTTTCAGTCGACATATTTTTATATACTCAACAAATTTGAAATAAAATATTGACATTATTTTTGCTTAAACTTACATTGAGTCCAGTTAATAAATATTCGTTAAGCAAAGGAGGGCGATTATGGCCAAGAAGATAACGGTGCTTGAATGTGGACCGCGTGACGGCTGGCAGAACCTGAAGGGGATGATCCCTACGGGAACAAAGCTCGAGCTTATTGACGACATGTTTGCCTGCGGCATCTCCACGATGGAGGTGACCTCGTTTGTGAGCCCCAAGGCGATACCGCAGATGGCGGACGCTGCGGCGGTCGCCGAATACTGTGTCGGCAAATATCCGGACAGGACGCTTTACGCGCTGGTACCGAATTATACAGGCGCACAGAATGCGGCCGCGGCGGGAATAAAGCACATAACATATGTCATCTCGCTCAGCCGGACGCACAACAAGGCAAATATAAACCGTACTCACGAGCAGTCGTTTGACGAGCTTGCAAGGATAATCGAGGACTTTCCCGATATGAGGATAAGCATCGGGATGGCGACGAGCTTCGGCTGCCCCTTTGAGGGGATACCGAAGATAAGCGAAGCGGTGGATTTTGCAAGGCGCATATGCGGCACTGGAGTCAATTCCATTTACCTTGCCGACACGATAGGCATCGCCGATCCGCGCCAGGTGCGCGAGACGATAGCCGCCGTGCGCAGCGCCGTTCCGGAATGTCGGCTGCAGGTGCATATCCATGACACGCGCGGTATGGGAATGGTGAATACACTGGCGGCAATAGAGAGCGGCGTTGATATCGTGCAGTCCACTCTCGGCGGCCTCGGCGGCTGCCCGTTTGCTCCGGGCGCGTCGGGAAACCTTGCTACAGAGGATCTTGTTTACATGCTTGAGCGCATGGGCTACGAGACCGGTATTGATTTTGAAAAGCTGCTGGAGGTCTCCAAAAAGCAGAAGGAGCTCATAAGGGACGGCATCTACAGCGGCCACCAGATGAATATAGCAGCAAAAAGCAAGTGCTGCTTATGATAAGGAGTTGATTTATATGGACGCACTCGAAGACCTTGTGGTGCTAGACCTGACGCGTGTCCTGGCCGGCCCGTACTGCACCATGATGCTGGCCGACTTCGGAGCGGAGGTCATTAAGATCGAAGTGCCCGTCAAGGGCGACGATACGCGTGCAATGGGACCGTTCAAGAACGGCTCGAGCCTCTACTACGCAAACGTCAACCGCAACAAGAAGGGAATAACGCTCAATCTCAAATCCGGCGAGGGAAAGAGGATGTTCCTCGAAATGGTAAGGAAGGCGGATGTGGTCGTCGAAAACTACCGCCCCGGCGTTATGGACAGGCTCGGCCTCGGCTACGATGTTCTCAAGCAGGAAAACGAGCGCATAATCTACGCCGCGGTTTCCGGTTTCGGCAGCTACGGACAGTTCCACAGCCGCCCCGGCTACGACATAATCGCCCAGTCATACGGCGGACTTATGAGCCTGACCGGCGAGGCCGGCGGACACCCGCTGCGCGTCGGCAATGCGATGGGCGATGTCCTCGGCGGAATGAACCTTACGATCGGCATATTGGCCGCGGTGCACGCAAGGCAGCTCAGCGGAAAAGGACAGAGGGTGGACGTTTCCCTTGTCGACAGCGTCGTTTCCTCGCTCGAAACGGGAACGCAGCGCTATTTCGCATCCGGTGAGGAGCCCGAGCTCATAGGCAACCGCTATGCCGCGGCCTATCCCTACGATTCCTTCGCCGCCTCCGACGGACATTTTGTCATCGGCTGTGCCAACGACAAGCTCTTCAGGCTCCTGTGCGAGGCCATCGGCAGAGATGACCTGCCGGCTGACGAGCGCTTTAAGGCCAACGTTTCAAGATGCGAAAACCACGCGGCGCTCAAGCCGGAGATAGAGAAGTGGAGCAGCGTGCGCACGGTCGACGAGTGCTTTGAGATAATAAACAAGGCCGGCGTGCCCGTCTCTCCGATAAACGGGCTCAGGAGGGTAACGACCGACCCGCACATCGTCAATGACCGCGAGATGTTTGTTCACATCAGGCATCCGGAGATAGGGGATATGCAGGTCAACGGCAATCCGGTCAAGCTTCTGGATACCATGCCGAAGATCAAGACCCCCGCGCCGACGCTCGGTCAGGACAACGAGCAGGTCTACGGCAAGCTCCTCGGCCTCGGCCCGTCCGAGCTCGAAAAGCTCAAAAACGAAGGAACGATATAAAAACAAAATAAATTTGGAAAGGGAGCGAGTGACACAAATGGACAAGCAAAATTTAGAGAGCACAAACTACGATGTGAGCTCGGCCGGGAAATCGGATGAGCGCATGGAAAAAGGTAAAAAGGATGCTCTGTTCCTGCACATTCTCGGCTGGATTTTCACCATCGTAGCGACCGGCTGGATGTACATCTTCGGAACGGGAGATCCAACACAGATGAAGTATTTTCTCGGCATGCCAATGTGGATATCAGGCGCTATCATAATTTATCTGATCATGTTTATGATCGGGATGCTCTACATATCAAAGTGGGATGAATTTCCCCTCACGGCCAGACTGAAGAAAGGCGAAGGTGACAACAAATGAACGAAATGGATCTCGGGGGATTCTCGATAGCCTCATCTACCACCAGGACGATACTGATCATATTTGCGATATATACCGTTCTTATAGTCGGGCTTGGTCTTTATATTAAGCTGGCAAGCAGAAAAGGCGGAAAAGACAACCTCGCAAGCTTTCTGACCGGCGGCGGCGGACTCGGCGCATTTGCCATAGCAATGATAGCGGCGACAAATTCAATGGCCGGCGGTACGATGATAACGGCTCCCGGCCTCGGATATGCCGTAGGCTTCACGGCGGCACTCATTTACTACGGCGGCTTCCTGACGGCAGCATATGGCCTCGGCTCGGTCGGACGCAAAGTTGCTATCCTGCGCGACCGAACCGGTGCAGTCACCTTTCTTCAGCTGTTCAGACTGAGATTTCAGTCGAGCAAGGTCATAGCGGCACTTGCGCTCACGGGAGCATTTGGCCTGATATTTTTTACTACAGGTCAGATAAGCTCGGGCGCAAAGGTATTTGCCGCTGTTACCGGCTCCAACGCATATTACTGGGGAATCGTGTTTACAATAGTCATAACGCTCGTTTATACCATGTCCGGCGGAGTTAAATCCATGGCTAAGGTAGCTGTCGTTCAGGGCATCGTTATGCTGCTTGCAACATTCACTATAATAGGCGTGCTCTGCGCGAAGAACGCGTCCATGTATGGCAGCTTTCAGGGCGCACTTGAGCACCTTGGAACCGAGTTTCCGCAGGAGCTTCAGGCCCAGACGGCGTTCAGCTTCTGGAATGCTCTCGGAACTGCGCTGTTTGCAGGTGTGGGTCTGGCTGCCATGCCTCACGCGCTGACGGTTACAATGACGTATAATAACCATAAAAAGCTCAAACAGGGCATAATTATCTCCTGCATCGTTTTCACGCTTGTTCAGGGCATAATGTGCTTCACAGGCCCTCTGACATTCTCGATCAATCCGAATCTTGAAATTCGTGACTATACCACGATCTACACCGCAACAAATCTGCTTCCATCGTGGCTCGGCGGCGTTATATTCTGCGGAGTATTCGCGGCTATCCAGTCATCGATCGCAGGTATGTGCATGGCAGGCGCTGCTGCGCTGAGCAAGGATTTCATTGTTGACTGTTTTAAGCCGAAAGCCGATGCAAAAGAACAGAAAAAGATCAACAACATGTGCCTCGTAGGTATGGCGGTGATCGCAACGGCGATCGCTCTCAAGCCGACAGAGCTTACTCAGTACATGATAAACTTCGCTATCGGCGCAATTGCGTCCGCCTGGTATTTCCCCGTTCTTATGGGCATGTACTGGAAAAAGTGCACGGCAAAGGGCGTGTTCGCTTCCACAGTCGGCGGTTTTGTGATATATATAATATGCTACTTCATCTCAAGCGTCATTCCTGCTACAAAACTGTGGTGGGCATCAGCGCTCGGCGGCGTGAACGCCTTTGTTCCGGCTGTTATCTGCTCCCTGCTCCTGCTCGTGCTGGTGAGCAGGGCCACACAGAACGACAAGGTCAAGCTGGGTTATTTCCAGGTCTTCTTCTGTGAAGAATACGATGAAAGATACGCAAAACTGAACTGAGGTGAAATAATGGAACCTGTCAAAATAGTAAGTAAAGGCAGCTATCATATAGGCGGCAAAAAGGTCACGATAAGCGGCAGCGCACCTGTGGCGACTCATTTCTGGCCCGGCGGACCTCCGGTGATCTATGACCCGAACGGAGATTTTCAGGCGGGACAGATGTACGTGCAGTATACCAATATCGAAGCTCCTGTCGTTCCTTACCCGGTGTGTATGGTGCATGGCGGAGGAGCATCCGGGGCCTTGTGGGAGACAACGCAGGCCGGCGGCGCCGGCTGGGAATTCATGTTCCTTCAAAACGGCTTCAATGTCAACGTTTCTGACGGAGTTGAGCGTGGACGCTCGTCATGGGCCCAGTTTCCGGAAATAAATGACGGGCCTCCGATGTTCATGAGCTATGCCGAGCGATGGACAACATACCGTCTGGGCCCCAAGGCCGGCGTCGCCTTTGAAGGCAGCCGCTTTGACGCGGACAAATACGATCAGTTTATGAAGCAGATGGTTCCCCGCTGGACTACATCAAACGAGATGGTCCAGGCAGCCTATGACGAATACTTCGGCAGTCTGAACGACGGATATATACTGCTTGCCCATTCCCAGGGCGGATTTTTCTCCCTGAATTCGGTGCTCAAAAAGCCGGAGAACGCAAGAGGCATAATCCTTGTAGAAAGCTCTTCCACCCTTGATGTCGATAAGGTCGATGTGAGCAGTCTGAAGAACGTGCCGTTTCTGTTTGTATATGGAGATTTTCTTAAGCCCGAATGGCAGATAGACGGATATGTATGGGCCGGTGACGATGCTTACGAAAGAACGATGCGCGATCTGCACAGTAAGATACTTGAGCTCGGCGGCGACAGTACATGGCTCGAATTGCCTGAGCACGGTATCTGCGGCAATACCCATGCAATGATGCTTGAGGATAACTCCCGGCAGATCGCAGATATTATCTGTGACTGGATAAAAGAGCATGTAAAATAATTAAAGTCAAGCGGCCTCCGGTCATGCCGGAGGCCGCTTTGGGCTTATTTACGGCGCGAGCCGCCGGGGGCGGCTCACAAGATCCTGAGATTTGAGGGATGGAACTTCGCCGGAACAACGGCTATCTCGTAGCCGTCGGGATCCTCAACGTAATATATGTCCTTCTGAAGCTCCTCGATGCTGACGAGCCCCAGCTCCTTATGGCGTCTGTAGCTGCCCTCAAAATCATCGGTGACAAAGGCGATATGTACGTTGTTTTCACCCTGCTCATAGGGCGACTTGCGCTCGCCGTACCAGACAAGGCTTATCATCGTGCCGTTGTGCTCGTCGCTCATAAAGCACAGGATCATGTCAAGCGTGCTCTTCGGATGCATACGAAACACCTCTTTCATGCCGAACACCTCGGAATAGAATTTGGCGCTGCGGTCAAGATCCAGAACATTGATGCCAATATGTCCTATAGCGTAACTCATTTTATTACCTCACTGATTGCTGTCAAGCTTGAAGTATTGACGTATGAACGAATCTACCAGCGCAAGCTGGGATTCGCTGAGCTTATCGATCTCGTCAAGAACGCGGCTCTTTATGGATGAATCCGTCGGGACGAGAAATATCTCTCCCTCTCCGGTCCGGAGCCAGTCGCCGTTGACTTTGAAGGTGTTTTCGATCAGCAGCTGAAGCCTTGAGTTGAGCGGCATCTTGCCCTGAATGATCCGTGAAAAATAGCCCGGATCGAGATAAAGCGCCTGGGCAAACTGCCGCTGCGACATGTTCAGCTCCCGAAGCAGCGTTTTCAGATTTTCGTTTATATCAGACATTTTGATTCCTCATTCTTTTGTGCTTTGATTATATTACAGCACATTGCCTATGTCAACCTTTTATCAAAAATATGTTGACATAGGCAATATTAAGTGCTAGTATATTGCCATAAGCAACACACGGAATTGCTTGAAGCATCATAACTGTAAAAAGAAGAAAGGACATGAAGAAAGTGAAGTACGAAAAACTGTTTACTCCCATTCAGATCAACGGCGTTGAGCTGAAAAACCGCATCGTGATGTCCCCGATGCATGACGGCCTTGGCCTGACAGGCGGCGACGTCAACCAGCAGGTCATCGAATATTTTGCTGCCAGAGCAAAGGGGGGCGTGGGCCTTATAATCAACGGCTTTACCGTTGTCTGCCCGGACGAGCTGTGCGGCACCGCCGGAGCGGGCCAGTCGCATCTTACGACGCTCGACAACCGCAATTCCTTCCAGCTGCTGGCTGAGAGACTGCACGAGTATGACTGCAAGCTCTTCGTTCAGCTGCATCACCCCGGCCGCTCGGTCTATGCTCCTCAGTTTTTGAACGGCGGACGCCAGCCCGTGTCGAGCACCGCGATGCCCGCATCGCTCAAGGGCGACTCCCATGCCGCTCCCGCCCGCGAGCTTACCGTGCCGGAGATAAAGCAGATAGTCAAGTGCTATGCCATCGCCGCTCAGGGCGCGTACACCGCCGGCTGCGACGGCGTGGAGGTACACTGCGCGCACGGCTATCTCTTCTCGCAGTTTATAAATCCCTTCAAGAACGAGCGTAAGGACGAATACGGCGGAAGCCTTGAAAACTGCTGCCGCATAGCTACCGAGACGCTCGACGCGATACGCAAGGTCGTGCCGAAGAGCTTCCCCGTGTCCGTCCGTATAAACGGCGCCGAGGGCGATTTCCGACCCAACGGCAAGGAGTGGGATATGAACTACATGAAGGGTGTCGCAAAGCTCCTCGTCGAGCACGGGGCGGACATGGTCAACGTCTCCATGGGCGGCATCGACTGCATGCCCAACCCCGATATGCGCGCACGCTACCGCGACGATATCATAAAGAACATAAAGGAGGTCGTCGAGGTCCCCGTTGCGGCGGTCAACTGCCTCAAGACTCCCGAGGAGGCCGAGGGCATGCTCGAGGACGGCGTCGCCGATATGGCGATACTCGGCCGCCAGCTCATCTGCGACCCCGAGTGGGCAAACAAGGCCCGCAGCGGCCGCGAGGAGGATATACGCCCCTGCCTTTCCTGCAATAACTGCATCCATCATTCCTCCCTCATGCAGCCTATCCGCTGCGCTATAAATCCCCTTGCCGGCCGCGAGGCCGAGGACAATACGCTCGTACCGGGCTCGGGCAACGCGGTCGTTATAGGCGCGGGCCCCGCGGGCATCGAGGCGGCGCTCACGCTTGCTGCCAAGGGCTACAATGTTACAATGTACGAAAAGTCCGGCGTCATCGGCGGCAGCATAAATCTCGCCGACAAGGCGCCCGGCAAGTTCCGCATGGATCTTCTTCTCGACTACTGGAAGCGTCAGCTCGAGAAGAACGACAAGATCACGGTGAAGCTCAACACCGAGATCAGCGACGAAAAGCTCCTTGCGATAAAGCGCGAGCTCGACCCGAAGGTCGTATGCCTCAACGTCGGCGGCAAGCCCGTCGTTCCGCCGATGCCCGGCCTTGAGAACGCCGTCACCGCGCATGATATCCTCTCCGGCAAGGTCGCCGTCGAGGGCAAGCGCGTCGTCATCATCGGCGGCGGCATGACCGCGCTCGAGACCGCCGAGTTCATGGCAGAGCGTAAAAACAGCATAGTCCTGTGCGAGATGATGCCGCAGTTTGCGGCCGACACCTTCATCTACCGCGTCGCAAAGACCCAGCTGGGCCTTGCCCGTCAGGGCGTGTGCATGAAGCCGCACACCATGGTGCTCGGCGCAGACGAGGAGGGCGTAATGTACCGCGACCTGGTCACCGGCCTTGAGGGCGTGCTCCCGGCGGAGGTGATCGTCCTGTCCCTCGGCGTTCGTCCCGACAGAGCGCTGCGCGCAAAGCTTGAGGAGCACTTTGACAACGTGGTCGTCCTCGGCGACAGCAACAGGACGGGCACCCTGCAGAACGCGACCGGCGCGACCTTCCACCGGCTCAAGAGAATATAAACGAAATTCGGAAAGGAGTAAACATAATGGAAAGCTTCTACACACAGGTCCCTCTTACCTTCTTTGAGGAAGACGCATGGAAAAAGGCCGCAGGCCTCTGCAAGCTCCAGGGCGTGACCAAGGCCATGCTCGTTTTCGGCAAGGTCACGCGCAGGACCGGCCTTGCCGATAAGGTCATCGCAAGCTTCGAGTCCATGGCGATAGACGTATACGAATGGACAAAGGTAAAGCCCGACCCCAGCTATCACGATATAAACGAGGGCGGCAAGCTCGCCCGCCGGCTCGGCGTGAACGCCGTTATCGGCATCGGCGGCGGCAGTGCCATGGACACCGCAAAGGGCATCTACGCCATGCTCGGCAATCCCGATACCGACAACATCATGGATCACTGCTTCGGCGGCCGCGGCAAGGCAAAGCCCATAAAGCGCCCCATGGCGATGCTCGTCATGATCCCCACCACCTCCGGCACGGGCTCCGAGGTCTCCACCGGCGCGGTCATAACCGACGACGAGATAAACTACAAGGCTACCCTGGGCGGCCTTCAGATACTGCCCAACGTTGCGCTTCTCGACCCGAAGCTCGACGTCACCATGCCCTTTAACCTCACCGCTCACACCGCCTTCGACGCGCTTACCCACGCGATAGAGAGCTATCTCGTCGGCGGCCTTGCTCACAAGGTAAAGCCCCTCATGGGCTTCAACCCGCTTACCGACACCATGGGCCTTGAGGCGGCCCGGCTTATCTATGCAAATCTTCCGACCGTGCTCGAGCACCCGGACGATATCGACGCCAGAGCCCAGGTCAAGTACGGCGCGATGCTCGCCGGCATCGGCATGTGCCCCGGCGGCCTTACCCTCGGCCACGGCATAGGCCAGCTCTTCGGCGCCCAGTGGCACATCCCCCACGGCCTCGGCTGCGCGCTCGGCCTTGTCCCGGCCATCCGTCAGGGCGTAAAGGTAGAGCACAACGACCGTGAGCGCTATGCGCGCCTGGCATACAATCTCGGCCTTGAGGTCTCCGACGCGGCGTCCAAGGAGGACATTGCCGAGGAAATAGCGCAGGCGATAGAGAAGCTCATGGCCATCGCCAGGATACCCACCGTGCGCGAGCTCGGCCATAGCCCCGACGAGCTCCCCGCGCTGGTCGAGGCCGGCATGAAGGACCCCCTGAACTTCGTAAGCGTGACTCCCGACGAGCTGCGCGGACACCTCGAATATCTCTTCAACAAGTAACTTTGCAAAACTGAAAAAAGACCTGAAAGCCGAGGGCTTTCAGGTCTTTTTTTCTATGTTTTATCGTCCTCCTGCTCTGCCTGCTCACGCCTCATGAGCGTGACGAAGACGCGCAGTCGCTGAAGCTTGCCGGAGCCGAGGATGCCGACCATCCCGTAGACGTCCCGGCGATAGGAGTAGATCGTGCTGGGCTTTTTCCCGAGGCGCTCGGCCAGGCTCTGAACGCTGACGCCGTCGACCATGGCGTCGATCACTGTGCGCCAATCGGGGTCAAGCCGCTGATAGGCCGAGAGAAAGAGCTGATACTCGTCCGGGTCGATCTCGCCCTTTCGCTTACGGGCCATCCGCTCCGCGTCGGCCTTGGCAGACTCCATTTGCTCCTGCATGTC
The DNA here is from genome assembly GCA_963625685.1 of bacterium. Classification (GTDB taxonomy): domain Bacteria; phylum Bacillota; class Clostridia; order Oscillospirales; family Oscillospiraceae; genus F23-B02. The sequence continues at coordinate 36,406 of CAVFTR010000004.1, forward strand.
CTGCTTTTCGCTCATGAGCTGTTCGGCCTTGTCTCTGGCGTCCTGCCGCTCGGCCTTCAGAACAGTCACCGTTTCCTCGTGGGAGCGGAGCTTTTCGGAGATCGGCAGCAGCTCGTCAAAGGTCATCTGCGCGCAGTCCTCGGCCCTGAGCCGCTCGATGTCGCGCAGGATGGGATGCAGGTAGCGGCGGGTGTAGAACAGACAGCTGGCCACGCCGAAAATGCTCAGCAGCACCAGCAGAGCGCCGACCTGCACGACGCTCTTCAGCAGAAGACGGTCAAAATCGCTTTTCGGTATCAGCACCGCCAGAGTGTGCGGCTCAGTATCCCCAACGGCCGCAGTGAACGGCTCGGTGAGCCCAACAAAGGACAGCTCCGCTCCGTCAAATGCCGTAAGCCCGCCGCGCATGCCGCTCTCGCTGAGCAGCTCGTCCTGCACAAGGCAGTAGCCGCCCGACGGATAGGCCAGCAGGCTCTTCCGGATATCCAGCCCCTCGGCAGCGTCCGACAGAGTGCAGGCAAGGCTGCTCCCGACGCCGGAGGGCTGGGCGTGATGCACCGAAAAGTAGGTCTGATTGACGGAAAAGCCGCACAGTCCGTAAACCGTGCCGTCCTTTCCGACCATGGGGACCGTCAGCATGACAGAGCGCTCGGAGGTGCCGGGCAGGGTCATGAGCCTTGCTGTGCGGCAGGCGTCCTCTATCGGCGCGGCGGCCAGGTCAAGATGAGCGGCAAGCTCGGGGAAATCACGCAGACGGAACTCCTGTGCCCATTTGCGGTGGGGCATGACGCCGTTGCGCCGTCCAACTTCGGCCATGCCGCGGTACAGCAGCAGGTCGCTGGTGGTGTGCTCGGAATTGCTGCGTTGGACATAGAGCCCTCCGAGGGAGCCCGGCACGGGAGACGGACTGAGCGAGGCGTTGAGCATGATAAACGCGCCTGAGCAGTCGGCCTGCCGCGCGTACTGGCAAAGAGGCTCCAGCATTGCCTCCTGTAGAGACTCCATGGCATCCACATCGCCGCTCAGGGAGCTGAGGTCCGGTGCCTGCCGCTCAATGATGGCGGTCATATCCTCGGACAGATGCACGCCCATGGCGGAGACGTTGCGCCAGAGCGACGTCATATCGGCGCGGAAGACCTCCATCTGAAAGTCAAGGGAGGTCCTGACCTCCTCGCGCGGACTTTTGAGCCGCCCCAGCAGCATAAGGGCGGCCAGTAGCACGACCAGCAGCAGCAGCGCCAGTGCGCCCATATAGAGAAACAGCCGCCTCCTCATAGAGGAGTTGGCTTGCTTCAGCGTTGAAAGGGAAAAGCGGAACACGGGGTCTATCCTCCTGCGCGGTCGTTTTGTCCGGCGTTTTTATACGCTTAAGCCCGATACCGGGGCTGCCGGCGATCACAGTGATCTGTTATTGTATGGAGCACAGCAGCGCCCAGGTCTCCTCCGCCAGCGCGTCGATATCCTCGCCGGCGGCCGCGCGGGCCGGAAGAGACGCCTGCATCTGCCGCAGACCGTCGTACAGAGTGCCGAGCCTGCCGTAGTAGCCGTCAAAGCACGGCTCGGAGACGACGGTATAGCTCTCCTGCATGGTTTTCAGGGCTGCGTAGAGCCGCTGATAGCTCTCCACGGGCTCAGGAAAGCTGTCGTAGTCCGAAATGGCGTCAAACGCGCCGCTGCGCACGGGCATATAGCCGGTCTGCGCCACAAAGTCAAGGTTGCGCTCGCTTTCCGTCAGCCAGCGGACGAAAAGCGCGGCGGCCTCCGCCTTCTGCTCGGTGGTCCTGTAGGCGCAAAGACCCACGCCAGCCTGAGTCATCAGAGCGTCCGCGCCCTCCGTCATGGGCATGGGCAGCACGTGAAGGTCCATCGGCTCCTGCGTGTTGTCCCGATAGGTGACGGTATCGTTATAGTAAAGAATGGCCGCGGACGAGCCCAGACCGCACAGCACCTCGCCGGTCATGACCTGCGTGTTGGAGTAGAGGTCCGAGACCACGACGTGCCCCTGTGCCAGAGCGCGGGCAAACTGCATCCAGCTCGCCTTGAAGATCTCATTTTCCGTGTCGTACCAGCCGCTTTCGGTATACAGCTCCTGCGCGCCGTGCTCCAGCGCATTGAGCTCGACGGCGCGTATGGGGTAGTCCAGCGCGCAGAAGGGCTTGCCCGAGCTGCTGTAATAGGTCGCGGCGGCATCGTAAAAGCCATCCCAAGTTGAAAGATCGTCATAGCTGACGCCGCTGGCCTCGGAAAAACGGGCAAAGCCGCTGCCGTTGAACATAAGAAGCTGCGTGGACTTTGAAGAGGGGAACACCAGCAGCCTGCCGTCCTCGGCCGTGCCGTCGGCCAGAAAGCCGGGAACGAAATCGGAAAGCTCCTCTGCGCTGAACTGTTCGTTCCAGTCGACAAGGTTCTCCTCTCCGAGCTCGAGCGCGTCGGAGATATGGCAGGTGAAGATATCCGGCATGGCCTGCACATCGGCTCCGCCGCTCTGCGCCTTCTTGAGATAGCTGCCGATCTTGGAGGCGCTGCTCCGGTCCGTGACCTTCACCTGTACGCCGTGCTCGGCACCGACCGTGCGGTTGAACTCCTGCACCAGCATATCCATGGGCGAGCCGGTCTGCTCGCCGTAGACATGCCAGAAGGTCAGCTGGACCGGCTCGTCTTTGTCGAGCAGGGTCTTTTCTCCGCAGCCGGAGAGGACAAAAATGAGCGCTGCAAGCAGCAGCGGGAAAACGATGCGCTTTTTCATGGAAACGGCCTCCAAACCGGGTGCCCGCCTGAAAATATACTCCGATCCCGGGGAAATGTGAAGAATTTTTTAACTTCGGTACCCTAATTTGAACGAATTAGGGTTAACAAGCGGGGCTGTCTATGCTATGTTCGAGTCAAATAAGGGCGGCAGCACTCGTCGCGGCGGCCGTCAGACGAACAGAAGAACGATTAAAATAAATGAATTATTTATGATCATCATAACACACCCCGCGGCATTTTGACAAGACGAAAAACCGGAAGGAAACAAGAAAGGAGGGACACGGATGGAGCAGACAAGAAAAACGGCGGCCTACCGGGTCATCACGGATTCCGGAGGAGACCGCATATTCCGTTTCTATTGCGACATCTCCGGAGAGCTGGGCTGCGTGACAAGGCCCGTCCGGGCAGATACTGAGGAGGCCGCGCTGGAGATCGCGTGGAAGACGGAGGGCGAGCGGGAATTCAACCGCTGCCCCGAATGTGGGAGGTATGTATCCTCCGCCATGTTCAACGTCAATGCCGATCGCTGCCTGGACTGCGCGCCGTGGGAGGATGAATGGCCTAACTTCTGCCATCGCTGCGGCGCGCCGCTGAGCGGCATTGACGCCCGCTTCTGTCCGGTCTGCGGGGCGAGGCTGCTGGTGGGCGGCACGGAAGAAAAGGGGGAGACGGGCAAATGACGGATCACGAGCTGAAGACGAAAAAGGCCTTTCGCCGGGTGGTGCTGCTGGAATACGGCTTCGGGCCGGAGACCATGCGCATGCGCAAGATCTGCCCGGAATGCGGCAGGGCCAACAGCGCCGGACGGACACAGTGTACAGACTGCGGCGCCGCGCTGCCGGAAAAAACGCTGCTTGACTTCTACCGCTCACGTCACCGCTGCTGCCCGAGCTGCGGCATTGCCGTCACGGCCGTCGCGGTCTACTGCCCCGAATGCGGAAAGCGGCTGCCAGCGGCAGAGGGACGGGGGGCGGCGGTATGAGCCTTTTCAGAACACGCGAGCCGCCGATACTTCCCAGAGCGGCAGTATGCTTCACGACCCCGGCCATGACGCGCCGTGCGGCGGACTGGCTTAAAAAGCTGGGCGGCTGCCAGCCTGTAGCTATCCTCTCGGACGACTGCGACGACGTGGCGTGGCAGTGCGAGGCCGAGCAGGCGGACCTCCTTCTGCTGGAGACGGACTTTTCCGAGGCCTCGGAGGATACAAGGGATGTGTCCGCGCGCTGCGACGTCGCCATCGAGGTCAAGCGGCGGCTTCCGGCGTGCAGGGTGTATCTGCTCTGCGAGGAGGGCCATCCGGAGAAGCTGCCCGCGCTGGACAAGGCCGCGGAGCTCAAGCTCATCGACGGCTACTATGTCGGCGACCTTCCCGCCCGGCAGGTGCGCAGCTGGCTCGCCGAGACCGTGCGAGGCCTGTCCCGGCAGGCCGGCGGGCACGGCATTACAGATAAACGATAAACAGTAAACGATAAACCAAAAACAGAAAGGCGGAACAAGATTATGGGACTGATAAAAGCTGTGGCAGGCGCAGCCGGCGGCGTGCTGGCTGACCAGTGGAGAGAGTATTTTTACTGCGAGGCTATCCCCGCGGACGTGCTGGCGGTAAAGGGCCGGAAGAAGACCACCGGCCGCTCCAGCAACACGAAGGGTGACGACAACATCATATCCAACGGCTCGCTCGTCGCCATCGCGGACGGGCAGTGCATGCTCATCGTCGAGCAGGGCAAGGTCGTGGACGTCTGCGCCGAGCCCGGCGAGTACACCTACGACATGTCCACCGAGCCCAGCATCTTCTACGGAAACCTGGGTGAAAACGTGAAGAAGGTCTTCGCCAACGTCGGCAAGCGTTTTACCTTCGGCGGCGAGGCTCCGAAGGATCAGAGAGTCTACTACTTCAACACCAAGGAGCTCATCGGAAACAAGTACGGCACGGCGTCGCCCGTCCCCTTCCGGGTGGTCGATCAGCGCGCCGGGATCGATATCGATATCGGCATCAAGTGCTTCGGCGAGTACAGTATCCGGCTGAGCAACCCCCTGCTGTTCTACACCAACGTCTGCGGCAACGTCGGCGAGGACTACAAGATGGAGAATCTCGCCGGACAGATGAGGACGGAGCTGCTGACGGCGCTCCAGCCGGCGTTTTCCAAGATATCCGAGATGGGCATCCGCTACTCGGCGCTACCCGGCCACACTGCGGAGCTGTCGGACGCTCTCAACGAGCAGCTTTCCTCCAAGTGGCGCGACCTGCGCGGCATGGAGATCGTCTCCTTCGGTGTATCCAGCGTCAAGGCCAACGAGGAAGACGAGAAGATGATAAAGGATCTGCAGCGCAACGCGGCCTTCATGGATCCGACCCGCGCCGCGGCGCAGCTCGTGGGCAGCCAGAGCGAGGCGATGAAGATGGCGGCCTCCAATCAGGGCGCAGGTCCCGCGATGGCCTTCATGGGCATGGGCCTGGCAGGCCAGGCCGGCGGCATGAATCCCCAGAGCCTCTTCCAGATGGGTCAGCAGCAGCAGATGCAGCAGCAGCAAATGCAGATGCAGCAGCAGCCGGCGGCGGCGCCCGCTCCGCAGGGCTGGACCTGCTCCTGCGGTCAGGGCGGCATAACGGGCAACTTCTGTCCCAACTGCGGCGGAAAGAAGCCGGAGCCCAAGCCCCCGGCGGACAGCTGGACCTGCGCCTGCGGTCAGAGCGGCATAACGGGCAAGTTCTGTCCCGAGTGCGGTGCAAAAAAGCCCGAGCCGAAGCCGGAGGGCGACAGCTGGACCTGCTCCTGCGGCCAGAGCGGCATAACCGGCAAGTTCTGCCCCGAATGCGGCGCGAAGAAGCCGGAGGCGCAGCCGGACGGCTGGACCTGTGCCTGCGGCACGGTGAACAAGGGCAAATTCTGCGCCGAATGTGGCGCCAAGAAGCCCGCGGGCGTACCGCAGTACAAGTGCGACAAGTGCGGCTGGGAGCCCGAGGATCCCAAGCACCCGCCCAAGTTCTGCCCCGAGTGCGGAGACCCCTTTGACGACGGGGATATAACGGGATGAAGCGCCGGATGCTTTGGATTTTTCTGGCTGGGATGATCATCGGCCTTGCCATCTCCGCCGCGTACAGGCACTTTGTGACCGACAGCATCATGGACGGAGGCGGCGGAATGGAAGATCCGGAGTATTTGGAAGCTTTGGACGGCGACCACACATACATAGACAATCCCGCGCTGTGGCAGATACTCGAGGGCGCGTGGGAAAGCGCCGACGGCCGCTGGCTCGCGCTCATTGACGAGCGCAGCGGCCTCGAGCTCAGGCGCGGCGGCGAGATCGTCCTGCGCGGCGGGCTGAGCTTTACATACCTTCAGCCCGGCCGGAACGAGCAGACCGAGCTTTACCCGGGTAGCCGCGGGCTCCGCGCTCAGGACGGGAGCGAGCTTGGCGATATAGAATATCTCTGCCACGAGTCCGGCGAGGATGACGGTATGCTCTGTATGTGCCTCAGGCTGCCGGACGGCACAGAGGAAACAATAAAATTACAGAAGATAAAGGAGTAACAGACTATGGGCTTGTTTGACAAAAAATACTGCTCCGTCTGCGGCGAGAAGATCGGCCTTCTGGGCAACCGCAAGCTGTCCGACGGCAATCTCTGCAAGGACTGCGCGAAAAAGCTGTCGCCGTGGTTTTCCGACCGCCGCAGCTCAACGGTGGAGGAGATAAAGCAGCAGCTTGCCTACCGCGAGGAAAACAGGGGCAGGGCGGCGCAGTTCAAGATCAGCCGCTCGGTCGGCGAGGACAGGAAGCTGCTTTTAGACGAGACGCACCGCTGGTTCACCGTGACCCGCGCACGCGATCTTGAGGAGGCAAATCCGGATATTCTGGACTATTCCGCGCTCACCGGCTGCCGGATGGACATCGACGAGGGCCGCTCGGAGCTCATGCGCGAGGGTCCCGACGGCAAGGAGCTCAGCTATGATCCGCCGCGCTACGAGTATTCCTATGATTTCAACATCATCGTCAGCGTCAGCAGCCCCTATTTCGACGAGATGCGCTTCCGCCTCAACTCAAGCTCGGTTCACTACACTCCCACGATCGCGGCTCGGGTAGAGCCCGACAGCAGCGTGGAATACAGCCAGTACCGCCGGATGGGCGAGGAGCTCTGCTCGGAGCTTGAGCGCATACGGACGGGCGCAGACGAGCCCGAGGCGGCGCGGGAGGCTCCCGCAGAGCCGGCCTCGCCCGCAGCCGCGGCGGCAGGCCCGTGGACATGCCCCGCCTGCGGCGGAGCAAACAGCGGCAGATTCTGTGAATACTGCGGCACGCCGAGACCGTAACGGCCGCATGGAAATTCAAAATAAAAAAAGGAGAAAAAACATGAAAAAGAGAAGAGCATTGGCCCTTGTCCTCGCCCTGCTCATGGCCCTGACCCTCGCGGCCTGCGGCGGGGGCGATAAGGACAAGGACACGGCCGGAACGGCGGACGCGGAGCAGCTGGAATACTGGAACGGCTACTGGTACGGCTGGTGGATAGGCGGCGACGCTACCGGCGAGTATGACTACATGCAGGACGCATATTTCGACTGCTGCGCAAGCGTTGAGCTTGACAAAAACGGCGAGGGCAGCCTCACCATATGGGACGAGGCTCTCCCGAAGAGCGCGCCCGTTGCCATAGCCAAGGTGAAAATGACCTCCGACGGCGCCGGCGGCAGCATACTCGAGCAGACCGGCGGCGAGATCATGAGCACCGACCTGAAGAACGGCGCATGGGAGTTCGTCATCTCCTCGGAATACGACCACATGATAAAGATAATCGGCAACTATCTGACCGAGGAGGGCTCGTTCGGCTACGTCTTCTTCCTTCGTCCCTGGGGCATGAAGTGGGACGACGTTCCGGCTGATGAAGCGCCCTACTACTACGAAAACTGGTACCTGCCCCTCATCGAGGACGGCGTGACCGTGCCTCCCGACGAGTTCGATCTTCCCGAAGAATAAGCAATACATACCATAATAAAAATTTAAATCAAAAAGGAGAAAAAACCATGAAAAACATAAGGATCATATCCCTGCTTCTGGCACTCGTACTGGCCCTGAGCCTCACCGCATGCGGGGGGGGTGATAAGGACAAGGATAAGGATAACGGCGGCAGCGCCTCGACAGATGTGTTTGCAAATATCGACATGAAGTCCACCGAGGAGCAGGATGTCAGCTCCGAGCGTGCGACCGCAGACGTTCTCGCAAAGACCCTTAAAGACCTGTACGGCGACGACGGCCTTAAAAAGCTGAGCTACGACGAGGTAAAGAAAATGATCGGCATGGACTGCTCAACGTATTTATTTGACACCGACAAGGACAAGGGCGTGTACATCTGGAAAACCGAGGGCGAAAATCCGGGCCGCCTGAATCTCGTCTTCGACAGCGACGGAAAGCTTTCAATGGTAGGCGCTGTCAATCTGGGCCTGAGCTGACACAGGCGGCGCGGCGGATATAACATTTCTACAGAAGGAGGCGATGATGTGAGCGGTGAAAGAACGGCGACCAACATTATAGCAAGTGTGCTGGTGTGGGTTGCAGCCCTCGGGCTGCTCGCATACGGCGTATACGGTATCGTTTCCAGCAGAATGGATAATGCCGAGTATAGCAGATCATCCGACGTGCGCGAGGTCAGGGCGATAGTCACGGAGCTCGTGCGCAAGGAATACAAGGACGACGACGGCGATACCAAAGTAGACTACCGGGTAACATACGCCTTTGAGGTGGACGGAACGGTCTACACGGGAAAGGACACCTACTACAGACATATCGACGTGGGAGATATTCTGACCATCGAGGTCTACCGCACCTCGGACGGGGAATATAAGGAGAGTCCGGACAGGAATCCCGTTATGTTTCTTATCTGGTGCGGCTGCGCGGCGGTCGGCGCGATACTGACAGTGTCGTTAGTCTCAGACGTGGTCAAAAAGGTCAGGGGAAAGGACGCAGAGCAATAGAGGGGTGAGCTCATGAGTATATACAACGCTTTTTGGATAGCGGCGGCGATCACCGTTATATTGGCCGTTTATATCGCCGAAAGGATCATAGAGCTCGACCTCTCCGGCCTTCTGCCGCACAATCTCAAAAGAGCAAAGCTCAAAAGGCTGCTCGCGGAGCGCGATACGCCCCTGCACGGCATGAAGCTGCACGGCGATATAAAAAAGGAGCTTGAAAAGCTGCTTATACCGCTCAAAAAAGCGGATAAGCGGCTGCTTCCGGCGAGAATGGACAGGACCTTCCGCAGGGAGTTAGAGCGCCAGCTCGACCTGCTTTCCCGCCGCGGGCTCAGGCGCGATATCCGCTTTGCCGATGTCGTGCCGCTGCCGAAAAACGACTTCAGAAAATGGAGCGACGACGGCAGAGAGTGGCGCGAGGCCGTTCTGCAATGCAGCGTGCTCGACAGGCTCATAGCCGCCGACGGCAGCACGGCGCATGAGCTGTACCGCAAAAACGCCTGTGCGCGGCTGCTCCAGTCGAGGCATGTGCGCTCCTGTGACCGCGCAGACAAAAAGAAAAGCTATTACTCCGACAGCGGAGCGGTATCCTGCCCCAGCTGCGGCGCGGAGGTCGAGCTGAAGACCCAGCAGGCCATCTGCCCCTACTGCGGCGGGATACTGCAAAGCGATTTCTACGACTGGCAGACAGAGGCCCTCGAGATATACGAGCCTGTCGGAGAGCAGACAAAGCGCGCTCTGCTGCTGCTTGCCGCGTCAATGGCGCTGTTTCTCTGCGTGTTTCTCTGCCTGTGGCTCATTCCGGACACCGAGGTCTCCCTTGCCGCGGGCGTGGGAGCGGCGATAGCCGTCATGGCGGCGGCATACAGCCTGCTCTCGCGCCGGAAGGACAGGCAGAAGCGGCTTATAGGGCAGATCGTGCGCTATTCGGAAAACTATCTGCGCTCGTGCATAAACGATGAGCTGTACGATGATGTAAGCGGCGACCTCATGGAGCACAGCGTCGGCGCGGTGGCTTTGGAGAGCGTGGTCAATACAGGAGACACGACGGAGATACGCGCCCGCGTACACATAAGCGAGACGTATCTTCCCGAAAGAAACCGCCCGCACACGAAAAAGCTAAAAAAGGCCCTGACGCTCAAAAGAGCGCGGTACCCCGAAAGGCGAAGGTCCGACGGCAGGCTTTTCACGGAAAGGGAATGTCCGTCCTGCGGCGCGAATTTCATCCCCGATGAAAAAGGCTGCTGCTCGTTCTGCGGCTACCGTCTCGGCGGCGGCAGCGCAAAATGGAAGATGATATAGATATCCACCGACGGCGGAAAAGGCGGTCGGGAGGAAAGGAGACAAACCATGCCGACACAGGTAACGAATTATCAGTGCCCCAGCTGTACCGGCCCGCTGCACTTCGTGGGCGAGACCGGCAAGCTGGAGTGCGATTACTGCGGCTCGACCTTCGAGGTGAGCGAGATCGAGGCGCTGTACGCGGAAAAAGATGAAAAGGCCGCTGCCGCTCAGCAGGCAGCGGAGGAAAAGGAAGCGTCCGGCGGCGGCGAGTGGGACACCTCGGGCCTTAACTCCGACTGGGGCGCGGAGGGCGAGGGCATGAAGGCCTACAGCTGCCCGAGCTGCGGCGCGGAGCTCATCTGCGACAGCTCGACCGCCGCGACCTCCTGCCCCTACTGCGGCAACCCCACGGTCGTGCCCGGACAGTTTTCCGGCACGCTCAAGCCCGATTTCGTCCTGCCCTTCAAGCTCTCCAAGGAGGACGCGGTCAAAAAGCTCAAGGAGCATTATAAGGGCAAGGTATTCCTGCCCGGGAGCTTTACGAGCGAAAATCACGTTCAGGAGATCAAGGGCGTGTACGTCCCCTTCTGGATGTTCGACGGTAAGGCCGATGGCAGCGCCCAGTATGAGGCGACGCGCTCGCGGTTCTACACCTCCGGCGACTATGAGATCACGGAGACCGACCACTATGACGTTTTCAGAGAGGGCTCGGTATCCTTTGAAAAGGTCCCGGTGGATGCCTCGAGCAAGATGCCGGACGACCACATGGACTCGATAGAGCCCTACGATTATTCCGAGCTCAAGCCCTTCTCCACGGCCTATCTTCCCGGCTTTCTCGCCGACCGCTTCGACGTGTCGGTCGAGGACAGCGTCGAGAGGGCGGATAAGCGCTGCGAGAGCACCATCGAGTCGGCGCTTTATGCCTCCGTGCAGGGCTATGACGGCGTTTTTCGGAAGGACGGCAGCGTCAGCCTGCATCGCGGCAAGGTGCATTACGCGCTCATGCCCGTATGGATGCTGAGCACAAAGTGGCAGGGTAAGGATTTTCTCTTTACCATGAACGGCCAGACCGGCAAGCTCGTGGGCGATCTTCCCGTGAGCAAGGCGAAATTCTGGGGCCTGTTCGCCGCCATCGGCGTGCCGCTGTCCACGCTGACCTCGCTGCTCGTGAAGCTTCTGCTGGCATAAGGAGGGACTTCGGATATGAAAAAGAAAATTTTGACTCTTGCGCTCACCCTGCTGCTTGCGCTGTCCCTCTGCGCGCCGGTCATGGCGGTGTCGGAATACGGCGTTATATATGACGAGACGGAGGCTCTGGGCTCCCAGTCGCTTACCTATCAGGGCGAGGAAATGCTCCCCGCGCTGATCCGGACGGTCGGCATAGACATTCGTGTCGACGTGCTGGTAGGCAGCGAATACGACAGCGTCGATGAAGCCGCAACGAACATCTATACGAAATACGGCTACGGCTACGGAGACGAAAAAAAGGGGATCACACTCACCATTCAGCTCGAGGATCTGGGCAACGGCTCTTATGCAATGGCGTCTGACGACGAGTGGGGCGTATACGCCTACTTCGGCGAGGATTACGAGGGCAGCCTGGAGCTTGTCACAGCCGTCAACAAGGCGGTCGCGCCCTATATGGCGCTGCAGGCGTGGAACGGCGAGGACATGACCATGAGCGCCACGGCGCTGACGCAGGCCGTGCAGGAAATGGCCGCGGCCATATCGTCCTACGGCGGCACGCAGGCGCCGGATACCGAGGACGATGGCGAGGGCGAGGGCAATGACGGCTACGACACCATGCGCTATGTGTTTGACGTGGCAGACATGCTCAGCTATGATCAGTGGCGCGAGCTTGAGGACAGGGCAGCGGAGATATCCGAAAAGCATAACTGCGGAGTTTACTTCGCCTTTGTGGAGGACTATACGGAGACCGGCGCGGACGATATCTACGAGGCTGCTTATTCGATCTATCATTCCTCCAAGCTCGGCATGGGCGAGAACAGGGACGGCATCTTCGTTGTTTTGAGCATGAAGGAGCGCGACTATGCCATGTTCGTCTACGGCGAATACGGTGAGTACGCCTTCAGCGAATACGGCTGCGAGCAGCTTGAGGGCGAGTTTTTGAGCTACTTCGGCAGCGACGACTGGTACCGCGGCGTGTCCGCCTATCTCGAGGCCTGCGATGAGTATCTTACGCTGGCCGACGAGGGAAAGCCGGTTCGCATAAATGCCCTGTGGAGCATAGGCATTGCGGTCGTGATGTCCTTCATGGTATCGGGCGCGATCTGCGTAAAGCTCAAAAGGAAGATGGTGAACGTAAAGGAGAAGACAGAGGCCAATGCCTATGTCACGGCCGACGGCCTGATCCTGACGGGACAGAGCGACAACTACACCCACACCACCGAGACCCGCACGAAGATAGAAAAAAGCTCCTCCGGCGGAACGAGCAGCCGCGGCGGCGGCGGCGGTCACGGCCGCAGCGGAAAGTTCTGAGAAGGGGGGCCTGACAATGAAGCATTCGACCATCGCACGGCTTGTAACGGCGCTTCTATGCCTGGCCCTGATCCTGAGCCTGAGCGCCTGCGGAGGGAAAACGAAGTCCGATACGGCGGATGTGAGCGGCGCGAAAGGGATGCTTTCCGGCAGCAAGGGCGGCAGCGTCAGCCCCGCTCCGGAGGCCGATCAGGAGAAGGCAGAGGCGTCTGTTGAGCTGCTGCGCCGGAGCATGGCGGAATTTGACCTGCAGGCCTGCGCGGTGGCGTATCTGGGGCACAGGGAGAAGGGCGACACGGCCTCTCTCCCGGATTGGCTGCAAGCAAACTGCTCGGGCCTGACAAACGAGCTGCCCTTTATCCTGAGCATCCCGTCCGACAGGGTGCTGGGCGGCAGCTACGGGGACCTGTTCTGTTTCGTCCCGAGAGACGAAAGCAGCAGCTTTGCCGTGAACCGCGTCAAATGGATGCCCGGCCGCAGCAGCGGCCTGCCGGAGAATGTCGAAGTCCTCTACCGCAGCGAGAAGGCTCAGCCCATTCTGGTCTTCTGCCATTGCGAGGAATATTTGGACAAGCCGGATATTGAGATCCACGTCATTGCCGAAAACGGCGTTGACGTCACATGGTACCCGCAGCTGGACGAGTGGGGAAATATCGTTCTGCCGGCCGATAGGGACGGAAATGCCGCCATGCTGGATTTCACGATCTTCGGCGACACCACGGGGCTCGACTACCCCGGGGACTGGAACGATCCGCCGGATGACGGCTGGTGGCTGCCGCCCACGAACGAGGGCCTGGCAGACACCACCTGGAGCTGTGAGGGCTGGATCATGGAGCTGCGCCGCGGCAGCGGCGACCCGGATTATTTCGGAGTGGCGGAGCTCCGGCAGCGGTCCGGCGGCGGGCAGACCTATACCGGCGCCTGGCGCATGAACGGCGACTGCCTGGAGCTGATGCTCTCCGCGGGAGTGGGGACCTCCACAGGCGGCTGCTTCCCGGTGCTCATAGACCAGTCGGGGGATAACCTTGTCATCCAGCAGAGCAGGGACGGCATCTCCCCGCCATTCTTTGACGATGGCGTGACCACCGCGGGAATGTCTCTGGTCTATGACTGAGAGAACGGACGGGTATGCACGCCCGGCCCGGCCTAAGCGCGAACAGAAAAAAACGGAAACAGACCCGGAAGCCTTCGCTTTCGGGTCTGTTCGGATTTCAAAGGTATTATTCGTCGAGCTTGAGGACGGCGAGAAAGGCCTCGGTCGGTATCTGCACCGTGCCGAGCTGGCGCATTTTCTTTTTGCCCTCCTTCTGCTTTTCCAGAAGCTTTTTCTTTCGAGTTATATCGCCGCCGTAGCACTTTGCAAGAACGTCCTTGCGCATGGCCTTGACGGTCTCGCGCGCTATGATCTTGCCGCCGATGGCCGCCTGAATGGGTATCTCAAAGAGCTGACGGGGGATATTGTCCTTGAGCTTTTCGCAGAGCTTGCGCGCTCTGGGATAGGCCTTGTCCTTGTGCGCGATGAAGCTGAGCGCGTCGACCTGGTCGCCGTTTAAGAGCATGTCGACCTTCACCAGCTCCGAGGGCTTGTACTCGCTCAGCTCGTAGTCGAGCGAGGCGTAGCCCTTCGTTCGGGCCTTGAGGGTGTCGAAAAAGTCGTAGATTATCTCGTTTAGCGGCATCTCGTAGCGCAGCTCGACAAGGTGCGAGTCGAGGTACTGCATGTCCTTATACTCGCCGCGCCTGTCCTGACACAGGGGCATGATGTTTCCGACATAGTCGTTGGGAGTTATGATCGAGACCTTGACGTAGGGCTCCTCGGCGTGCTCGATGACGCCGGGGTCGGGGTAGTTATGGGGGTTATCGACCATGACGGCGCTGCCGTCGGTCTTTACGACCTTGTATATGACGCTCGGCAGAGTCGTGACGAGGTCGAGGTCGAACTCGCGCTCGAGGCGCTCCTGTATGACCTCCATGTGCAGCATGCCCAAAAAGCCGCAGCGGAAGCCGAAGCCGAGCGCCGCCGAGCTTTCCGGCTCGAACGACAGGGAGGCGTCGTTGAGCTGGAGCTTTTCGAGCGCGTCGCGCAGATCGGGGTACTTGCTGCCGTCCTCGGTGTATATGCCGCAGTAGACCATCGCGCGCGCCGGACGGTAGCCGGGAAGAGGCTCGGCGCAGGGCTTCAATGCCGTGGTGACGGTGTCGCCCACCTGGGTGTCGGCGACGTTTTTGATGGAGGCGGTGAAGTATCCGACGTCGCCGGCCGTGAGCTCGGCGCAGGGCTCAAGACCGATAGGCCGCATGTGTCCGACCTCGAGAACGCTGTATTTGGCGCCCGTCGAGTGCAGCAGCACCTCCGTGCCCTTCGCTATGCGGCCGTCGACGATGCGCATGAAAACGATGACGCCGCGGTAGCTGTCGTACTGGCTGTCGAATATGAGCGCCTTGAGCGGCGCGTTCACGTCGCCCGACGGCGCGGGCACGTTTGCGACTATATCGTCGAGCACGGCCTCGATATTTATGCCGTTTTTCGCGCTTATCTCCGGCGCGTCCATGGCGAGTATGCCGATGATATCCTCGATCTCCTGCTTTACGCGCTTGGGATCGGCCGCGGGGAGGTCTATCTTGTTTATAACGGGCAGTATCTCAAGCTCCGCGTCCAGCGCGAGATAGGTGTTTGCAAGCGTCTGTGCCTCGACGCCCTGCGACGCGTCGACGACCAGCACCGCGCCCTCGCAGGCGGCCAGCGAGCGGCTGACCTCGTAGTTGAAGTCGACGTGCCCCGGCGTGTCGATGAGGTTGAGAACATAGGTCTCGCCGTCCTTGGCCCTGTAATTGAGCCCGACGGCGCGGGCCTTTATCGTAATGCCGCGCTCGCGCTCGAGCTCCATGTTGTCGAGTATCTGATCCTCCATTATGCGCTCCTCGACCGCGCCGCAGAGCTCGATGAGCCGGTCGGACAGGGTGCTCTTGCCGTGGTCGATGTGAGCGATTATCGAAAAGTTCCTTATATGATCCTGAGGTATCATGTCAGTTCCTCCAAAGCTGCCTCCGTTTTATTTGCAAGGCTGCGCATCTCGGCGATGAACACGCGCGCAACGTCCGCGCCTCTGTCAACGCCGTCGGGATTGGGCGAGCGGCCGAGCAGATAGTCGGCCGTTACATTATAATAATCGCAGACGCGGCAGACAAAGCACAGCCCCGGCTCGCGCGCGCCGTTTTCGTAGTGGCTCAGAAGCGCCTGACTTATATTCAGATCGGCCGCTGCCCTGCGCTGACTGAGCCCGGCCGCGCGGCGCAGCTCGGAAAGTATCTGCGCGAAGCTTTTCTTGTTGTATTCGTACATTCTATTCTCTCCCCAAAATGATTACAGTTTGTATATTATACATATGAAAATACGGTTTGTAAATAGAAATCGGTCTAAATACTTGAAAAATTTTCGCGGTAGTGATAAAGTGTTATTCGGAAACTTTTGCGGCAAAAATGCCGTATTAAGCCGGCTCGTGCCGGCTAAATGGAGGAAAATAAAATGTTTGAAAATCTTATTGAAGTTCTCAGGAACGACCCAAGAAAGATCGTCTACACCGAAGGCTGCGACGCCCGCATACTCGAATCGGCATCCCGCCTGAAAAAGGACGGCTTTCTGACCCCGATCCTTGTCGGCAATGTCGACGAGGTCAAGGCTGCGGCCGCGAAGGGCGGCTTCGATATCGAAGGCCTCGAGATACTCGATCCGGCGACCTATGAGGGCATGGACGCAATGGTCGAGGAGATGGTCGCGCTGCGCAAGGGCAAGATGAGCCCCGAGGAGTGCCGCGCATCCCTGGCAAAGGGCAACTATTTCGGCACCATGCTCGTCAAGATGGGTGTAGCGGACTGCCTGCTCGGCGGCGCCACCTACTCCACCGCGGACACCGTCCGTCCCGCGCTCCAGCTCGTCAAGACCAAGAAGAACGCGCATCTCGTGTCCTCCTGCTTTATCATGATCCGCGGCGACGAGACCCTCGCGATGGGCGACTGCGCGATCAATATCGATTATCAGGATAACGTCGACAAGGAAGGCAACGTGACCTTCACCGCAGCTCAGAAGCTGGCAGAGGTCGCCGTCGCCACGGCAGAGACCGCAAAGGTCTTCGGCATCGACCCGAAGGTCGCGATGCTGTCGTACTCCACCAAGGGCAGCGGCAAGGGCGCGACAGTCGACCTCGTGCGCAACGCTACAGCGGAAGCAAAGAAGCTCGCTCCCGAGCTCAAGATCGACGGCGAGATGCAGTTTGACGCAGCCGTCTCTCCCGTCGTCGGCCAGCTCAAGTTCCCCGGCTCTCCCGTCGCGGGCTATGCAAACACCTTCATCTTCCCCGAGATCCAGTCCGGCAACATCGGCTATAAGATCGCGGCCCGCCTCGGCGGCTTTGCGGCCTACGGCCCCATCCTTCAGGGCCTGAACGCCCCCATCAACGACCTCAGCCGCGGCTGCAACGCCGAGGAGGTCTACCAGATGTCCATCATCACCGCGGCGCTCAAGTAAGT
The DNA here is from genome assembly GCA_963625685.1 of bacterium. Lineage (GTDB taxonomy): Bacteria > Bacillota > Clostridia > Oscillospirales > Oscillospiraceae > F23-B02. Next base: position 53,424 of record CAVFTR010000004.1, read on the forward strand.
TTACATAACTCAACAGCATATTAAAACGCCGGTCGTCAGACCGGCGTTTTTTCGTGCTTAAATGTACAATCGTGCGGATGATGCGCCCTGATACCTTGTGTAGAACGACGATATGTTAATAAAGCGTTAATTAATAATTGACTTGAGGGGTCCGGGGTGTTATTATCATGCCAACATATCGCCCGATTCATGTTATGCTAAGAGGCGCGGGTGCTTATCAGTACGTTTTCATAAGAGTGTGACAGCACGGAAAACGGAAAGGAAGCTCCGCCGAAGTTGTCTGCTCTCTGTCAGGTCAGGCTTCTGGGGCGTGCCAGAACATGGTACGCACTGTCACGGTTGTGGAGAGCTTTGCATAAACAGATGTTTATAAAAGTGATTTCTCAGTCGTGCCGCATAGACATGTGCGGCACGATTTTGTCATTAATTAAGAAATTTTGGAGGTTGTTGTATTATGTTTATCGGTACAGCCTGGGCTATAGTCCCGCCGATCATCGCGATCGTTCTGGCGCTCATAACAAAGGAAGTTTACAGCTCGCTGTTTGCCGGATGCTTTCTGGCGGCTGTGTTCGTGGCGGTCTCGCTCCTGCCCGAGGGACTGGGCCTGTGGCCGTCGGTCGGCAATGTCGCATGGGGCAGCTTTGAGCGCCTGTTCGGCTCCATGGCCGACAATATGGATCTTAATATCCTGATATTCGATGCCCTTCTGGGCATGATAATCGTCCTGCTGGCCAAGTCCGGCGCATCCAGAGCCTACGGCGCGTGGGCAAGCAGACGTATAAAGAGCAAGAGGGGAGCCATGCTCTCGACCACGGCCCTCGGCGTCCTGATCTTTGTTGACGATTACTTCAACTGCCTGACAGTCGGCAACATCATGCGCCCGATCACCGACGAGTACAAGGTGTCCCGCGCAAAGCTCGCGTATATCATCGACGCTACCGCCGCGCCCGTGTGCATCCTCGCGCCGGTGTCGAGCTGGGCCGCCGCCGTCAGCAGCTATATTCCCGAGGGCTACGATATAAACGGCTTCCAGATGTTCTGCGCTGCGATCCCCTTTAACTTCTACGCCATCCTTACCCTCATCATGGTCGTGTTCACGAGCATTTTCCTCATCGACTTCGGCAAGATGCGCCGTCATGAGCTCAACGCAGCCAAGGGCGACCTGTTCACCTCCGGCGAGGAGGAGTTCAGGGATATGGAGCAGTCCGAGCAGGAGGGCAGCAGCAGGGGCAGGGTGTCCGACCTTGTCATCCCGATCGCGGTGCTCATCGCGACCGCGGTGTTTGCCATGATCCTCACCGGCTATCATAACGGCGCGGAAAATCTGATAGACGCCTTCGCAAACTGCTCGGCAAGCCTTGCTCTGGTGTTTGCGACGTTCATGACAGTCATCGTCATGGCGATACTGTACATCCCCCGCAGGATCGTCGGCGCCCGCGAGTTTATGAACTGCCTGGTCGAGGGCTTCAAGGTCATGATCCCCGCCATCACCGTACTCATCTTCGCATGGACGCTCAAGGGCCTTGTCGATCAGCTCAGTATCGGCACCTTCGTACAGGGCATTTTCAGCAACAGCACGGCGCTGAGCGTATTTCTGCCCGTCGCGGTGTTCCTCGTTGCCTGCCTGCTGGGCTTCTCCACCGGGACCTCCTGGGGCACTATGGGTATTCTCATCCCGATCATTGTCCCCATGTGCGCAAGCGTGCCCGATGTAATGACCATCTGCATTTCCGCTACCATGGCAGGCGCGGTCTGCGGCGACCACATCTCGCCCATCTCCGATACGACCATCATGTCCTCCGCCGGAGCGCAGTGCAATCACATAAACCACGTCGAGACCCAGATGGAATACGCTATCCCCGTCATCGCCGTGTCCGCTGTGAGCTTCATCATCGCCGGTGCGGTAAAGCAGTGGTACATTGCTCTGCCGATCTCCATCGTGCTGATGCTGGCGGTCATTTTGGTGCTTTACAGGGTCTCGAACAGCAGGAAGGCAGAGGATGCCGCATAAGCGATGAAAAAGCTCGACGTACCCTATATCGACCAGACCGGCGGCGGAGCCTTCACCGGCTGCGAAAGCGTGACGGCGGTCATGCTCCTTCAATACCTCGGCTGCGATATATCGATTTACGATTTCATCGACAATTATCTTGAAAAAGAGCCCTTCACCGAGCGCGGCGGCGTTTTGTACGGCCCGAGCCCTTATGAAAAGTTTGCCGGCGACCCCTATGACAGGGAGGCCATGGGCTGCTATGCGCCGGTCATTCAGAAGGCGATGCAGCGCGTGCTCGGAGACGGGTACCGCGTGATCGACGAGACGGGAAGCGGCATTGAATATCTGCTGCGCAGCTATATCGACAGGGATATGCCGGTCGCGCTCTGGGCGACCATTGATCTCAGAGACATAATCGTCGGCCCGAGCTGGACGCTCAGGGACACGGGCGAGCGCTTTACCTGGCTGTCAAACGAGCACTGCATGCTTCTTGTCGGCTATGACGATGAGCACTATATATTTAACGATCCGTGGAACAACAACGGGATCGTCGCATACGACAGGGCGGCTGTCGAGGATCGCTACATAAAGCAGCATAAGCAGGCTGTCGCCGTAGCGAGAATATGAAAAAATACACGCCGGAGGCTTCAGCCCTCGGCGTGTGCTTTAATATTGCGTTTTGCTTCAGCTCCGGCTCTGAACATGCTCCACAGCGGCAGCAGGTACAAAAAGCTCGCCGCGAGCAGGCTCAGGCCCGGCGCGCCGATGGAGTCGAGAGGCAGCGCGACGGCTACCGACCAGGGAACGAGCGCCGCTATGACTATGACCGTATCCTCCATGCACAGCGCGAGCCGCTGCCTGTCGTTATCGGCCTCGCAGCATAGCTGATGGGTAAGCATGATGGCGAGAGTCTGATTGCAGCTTATGACCGAGGTCATGACCGAGGCCGCGAGCACCGCGGCGAAGGTCCCCGAGCGGCTGCCGAGCGAGTCGATGTGCCGTCTTATCCCGTCGAGCAGGCCCGTGCCGGAGAAAATGCCGGAGTAGGTCGAGGAGATCATGATTATCGCTATGCAGCGCAGCATCGAGCTTATGCCGCCGCCGTCGATCAGCGCGGCAAGCTCCGCGTCCTGCGCGTGAAAGCCCGTCAGTATGAAGCTGAGTATCGAATAAGCGCTGTCGCCCTGCATGGCCGCGCAGAGTATCGCTGCCGAGACGATGCTCGCCGCCATGGTCAGCTGCACGCGTATCTTAAGCAGCGACATCATAATTACAAGCAGCGCCGGTATCAGGCACAGCCAGTGGATGCGCAGCTCGCGCGAAAAAAGCCCCTCGAATCCCGGCGCGTCGCCGCCGGTGTGGAGGAATACGCCGGCGGCCGCGTAGATAAGGCAGCAGGCGATAAAGGGAGGGAGCGAGCGGCGCAGCATACCGCGTATGTTCGTGAAAACGTTCGTCTCCGTGAGCTCGCTTATGAGCAGCGCGCTCGTCGACATGGGCGAGGCTCTGTCGCCGAAATACGCGCCGGAGAGTATCGCGCCGCCGAGCAGCACGGGCTCCGCGCCCATGGCAAGTCCCATCGTCATGCTGATGACGCCCATTGTCGCCGACGTGCCGAAGGCCGTTCCGGTGAGCATGGATACGCCGCAGTTTAAAAGAAAGCTCATGAGCACGAGCGTTTTCGGATGCACGAGCTCGGCTGCGTAGCATATGATGGCCGGTATCGTCCCGGAGGCACGCCACAGCGCGGTGAGCATGCCTATCATGACAAGGTTCAAAATGACCTTTCTCGCGGTCTTTACGCCGCCGAGCATCATCAGAAGTATCTCCCTTGCCCCGTGCCCCATTCTCAATGCGCACACGGAGAATATGAAAAGCCCGGCCAGCAGCGCGTACAGGATCGAAAGGCCGGATATGACGCAGACGATCAGCACCGCCGCAAACAGGCCGAATACGGCAAGATGCATGTTCTATCACCTCAGCGCTTAATATTACTACCGCATAAAACAGTTGTAAAACTGATTATTTCGGAGTATAATACAGTAAAATACCTGTAGCGAGGCGGATGGATGAATTTTCTTACGATGGAGTATTTCGTGACCGTTGCGGATAAGCGCAGCATAACGAAGGCGGCGGAGGAGCTGCACATAACGCAGCAGACGCTCAGCGCGCATATACAGGCCGTCGAGCGCGAGCTCGGCTGCAGGCTCATAGTGCGCCGGAGCCCGCTGGAGCTGACCTGCGAGGGCGAGGTGTTCCTGCGCTACGCCTCGGAGCTTTACGGCACATACCGGTCAATGCAGGCCGAGCTGCGCGACATAACGGGCGATCAGCGCGGCGTGCTGCGCGTGGGCGTATCATACACCAGGGGAAGGTCTATCATGCCGGGGATCATATCGGCCTTCCGCCGCGAGTATCCGAATATATGCGTGAGACTCGACGAGGGCGTCAACGATGTATTGCTGCGAAAGCTCCGCGGCGGTGAGATAGACCTCGCAGTGGCAAATTTCGACGAAGCGGCGCAGGGGATAGTGCTGCGTGATTTTTATACCGAGGCGGTCGTCATGCTCGCGCCGGAAAGCATGTGCCCGCCGGGCGCCGGAGACGTGCTCGACGCCGAGGGCCTCGCAGAGTTTGCGGATATGCCCTTTGTCATGGGAAATCCCGAGGATATCGTCGGCAGGCTGAGCCGCCGCATGATAAAGGCCGCCGGCTTTCAGCCCGAGGTCAGGGCGCAGGCGGACAATGCAGAAACGCTGATGGCTCTGTCGGCCGACGGCGTCGGGATATGCTTCTGCCCGCGGCATATGATCGAAATGGCGCTGACTCCGCAGCAGCTTGAGGGACTGCGGATATTCACGTTTTCGGAAAACGACCGCTATCCGATAAATTTTGGATTCCGCAGCCGGCCGTATCAGTGGAAGGTGATATCGGAATTTATGCGCATAGCGTCAGATACGATAGGAGGTACGGCATGGACAGAGAAGAATATATGAGTCTGGCACTCGAGCTCGCGAGGGAGGCCTTCGGCGAGGGCGAGATACCGGTCGGCTGCGTCATCGCCGATAAGCAGGGCAATATCATAGGCAGCGGCCGCAACCGGCGCGAGGAGAGCCGCGACGCGACGCGCCACGCCGAGCTTGAGGCCATCCGCGAGGCCTGCCGGGCGACCGGAGACTGGCGGCTCGGCGGCTGCACGATATACGTCACGCTCGAGCCCTGCCCGATGTGCGCCGGCGGTATAATCAATTCGCGCATCCCGACCGTCGTTTTCGGCGCAAAGGATGAAAACACCGGCTCCTGCGGCAGCGTCATCAATCTGTTCGAGGAGCGCTACGGGCACAGGCCGGCGATCTACGGCGGCGTCAAGGCCGCCGAATCGGCGAAATTATTAAAGGACTTTTTTCAAAATAAGCGATAAAAAATCCCGTTCAGATGAACGGGATTTTTTCATGCCGCTTAAGCCTTGACGGTGCCGTCGGGATTGAACAGGGGAAGGTCGCCCAGGACGATTATGTCGTCGCGCGTCTGCGCAGCGCCCTCCGCGAGGACGGCCATTCTGCCGACGATGCTGCCGCCGGCCTTGTTCACGAGCTCCTCCATCGCTCTGAGGCTCTCGCCGGTGGAGATGACGTCGTCAACGATGAGTATGCGCTTGCCCTTTATCAGCTCCGCGTCCGCCGTGTCGATAACAAGGCGCTGCACGTCCATAGTGGTGATGGACTTGACGTGTACCTCAAAAACGCCGCTCATATAGGCCTTGGGGCCCTTTCTGGCCAGAAAGTATTTCTCCGCGCCGCTTTGACGCGCCATTTCGTAGAGAAGGGGAATGGCCTTCGCCTCGGGAGCGATGAGGTAGTCGTATTCGGGAGCTCTCTTCAAAAGCTCCGCCGCGCAGTGGACGGTCAGCTCAACATCGCCGAACATGACAAATGCTCCTATGTAGAGGTCATCGGTGACCTTGCACAGGGGCAGCTCACGCTTTAAGCCGGCAATGTCCATTTCGTAAGTCATTTCATGTCTCCATTCTGCTGAAAACAGCATTCCGCGGTTATCGGCCGCCGGTCGCCGTATTGAGTGATCCATAACATTGTTATTTTACAGTATATATCCGAAAAATCAAGTATTAAGCTGATTTTTTCTTGCCGGCATATAAATTAATTAACGGCAGAGCATAAAGAGGATTAACACAAGAGTTAAGAAAATATTAACGCAGATATAAACGCCGGGCGCTAAGCGAGTATCAAATGACATTAATTTTAGGCATAACTCATATGAAAATATGTAATATCTCGTGCAATATGCACAAAACGTTAAGAGGCAAAAGCGATAGTTAATATTTAAACATCAAAAAAGTATTGAAAAAGGTGTGAATATAGTGTAAAGTTTATTTACAAGTTGGGCGCGGCGTTAATACAAAATTAACGCGCCTGGACGCTTATGCCGCAGGAGATATGCGGCAACGGAAAATAAAGGAGAGAAAGATATGGAAAACAATCGCGCAACATTCGGCTCCAACTTCGGTTTCCTTATGGCCGCCATCGGCTCCGCCGTCGGCCTGGGCAACATCTGGGGCTTCCCGTACAAGATGGGCAGTAACGGCGGCTTCGCCTTCCTGATCGTGTACCTCGTTCTCGCAGTCTTCGTCGGACTCGCCGTTATGGTCGGCGAATTCACCATCGGTCGTAAGACAGGCCTGAGCCCTGTCGCGGCCTACCGCAAGCTCAGCAAGAAGTTCACCTGGCTCGGCTATATAGCTATCGCCGCACCGTTCCTCATCCTCTGCTTCTACTTCGTCCTCGGCGGCATGGTCATGCGCTATGCTCTCGGCTATCTGACCGCCATCTTCGGCTGGAACACCTGGAATGTGGCTGACATTTCGGAATTTTTCGGCAGCTTCATCATGAACGGCGGCCAGATGATCCTCTGGACGGCCATCTTCATCGTGCTCAACGCATTCATAGTTGCAGCCGGCGTTGAGCAGGGCATCGAAAACTTCTGCCGCATCGGCATGCCCGCACTGTTCGTCATGCTCCTGATCGTCATCGTCTACGTCGCTGTTCAGCCCGGCGCAATGGGCGGCTACAAGTTCATGTTCGGCTGGAACCTCGAGCCTCTGAAGGAGGACTTCGGCAAGGTTCTGAAGACCGCCGCCGGACAGATGTTCTTCTCACTGTCCCTCGGCATGGGCGCCATGATCAACTACGGCTCCTACCTGAAAAAGCAGGAGAATCTCCAGAAGAACGCAGTCATCGTCGTTATCTGCGATACCCTCGTCGCTATCATGGCCGGCATGATCGTCATGCCCGCCTGCTACGCCTTCCTCGGCGGCGAGACCAGCTCCGGCCCGGGACTGCTGTTCCTGTCCATGCAGATCGTCTTTGAGAAGATGGGCTACGTCGGCAACATCATGGGCTTCCTGTTCTACTCCCTCGTCTTCATCGCAGCCATCTCCTCGTCCTTCTCCCTGCTTGAGGTCATCACCTCCTTCAAGGTCGACCAGAACGTTGCAGAGGGCAAGGCTCCCGGACGCAAAAAGTACGCCATCCTCTGCGCAGTCATCATCTTCGTATTCTGCCTGCCCACCTGCCTTGACGGTCTGGGCGCCGGCACCAACGGCGGCGCTGCGATAGGCAACCCGGCCGACGTTCTCGGCATGCACTGGGCGGAGGCCGGAGACATCTCCGAGTTTGCCGCAGACACCGACTATTATGTCAAGGGTGACGACGGAATTTACTCAAAGGTCGCGGCTGACGCGGCATTCGACGCATCCGAGACCTATTACCTCAACACCGCAAAGACCTGGAACGGCGACTGGCTCGACTTCTACGACATGCTTTCCGAGGGCATCATGATGCCTCTCGGCGCAATGATCATGGCCTTCCTCATCGGCTGGGTCTGGAAGCTCGACCTCGTTGTCGAGGAATGTGAGCAGGCCGGACACAAGTTCTGGGGCAGGACCTTCTTCAACATCTGCTACAAGCTCATCACTCCGCTCGGCATGGCCTTCGTTCTGTATTCACAGGTCACCGACTTCTTCGGCTAAGCAGCATAACATAATATATAAGGGACAGTCACGTGACTGTCCCTTTCTTATTGAAAAATGCCCGGATTGTGATATAATCTAAGCATCAGCGCGTAAAGGAGAAAAAACATGCGTGAATGTGAAAGCTGCAAGAACTACATCCCGGAGGGAATGAAGATATGCCCGCACTGCGGAAAGCTGCCGCCTACGCTGTGGCCGCAGTTCGGCGTGTACGCCGTGCTCACGGTGATAGCGCTCGTGTGCGCCGTGTACTTCCGGCCGTTTCTCGACGGCCCGGCGATAGGGGAGGTGTCCAGGGGAGTCCTGTGGGCCGCAATGGTGATCTTTGTCGTGTTCGGCCTCATATTCCTCGGCGTCAGCGTCATAATCGCACGCGATTATAAGGGCCGTACTTACCGGGGCAAGCTCACAAAGCAGGAGCGCGAGCGTTTTATTAAAATGAAGCAGCACATTGAATCAAAGCGCCACTTCTACGAAAAGGACGTCGCCTACTGCACTGTCTGCGGCAATAAAAAGCCGGGGTACATGAATAAGAAATAAGAAAAAGCCGGCCCTGGGCCGGCTTTTTCTTGCTTTAGCTCAGATCTGCCTAAAGGCCTGCTCAAAGTCGGCGATTATATCGTCGACATTCTCCAGACCGACGGAGAGGCGGATAAGCCCCGCGGATATACCGGCGGTCCTGAGCTCCTCCGGCCCGTAGGTGGAGTGCGTCATGGACGCGGGGTGCTCCACGAGCGTTTCGGCGTCGCCGAGCGACACCGCGATGGTGCACAGCTTAAGCGAGTTGCAGAACTTCATTCCGGCCTCCTTGCCGCCCTTTATCTCGAACGAGATCATGCCGCCGAAGTCGCGCATCTGGCGCGCGGCGATGTCATGGCCGGGGTGCGAGGGCAGGCCGGGATAATTTACGTGCTCGACCTTGTCGCTTTCGTACAGGTACTGCGCGATCTTCTTTGCGCTCTCCGTGTGGCGCGCGACGCGTATCTCAAGGGTCTTGAGGCCGCGCAGGATGAGCCATGCCTCGAAGGGGCCGAGCGTGGAGCCCGTCATGTCCTTGAGACCGAACATCTTCACGCGCGTTATGAACTCAGCCGAGCCGACGACGAAGCCGGCGATAACGTCGCCGTGGCCGTTGAGGTACTTCGTCGCCGAGTGGACGACCACGTCCGCGCCGAGACTGAGCGGATTCTGGAGCGCGGGGGAGGCGAAAGTGTTGTCGCACACGACCATGATACCGGGATCGTACTCATGCGAAAGCCTTGCTATGAGCTCGATGTCGGTTATCTTGAGGTTCGGGTTTGCCGGGGTCTCGAGATAAACGGCGACGGTGTTTTCCCTGAGATTTGCCTTGAGGTTTTCGGGCTTTGAGAGGTCCGTGAAGGTCACCTCGACGCCGTACTCCGTCATGCCGTGGCTCAGCAGCGCGAAGGTGCAGCCGTACAGCGTCTCGTCTGCGATGATGTGCTTGCCCGCGCCCGCTATCGACCACAGGCAGGAGGATATCGCGCCCATGCCGGAGGCCGCCGCGGCGCAGGCCTCGCCGCCCTCGAGCGCGGCTATCTTGTTTTCGACCACCGTTGTCGTGGGATTGCCGAGGCGGCTGTAGATGTATCCGCCCTCCTCGCCGGCAAAGCGGCGGCCGCCCTGCTCGCAGTTTTCAAAGTAAAAGGTCGAGGTCTGGTAGATGGGCATCGTCAGGGAGCCGTACTGCGTATCCCTGATATTGCCCGCGTGGACTGCACGTGTGCCGAAGCCGGCATTTTCAAGCATTTCTTTTTCCATTTCGATCTCCAATCATTATAAATTTTAATTTCCATATTACTTTCCCTTATACTCGGATTATATATTATCGACAAAAACATGTCAAGGCGATATCCGGCTTTATGTCATATCTTACAATAAAAAAAACACAGCTCCCCGTCGTTCTGAAACGGGGAGCTGCTTCTGCTTTTAATTAATTGTTTCCGTATCGACCGCACCGTCGACCGCCCAGTCCGGATCGAGCAGATCGATGCCGAGCTTTTCCTTGACCCAGGAGATGCAGCTCGTGCAGCCGGTGTTTATCTCGCAGGTGAGACCCGCGTAGTTGGGATAGCCCGGCTTTGCGTCGTCATCGGCAAGCTCGAGCGTTATGGTCGCAAGATAGTACGGGCCCGAGCCTGTGATATAGCGTCCGGCCTTGACGTCCGGAATGAGTGCGTTGTGGTAAAAATCAACAGCCTGTTCGGGAGTGAGAGGGAAATGTCCGGCGTCGGTGCTTGTCGCGGAGAACACCGAGTAGACGCAGTGGTCGGCCTCGACGGGGATGGTCGGCGTGAAGCGCTCAAGCAGTATATAGGGGGAATTGAGCAGCTCGTAGTATTTTTCATAGTTTTCGTCGCCGTTGAGAATATCATACCCCCTTGTTATCACCTGCCCGCTCTTGAGCACATATCGGAAGCTGATATATTCGGAGTTTTCGTAGTTGAGGTCAAGAGACTTGTATCTGTCCATGTCCTTTATGATGCTCTCATGCAGCGCGCGGAACTCGGCGATGCCCTCTCTGCTGCGGACCTCTCCGCCGTTGCCCGTGGTTGTGTAGCTTATGTACTCGATCCTGCTCTCCTCGGGAACGTAGCGGCCTATGCCGAACACGTCGAGGTCGCAGCCGAGCGTGAACACCGCGCACAGGCAGCACACGACGATAAAGCCGACCCAGCCGTCGTGGAAGACGTGGAAGCTCTTTTCGAGCAGCATCCTCGCGCCGAAGTAGCCGACGAGGGCGAAGATAATGAGGCTCGGTATCATGATGACGACCGACAGCGAGGGATTGTTGAATATCGCGTACAGCAGGTTGTACAGCAGCAGACCGCCGCACAGCGCGGAGCAGGCCGTGACACCGTATTTGAACACGGGTCTCAGGCAGCGCACGGCGACAATGTCTCCGGCTGTCTCCATCCTGCGCTTTCTGTAGACCAGCAGCGCAGCGGCGGAGAAAAGAAGCCCTGCGGCGCAGTAGATGACCGTTGCGGTCCAGTGAGTATAGCTGACTGAAACAAGGGAGCTCACGTCGTTGAGCATGTCATAGTCATATACATTTTCAAGCTCGAAGTTTCCGAGCATGTAGACGACGGGGGAGAGGAAGTCGAGCACGCAGTTAAACGAAAATGAGTCCATACCCCAGATAAGGAGGGAAAAATGCGCCCTTACGATGGCCTCCATGCCGACGACGATGAAGTTAAAGATGAAAAACAGCACCGGGAGCGCGACTATGCTGCCGGTCATGACGGCGGTTATCGCGGCCATGCCGAAAAAGAGCAGGAACTGCATCGAGTATGCGCCGAACCATGACATAACGGCCTCGAACGCAGCCGCCGTGTCCGATACCGCGCCGAGCGAGAAAACGAAGGTCAGCAGCGCGATCACAAGGTTTGCGCAGATAACGGCTGCCACGCCTCCGAGCCAGACAGAGCCGAACACCGTCTCACGGCGCAGCGGCAGGGAGGCTACGAGCCCCGTGCTGCGGGAGCTGTACATGAAGCTGAACACGGCCATCGCGGTTATTATCGCCATCAGGCATGAGACGATAGGGGAGGCAAATACGGCGCCGCGCGCTATGCCGAGCACAAAATCATATGCCCTGTTCTGTCCTATACCGTTAAAGAGCGTCAACATCGGCATGAACAGGAACCAGCCGCCGAAGTGGACAAACCACAGCGGCCAGAAGCGCCGGAGCGTGCTTTTGAAAAGCCCTGCGTTAAAGAACGATATCTTTGACTTCATAGTCTGCACCTCCCAGCTCGTAAATAAATATCTCCTCAAGCGTAAGCGGAACAAAGTCCATAAACAGCGGCCTGCACACAGCGAGCCTTTCCTCAAGCTCCGCCGTCGTGCCGTGCAGTATCATCGTCTGCAATCTGCCCGTGGACGAGGTGTGCAGAATATCGAGCCCCTCGGGGAGCTCCGTGCCGTCCGGCAGCGCAAGCTGCATCTTGACGATGCCCTCCTGAAGCTCGCTGAGGCTGCGCTCTATCATTATCCTGCCCCTGTTCATTATGCCGACGTGGTCGCAGACGTCCTCAAGCTCACGCAGATTGTGCGAGGAAACGAGCACCGTCGTCTCGTTTTCGGCAACGTCAGCCATGACGATGCTCCATATCTGCCGGCGCATCACGGGGTCGAGACCGTCCACCGGCTCGTCGAGCACCAGAACGTCGGGCCTGAGAGCCATCATCATCCAGAACGCGGCCTGCTTCTGCATGCCCTTTGACAGCTTGCGCATCTGACGCTTGCGGTCAAGGTCGAACACCTCGCCGAGCTTATCAAAGCGCTCTGTGTCAAACTGCGGGTAAATGCTGCGGTAGAAGCTCGCCATCTCGCCGATGCTGGCGTTTGCAAAGAAAAATATATCGTCGGGGATATATGCGATACGGTTTTTGACCGGCGGATTTTCAAAAACGGGCTGCCCGTCAACGAGTACATCGCCGGAGTCCTGCCTGTATATGCCGGTCAGATGGCGGATTATCGTGCTTTTTCCCGCGCCGTTGGGTCCCACGAGGCCGTACACCGAGCCTTTGGGAACGCTCATGCTCAGCTCGTCGAGCGCGCGGAAGCCGTCAAACTCCTTGACGACGTTTCTTATCTCAATCATTGTCAAGCTCTCCTTTCAGGCGCTGCGAAAGCATCTGCTTGGTAACGCCGACATAGCCAAGCTCCGTGACGAGCTCGTCGAATTTGCCGATGAGCTCCGCGCGGCGCAGAGCCTCGGCCTCGTCGTTGGAGCAGACGAAGCTGCCCTTGCCGGGCACGGAACAGATATAGCCCTCGGCCTCCAGCTCGCGGTAGGCGCGCTGGATCGTGCTGGGGTTGATGGCAAGTCCGGTCGCCATTTCGCGCACGGAGCTTATCTTGCTGCCGGCAGGCAGCGCCCCGGATGCGATCAGGCGGCGCATCCCGTCCTTTATCTGTTCATATATAGGACGCGGATCCCGGAAGTTTATGCTGATCACTGTTCGATCCCTCCATAGTAACTGTATGGTTCGTTCTCATACACTTAATATACACGCGCACATATGGATTGTCAAGCGCTTTTTGAAAAAATGCCTAAAAATATATATGTATGCAGCTGCGAAATTGTTAAGCTATTTTCCTTGCTTATGCAGCGGAAAAATGCTAAAATAAAATGCTATATTAGTATAATAGGTAAGGTATGCATATGTGGATATCGGATAAGTGGCAGGACTTTGAGCTCATCGACTGCTCAAAGGGCGAAAAGCTCGAGCGCTGGGGAAGGTTTTATCTTGTGCGCCCCGACCCTCAGGCCATATGGGACACGCCGCGCACAGACACCAGATGGAGCATGCGCGACGCGCGCTACCGCAGAAGCCAGACAGGCGGCGGAGCCTGGGACAAGGGCGGTCTTCCGGCGAGCTGGAGGATAAGCTACGGCGAGCTCAGCTTCAACGTAAAGCCCATGAACTTCAAGCATACCGGCCTTTTTCCCGAGCAGGCCTGCAACTGGGACTTTGCCATGCAGAAGATACGTGCGGCGGGACGGCCGATAAGCGTTTTGAACCTTTTCGCGTACACGGGCGCGGCTACCGTCGCCTGCGCCAGGGCCGGGGCCAGCGTGTGCCATGTCGACGCTGCCAGGGGCATGGTCTCCTGGGGCAGGGAAAACGCCGCGGCGTCGGGGCTTGCCGACGCTCCGATACGCTGGATAGTCGACGACTGCGCGAAGTTCGTCGAGCGCGAGATACGCAGAGGCAGACGCTACGACGCTATCATCATGGACCCGCCGTCCTACGGGCGCGGCCCCGGCGGCGAGGTCTGGAAGCTCGAGCAGAATCTCTGGCCCTTCGTGTCGCTGTGCGCGGACGTGCTGTCGGACGACCCGCTGTTTGTGATAATAAACTCCTACACCACGGGCCTGTCGCCCTCGGTGCTGTCATACGTTGCCGAGAGCATATTTACGAAAAAATTCGGCGGGCGCTCGGAGAGCCGCGAGCTCGGCCTGCCGGTCACCGCTTCCGGCCTCGTGCTGCCCTGCGGCGCGGCCTGCCGGTGGGAAAGGGACTGAAATGAGCAGCATAATCAGCATAAAAAATGTGCATTACACCTACCCCGGCGACGATATGGAGAGCCTGTGCGGGCTCTCGCTCGAGATAGAAAAGGGCAGCTTCGTCGCGGTGCTCGGTCACAACGGCTCGGGAAAGAGCACTCTTGCAAAGCATTTGAACGCCATCCTCACGCCCACGGAGGGCGAGGTGCTCGTAAACGGGATGAGCACCGCCGATGAGGACCGGCTTCTCGATATCCGCCGCACGGTCGGCATGGTCTTTCAGAATCCCGATAACCAGATAGTCGCGAACGTCGTCGAGGACGACGTCGCCTTCGCACCGGAAAACCTCGGCGTTGCGCCGGAGGAGATACGGCAGCGCGTGGATACGGCCTTGAAGCAGGTGGACATGTATGAGTTCCGCCTGCACGCGCCGCATCTTCTGTCCGGCGGGCAGAAGCAGCGGGTGGCGATAGCGGGAGTTATCGCAATGGAGCCCGAGGTCATCGTGCTCGACGAGCCGACGGCAATGCTCGACCCCCGCGGCAGGGCCGAGGTCATAGACACCGTAACGAGGCTCTGCCGCGAAAAGGGCATAACGGTCGTCCTGATAACGCATCATATGTCCGAGTGCATCGGGGCCGACCGCGTCATCGTCATGTCAAACGGCCACGTTATCGCAGACGACAGCCCCGAGCTCGTGTTTTCTCAGGTCGGGCTCATGAAAAGCGAGGGACTTACGGTGCCGGCCACGACCGAGCTCATGTATGAGCTCAACAAAAACGGCTTTCATCTGCCGCTGACGACGCTCGGAGTTTCCGAATGTGCAAGGGAAATCGCAAAGGAATTAAGATAATATGTCAGAGATAAAAGCAAGCGGTCTGAGCCATGTCTACAGCGCGGACACGCCCTTTGAAAAGATAGCGATAAACGACGTCAGCGTCGGGATACCGCACGGCCAGCTCGTCGGCCTTATCGGCCATACGGGCTCGGGCAAGAGCACCTTCATCCAGCACCTGAACGGACTTCTCGTCCCGTCGGAAGGCAGGGTGCTCGTCGACGGGGTCGATATAAACAGCGACAAGAAGGCCTCGCGCGACGTGAGATTCAAGGTCGGACTCGTGTTTCAGTACCCGGAGTACCAGCTTTTCGAGGAAACGGTGTACGCGGATATCGCCTTCGGCCCGAGGAACATGAAGCTCTCCGACAGCGAGATAGACGAGCGCGTGCGCGAGGCCGCGGCTCTCGTCGGCGTGGACGAGGGACTTTTCGAGCGCTCGCCGCTCGAGCTCTCGGGTGGGCAGAAGCGCAGGGTCGCGATAGCCGGAGTCATCGCGATGCGCCCCGGCGTTCTCATCCTCGACGAGCCGACGGCGGGACTCGACCCCGCGGGCTGCCGGAGAATACTCGAGACCATCTGCGACTACCGCGAAAAGACGGGCTCGACCGTCGTTATCGTCAGCCACAGCATGGACGACGTCGCGAGGATAGCCGACAGGCTCATCGTCTTCAATCATGGCGGCATACGCTTTGACGGAACGCCGGAAGAGGTGTTTTCAAATCCGGGCGAGCTTTCCGATATCGGCCTTTCCGTCCCCGCGCCGGCGCAGATAGCAGCAGCGCTGCGCGAGCAGGGCGTTGCGATAGAGGGCTCCGTTTACACCAACGAACAGCTTCTTAAAGCGCTTGTGAAGCTCAAAAGGGAGGCCGGACGCGATGCTTAAGGACATAACCCTCGGCCAGTATTTTCCCGGAGATACCGTCGCGCACAGGCTCGACCCAAGAACGAAGCTGCTGCTGGTCGTAATATATATAGTAGGCCTTTTCAATGCCACGGGCTTTGCAAGCTACGCCTTTGTGATACTCATAACGGCGCTGAGCATGGCCGTGTCGAGGATAAAGCCGGCATCGGCGCTCAAGGGGCTCAAGCCGCTTATCATAATAATCATCCTGACCGCTGTGCTCAATATCTTCTACACCGGCGGCACGCCCATTGTCGAGGGCTGGATAATAACCTGGGAGGGCATCGAGCGCGCGGTGATGATGTCGCTGCGCATAATCCTCCTTATCGTCGGGACCTTCATGCTGACGTACACGACGAGCCCCATAGCACTCACCGACGGGCTCGAGATCATGATGGGGCCTCTCAAAAAAATAAAGATACCGGTGCATGAGATGAGCATGATGATGAGCATGGCGCTCAGATTCATCCCCACGCTCATTGAGGAGACAGACAAGATCATGTCCGCGCAGAAGGCGCGCGGCGCCGATTTTGACAGCGGAAATCTGTTCCAGCGCGCAAGGGCGCTGCTGCCGATACTAGTCCCGCTGTTCGTATCGGCCTTACGGCGCGCGGACGAGCTCGCCGTGGCCATGGAGAGCCGCTGCTACCACGGCGGCGAGGGCAGAACGAGGATGAAGCAGCTGAGGATGCAGGGAATAGACGCCGCGGCGCTCCTGCTCGGCGCCGTGTTCCTCGCCGCGATCTTCGTCATGAAGCACTTCGGACTGTGAGGGCGCGGCCGATGAGAAACATTGCCTTGCGCCTTCGCTATGACGGCAGCCGCTACCACGGCTGGCAGGTGCAGAAAAACGACGTCTCCGTGTGCAGCACGGTGCAGGATGCGCTCTCGAAGATATGCGAGCACCCGGTGAAGCTCACCGGCTGCGGCCGCACCGACGCCGGAGTCCACGCCCTGCGCTACTGTGCGAATCTCCGCACGGACTGCCGCATACCCATAGACCGCTTTCCGCTGGCGGCAAATTCGCGCCTGCCGGACGATATCGCGGTCGTGGATGCCGTGGAGGTCGACGAGCGCTTCAACGCGATATCCTCCTGCGTAAAGAAGGAGTATATATATAAGATACACAACTCGAACATCCGCGATCCCTTCCTTGAAAAGCGGGCCTGCTTTTACCCGCAGGAGCTTGACATGGACAGGATGCAGGCGGCGGCGAAGGCCTTTGAGGGCACGCATGATTTTGCCGCCGTGCGCTCGCTCGGAACAGTGACGAAGACCACCGTGCGCACGGTGTACGCCTGTACGGCCGTGAAAACGGATGAGCTCATCACCGTTTCCGTCTGCGCCGACGGCTTTTTGTACAACATGTGCCGCGCCATAGTCGGAACGCTGGTGTACGCGTCCTACGGGAAGATAGAGCCCGGGGATATCCCAAAGCTGCTCGAGCTCGGCGACAGAAGGCTCACAGGGCCGACGATGCCGCCGCAGGGCTTGTATTTAAACAGAGTGTGGTATGAAGGTCCGGCCGGTATCATGATGCTCAAGGACTGAATATTCAATGAAAAAAGCACTGACCTTAGCCCTCGCCCTGTGCCTTGCCTTTTGCTCGTGCACGGGAAAAACGGAGCTTCCGGGCTCCTTTATCTGCGGAGCGGCAGACGCCGCGGCGCTCTGCGCAGACGGCCTTTTTACGGTCGGCCGCGGCAGCGCAAAGCTGTTCGACGGCTCGGGAGAGCTCATTTTCGACCGCGCGCTGGAGCCCGGCGCTGCGCAGATAACGCGAAATGGCTCTCTTGCGGCGGCCTGCGCCGCGGGAGGACGGAGCGTCGCTTTCTCCGACGGAGACATCATAAGCGCCGATAACGGCATCATATGCGCAAGACTGTCGGAGACGGGATACCTTGCCCTGTGCACCGACGAGCCCGGCTATATGGGCAGCGTGACGGTCTTCTCGCCGGACAAAAAGGCGGTGTACAAATGGTACAGCGCGCATCAGACGCTCATATCGGCCGCCGTCTCGCCCGACGGAAGGCTTCTCGCGGCGCTCACCGGAGAGGGCATACGCATCCTCCCGCTCGACAGTGAAGCCGGGCGCGGCTTCCTTGAATGTCAGGGCCTGCGTGATATCGTCTGGCTCGGCGAGCGCGTGTGCGGCATAGGCGCAGACTGCGCGTATGTCTGCGGCGACGATGGCAGGCTGTGCGGAAAACGCTTCTTTTCTGGCAAGCTCACCGGAGCGTTCGCGACTCTTGACAGGAAGCTCATAATAGAGCTGAGGGAGAAGTCTGCCGGGGGAGGAAGCGAGGTCTGTATCCTTGACGACGGCCTTGATATAAAAAACAGGATATCCGCCGGCGGCGGGGTCTGGAGCCTCGACTGCCGGAACGATAAGATAGCGCTGCTCACGCAGAGCGCCGCGGACGTGTACAGCGGCGAGGGAAAGCTGCTGCGCAGGGAAAACATACCGGGCGCGGAGCTCGTGCTGCTTTCAGACGACGGAGCTCTGACAGCCGTCGGCGGAGGCAACTTTACAGAGAAATGAAAACAAATGAGATTAGTGATTGAACTGATTCTGCTGCTAATAATATTCTATTGTACATGGCGCGGATACAAACGCGGAGCGATAAACTCCGCGATAAGCCTCGCGTCGGTAATAGTCGCCGTTTTGTGCTCGCTTTTACTGGCATCGGGCGCCGCGCAGTCGATGGCGTATCCGCTGCGTCCCCTCCTTGCGGGCTATATAGACTCGCAGCTCGAGGAGGAGGCCGCGCGGCACGCGGGGATCGACGAAACGCGCATCGAGGAGACCATAGGCCAAAAGCCGGAGCTTCTGACGCCGTATACGGAAAGCTGCCTTGAAAGCCTCGGCTTCAATGAGCGCCGCGCCGCGAGCTACTGCCCCAACGCGCAGAGAGTATACGCAGGCTATGATATAGACGCGACGACGGCGGCGGCTCACGCGGGAAGCGAGGCTGTAGCCTACGCGATATGCGCGCTGCTGTTTTTCCCGCCCATAATGCTTCTCATATCGCTTATAAGGCAGATATTCGCTCTGCGCTTCCGCATACGCGGCAACGACGACCTCGACCTCTACGGAGGCGCCGCGTGCGGCTTTGCGCGAGGCTTTATATACTGCATATGCCTGTGCTGGCTTTTGAGCTTCTGCGGCAATGTGATAGGTAAAACGACACTTGACGACGGCCTGTTCAGCAGACTTTTCCTCGTGCTGAGCAGTGTGGCCGACAAAATATTCTGATGATCGGAGGATAAAAAATGCAGGCAAAAATGTGCTCGCGCTGCGGCAAGAACGTCGCTGTCGTGTTTATTACGAAGCTTGAGGGCGGAGTCCAGAAAAACGAGGGACTGTGCCTTAAATGCGCAAGAGAGCTTCACATAAAGCCCGTTGACGACATGATCGAAAAGATGGGCATATCCGACGAGGACCTCGACAACCTCAGCGGCGAAATGATGAACGCCCTGAGCGGCGTGGAGAGCCTTATGGATATGGGCCTCGACCCCGACGGCGGGGACGGCTCGGAGGGCGATGACGACGGCAAGACCGCGACCTTCCCCTTCCTCAACAGGCTTTTTGGAAACGGCGGCAATATGCCGGCCGAGAGCGGCGGTGATCCGGGCCCGTCGGCTCAGCAGCCTCAGCAGAAGGACAGCGCAAAGCCCCCCAAGCGCAAATTCCTGGATAACTACTGCATAAATCTCACCGACCGCGCCAGAGCGGGGAAGCTCGACAACATGATAGGCCGCGCCGAGGAGCTCGAGCGCGTCATCCAGATACTCAACCGCCGCCAGAAGAACAATCCCTGCCTCATCGGCGAGCCGGGCGTCGGAAAAACTGCCGTCGCGGAGGGCCTTGCCCAGCGCATAGCCCTCGATCAGGTGCCGTATAAGCTGCGCGGCAAGGAGGTATATCTTCTCGACCTCACGGCGCTTGTCGCCGGAACGCAGTTCCGCGGCCAGTTTGAAAGCCGCATGAAGGGCCTGATCGAGGAGATACGCAAGCAGGGCAATATAATCCTCGTTATCGACGAGGTGCACAACATCGTCGGGGCCGGCGACGCCGAGGGCAGCATGAACGCGGCAAATATCCTCAAGCCCGCGCTCTCGCGCGGCGAGATACAGGTCATCGGCGCGACGACCTTCACCGAATACCGCAAGCATATCGAAAAGGATTCCGCGCTTGAGCGCAGATTCCAGCCCGTCACGATAAACGAGCCCTCGGTCTCGGACAGCATCGAGATACTCAAGGGCATAAGAAAATACTACGAGGACTACCACGGCGTCAGGATATCCGACGAGATGTGCGCCGAGGCCGTCAAAATGTCCGAGCGCTATATAACAGACCGCTTCCTGCCGGATAAGGCGATAGACCTTATCGACGAGGCCTGCTCGGATGTAAACCTCAAGGACAGGAACATCGTCCGCCGCGCCGAGCTCCAGAAGGATCTCGACGATCTGCGCTACGAGCGCGAGGCTCTAATGAGCGCCGACGCGCCGGGCGGCGCGGAGCTTACGGACGAGGCGCTCGATAAGCGCTACGAGCGCATAGCGGAGCTTCGCAGCAAGGAGATGCAGCGCGAGCAGGAGCTGGCATCGCTCGAGCTCGAGGGCGTCCCGGAGCTGACGGCGGATAATCTTGCGCGCATAATCGAGCTGTGGACGAAGATACCGGCCTCGTCGATACGCGAGGACGAGTTCGAGCGCCTTGCCGGGCTCGACAGGCGCCTGAAGGAGCATATAGTCGGCCAGGACGAGGCGGTCAACGCCGTCTGCGCCGCGATAAAGCGCTCGCGCGTCGGCCTCAAGGCAAAGCGCAAGCCGACGAGCTTCATCTTCGTCGGCGGCACCGGCGTCGGCAAGACCGAGCTCGTCAAGCGCCTGGCGGCCGATCTTTTCGATTCGCCGGAGTCGCTTATCCGCCTCGACATGTCGGAATTTATGGAAAAATTCAGCGTCTCGCGCATCAT
The DNA here is from genome assembly GCA_963625685.1 of bacterium. GTDB lineage: Bacteria > Bacillota > Clostridia > Oscillospirales > Oscillospiraceae > F23-B02. The sequence goes on from CAVFTR010000004.1 coordinate 74,224, forward strand.
CGGCTCGCCTCCGGGCTACGTCGGCTACGACGAGGCCGGCCAGCTCACCGAGAAGATACGCCGCAAGCCCTACTCGGTCGTGCTGTTTGACGAGATCGAAAAGGCGCACCCCGACGTTCTGAACATCCTGCTCCAGATCCTCGACGACGGCAGGATAACAGACGCGCAGGGCAGGACGGTCAATTTTGAAAACACCGTCATCGTCATGACGACAAACGCGGGCTCGAACACCAAGGGCGGCGCAATGGGCTTCGGCGGCACGGTAAACGACATGGGCCGCGCCCGCGCGCTCAAGGCGCTCAACGACTTCCTGCGCCCTGAGTTTATAAACCGCGTAGACGAGATAGTCTACTTCAACAGCCTCAGCGAGGAGAACTTCCGCAGCATAGCAGAGCTCATGCTCGGAGAAACGCGCGACGCCATCGCCGAGCGCGGCATGAGCATGAGCTGGAGCGCGGAGCTTACAGACTACCTCGTAAAGAAAAGCTATTCGGCCGTATACGGAGCGCGCAATCTGCGACGCACGATCCAGAAGGAGGTCGAGGACGCCATCGCGCAGAGGATAATCGACTGCCGCGGCGAAAACGCGCAGAGGATATATCTCAGCGCCGGCGATGACGGCGTTACGGTGGAGGTCAGCTGATGATAAGATTTGAAAGCGACTATCTCGAGGGCGCCGTGCCCGAGATAATGAGCAGGCTCATAGAGACAAACTACGAGCAGACCGCAGGCTACGGCACAGACCCCTACTGCCGTGCCGCGCGCGAAAAGATACGGCTTGAGTGCAATGCCTTCGACGCGGACGTTCACTTCCTCGTCGGCGGAACTCAGGCAAACCTCACGGTCATATCCGCAGCTCTGCGCCCGCATCAGGGCGTCATGGCGGCCGAGACCGCGCATGTCGAGGTACACGAAACGGGCGCTGTCGAGGCCACTGGGCACAAGGTGATAACGCTCCCGACGGCTGACGGCAAGATAAACGCCGCCGATGTGCGGGATTTCGTCCTGCGTCACAGGGCCGACGAGTCGTTTGAGCATATCGTCCAGCCCGCGATGGTGTATATCTCGCAGCCGACCGAGCTGGGCACGGTGTATACGCTCTCCGAGCTCGAGGAGCTCAGCGGCGTGTGCCGTGAGCTCGGGCTGCTGCTGTTTGCCGACGGAGCGCGTCTTTCCTGCGCTCTGGCCTGTGAGGGAACGCCCACGCTGCCCGAGCTTGCGCGGCTGTGCGACGTGTTCTACATCGGCGGAACGAAGCACGGCGCACTCTTCGGCGAGGCTGTCGTTATAATAAACGAAGCGCTCAAGAAGGACTTCCGTTATATCATAAAGCAGCGAGGCGGCATGTTCGCCAAGGGCCGGCTGCTCGGACTGCAATTTGACACGCTGTTCACCGACGGCCTGTATTACAGGATAGGCCGCCGCGAGGTCGCGCAGGCGGCGCGGCTGCGCGCCGCCCTCGAGGCAAAGGGCATAGCCTTTGCATGCCCCTCGCCTACAAATCAGCTTTTCCCGATACTCAGCGGGGAGCAGCTCGACGCGCTGAGCGGAAAATACAGCTTTTCCGTGCAGTCGCCGCTGCCCGGCGGCGGCGCGGTCGTGCGCTTCTGCACGAGCTGGGCGAGCAAGGAGAGCGACATCGACGCGCTCATTTCAGATATCAATAACTTTTGAGGTGCGATATGGCTAAGATAGAGATAATCCTGGGCGATATAACAAAGCAGAAGGCCGATGCTATCGTCAACGCCGCAAACTGCTCGCTGCTCGGCGGCGGCGGGGTAGACGGCGCCATACACAGGGCCGCAGGCCCCGAGCTTCTGGCTGAGTGCCGCACGCTGGGCGGCTGCAAAACGGGCGAGGCGAAGCTCACCCGCGGCTATAAGCTCCCGGCAAAGTACGTTATCCACACGCCCGGCCCCGTCTGGAACGGCGGCAACAACGGCGAAGCGGACAAGCTCCGCTCCTGCTACCGCAGCTGCCTCGTGCTCGCGTCGGAAAACGGCTGCAAAACCGTGGACTTTCCGTCCATCTCCACGGGCGTCTATCATTTTCCGCTCTCGAAGGCATCGGAGATAGCGATGAAAACTATCTCGGAGTATCTTTTCGAGCACCCGGAGATCGAGCGCGTGCGCATGGTCTGCTTTGACGAGCGCACGAAGGACTATTACGAAAAGGCGCTGGAGAAGCTTAAATGAAAAGACTGTTCAGACTGCAATATAACGCCCCCGTGACGCTGACCTTCGCGCTGGTGTCACTCATAGCGCTGCTGCTCGGCAGGCTCACCGACGGCTGGACGGATACCTATCTCTTCAGCGTCTGGCATTCCTCGCTGACGGACATCCTTACCTATCCGCGCTTTTTCCTGCATGTTCTCGGCCATGTCGACTACGACCATTACATAGGCAACATGATGATGATCCTAGTCGTCGGCCCCGGCCTTGAGGAAAAGTACGGCAGCCGCAATCTTCTGAGCGCGATCGTGATAACGGCCCTCGTGTCGGGACTCGTGTACTGGTTCCTGTTTCCCGGCTCCATGCTCATGGGCGCGTCGGGCATCGTGTTCATGATGATCGTCATGGCCTCGCTTGCGGGCATGCGCGACGGATATATCCCCATAACGCTCATCCTCGTTCTCGTGCTCTACCTCGGCAACGAGGTCGTAAACGGCGTAATGCTCAAGGATAACGTGTCGCAGCTTACGCATATCATCGGCGGCGTGTGCGGCGCGGTGCTGGGGCTGAGAAGACGATGAAGGAAAAAGCTCTCATATCCGCCTGCCTGCTGGGGCTTGACTGCAAGTACGACGGCGGCAATAACCGGCTGCCGGAGGAAAAGCTTTTAAAGCTCATGGAGAGCTATGAGCTCATCCCCGTGTGCCCCGAGTGCTTCGGCGGACTTACAACGCCGCGCACGCCGTCCGAGCGCCGGGGAGACAGGGTGGTATCAGAAAGCGGCGAGGATGTCAGCGCGCAGTTTGATAGGGGCGCCCGCGCGGCGCTTTACCTCGCGGAGCTTTTCGGCGTAAAGCTCGCGATACTCAAGGCAAACAGTCCGTCCTGCGGCAGCGGCACGGTCTACGACGGTACGTTCTCTGGAACGCTCGTCACCGGCGACGGCGTAACGGCCGGGCTTTTAAAATCTCACGGCATCAGAACAGTAGATGAAAATGCACTCTGAAGGAGTGCATTTTCCGCGTCCAAGGCTCATATGCTTGTACAAAAGGGGGGGCTCTGCATGGCATATGAGGAAAAACAGCCGCAGGCTGCAAAAACGCACAGCATCAGCATGGAAAACCGCTCGCGCCTGAGCGTAACGGGCGTCGAGGACGTCGAGAGCTTTGACGAGAACCTTATCGTCATGAACACCGGCAGCGGCGATCTCATCGTGCGCGGCAGCGGCCTGCACATCGGCAGGATAAGCCTCGATGTTGGCCAGCTGAGCGTCGAGGGCAGCATAAGCGAGCTGAGCTACGAGGACAGCGCACCGGCCGGCGGCCTGTGGCGGAGGCTTTTCGGATAAATGCATCTTGCGGTATCGCTCCAGCTCGCGCAGCTGTCGGCGTCGGTGCTGACGGGCTTTGCCCTGGGCGCTGTATACGATGTCCTCCGGGCCGTGCGCCGCGAGACGCACAGGAACGCTGCGCCCGACGCGCTGTTCTGCCTCCTGATGCTCGCCGCGCTGTTTACACTCGGAATGGGCATCGGGCAGGGAGGAGTGAATGTCTTCATGCTCTGCGCCGCCGCGGCGGGCTTTGCCGCCTATATGGCCCTGCTCAGCCCCGCTCTTCTGCCCGCTTTTTTACATATTACAGCTTATGTAAAGCGATTTTTCACTCCGCTCAGCACAATTGCAAAAAAATTTGACCGCTGCGTCAAAAAATGCTTTTCAAAAGCCCTGAACTGGTTTACAATGAAAAAAAGCAGCAAAAGGAGCAGAGGAGAGCAGGATGAAAAAAACGACGACGATCGTCGGTCTGGCATTGACGATGCTTGCCGTATATGCTATTCTGAACCTGGCAGGCCTCAAGCGCGACCTCGCGGAGGCCATGGAGCAGACGAGCGCTCTGCGCACGGAGATCAGGCAGGCACAGGAGGACAGCGCATATCTCACAGAGAGGATGCGGGAGCTTGATACCGACGAAGGTATAGAAAGCCTGGCCGAGCACCGGCTGAGGCTTATCGGCTCGGACCAGAAGATATTCAGAGATATAAGGGGATAAACTATGCAGCCTGAAGTGGGAGCGGTGCTTGAGGGCAAGGTGAGCGGCGTAACAAAATTCGGCGCTTTTGTGAGCCTGCCCGGAGGCAGGAGCGGTCTTGTGCATATTTCCGAGATCGCGAACACCTTTGTAAGCGACGTTGCGCAGTTCGTGAGCGTCGGTCAGACTGTCAAGGTCAAGGTCATCGGCATAAACGGAGATAAGATCAATCTCTCGATAAAGCGCGCCGAGGAAACGCCGGAGGCTCCGCGCAAGCGCGCGCCTTCTCAGCAGTCCCGCCCCGCCGCTGCGCCCAGGCAGCAGCAGACGCGGCAGCCGGGCGGCCAGGTCGCTGCCCCCACGGAGGACCAGGCCTTTGAGGATAAGCTCAAGCAGTTCATGAAGGACTCCGACAGCCGCATCGCGGATAACCGCATGTACGCAGACCGCGGCCGGTCCCGCAGGAAAAAATAAGAATATTACCATCAGCCGCCTTGCGCGGCTGATTTTTTATGGGGTTCATGTGGTGTGGTCACCGGAAAATGCATCGCAGGGCGACGCTTCGTGCAAGGAGCAATAAACGCTCGGCGCTAAATTGCGCGCATTTTTGAGCCGAAATGATTTTCACCTGTGCTGTTTTAACGAAATTCTTAACGCTTCTTAATATAAACGGCGCTCCCGGGCGCCGTTTCCTCGCTCACCGAGCCTGCGCCGGCCGCGAAAATGCATATCCCGCGCGGCAAAATCGCAGATAAATGCAGGCCACGCTTCATTTAAAACGCCGCTTTTGCATAAACGGCGCAGGCAAACTTGCAAAAAAGCGGACGTTTGCAGCCTGTAAAAGCCCTAAAACGAATAATGAAGCCGTGCCCTGTGCAAATTGCAAAATACTTGACAAAACCCTTCTGCAAGTTTTCAAATTGCCGCTGCAAAACGCAAATCATTGTGCAGGTTCCACAAAAAGCAAAACTCGTTTTTGTGAAAAACGGTTGATTTTCTCGGCGGGATGACTATAATGAAAACTGCAAAGAGGAAATAAACTCAGGGCCTGAATTTGAAAGGAGCGCACAGCTATGTTAACAGGTATCGGTATTTTCGGAGCGGCATATCTCACCGGCATGGTTTGGATGACCGTCAAGGGCATGCAGAAGGCTTGATCGAGTGTAATATACAGCTTCAGGTCCCCGCTTCGGGGACTTGATTTTTTTATGCCGGGGCGTGTATAATATCGCGTATGAAAGAGCTGACCGTAAGGCGAAACGACGCAGGTCAGCGGCTCGACCGCTTCGTAGGCAAGGCCGTGCCGCTGCTGCCGGAGACGCTGCTGCAAAAGTATATAAGGATAAAGCGCATAAAGCTCAACGGCAGGGGCGCAAAGCGCGATACGCGGCTTAACGAGGGCGATGTTCTGAGCCTTTACATAAACGACGAGTTTTTTGAAAAGCCGCGCGAGGAAAACGCCTATCTAAAGGTCGGAAAGCCGCGGATAAGCATCGTTTACGAGGACGACAACATCCTGCTTGCCGATAAAAAGCCGGGCGTGCTGTGCCACAGCGCGGGCGTCTGGGATTACAATACCCTTATAGCGAATATCCAGGCCTATCTTGCGCAGAAGGGCGAGTGGGACCCCAGGAGCGAGAACTCCTTCGCCCCCGCTCTGTGCAACCGCATCGACCGCAACACCGGCGGCATAGTCATCGCCGCGAAAAACGCCGAGGCGCTGAGGATATTAAACGACAAGATCCGCGGCAGGGAGATAGAAAAATACTATCTCTGCGCCGTTCAGGGAAAGCCGCGCCAGCCGCAGGGCAGACTGGAGAACTATCTTTTCAAGGACGCCGCGAAAAATCAGGTGTATGTCAAAAGCCGTCCCGAGCCAGGCGCGAAGACCGCCGTTACGGAGTACAGGCTCATAAAAAGCTCGGGCGCTCTCTCGCTCATTGAGTGCAGGCTGCTCACCGGACGCACGCACCAGATACGCGCCCAGATGGCGCACGCGGGGCTCCCTCTGCTCGGCGACGGGAAGTACGGCAGCGAGCGCTTCAACAAAAGCTTCGGCGAAAAGGGACAGGCGCTTTACTCGTATAGGCTCGTATTTTCCTTCCCGACGGACGCCGGCATACTGGAGTATTTAAGGGGCAGGACCTTCACCGTCGAGGGCGTTGATTTCGCGGAAAAATACTTCGGCATCACCTGTCTTGACGGCATTTGAAAAAATCTCGCAAAAAATGCGGAAAGTTGTTGACTTTACGGGATATATTATGTATATTGTTCACGATGCAAAGGGCACTCCGGACGCAGGTCCGAGGTGTCCTTTCTCATATATTTTTATGAAATGGGGGAGGATAAATGTCCAAGGAACTCATTCGCCTTGTGAATTGTCAAATGGCGTTTGACGACGAGATCGTTTTAGACGATATTAACCTGTATTTTAATGATAAGGAATTCCTCACGCTCTTAGGCCCCTCCGGCTGCGGCAAGACCACCACGCTCAGGATCATCGGCGGTTTTATCAGGCCCACCGGCGGCGACGTGCTCTTTGACGGCGTGAGGATCAATGATGTCCCGCCTCACAAGCGCAAGGTCAACACGGTCTTTCAGAAGTACGCGCTGTTCCCGCATCTTGATGTGTACGAGAACGTGGCCTTCGGCCTGCGCCTTGCAAAGCTCTCCGAGGACGAGATCGACGAGCGAGTCACCGAAATGCTCGAGATCGTCAGCCTCAAGGGCTTTGAAAACCGCAGAGTATCGCAGCTGTCCGGAGGTCAGCAGCAGCGCGTGGCGATCGCCCGCGCTCTTGTCAACCGACCCAAGGTGCTGCTGCTCGACGAGCCGCTCGGAGCTCTCGACCTGCGTCTTCGCAAGGATATGCAGAACGAGCTCAAGCGTATCCAGCAGGCGATGGGCATCACTTTTATATATGTGACTCACGATCAGGAGGAGGCCCTGAGCATGTCCGACACTGTCGTCGTCATGGACAAGGGGCGCATCCAGCAGATCGGCACGCCCGAGGATATCTACAACGAGCCGAAAAACGCCTTCGTCGCGGATTTTATCGGCGAGAGCAATATCCTCGACGGCGTCATGCTCGAGGACAGACTGGTCAGATTCTTCGGCAGGAAGTTTAAATGCGTCGACTCCGGCTTTGAGAAAAACGAGCCCGTCGACGTCGTCATCCGCCCCGAGGATATCGACATCGTCGCCCCCGACGACGGACATCTGTGCGGAACGGTCACCGCCGTGACCTTCAAGGGCGTGCATTACGACACCATAGTCGATTTCAAGGGCTTCAAGTGGCTTATCCAGACGACCGACTTCTACGAGGTCGGCTCGTATATCGGCATACGCCTCGAGCCCGAGGATATCCATATAATGCACAAGAGCGAGTACTCCGGCCAGTTCGGCGACTACAGCTCCTACTCGGCAGAGTACGACGAGATGGACGACCCCGACCTCTATCCGGAGGATGCAGAGGAGAGCGAGGAGTCCCCGGAGGGCGGCGAAAATGAAGAATAAAGCCCTTGCCGCGCCCTATCTCGTGTGGATGGCGCTGTTTACGATAGTCCCGCTCGCCATCGTCGCCTACTACGCCTTTACGGACGCTTCCACGGGCGAGTGGACCCTCGCGAACATCTCAAACCTCGGAAACTATATGCCGATACTCATAAAGAGCATATGGCTCGCGCTGATCTCGTCGCTTATCTGCATCGTCATCGGCTACCCCGTGGCGTATTTCATCGCAAACTGCCGCGAGACGACGCAGCGCTTTCTGTACATGCTCGTCATGCTCCCGATGTGCATAAGCTTCCTTCTGCGCACCCTCGCCTGGGTCGCGCTCACGGAGGACACCGGCATCATAAACAACTTCATAACGGCGCTCGGCCTTCAGCCGCTGCCGCTTATCCGCAATAACGGCGCGGTCGTGCTCGGCATGGTGTACAACTATCTGCCGTACATGATAATGCCGCTGTATACGGTCATCATGAAGATCGACCGCCGCCTTATCGAGGCCGCGCAGGATCTCGGCTGCGACGGAGTGAATGTGTTCCGCCGCGTGATCCTGCCGCTGTCCGTGCCGGGGATAATCTCGGGCTTTACGATGGTCTTCGTCCCGGCGGTATCGACCTTTTACATCTCGCAGAAGCTCGGCTCGTCGGGCACGACGCTCATCGGCGACGTTATAGAAAGCCAGTTCAAGACCGCGTACAACCCCAATCTCGGCGCGGCGCTGAGCCTTGTCCTGATGGTGATGATATTCATCTGCATCGGGGTCATGAACCGCTTCGGCGATGAGGAGGGGGAGGTCGTGACGCTGTGAAGAATTTCAACAAGGTATTTACCGTCATCGTCCTGCTTTTTCTGTACATCCCGATGATCGTCCTCGCCGTGGGCTCGTTCAACAGCGGCATGGACATCGCGGTGTTCAAGGGCTTCACGCTGGATAACTACGCCGAGCTCTTCCGCGACGGCGTGCTGCTGCCGCTGCTGCTAAACTCGGTCATCGTCGCGCTCCTGTCGGCTCTGTTTGCGACCATACTCGGCACGGCGGCCGCCCTCGGCATACATTCCATGGGCCCGCGCCTTCGCAGCTTCACCATGGGCGTGACGAACATCCCGCTGACTAACCCCGAGATCGTCACCGGCGTATCGCTGGCGCTGCTGTTCGCCTTCGTCGGAACGATGCTGAAGATAAACAACATCCTCGGCTTTGCAACGCTGCTTATAGCGCATATAACCTTCAATCTGCCCTATGTCATACTCTCGGTCATGCCGAAATTAAGGCAGATGGATCCCAATCTGCGCGAGGCGGCGCTCGACCTCGGCTGCACTCCCTGGCAGGCCTTTTACATGGTCGTTATCCACGAGATAACGCCGGGCATCGTCTCCGGCGCGCTCATGGCCTTCACCATGAGCCTCGACGACTTCGTCATCAGCTATTTTGTCTACGGCCCGCGCTTTGTCACCCTGCCGGTCGAGATATATAACTACACCAAAAAGCCCCTCCAGCCGAAGATATACGCCCTGTTTACGCTGCTGTTCGCGGCGATACTCATCGTTATGGTGCTCATGAATCTTCTTCAGGAGCGGGACGCGAAGCGCTCGCGCGAAAGCCGCAGCGCCTTCCACAGGGGAAGGAAGGTGGGCGTATGAAAAGAGCGATACCGCTGCTGCTGTGCGTGCTCATGCTGCTGAGCGCGCTCCCCGTGCAGGCCAAGGCCGACGACGTCACCATAAACGTCTACAACTGGGGACAGTATATCTCCGACGGCACCGACGGCTATATTGACGTCAATAAGGCCTTCACCGAGAAGACCGGCATCAAGGTAAACTACATGACCTTCGACTCGAACGAGACCATGTACACCAAGCTCAAGACCGGCGGCAGCACCTACGACGTCATCATCCCATCGGATTACATGGTAGCCCGCCTCATAGCCGAGGACATGCTCGAGCAGCTCGACTACTCGAACATCCCCAACTACGCGCTCGTCGACGACGCGTACAAAAACACCTCCTACGACCCGGAGAACAAATATTCCGTGCCCTACACCTGGGGGACCGTCGGCGTTATCTACAACAAAAAGTACGTCGACGAGGCCGACCTCGGCTCGTGGGAGCTTCTGTGGAACGATAAGTATTCCGGCAAGATACTGATGTTTGACAATCCGCGCGACGCCTTCGCGATAGCGGAGCTCATGCTGGGGATAGATATCAACACCGAGGATCAGGACGAGCTGCGCTCGGCGGCCTATAAGCTCATCGAGCAGAAGCCGCTCGTGCAGGAATACGTCATGGACCAGATATTCAGCAAGATGGAGCGCGAGGAGGCGTGGATAGCGCCGTACTACGCAGGCGACTATCTGCTGATGGAGCAGGAAAATCCCGACCTCGGCTTTTATTTCCCGGAGGAGGGCTTCAACCTCTTCATAGACGCCGCCTGCATCCCGAAGGGCTGCCAGAACAAGGCCGCGGCCGAGGCGTATATAAACTTCCTGTGCGACCCCGAGATATCGGGCGAGAACCTCGATTACCTCGGCTACTCAACGCCCATATCCGAGGCAAAGCAGTATATGGATCCCGAGACCGCCGAAAGCGATATAGCCTATCCCACGCAGGAGACGCTCGAAAACGGCAGGGCCTTCATAAACCTCTCCGAGGAGACCAGCCGCTTCACCGATTCGCTCTGGCTCCAGGTCAAAACTCAGGGCGGCGTGGATACCTACGCGATAGTATCCATGTGCGCCGTCGCCGTGCTGCTCGCGGCCTACTTCGTCATCCACAGCGTGCGGAAGAAAAAGCGCATAGCAAACCGCTGCAAGAAGTGGAAGCAATAAAAAAATCTCGCCTAATGGCGAGATTTTTTGTTACTCTTGCTTATTATCAAGATGAAATATCGGGTGGTCGAAGGGATAGTCCCCGTAGCTTATCAGAACCACGCGGCACTTCGGGCAGTTGTACGCCTCGACGGCGGCGCTGCTGTCCGACAGATACAGCTCATCCTTCGCAATGCCGGGGAGCGCCGGAACGAGCTTTTTCTTCGTGCTCCAGCATACGCCGTCGCGGCTCTGCATGTACCCGGGCAGCATCTCGCCGTCGCAGTACGGGCATGTTTTGCCCATTTTGTGACCTCCTTAATATGCTGTGTATACTGACAGCTTAGCACTTCGTTTCATCGTTGTCAATCGAAGGTATTATCTGCAAACTATTAAACCTCCTGCCGGCAACAAAACGGGAAAGGATCCGAAAACTATTATTCCTTATCCTGCGGATCGTCCTTATAGTGGATGCGCTTGCCGAAACGCGCAAGGCAGGGAAGACCTGCCCTGCGTACAGTAACTAATCGTTATTCAGGTAAACGCTCAGGTCAAGGTCGGTCAGGGGGATGAGATAGTAAAGATATTCGTCTCCCCAGCAGGCCTTGACCCAATATGCGGTCTCGGGGGCGGGCTCGTCGATCACATAAGTGCGCTTGCCGCCGCCAAGCTGCAAAACGGAATCGGCATTTTCCGTGCGGAGCTCATCTGTGGGCGAAAAGCCTTCGCCGAAGACATAGACCGTGACCTTATCGGGGGCTTTGCGGCCGCGCTCAAAAAGCAAGGTGATAGGAGAATCGGCGGCCGCGTCGGGTATTACATGGTCGAATACGCCGACGGGATATTTTCGGCCTCCGTCAGGAAGATGTGTTTCCATGTACAGCTCAGAATCCTCGTCAAGAGGATGTTTAGGTGTCATCCACTTATAACCGACACAGCTCGGGTTGTCGTATACGGCAGTGCTGCCGTCCGCGTTGGTGTATTCGGCTTCGAGCTTTACGAAATAATGACCGTCCTCATGAGGTATCAATGCTATGACGATCGCCGCGATAACCGCCGCTATACCGACTGCTATCCATATGCGTTTCGATTTTGACATGTTTACCTCCTAAACACTGAAAGCGCAGACAAGTCTTGCGCTATTTGCTGAAGCAAAAAATGAGGTGGCTCCAGATAGGGGAATATTGTAGGATATATTGTACTCTGCCTGGGAGCTAAAAGTGTAAGCCGCTGAATGTGAAGTTCCGCTGTTGTTGGCAATGTTAAAGGTAACCGCCATGCCTGAGTTGTTTAATACGTTAGTATTGCAGCTACTACTAAACTTACTGGTCACATATCCATAACTCCCCTGACAATATGAAGATGTATTACCTGAAAGTGCCTTGAGCGCGGCTTCGAATGTTGCTGTTGGTATACCGAAATCCGAAAGGATTGCTATTACCATTTCTGCAAATCCGTTTTTATATTCAGGATTGACTACTGCATTGAAATCTCCATTTTTCACTTCATCAATTCCGTCAATATAACTTAGATTTGCAGAACCACGAGTGAGTTTTATAGTTATTTTATTCACTCTTACTTTGCATGAGTTATTACCCATGTTTTTATAGTAAGAACTTATGGCGGATGTAAATGTCTGAACACGTGCGCCTGCTCTTCTTGCGTTAGACGCATAATAGACGGTCAGCTTTTGACCGTTGACCGACGACATGTTGGCCATGCTAACGGTTCTTGTGGACACTTGCCTAAAAACGGCCTGCGGTATGGAAGCTAAAACTGATGGCTCTTCTAAGAGCTCCGAGTCGGTTTCAACTTCGGCAATTGGCCTTACAACATCGACATCATCGGCCATAACACGTTCGCCGAAGGCAAACATAATCTGTGCATCGGAATCAATTAAGGGATTAATAACTATTCCTGCGTTGATTTTGTTTTCACCAACCGATTTTGTAAAACCGGCTGTGAGCGGCAGATTGATTTCGCCTATTGAAATTTCGCCGTAGAGAGGTCCGTTCAATATGCTCGAGCCGTCAGTAAGCTCAAGAAGATCAACATCGCCAGCGGCGGTTAAAAGATAATCGTTTTCTCCTACACTTATAGTAGCAGACATGCTTACATGGAAAATGTCATCTTTCATGGTGCGCGAAACATTGTAATTATATTCCGCATCAGTATTTCCGGTACCAAAAAGAGCCTCAAATTCATCATTTGTTATAGCGGCTATGGAACTGTTTCCATGCAGAGCAATGCCGTCCGCAAAAGCTGTCACGCCCAGTGACATCATAATAGCAAATATAAGGACATAGCACAAGAATTTTCTAAACTTCATTTTTGCTCTCCTTTGTTATTAATATTCGGCATAGTTGGTGATAGTGATAGTTTCCGTGTTTTTTGCGTACAGTGTGAACATTGTCGTGCAGCGGTAGCTGCCGGAGCCGGTGAGCTGCTTAGTAAAGGATGTCATCATTTTTGAAGAGTTTACGCTGTGGTAAATGTAATTATCGGAAGTGCCGACATTTACCTTGACCCACTTGGTTCCGGACTTTTTCTCGATACAGGTCTTCGCTTTGATTTTTGTTACATCGCTTTTGCCGAAGCATCTGAGCGTAACAGATGAATTTCCATCCCCGACAATGATAAATGTAACCGTCGGTTTAGCCGAGTACAGGCTTTGAGTCTCGATGCCGCCGGGGGCCTGCGCGGCACATGCGGAAACAGGCACGCCGGTGATGATCAGAAGACTCAGCATAAAGCAAGCTATCCTTCTCATATTTTATCCCTCCTTTCCGTGTTTTTTGTCCCCTTATCTATATAGACAGGGGAAATCGAAAAAAGGGGACAGATTTTCAGAAAAAATTTTTTAATTTTCAATCGGCTTGAAAATGCGTGAAAAATCATATACACTGTCATCGAACAGGGGGGATCGCATTGCTGATGATTTATGCGTCTGCCATTGACGACGCGGCTGATTTAAGAAAATTCGAGAGGATATATTATCTGTATCGCGATCAGATGTTCTTTGTCGCAAATAAGATATTGAATGATGAGCACGAGGCCGAGGATGCCGTGCAGAACGCGTTTATGGGCATAGCACAGAATATAAAAAGTCTGACGACCGACGATAAGCGCGTCGTGCGCGCGTATACGCTGACGGCGGCGAAAAATGCGGCGCTCAATCTCCTTCCGCAGAAGCAGCGGCGCGATATGCAGCTTGATATAGATGAGGTGGATATCGCCGACGACGAGGATGTTTTCGAGCGGGTCGCGGCCACGGAGGACAGAGAGACCATATCGCGTGCGATAGAAAAACTGCCGGATATATACGGAGATGTTTTGCTGCTGCACTGCGTCTGCGGCCTTGGAGTTGAGCAGACAGCGCTTATGCTCGGACGAAAAAAGGCGACTGTCGAAAAGCAGATAACAAGAGCACGAAGGCTTGTCGTCAAGCTGTGCATTGAGGAAGGGATGGTGTTTGAACATGGAAAAAACAATGTCGGCGTTTGAAAATGCGCTTCTTGATAAGGCGCTGCGAAGCTTTGACTATGTTCCCGCAGCCGAAGAAATAGATCACGAATTCTCGCCGGAATTTGAGCGCAAGTCCGAAAAGCTAATCAAAAAAAGCGGCTCGAATGTCTGGCACTGCGTGAATACGACCGCGAAAAGGCTGCTCATAGCGGCGATAATCGCGGCTTTGCTCACGGGAACCGTCCTTGCCGTCCCCGCGCTCAGGGAAGGGCTTATCAGGATGTTCGTCCACGATAACGGCAGCATGTATTACTTCTCCGTTGACCGGAGTATGATAGAAAACGCACCGACGGAGATCGAAACGGCATATTCGCCGACATATATCCCTGATGGGTATAAACTCGTCGACATAGTTGCCGCTCGAGAAGGCATAGTGTCACTCGACTATATGGATGAAAACGGCGGCTGGATCAGCTTCACGCAGGAGCTCGTAACGCAGGATCCGCGCAATAAGCTTGGCGGAATGGCGGATTCCGAGCGCTCGAAGCTTGAGCATATTGTGCTCAACGGCTATAAGGTCGTTCAGATAATCCACGAGGAGGGCGAGGTGGAGCTCTTGTGGACGGATAACGAATATTTCTTCAGCCTGTTCTGCGATAAAGGCGGCCTCGACGAGGCGAAAAGGGTCTTTTACGGCATAAAGCCCGACGCCGGGCTTACGCAGAGGATAGCAAACGGCGAGATCATAATGGAAGGCAAACATGTCATGGATTTGGATTGATACTGAATACTGACCGCGTTTTTCCGCTTTGGAAAGGCGCGGTTTTTGTTGTGTCTTATTAAGAAAGCTGATATAATAAACTGATTAAATACTGCCTGCGGTGCTGCATGACGCAGCCTAACAAGGAATTCGGTGAAAATCCGAAGCAGTCCCGCTGCCGTGAATGGCGACGAGGGCGCATTGGCCACTGCTTCTATGCGGGAAGGCGCGCCTGAGATTGACCCATGAGCCGGAAGACTTGCCGCATGCATCAATTCAAGGAGGTGGGATATATGCGCGAGGACGCATGGACGCTCAACATCACCTACGAGTGAGCGCGGAATAAGAGAAAAACAAACAACTTACTTGGAGGTAAAATATGAAAAAGAGATCACTGAGCCTGCTTCTGGCTCTTCTGATGGTGCTGAGCCTTATCGTGCCCGGCACCGCGGCATTTGCCGACGCCGCCGCGCAGTGGCCGAGCTTCCGCGGCAGCGATACGAATATGGCGATAAGTGCGGCCAAAACTCCGGCCGACGCGCAGCACACCACGCTCAAATGGGCAAACAAGCTCTCGAGCGACTGGAGCAGGGCGCCCTCGGCGCCGATAATCGCGGGGGATAAGCTCGTCACCATGATGGGCGACGAGATAGTGCTCCTCTCGCTTTCCGACGGCAGCGTTGTGAGGAGCGCGAAAATGCAGACCTCCTCCGGCTACGGCCTGGTCTCGCCGTCCTATGCCGAGGGAATGATCATCGCTCCCCTCAGCGACGGCACTATCGAGGCCTTCGACGCGGAGACGCTCAAGAGCAAATGGGTCTACACCGATGAGCTCGGCGGCCAGTCGCTGTCTCCCGTCCTGTATTCCGACGGCAGGTTCTACGCCGGCTTCTGGAACAATGAGGCGGAGGACGCAAGCTTCGTCTGCCTCGACGCAAAGACCGGAAGTCTCGACTGGAGCTATACCGCAAAGGGCGGCTTCTACTTTGCCGGCGCGGTCGCGGTCGGAGACTGTATATTTGTCGGCGCTGACGACGGAGAAAAGGGCTCAGAGGGCGCGGGCTCTCTGCTGGCCTTCAAAAAGACCTACTCCGAAAACGAGGAGGTAAAGCCCGTATCGAGCGCGGCTCTTGCCGGCTGCGGCGATGTGCGCAGCAGCCTTGCATACTCCGGCGGCAGGGTCTACTTTACGACAAAGGGCGGCTATCTGGGCTCTGCCGCCGTTGACGGCGCAAGCGGAGAGATAAGCGATGTCAGGACCGTTTCCTTCGGCGCTCAGAGCACCTCCACGCCCGTCGTTTACGGCGATCACGTTTACTTCGGCGCGGGAAAGGGCTTTGACGAGCCCGGCCTGTTCGTAATTGCGGACAAGAACACTCTCGAGGTCAAGAATACCGTCGAACTCAAGGGCTATGCCCAGTGCTCGATGCTCCTGTCCACGGCCTATCTCGAGTCCGAGGGCTATCTGTATTTCTACAGCAGCTATAACACCGAGCCCGGCGGAGTTTCCCTTATAAAGGTAAAGGCCGACGACGTCGGCAAGACCGAGCTCGTTGAGATATTCGACGCCGAGGGCTATGAAAACTACTGCGTATGCAGCCTCATCTGCGACGCCGACGGCAATATCTATTACAAAAACGACAGCGGCACGATCTTCTGCCTGAGCAACGAGCTCAGCGCGAGCGTTCTCGTGAGCGTTGCCGACAAGGGCGGCGTCGAGCTCAGCTATGCCTCCGTCACGGCGTCTGACCGCAACGGCGACAACGTTATCGACATAGATGAGGTGCTGTACGCCGCTCACGATAAGTACTATGACGGCGGCGCGGCGGCAGGCTACGCCTCCGCGACCGGCGATTACGGCGCGTACATCACAAAGCTCTGGGGCGACGAGAGCGGCAATTTCGGCTATTTCGTCGACAATAAAATGTCCATGGGCCTCGGCGACAGAGTGGGCGAGGGACAGCATGTCTACGCCTACATAAACGCAAACGCATATCCCGATAACGACGCCTACGCGTACTTTGACGACGCAGATATCGACGCCTCGGCATATGTGAAAACGACCGTCAGCCTCACGGCTCAGAACGGCTACGACGAGAACTGGAGCCCGAAGTTCGAGGGCTATGACAAGGCCCTGCTCAAGGCATACACCGCAGATCTCGGCACGGAGGTAAAGGACTTCAAGGCGGTCTCTCTCGGCGTGGGCGAGTACAGCGTCAGCTTCACGAGGGCAGGCGAGTACCGCATCGTCGCAGCGGCGGAGAATAACGCCATCATCCCGGCTGTGTGCAGGGTGAGCGTAAAGGCGGCCGCCGGCTTTGCCGACGTAAGAGACGGCGACTACTACTACGACGCGGCGCTGTGGGGCGGCGCGAACAAGGTCGTGCAGGGCGTCGGAAACGGCATCTTCCTGCCGGACGGCGAATGCAGCCGCGCCGAGGTGGTGACCTTCCTGTACCGCCTCGCGGGAAGCCCGAAGGTCAGCGGCGAATGTGTCTTCAAGGACGTCCCCGACAGCTATTACAGGGACGCCGTCATTTGGGCGACGGAGAATAAAATAACCGCCGGCACGAGCGCGGACACCTTCTCCCCGAAGGATACCTGCACCCGCGCGCAGGCCGTGACCTTCCTTTATCGCTATATGTCGAGCCCCGCCGCGGAAAAGAGCGCGGTATTCGGCGACGTCGGCGACACCGGCGTGTTCTACTACGACGCCGTCATGTGGGCGGCTGAAAACGGCGTGGCCAAGGGCTATGGCGACGGCTGCTTCCATCCCGGCGAGCCATGCTCGCGCGCGCAGATCGTAACGTTCATCTACCGCGCGGCGGCGTGATGCGTCAAATGAAAAAAAGATCGGCATCACTTCTGCTGTGCGTTCTTCTGATATGCAGCCTGCTTGCAGGCTGCATGAAGAACGAGCAGGCCGTAAACTTCGCAGGCGAGCGTGAGCTCGGTGAGGACGGCATCGTAAAAAAAGAGCTTTTCGAGCAGCTTGTAAGCGAAAACGAAATAGCCTCCATATGCGGGAAAAGCGGACGGTACAGCTATAAATGGACGGTCGCCGGCGCTGACGTGGCTCAGCCGCGCGATCTGTGCATGGCCGCGCAGATAGAGGAAAACGACGACGGCAGCGTCGCCGTGAAGCTCAAAAGCACGGAGAGCTTCGGCTTTCTCCCGACGCTGTCCGTGACGCTGACGGACAAGTGGGAAGCGCTCAACGCGAGCGTATACGGCTCCGAGGGCGACAGACTGTCCTCGGCCTCCGTTACCGGCAGCGGCTGCACGACACTGAGCTTCAGGCTCGCAGACGGCGTTTTCGATTACATTATCCGCGCCGACGAGGAAGCCCCCGCGCCGACAGGCAGCGCGAAGCTCTCCGACGGCAGCCGCACGCAGCAGGATAAGTACGGTACAGACCCCGTTCCGAGCGGAAGACCCGAGCCCGTCGAGCCGTCGGCGGCGCCCGTGGACGAGGAGACGAAGCTCCGCTGCACCATGTCCATAGACTGCATGACGATCCTCGACAGGCTCGACAGCCTCGACCCGGCAAAGCTCGACGTGCTCCCGACGGACGGCATTATTCTCGATACGGTCAGCGTCGAGATATACGAGGGCGAGTCGGTATTCGACGTTCTGCGGCGCGTGTGCAGCCAATACGGCATACAGCTCGAGTCCTCGTGGACGCCCGGCTATAACAGCGCCTATGTCGAGGGCATAGGCAACCTCTATGAAAAGGACTGCGGCTCGCTGTCGGGCTGGACCTACATGGTAAACGGCTGGCAGCCGAACTACGGCTGCAGCCGCTACGCCCTGCACGACGGCGACAGGGTACAGTGGCGCTACACCTGCGATCTCGGCGCGGACGTGGGCGGAAACGGAGCCGCGGCATGAAGGATGCGTTCTCACGGCTCCATCCCGCGGTGAGCCTTGCGTATTTTGCCGCGGTGCTGACGCTCACGATGCTGTACATGCACCCTGTGCTTCTGGCGCTGAGCCTTGCGGCCTCGGCGAGCTATGTCTGCGTGCTGAAGGGCGCGCGGCATTTTTTGAAAACGCTCCTGTACCTTGTGCCCTTTCTCGTTTTCATGTCGCTGATAAACGCTCTGTTCAACCACTCGGGCGTAACGCCGCTGTACTATCTGCCCAACGGCAATGCGATAACCAAAGAGGCGCTCACCTACGGCTTTTTCGCCTCCGCCATGTTCAGCGCGGTCATACTGTGGTTTGACTGCTTCAACGTGATAATGACCTCTGACAAGCTGCTGTTCCTGTTCGGAAGGCTCAGCCCGTCGCTGTCGCTCCTGCTGTCGATGTCCATGCGCTTTGTCCCGCGCTTCGGACGCAGGATACGCAGCGTCGACGCGGCGCGCAGCCGGATAGGGCTCGGCAGCGCGCAGGGCGGAGTTATCCGCCGCGTAAAAAACAGCATGAGCGTGCTGTCGGTAACGCTCACCTGGGCGCTCGAGAGCTCGGTGACGGCGGCGGGCTCCATGAAAAGCCGCGGCTACGGCGCAGCGCGAAGGACGAGCTTTTCGATATACCGCTTCAATGTGCACGACGGTATGATGCTGCTGGCGCTCCTCGCCCTCGTGTGCGTCACCGCCGCCTGCGTTCTCGGCGGAGGGATATACGCGCGCTACTACCCATCGCTCATAATAAGCGGCCTCGGCGGCAGAGCCGTATCCGGAACGGCGGCGTTTGCGCTGCTGTGCTTTGCTCCGCAGCTTCTGAATGTAAAGGAGGCTCTCGTATGGCGGCGTTTGAGCTCCGCGATCTGAGCTTTACATATCCCAATGAAAATACACCGGCGCTCGAGCATCTTACGATGAGTATTCCCGAGGGCGGGATAACTCTCATCTGCGGCGCGAGCGGCAGCGGAAAAAGCACGCTCCTGCGCAGAATGAAAAGCTGCCTTGCCGACCATGGCAGGGCGGAGGGCGAGCTGCTGTTTTTCGGCAGACAGCTGAGCGAGGTCCCCGAGGCCGAGCAGGCGCGGCGCATAGCCTTCGTGTTCCAGCACCCGGACGATCAGCTCGTCACCGACAAGGTGTTCCACGAGCTCGCCTTCGGACCGGAAAGCCTCGGCTGGGAGCAGAAAAAAATGCGCCTGGCGGTCGCCGAGATGGCGAGCTACTTCGGCCTTTCCGGGATTTTCGATAAAAACGTCGCGGAGCTCTCCGGCGGCCAGAAGCAGCTCGTTAATCTCGCGTCGGCCTGCGTTCTGCGCCCCGACGTTCTGATCCTCGACGAGCCGACGAGCCAGCTCGACCCCATCGCGGCGGCGGATTTTCTCGCCGCCGTGCGCAAGCTCAACGAGGACCTCGGGCTGACGGTCATTATGACCGAGCACAGGCTCGAGGAGGCGCTTGCGATGGCGGATATGCTCGCCGTGCTGGAAAACGGACGGCTCATAGTCTGCGGCGAGCCGCGGAAGGCGGCTATGCAGATAAGGAGCAGCTCCGTCTTCGAGTCCATGCCGGCCGCGGTGAAGATATTCGCGGCCCTCGGCGGTGAGGGCGACGCGCCGCTCACGGTCGGGCAGGGGAGGGCGTTCATCGCCTCCCGGGCTCACAGTGCGGTTGACATAACGCGGAAAGCGCCGCGTGAGCGCGGCGAAGCGGCGGCCGAGATAAAAAACTGCTGGTTCAGATACGAAAAAAACGCGCCCGACGTGCTCCGGGGCCTTGAGCTCACGCTGTACAGGGGCGAGATATGCGCTCTGCTCGGCGGCAACGGCTCGGGCAAGAGCACGAGCGCCGGCCTAGTCTCCGGCAGACTCAGACCGTACAGGGGCAGGGTGAAAAATCACGGCGTGCGTATTGCCGCGCTGCCGCAGGACCCGAGGGAGCTGTTTGCGAAGGACAGCGTGTCCGGCGAGCTGTCAGAGCTCGGCGCGGACGGCGCGGAGCTTGGGCGCATCGTGAGCTTTCTCGGCATGGAGGAGCTCCTTGAGCGCCACCCCTTCGACCTTTCAGGCGGCGAGCAGCAGCGTCTCGCGCTCGGGAAGGTGCTGCTGACGCATCCCGACGTTCTGATCCTCGACGAGCCGACAAAGGGAATGGACGGGCAGACAAAGAGCAGCCTCGGCGAGCTTCTGCGAAGACTCAGCCGCGAGGGCAGGGCCGTGTTTCTCGTCAGCCACGATATAGAGTTCTGCGCGCGCTATGCCGACCGCTGCGCGCTTCTGTTCAGGGGCGAGATCGTCACGGAGAATACGCCGCGGGAGTTTTTCTCCGGCAATTTCTTTTATACGACAGCGGCCGCAAAGCTCAGCCGCGGCATGCTCCCCGGCGCGGTGCTCTGCGAGGAGGTGATCGAATGTCTCGGACGGTAAAGCGCAGGCGACTCGCGCTCGCGCTGGCGGTGCTTGCAGCGTCGGCCGCGGTCATTATCATCGAGACCTGGCTGTGGCACAACCGCAGGTATTATCTGTCCTCCGTCATAATGATAATGCTCGCCATGCTGCCGTTTTTCGCCCGCTTTGAGGGCAGACGGCCGCAGCTGAGCGAGCTTGTGCTGCTGGCGGTGATGACGGCCTTCGCCGTCGCGGGACGCGCGGCGTTTTACTGGGCGCCGCAGTTTAAGCCCGTGTGCGCCATAGTCATACTCACGGCCGTCGCCTTCAACGCCGAGGCGGGCTTTATAACGGGCGCAGCGTCGGGTCTCATATCGAACATGTTTTTCGGACAGGGACCGTGGACGCCCTGGCAGATGCTCGGCTTCGGCCTCGTGGGCTTTCTTGCGGGACTTCTGTTTTCGGGAAGAGAGCCCCGGAGCGCGCCGCTGACAGCCTACGGCTTCTTCTCGGTGCTCGTCGTATACGGACTGCTGCTGGACACGGGCTCGCTGCTCATGTACTCGCAGGATGTGAGCCCCGCCGCGCTCCTGGCCGTGTACGCCTCGGGCCTTCCCTTCAATCTCGTCCACGCAGCCGGCACCGCCGTGTTCCTCCTGCTGCTGGAAAAGCCCGTGCTCTCAAAGCTCAGGCGAATAAAAACCAAATACGGAATGATGGCATGAAGCTCAGCCGGTCAAATACATGTGCAGATACTTGCGAAAAAAGTGTCTGCACATTTTTTAAATCAAAAACGCGCATATCATAGAAAAAATGCGTTTTTCCGTTTAACGATGCAGAATAAAGGCAATATTGCAAATATTGCACCTGACGAGATAAAAAACTCTTCTCTAAATATCCCATTTGACTAAACACACAAAAAATATGCGCAATTTTTGTTGATTATTGCGGGCGATTATTTTGAAAATAACAGGTATAAATGTTGACTGAAAAAATTCATGATGCTACAATATATGCGTATCTAAATGCGTTCATATAATGAACGGAGGTGATTTTCAATGAAGAATGTTAAGGTCCTTATCGGCAACTACGGCAGCGGCAAGAGCGAGCTGGCCCTGAACTTTGCTATGCAGGCCGCCGCCAGAGGAGAGAGGACAGAGCTTATAGATCTTGATATGGTCAATACGTATTTCAGACTCACAGAGCGCGGCAAGATGGTCGAGCAGAAGGAGATAAGGCTCGTATCTCCGAACTATGCCTGCTCGGGTATCGAGACGCTCTCGCTGCCGGCCGAGGTGGCGTCGGCCTTTGTCCTCGACTGGGACACGGTCGTGTTCGACGTCGGCGGCGACGATGTCGGAGCAACTGCGCTGGGCCGCTATCATCAGGATTTTATGGACCTTGAGCCGGGCGCTCTCGAGGTGCTCAACGTCGTCAATATCCGCAGGCCCCTGTCCGGCACGGTCGAAAAGCTAATAAAGCTTCAGGAGGGAATGCAGGCACATTCGAGACTCCGGATAACGGGCATGATAAATAACGCGAACCTCGCGGGGGAGACCTCGGTCGAGGAGCTGCGCGACGGATATAAGATGCTCAGGGAGGTCTCCGACAGGACAGGCATCCCCATTGCGTACACGACGGGCAAGAAGGACCTGCTCGAGCAGTTCCTTGCCGAGGGCCACGACCCGAAATATATCGGCAGGCCGATCGCGATAGACGTGTACATGCACCGTGACTGGGATTCATATATCAAATACGGCCTGCACACGGTCGACCCGCAGAAAAACTTCAAGCATTAAATGCGCGTCCCCGCTTTACGCGGATCAGATAAATCAGCAAATAGCAAAAAATAAAGAAAAGAGGTAGCAACATGGTAAAGGTAACCATCAATGAGGACCTGTGCAAGGGCTGTGGTCTCTGTGCAAGAGCCTGCCCCAAGGGTTGCATTGAACTTTCCAAGGCAAAAATCAACGCAAAAGGCTATCACCCGGCAGAGGTTGTAAAACCTGAAGAGTGCATCGGCTGCGCTTCCTGCGCACGCACTTGCCCCGACGTGGTAATCCACATCGAGAAGGATTAAGGAGGAAATTATAATGGCAAAAACTCTTATGAAGGGTAGCGAAGCTATTGCAGAGGCAGCCATCAGAGCCGGCGCTCGTTATTTCTTCGGCTATCCCATCACCCCGCAGACCGAGATCCCTGAATACATGTCTGCACGCATGTTCGACCCCGACGTAAACGGCTGCTTCCTGCAGGCTGAGTCCGAAGTTGCAGCTATCAATATGATCTACGGCGCAGCCGGTACCGGCGCACGTGCCATAACTTCCTCCTCCAGCCCCGGCATCTCCCTGAAGCAGGAAGGTATCTCCTACTGCGCAGGCGCAATGCTTCCCTGCGTTATCCTGAACGTAATGCGCGGCGGCCCCGGCCTCGGCAACATTCAGGCTTCCCAGGGCGACTACTTCCAGGCTGTCAAGGGCGGCGGCAACGGCGACTACCACCTGCTGACCTACGCACCCGCATCGGTCCAGGAAGCTGTCGACATCATGATGTTTGCATACGACAAGGCCGAGCAGTACCGCATCCCCGTGCTGTTCATCGCAGACGGCATCATCGCTCAGATGATGGAGCCTGTTGAAATGCCCGAAATGATCGACTACAAGATCGATCCCGAGAAGAAGCCCTGGGCATGCACCGGCTGGAAGCCCGGCGACGACCCCGCAAAGCGCGGCGTCATCAACTCCATCTACATCGACACCGAGTCTCTGTCCGTACACAACGAGGAGCTTCAGGCAATGTACGCCGAGGTCACCAAGAACGAGCAGATGTGGGAAGACTACAAGCTTGAAGACGCGGAGTTTATCATCACCGCGTTCGGCACCGTCGCCCGTATCGCAAAGTCTGCCGTTGACCAGCTCAGGGCAGAGGGCATAAACGTCGGTCTGGTACGTCCCATCACGGTATGGCCGTTCCCGTACGATGCAGTTGCAAAGGCAGTCAGCGCCGAAAGCGTAAAGGCGGTCCTTGACGTGGAGCTGAACGAAGGCCAGATGCTCGAAGACGTTAAGCTCGCTGTATGCGGCGCAAAGCCTATTGATTTCTTCGGCCACTGCGGCTCCCAGATGCCCACCACCGACGAGATCGTTGCAAAGATCAAGAGCATGAAGGAGGGTAAATAAATGTCCGTAGTATTTGAGAGAACCAAGCTCCTTACCGACAAGACTTTCCATTACTGCCCCGGCTGCAACCACGGCATAATCCATCGCCTGGTAGCAGAGTCCATCGAGGAGCTCGAAAAGGAAGGCGTTATCGAGGAAGGTAAGGTCATCGGCGTAGCACCTGTCGGCTGCTCCGTATTTGCATATGATTACTTTAACTGCGATATGTACGAGGCCGCACACGGCCGTGCGCCCGCAGTCGCGACCGGCGCAAAGCGCGTTGTCGGCAAAGACACCCTCGTATTCACCTACCAGGGCGACGGCGACCTCGCTTCCATCGGTACCGCCGAGATCGTTCACGCCGCACACCGCGGCGAGCACATCTGCACCATTTTCGTCAACAATGCCATTTACGGCATGACTGGCGGCCAGATGGCTCCTACCACCCTCGTAGGTCAGAAGACCACCACCTCCCCCATGGGCCGTGACGAGGCATGGTGCGGCGCACCCCTCCGCGTTTCCGAGATGCTCGCCACCATCCCCGGCTCCTACTACATCGAGCGCTGCGCTGTCAACACCAACGCAAACATCATGAAGACCAAGAAGGCCATCAAAAAGGCGTTCACCTATCAGATGCAGGGCAAGGGCTTCTGCCTGATAGAGGTCCTGTCCACCTGCCCCACCAACTGGGGCCTCAGCCCGGTCGAGTCTTTGAAGTGGCTCGAAGAGAACATGATCCCCTACTATCCCCTCGGTGTTAAGAAAGACAAGGAGGCCGAATAATATGAAAAAACAGTTTTTGTTCGCCGGTTTCGGCGGTCAGGGCATGCTCCTGATCGGTAAGTTCCTTGCAATGGCATGCATGCTCGACGGCAAGCACGTCTCCTGGCTGCCTTCCTACGGCCCCGAGATGCGCGGCGGTACCGCAAACTGCTCGGTCATCGTCTCCGACGATCCCGTTGCTTCTCCTCTGGTCGACCAGGCTGACGTCGTTGTCGCCATGAACCGTCCTTCTCTGGACAAGTTCGAGAGCTACGTCAAGCCCGGCGGAGTTCTGGTCATCAACAGCTCTCTGATCGACCGCAAGGCAGAGCGCAGCGATATCCAGGTCGTCTACTGCGACGCAAACCGCATCGCTGAGGAGATCGGCAACCCCAAGGGCGCGAACGT
Organism: bacterium; assembly: GCA_963625685.1. Taxonomy (GTDB): domain Bacteria; phylum Bacillota; class Clostridia; order Oscillospirales; family Oscillospiraceae; genus F23-B02. The sequence continues at coordinate 99,584 of CAVFTR010000004.1, forward strand.
CGCTATCCTCGGCGCGCTGCTCGCAAAGGCTCCCGTCGTTGACGACGAGAAGATGAGCGAGGCTATCCGCATCGAGCTCGGTGAGCGCAAGGCAAAGTTCCTGCCCGGCAACATGAAGGCGCTTCAGGCCGGCAAGGAAGACGCTGCAAAGCAGTAATATCCGGTTTTTTACGACAGGTACAGCCCAAACGGCTGTACCTGTTTTTTGCCGCTCATTTCTCCGTATTTTCCGGTCGCAAATAACATTTCTCAACAGCACCGAGCGACATGCTTCGGAGAATTACATAAGTATAATAATTATTACCTTATGTAAACTGACGGAGGATAAAAATGGACATGAAAGGCTCGATCGCGGCGATCAGGGGCGCGATAAGCAAAAGCGCGGCGGAGCAAAGCACGCCGGTGGTCATAGGCGCGGCATATGCCGTCTTGTATCTTATAGGCGGGGTGCTGCTCGCGTCGGCGCGCCTGCTCGGTTCGGCCGGACCCTTCGGCATGGCGGCCGTGGCGGCCTCCGGCGCGGGGCTGAACGCAGTCGCCTGTCTCATAGGCGCCGCCGTCGGCTACATAATAAGCAGCGGACTCGGCGGCGGCATACGCTACCTTGCCGCAATAGTTCTGGTGTATACGATAAGCTTTGCCTTTCAGGGCACGAGGCTCTCCGCAAAATGCGTCTTCGCGCCGTGCGTCGCCGCCCTTGCCGCGCTCTCTACAGGCATACTGTCGAGCTTCACCGCTGTGTTCACGCAGGCTCCGGCAGCGGCGGTAATACTCATTGAGACCGTGTTTTCCTTCGGCGGCTGCTGGTTTTTCCGCGAGGCGATGAGCGATGACGAGCGCACTACGGAGGCCGAGGAGCTGCGCTACACCGGCAGCGTGCTCATAACGGCGGCAGTCCTGCTCATGGCGGTGTCGCAGATCGAGCTCTTCGGCGCGATATCGCTCGGCAGGCTCACGGCGCTGCTGATCGTCATGACCTGCACCCTGCGCTGCGGGATAATGACAGGCTGCACCATCGGAACGGCCTTCGGTATAGCAATGGATCTTGCCGAGGGCGGCATGCCGTTTTACACGATGGCCTACGCCTTTGCCGGGCTCATGTCCGGCATGTTCAACCGCCGGGGACGGCTGGCGTTCCTGCTGGCGTTCATAACGGCGAACGCGGCGGCGGTGGCCTGCGCATGGTCGTATCAGCCGGAGCTGAGCTCGCTGTTCGAGGTATTCACGGCTTCGGTCGTGTTCCTGCTGCTGCCCTCGGGCTTTCTCAACCGCGCGGGCTCGATGGTGCAGCCCGTTATCGGCGGCAGCGGCGAATCCGGGCTGCGGCGCTATGTGGCGCGGCGGGTCATGGGGCTGAGCCGCGCATATGCAGGGCTTTACGAGCTTGTCCGCCGCAACGTCGACGAGCAGTATAACGACACAGACCCCGCCAAGGTATTCGACCGCGCTGCCGACAGCGTCTGCCTGAAATGCAGGGAGAAGAACCGTTGCTGGAACCGCGACTATATAGACACGCTGTCCGCTTTGAACGACGCAACGCCGAAGATGCTCGGCCGCGGCACGCTGGAGCTTGGCGACATCCCGCGCCGCTTCACCGAAAAATGCAAAACGCCCGAGGCCTTCGTCACGGCCGTGAACGCCGAGCTCCGCGCGGCGGCCTACCGCCGTCAGTTCGCCGGCAGCCTGCGCGAGAGCCGCAATACCGCCTGGGGGCAGTATTCGGACATGGCCGTGATACTCGGCTCCGTGTCAAAGGAGCTTTCGGGAACAAACGGCGCTGACCACCTCGCGGAAAGACGGCTCATACGCTATCTTCTCTCGCTCGATATCGACGCGGACGCCGCCGTGTACCGCGATTCTCGCGGCCGTCTCCGCGCCGTCATAGAAAGCGGCTCGCTCCGGCGGCTCACGGAGCACGACGACTATCTCGACCGCCTGTCCGGCGTGCTCGGCCTGCGCCTGTGCCGGCTCAAAAGCCAGAACGACAGCGAGGCAAGGCTCGTGCTCATGGAGGCGGAGCCTCTTGCCGTGTCCGTCGGCATAGCTGCGCTCAAGAAAAAGGGGGAGAAGGTCAGCGGCGACAGAGGCACGTATTTCAAGACCGACGCGGGCGTTCTGTGCGTCATATTGTCTGACGGCATGGGCTGCGGCGAGGCCGCCGCGAGCGAGAGCCGCAGCGTAACAGACATCCTTGAGGGCTTCCTGCGCGCCGGCGTCGACCCCGCGGTCGCGATGAAAACGCTCAACTCGGTCATGCTGCTCAGATGCGGCGACAACTGGGGCTTTGCCACGGTCGATCTCATGTGCGTCGACCTGTTCTCGGGCGAGACAAGCTTTTATAAATACGGTGCCGCGCCCAGCTATGTCAGCTCCCGCCGCGGCATACGCAGGATAAACTGCGAAAGCTTCGCGCCGGGACTCAGCGGCACTGCGGGAGCTGCGCCGGATATCGTGCGCATGCGCCTGAAGCCCGGCAGCACCGCGATAATTGCCTCCGACGGCGTCGTCGGAGACTCGGACGACGCCTGGCTGCGCGATATCCTGAGCCGCTGCGGCGACGATATGAAGGAGCTTGCGCGTGATACGCTCAAGGCCGCCGAGCGCAACTGCAGCTATTCTGACGATATGACCGTGCTCGCCGTGCGCGTGGAAGAGCGCGTCTGAGGTATAAAGCCATGACAAGACGGTTAAACTACAGGCAGAAAGCTGAGGGCAGGGAGGCCAGTGATGTGATCAAGGGAGTTGCGAAAAGGGTCATAGTCGTCAAATCGCCCGACCCGAAGGTATTTGAGGAAGCGATATTCATCGTTCGCGAGGATTATATGAAGACCGCCGGGATCAGCCGCTCGCAGCTTCTCAACGAGGCGCGGCAGGCGGCGGGAAGCTATGCCGGCACAAAGCGCGCATCTGGGCTTCCGACCGCCGCTGTCGCCGCCATATCGACGCTCATCGGCAGCGGAGCCGCCGCGGCGCTGATGTATTTTATAATGTGAACAAATTCCCAAGGCTCAGGCGGTCCTTGGGAATTGTTTTTTGTCGAAAAAATCACTTTATTTTTTCCCTCATGTGGTATAATATATGTGCTGTGTTGATTAGCAACTGCTAACTGAGGTGATACCATGACTGAAAAGACATTCAAGATAAGCGGTATGCACTGCGCGGCCTGCTCGTCGAGCCTCGAGCGCTTCATGCAGCGCCAGGAGGGCGTGCAGAGCGTATCGGTCAATCTGACAACGGAGAAGATGGATATCGTCTATGACGATACGCTCGATACCGCCAAGATATGCGAGCTCGTCTCGCGCCTGAGCTTCGGAGCGGAGGAGTACGTCTCGGCCGACGCGCTCGCGGCGGAAAACCGCCGGAGGGAGGACGCCGAGAAGCAGGCGGAGCTGGGCGCGATGAAAAAGCGCGTTATCCTCTGCATCTGCTTTGCCGTGCCGCTGCTGTACGTCTCGATGGGACACATGATCGGCCTGCCGCTTCCGATGTTCATGATGCCGCACCATGCGCCGCTCGTTTTCGCGCTCGTGCAGCTTGCGCTCACCGTGCCGATAATCATCGGCGGACGCAATTTCTACGTAAACGGCTTCGGCAGCCTTGTCAAGGGCCATCCGAATATGGACACGCTCGTCGCGGTCGGCACCTTTTCCGCGCTGGCCTACGGGCTGTATGCCGTCGTGAAGATATCCCTCGGCGACACGGGCTATTCCGAAAACCTGTTTTTTGAGAGCGCGGCGGTCGTTATAACGCTCGTCATGCTCGGAAAATACCTTGAAGCGCGCAGCAAGCGCCACACCTCCGACGCCATCCGCGCCCTGACAGAGCTTGCGCCCGAGACGGCGCTCGTAACCCGCCACGGCGAGACCGGCGAGGTGCCCGTATCCGAGCTGCGCGTGGGAGATGTCATAAGCGTCCGTCCGGGCGAGCGCTTTCCCTGCGACGGTACGGTCAGCTCCGGCGCGTCGAGCGCCGATCTGAGCATGCTAACGGGAGAGAGCCTGCCTGTGACGCTCGACGTCGGCAGCGCGGTCACAGGCGGCAGCATAAACGGTGAAGGACTTATCGTGTTCACGGCGACCAAGGTCGGCGGCGATACGGCCCTTGCGCAGATAATACGCATGGTCGAGGATGCGCAGGGCAAAAAAGCGCCGATAGCAAAGCTCGCCGACAAGGTCGCGGGCGTGTTCGTGCCTGTGGTCATGGCCATCGCCGTCGTCTCGGCGATCATCTGGGCGCTGTGCGGCAAGGACATCGAGTTTGTGCTCAATGTCTTCGTCTCGGTCCTCGTCGTCGCATGCCCCTGCTCGCTCGGCCTTGCAACGCCGACGGCCATCATGGTCGGCACGGGGCGCGGCGCGGAGCTCGGCGTTTTGTATAAAAGCGGCGAGGCGCTTCAGGCAATGGCCTTTGCCGACACGGTCGTGCTCGATAAGACGGGCACCGTCACGGAGGGCAAGCCCAGGCTCGGCGGGATATACTCCGTCTCGCTTACAGAGGAAGAGCTCCTGGCCATATGCGCCGCCGCCGAATCCGGCTCCGAGCACCCGGTCGCCAAGGCCATAAGCGAGGCCGCCGCAGAGCGCGGACTGAGCCTTCCGCCGGCAGAGAGCATAACGGCAGTGCCCGGACGCGGCATACGGGCGAGGGTGGACGGCAGAGAGGTGCTCATCGGAAACGCCCTTCTGATGCGGGAAAACGGTGTGGAGCCGACAGACGGCGGCGAGCGCGCAAAATTCGAGGACAGCGGCTGCATGCTTATGTTCGCCGCCATCGACGGCAGCTTCGCCGGACTCTTCGGCGCGGTCGATACAATAAAAAGCGACAGTCCCGAGGCCATATCCGCTTTGCATAATCTCGGAATTGATACAATTATGTTAACCGGTGACAACGAAAAGGCCGCTCACGCCATAGCGGACAAGGCGAATATCGACCGCGTGCTCGCAGGCGTTCTTCCCGAGGGCAAGGCGGGCGAGATCGAAAAGCTCAAGGCCGCCGGCAAAAAGGTCTGCATGGTCGGCGACGGCATCAACGACGCGCCGGCGCTGGCCTCGGCCGATATCGGCGCCGCCATCGGCAGCGGCACGGACGTCGCCATAGAATCGGCCGACGTCGTACTCATGGGCTCACAGCTCGGCTCGCTCGTGACGGCACTGCGCCTGAGCAGGGCGGTCATACGAAACATAAAGCAGAATCTTTTCTGGGCGTTTTTCTACAACAGCGTCGGCATACCATTTGCAGCGGGACTGTTCTACGCCTTCGGCGGGCCGCTGCTCAGCCCGATGTTCGCGGGCGCGGCAATGGCGCTCAGCTCCATCTCGGTCGTATCCAACGCCCTGCGCCTGAAGCGCTTCAAATAATTTCACATCAAAAAACTACGGTTTGAAAAACCGTAGTTTTTTTCTTGACGATCACAGTATTATGTATTACAATATACACAAGTACTATGTAATGCAAAGTAGAGGTGCGCGATGATACCGTCACAAATGCTCAAGGGCACGCTCTCCGGCTGTATTCTTGCAATGATCTCGCGCCGGGAGACATACGGATATGAGATAGCGGAAACGCTCAGCTCCTACGGCTTCGGCAGGATAGCGGAGGGGACGATATACCCGCTGCTGCTCAGGCTTGAAAAAAACGGCCTGGTGAGCACGCAGTACCGCGCCTCGGAGCTCGGGCCGCAGCGCAAGTATTACAGGCTCACGCCGCTCGGCAGGGAGGAGCTGGACTCGTTTATCGGAAGCTACAGGGAGCTGTGCAGTGCAGTTGAAAATACGATACGGGGAGGAAATGAAAATGAGCAGTGAAGCCAGGGCGCTCAGCCGCGAAAACAACGAGCTTGAAAAGCGGCTCAGCCGCGAGACGAACGATGTGCTGACCGACATCGTGGTTTACATAAGAAGTGCGAATATCAGCGAGCTCGATCAGGAAAGGGTGCGCCGCGACATAACGCAGATGCTCGTTGACGGCGAGAGCCGCGGCTACGGCGCGCCGAGGATCATAGGCGGCGACTACAAGGCCTTCTGCGACGAAATAATTGCGGAGATCCCCAAAATAAGCGCAAAGCAGCGGCTTTTGACCGCCGTGCGCGACACCTTGCCCGCGCTGTGCATGCTGTTCGGCATATGGGCGGCGTTTGCCGCGCTCACTCAGGCGATAAAGGGCGAGGCGTGGTATATAACGCCGCTCTATGCCTCGGATGTGCTCATCGGCGCCGCGCTGCTGCTCGCGGCAACGCTGACTGTGGTTTACATAACTAAATACTCCTTCAGCGCCAGGGGCTATGTGCTCGTGTGCCTGCTGCTGCTCATCGTGGCCATAGCGGCCGTCGGCACGCTGCTGCTGCCGAAAACGCTCATCTTCAGCCCGCACATCGCGGCCGACGCCGCGCTGCTCGCCGTGCTGCTTGTAGTATATAAAGTAATAGATAACAGGCTATAAAAAATCACCGCAGGAATTATCCTGCGGTGAAAGCTTTATATTTTACTGAATGATGCGCTTTGCGCCGGTGTAGTGTTTTTCGTAATAGCTTGAGCTGAGCGAGGTTATAACGACGCAGCCCTTGCCGGATGAGGCGTGGATAAACTGGCCGTCGCCGATGTACATGCCGACATGTCCGATGGGATCGACGCTGTCGGAGAAGAAGACGAGATCGCCGGGCTGGAGCTGGCTCTTATCGACCTTCGTGCCGTTATTGTTCCACTGGCCGCCCGCGCCGCGCCAAAGCGAATAGCCGTACTGACCGTAGAGATAGTACATGAAGCCCGAGCAGTCAAAGCCCTTGGGGGAGGAGCCGCCGTAAACATAGGGAGTGCCGAGATACTGCTTTGCGGTGGCGACTATCTGGCTTGCCACCGCGCTGCCGGTGCTGAGCCTGACATAGTCCGCGCTCATGTAGCCGCTCAGCCCGTTGTAGCTGACGGCGTACCAGGAGCCGGTCTTGCCCGTGACCTGGAGCTGGATGCCCTTGTTGTAGTAGCCGATGGTGGAGTAGCTCGTGCCCGCGCCGCTTCTCATGCGCACGCCGTTGCCGGTGACTATGCCGATCTGATCCAGCTTTTCAACGGCCGCGGCGGAGGCGGTGCTGACGAGCTTTATGTAGTCCTTGCTCATATAGCCGTACTGGCCGTTACAGCTGACCTCATACCAGGAGCCGGTCTCGCCGCTTATCTTTACGCTTGCGCCCTTGTCGAGAGTGCTGATAGCGGCAAAGTCGGTGCTCGGTCCCATTCTCAGGCGCACATCGCTGCCTGTTACCGTACCGCTTTTTGCGTCCGAGTAGCTGCTTGCCGGGGTTATGCGGACATACTGCGCGGCCATGTAGCCGGTCTTGCCGTTGTATGAAAGCTTATACCAGTCCTTAACCGAGCCGAGAGCGGTCAGGCTCACGCCGTTTGAGTAGTAGCCGAGCGTATCCGAGCTCGTGCTCGCCTGGCTTCTGAGCCTTACGCTCGTTCCGATGACGCTTGCCGAAAATCCGCTGTCTGTCGAGGCGGCGGAAGCCGTCGGCGCGGGGGTGCTCGTGGTCTGCGCCGAGCCCGAGGCGTTTCCGACGGACAGCTTCATGTAGTCTGCGCTGACATAGCCGGTCTTGCCGTTATAGCTGACCTCGTACCAGTTGCCGGCCGCGCCGATGACGGACATTTTCGTGCCCTTATCGTAGGTGCCGACGACGGAGCTGCCGGTCCCGGCGCCGCTTCTCATGCGCACGTCGTCGCCGGAGACGGTGCCGGTGCCGAAATTGCCGCTGACCTTGTCGGCGGCCTTCAGATATTCCGCCGAGGCGTAGCCGGCGGTATTATTGTAAACGATCTTGCACCAGCCGTTCTGCGTCATGCCGACGATGACCTCCGCGCCGGCAGGCATGGTCATGATTATTGATTTTCCCGTGCCCGCGCCGCTTCTGAGATTGAGGGCGGCCGTCGTCTTCGCGCCGCTTATCCCGTCTGCGCCGGCAGGTATCGCAAGCAGCGAAAGGCACATTATCACAGCCAAAAATGAACCGATAAGTCGTTTTTTCATCATAAGACTCCCCATGGAATATTTCAAAGTGTAATCAAATTGTAACACACAAGTCGAATTATGTCAACACGGGCAGCCGTAAAACGACGAATAAAGTCGTAAACGTTCTGTAAATTCAGCATTTGGGCGAAATTACTATATATTGTGCCTGCCGCCGTCTTCAACAAACAGTTATAGTATACGCCCTGCTGCGAGGCCGCAAAATTTCGGTTTTCAATTGCTTTTTTATATGTTATAATCAAAAAAAATAAACTTCGAGGATAAGATATGAGGCTGGCTAAAAGAACGATGGCGGCGCTGCTGTGCGTGTGCATGCTGCTGCCGCTGTGCGCGTGCTCGGGCGACGAGCCCGTGCAGAAGCAGATATTCGCAATGGATACGGTAATGACACTGACCGCTTACGGCAAGTACGCGGACGACGGTATCAGCGCGGCCGTAGGAGTTATAAACGCGATGGACGATATGCTCGACCCGGATAACGAGGGCAGCTATGCCTCGCTGATAAACAGCGCCGAGGGAAAGGATGTTATCGTCACGCCTCAGGTAAACGAAATGCTGTCCACGGCGCTGAGCGTATATAACCTCTCCGGCGGCGCGCTCGATCTGTCGGTATATCCGCTGTACGAGGCCTGGGGAGAATTCAAGGAGGAGACGGGACGCATCCCGTCTGACGACGAGATAAAGAAGCTGCGAGGGCTCCTCGGCTTCGGAAAGACCGAGATAACTGCCTTCGAGGGCGAAGCCAATTACTCGGTGCGCATGCCCTCCGGCACGCAGATAAGCTTCGGCGCGGTGGCCAAGGGCTGCGCGTCGAAATACGCGATCGACGCCATGCGCAAAAACGGCGTCACCAGCGGCATAGTGTCCCTCGGCGGAAACGTCCAGACCCTCGGCACGAAGCCCGACGGCTCAAACTGGACGGTCGCGGTCGAGGACCCCAACGACACGGGCTCCTACGTCGGAACGCTCTCCGTCGGCGAGACCGCGATAATCACAAGCGGCAGCTATCAGCGCTATTTCGTGGGCCCGGACGGAGTGAAGTATCACCATCTCATAGATCCGGGCACCGGCAAGCCCGTCGACAACGACCTCGTCTCCGTGACGATAGTCTGCTCCGACGGAACGCTGGCCGACTGCCTGTCCACTGCGATGTTCGTCCTCGGCGAGAGCGCCGCGCTCAAATACTGGCGCGACAACGGCGGCTTTGAAATGATAATGATAACCAAGGATAACGAGATACTGTGTACGACCGGGCTGCTCGAGGTGTTCACGCTCACAAACCGCACGGACTACACGCTCAAAATGGTGGAGTGATGCCGGACCGCGAGTTTTTCCGCGCCGACGCTCTGACGCTCGCGCCGGCGCTCGTGGGCAAGCTCCTTGTGCGGCGCTTTCCCGACGGCAGCGAAAAATGCCTCAGAATAACGGAGACCGAGGCCTACCGCGGCGTCGAGGATACCGCCTGCCACGCCCATAAGGGCAAAACAAAGCGCGCCGAAACGCTCTGGCGCGACGGTGGCACGATATACGTTTACCTCTGCTACGGCATGCACGAGATGCTAAATATCGTTTCCGGCAGGGAGGACGAGCCGCAGGCGGTGCTCATCCGCTGCTGCGAGGGCTTTGAGGGCCCGGGAAAGCTCACAAAGGAGCTTTCCGTCGACCGCAGCTTCAACGGCCTCGATATCCTCTCCTGCGGCGGGCTGCGTATCGGGGACGACGGCCGCGAGGTTAACATAATACAGCTTCCGCGCGTGGGCATAGCATACGCTGAGCCCGCGGACCGCGAGGCCTTATGGAGATTCAAGCTTCAAAAATGAACTATCTTGACACCGATATACGATACTGCAAGGGCATAGGCGAAAAAAAGGCGCTGCTTTTCAATAAGCTCGGCGTCTTTACCGTCCGTGACCTTGTTTCGTATTTTCCGAGAAAATACGAGGACCGCAGCAGCTTTAAGCCCATCGCGCTGACCTGCGACGGCGAAACTGTCTGCATTAACGCCCTCGCCGCCGAGGATGCGCATCTCGTGCGCATCAGAAGGGGACTGGAGCTTGTGAAGTTCCGCGTGGTGGATGAGAGCGGTTCGGTTGACATAACATTTTTCAACCAGCCCTATATCAGAAACAGCATACACCGCGGCGACTGCCTGAATATCTACGGCAGGATCATCGGCGTCGGCGGCAAGCGGACGATGACCAATCCCGTCGTCGAGCATCAGGGCTCGGCCGGAGGTGTCACGGGGCGCATCGTCCCGGTATACAGGCTGACGACGGGGCTTTCGCAGAAGCTTGTGATGAGCGCCGTGCGTCAGGCGCTGGACGTCTGCCTGCCTGAGCTGCCCGATCCGCTGCCGGAGGGCCTGCGCGAGAAATACGGCCTTGCCGGGGCGGGCTTTGCCTACGAAAACGTTCACTTTCCCGCAAGCTTTGAGGAGCTTGAGCTTGCGCGGCGCAGGCTCGTTTTCGAGGAGCTGTTCCTGCTGGCCTGCGCTCTCGGCAAAATGAAGGGCAGCCACTCAAAGCAGATCGGCATAAGGATGAAAGAGGCGGACCCCGAAGAGCTCTTCGCGAGCTTGCCGTTTAGCCCGACAGGGGCGCAGAGGCGCGCCGTGTCCGACGCTGTGCGCGATATGCGCTCGGGGAAGGCGATGAACAGACTCGTACAGGGCGACGTCGGCAGCGGCAAAACGCTCGTCGCGGCGGCGCTCATCTGGTACACCTGGAAAAACGGCTATGCCTCGGCCTTCATGGCGCCCACGGAAATACTCGCCCGTCAGCATTTTGAGACGCTCGGCTCGCTTCTGGCGCCCTTCGGCATGCGCGTCGGCCTGCTCACGGGCTCGATGACGGCAAAGCAGAAGCGCGAGGTCAAGACCGGACTCGCGTCCGGCGCGCTCGATCTCATCATCGGTACGCACGCCCTGTTTTCCGAGGACGTCGAGTATTCAAATCTCGCCCTCGTCATAACCGACGAGCAGCACCGCTTCGGCGTGAACCAGCGCTCAAGTCTAATATCAAAGGGCGAGCGGCCGCACGTGCTCGTCATGTCCGCGACGCCCATACCGCGCACGCTGGCGCTCATCATCTACGGCGACCTTGATATCTCCGTCATCGACGAGATGCCGCCCGGCCGGCAGAAGGTCGATACCTTTGCCGTCACGGAAAGCTACCGCACGCGCCTGAACGGCTTTATCCGCAGGCTCGTTTCCGAGGGGCGGCAGGTGTTCGTCGTCTGTCCGATGATAGAGGAGAGCGAGGAGCTCCCGCCGAATGTGCGCTCGGCGCAGGAGCACGCAGCCGAGCTGAAAAAGGCTTTCCCCGACCTCAGAGTCGCCTGCGTCCACGGCAGGCTCAAGGCCAAGGAAAAGAATGAGATTATGTCAACCTTCGTCGCGGGGGGCATAGACATCCTCGTCTCGACGACGGTCATCGAGGTCGGCGTCGACGTGCCGAACGCGGCGCTCATGATCGTCGAAAACGCCGACCGCTACGGCCTGAGCCAGCTGCATCAGCTCCGGGGCCGCGTCGGACGCGGGCGGCACAAGAGCTACTGTGTGCTCGTTTCCGACAGCGACAACGAGGCAACGCAGGCCAGGCTCAAGATCATGACCAAAACAAACGACGGCTTCAGGATATCCGAGGAGGATCTGCGGCTGCGCGGCCCGGGCGATTTCTTCGGCTCGCGCCAGCACGGGCTTCCGGCCATGCATGTTGCCGACCTCTGCTCGGACATGAACGTGCTGCAAACCGCCCAGCAGGCGGCGCAGGAGCTGCTTGGCTCCGACCCCGAGCTCACCGCCCCGGAGCACGCGCAATTAAAAACGGCCGTCGAGCGGCTGTTTGAGATAAACGCCGATACACTGAACTGAAAAAAGACTTGCCCGCGGGCAAGTCTTTTTTTTGCTATGTCTATATTTTAGTGCCGGCTTCCGTCAGCTTATGCTCGGAAAATACGACTGCCGCTTTGAAATAATCACCTTATTCCAGCTCGAACGCTCCCGTATAGAGCTGATAGTAGGTACCGCGCTGCGCGATCAATGTGTCGTGATCGCCGCGCTCGATGATCCGGCCGTGGTCCAGGACCATGATGGCCTGGCTGTTCCTGACGGTAGACAGGCGGTGAGCGATAACAAAAACGGTCCTTCCGGCCATCAGATTGTCCATGCCCGCCTGCACCAGCGCCTCTGTTCTCGTGTCGATGGAGCTGGTCGCCTCGTCCAGTATCATGCACGGAGGATTGGCGACCGCGGCACGGGCGATAGAGAGCAGCTGTCTCTGACCCTGAGAGAGATTGGCGCCGTTTCCCGTCAGCATGGTATCGTATCCGTTCGGCAGCCTGCTGATAAAGCTGTCCGCGTTGGTAAGCTTTGCGGCCGCAATACATTCCTCGTCCGTGGCATCCAGCCGGCCGTAGCGGATATTGTCCATGACCGTTCCGGTGAACAGATTCACGTCCTGCAGCACGATGCCCAGGGAGCGCCGCAGGTCAGGCCTTCTGATCTTATTGATATTTATCCCGTCGTATCGTACCTTGCCGTCCTCAATATCATAAAAACGGTTTATAAGATTCGTGATGGTCGTCTTGCCGGCTCCGGTCGCGCCTACAAACGCGATCTTCTGGCCGGGATGCGCGTATACGGAAACGTCATGAAGCACAGTTTTCCCCGGCACATAGCCGAAATCGACGTGCTGCAGCTGGATATCGCCCTTGAGCTCCACATAGCTGACGGTCCCGTCTGCCTTGTGGGGATGCTTCCATGCCCACAGACCCGTGACATGATCGGCCTCTTTAAGCTCGCCCTGCGGATCCCGCTCGGCGTTGACAAGGGTGACATAGCCCTCATCGTGCTCGGGCTCCTCATCGATCATTTCAAAGACGCGGGACGCGCCGGCTATACCCATGGCGATCATGGACACCTGCATGGAGATCTGTGAAATGGTCTGCGAAAACTGCCGCGCCATGCTCAGAAAGGATACTATCACACCGGCGGAAACGGTCGCCGAGCCGGAAAGTCCCACGTTCGTCACGCCAAAGCAGATGAGCATCGCACCGACGATCGCTAGCAGAACATACATCAGGTTGCCGGTATTGTTCAGGATCGGGCCCAGCACATTTCCGTAGATATTCGCGGTCTCGCCGTCCTTGAAAAGCTTATCGTTCAGCTTCACGAAATCGGCCTTGCTTTCTTCCTCGTGGCAGAAGACCTTCACGACCTTCTGGCCGTCCATTATCTCTTCAATGAAGCCCTCTTCCTCGGCAAGGGATATCTGCTGCTGCATCATGTATCTGGAGCTGCCCCCTCCGAACTTCTTAGTGACTCTGAGCATGATAAGCGCAAAGGCAAACACGACCAGGGTCAGCCAGACGCTGTAATACAGCATCAGAAAAACGATGGAGAGCATGGTGAGCGAGGCCTGGAACAGCTGCGGCAGGCTCTGCCCGATCATCTGCCGGATGGCGTCCGTATCGTTTGTGTAGGTGCTCATGATATCGCCGTGGGCATGGGTATCAAAATACCTGATCGGCAGGCTTTCCATACGGTCAAACATATCCACGCGGAAATGCTTCAGCGTTCCCTGCGTAACGACTGCCATGATCCTTGTGTAGATAAAGGCCGCCGCAACGCCCAATACATAGATAAGGCCCATGAGCGTCAGTATGGAAACGAGCCGCTCCCATACCGCATCCATGCCGGAGGTGATCCCCGGCGTGATGCACTCGTCGATCAAACGCTGCATAAATGCGGTGGCAGCTACGGAGGCGCAGGAGCTTATCACTATGCAGATCATTGTGATAATGAGCTGAACAGGGTAATACCGGAATAAATATCGAATCAGCCGCCCGAAGCTGCCTTGCTTTTTCTGCTTTTTCATATCAAACCGCCTCCCTGCTCTTCGTCTGCGTCTCATAGGCCTCCCAATAGATGCCCTTTTTGGTCAGAAGCTCCTCATGGGTGCCCCGCTCGGCGATCCTGCCGTCCTCCAGCACGAGAATCATGTCTGCGTCCTGGACCGACGAAACTCGCTGCGCGATGATGATCTTCGTCGTTTCGGGTATCGCCGTGCTCAGCGCCTTTCGGATAAGGGCGTCCGTTTTCGTATCTACCGCAGAGGTGGAGTCGTCCAGGATCAGGACCTTGGGCTTTTTAAGCAGTGCCCTCGCAATGCACAGACGCTGCTTCTGGCCGCCGGAAACATTGGAGCCGCCCCGCTCGATATAGGTGTCATAGCCGTCCGGGAGCTGCCGGATAAACTCATCTGCCTGCGCAGCCCTGCACGCCTGAATAAGCTCCTCGTCCGAAGCCTCCTTGCTGCCCCAGCGCAGGTTTTCCCTGATAGTTCCGGAGAACAGCACGTTTTTCTGCAGGACCACGGCTACTGCGTCACGGAGCGTATCCAGATCATACTCGCGCACGTCGTGTCCGCCCACGCAGACGCTGCCCTCGCTGACATCATACAAGCGGGAGATCAGCTGGATCATGGTGGTCTTGGAGGCGCCGGTGCCGCCCATGATCCCCACCGTTTGGCCCGAGGCAATGCTCAGATCGACATCGGACAAGGCCGCCTTTTCGCTTCCGGTATTGTAGCGGAAGGAAACATGGTCAAAACGTATGCTCCCGTCAGGCACTTCACGAATACCATTTTCCGGCGAGGACAGCGTGCTCTCCCAGGTCAGAACCTCGACGACGCGGTTTGCAGATTCCGCCGCCATGATGGTCATCACGAACACCATGGAAAGCATCATCATGGAGGCGAGTATCTGAACGCCGTAGTTTATAAGAGAGGACAGCTGCCCGGTCGTAAGGCCGGAGCCTGCCGTGTTGATAATGATATCGGCTCCGAAATAGCTTACCAGCATGAAGGAGGCGTAAATGCAGAACATCATAAAGGGATTGTTGATCGCCAGAAGCTTTTCGACCCTTGTAAAGTCGCTGCACACATCCTCTGCCGCCCGGCTGAATTTTTCCTTTTCATAGTCCTCACGGACAAAGGATTTCACGACCCGGATCGCCGAAACGTTCTCCTGAACTGAATTATTAAGCGCGTCATACTTACGGAAGATCCGCTTGAATATGGGGTGGACATGGATCGCTATCCCAAACAGCACAAAGCCGAGAACCGGCAGCAGAACAAGAAAGATGAGCGCCATTTTCGCCTTTATCGTCAGGCACATGATCATGGAAAAAATGATCATCAGCGGCGTGCGGATAGTAATGCGTATGATCATCTGATACGCATTCTGTATATTGGTGACGTCCGTTGTCATTCTCGTTACCAGCGACGATGTGGAAAAATGATCGATGTCCGCAAAAGCAAATTCCTGTATTTTAAAGAACATATCCTGCCGCAGATTTCTGGCAAAGCCGCAGGATGCAGTCGCCGCATATCTGCCGGAGAGAACTCCGAACAGCAGCGAAAACATAGCCATGACAACAAGGGCAATGCCCAATTTCACGATGGGCCCCAGCGCCTGCCCGGTCATGCTGTCTATAAGCTCTGCCATGATCAGCGGAAGAAGACACTCAAGAGCCACCTCCAGCGATACAAAGACCGGCGACAAAATCGATTCCTTTTTGTATTGCCTGACACTTTTCAATAATGTTTTTATCATACCTTACCTCCGACGTGGTCTGTGCAATCATCATTCATCTCGCCCTGTATATTTGACAGCATGGTACGGAGCGCTTCCTTCAGCTCATCCATGTGCCCTTCCGGTATCCCGCGTCCGAGACATTCCTCCTGCCGGGCGCGTAAAGCCTCCAGCTCCGGCTCTATGTCATAGGCCTTCTGAGTCAGGATGATCTCCTTTTTTCTGGTGTCCGCCGAAACGACCTCTGTCTGAATGTATCCCAGCTGTCTCAGCTTCTTAAGATGCAGGGATATTGTCGCCCGTGAAATGCCGAGCGTCTCCTGTATATTTGCCGCAACGGGCAGGCTGTCTCTGCTCCTGAGAATATAAAACAGGATCAGGGCCTGCGCCGGGGACAGCTCGAGAGACTGCATATCGCTTTTCTGATATTGCTCGAGCGAAATGCTCAGCTGCTTGAGCATCGGCAGCAGCTCATGCTCATCCGTTCTGATCGCCTCATTCCTGACGTGAAAGCCGAGATCGTTAGCGCGCGAACATTTCGGCTACGTACGAAAGTATAGTACGCAGCATCTTGAAATGGAATTCAAAATGCGTTATACTTAATAAAAACTTTTTATTACAAAGCTGAATGGGGAAGGATACGGATATGAACAGTTTTCAGCTGGCCTGCTTTCTGACTGTTGCGGAAACGCTGAATTTTGCAAGAAGCGCGGAGCGCCTGAATATCACGCAGCCCGCCGTTACGCATCAGATAAAGTCCCTTGAAGCCGAGCTCGGCGTCGTGCTGTTCAACCGCACCACTCATTCCGTCGAGCTTACAAAGGCGGGCTTTCTGCTGATAGATGACGCAAGGACCATCGTTGCGGCCACGCAGCGGGTAAAGAAGCGCTATGAAGCCTCGCACGGGCGAGACTTCCCCGTGCTCCGCATCGGCTGTCACAGCGACGGCTTCCCACGGGAGCTGCCGGAGATACTGAGAGCCTTTGCAGCGGCCTGCCCTGATGTGCATGTGGGTATCCGCATGGCGCCGTCCCAGGCGCATCTGTACCGTTTTTTGGAGGAAGATAAGATAGATATACTCCTGGCCCTTAAAGAGCCGGACGGTAAGCGAAAGACCCCGGGGATATACCGGGAGCTGGCAAAGAGCCCCACGGTATGCATTTGCTCCGTTGAGCATCCGTTTGCCGGGCGGACGCAGCTGACGATGCAGGAATTATCCGAATCGGATCTGATCCTGTATGAGCCGACAAAATCGTCCTTTTTCGATATTCAGATATGGGGAAAGCTGATGGGCAAGCGCGATCCGGAGGAGCTGCATTTCTGCGAATCTGCGGTCACAGCAATTATGCTCGCAAAAGCGGGCTACGGAATATTTCTGATGCCGGAGATCTATGCGCCCGCCGATCCGTCACTGGCGGTCGTTCCCCTGACCGGGCCTGCCGATAATTCCTTCGGGATGTACTATAAATCGCTCAAGGTAAACGCTTATCTGAAGTCGTTCTGCGGGATATTAAAAGAATATTTCGGCTGACGCACGTCCGCTTCCGCTCAGCTTATATACGCAAAAATGCGGCTCACTTTTGTCAGTGAACCGCATTTTTTTGAGTATCCTTGGATATACAGATATTATTACTTGCCGAAGTAGCGCTTGAGCAGACCCTCGAAGGCCTTGCCGTGACGTGCCTCGTCGCGGGCCATCTCATGGACGGTGTCGTGGATGGCGTCGAGATTGTACTGCTTTGCGAGCTTTGCAAGCTCGAACTTGCCGGCGGTCGCGCCGTTTTCGGCGTCGACGCGCATCTCGAGGTTCTTCTTGGTGCAATCGGTGACCACCTCGCCGAGGAGCTCGGCGAACTTCGCCGCGTGCTCGGCCTCCTCGTAAGCTGCCTTCTCCCAGTAAAGGCCGATCTCGGGATAGCCTTCACGGTGAGCGACGCGGGCCATCGCAAGGTACATGCCGACCTCGGAGCACTCGCCCTCGAAGTTTGCGCGCAGACCGCAGATGATCTCCTCGCGGACGTTCTCGGGAACGTCTTCGCCGAAGGTCTTGCCGACGCCGACTACATGCTCGGCCGCCCAGGTCTTCTCCTCGGACTGCATGGTGAACTTGCTGCCGGGGACATTGCAGATGGGGCACTTCTCGGGGGGAGTGTCGCCTTCGTGAACATAGCCGCATACGGGGCATACCCATTTTGCCATAAATTTTTACCTCCTGAAATAAATACACTTTATTTTCACTTTAAAATTGAACGACGTGTTCCGTCTTTCTGTACCTATTATAATAGGAGGCAGGCGATGCAACTGTGGCATATGCTACAGGAAAATGGATGTTTTTAAGAAATTTAACATGTTGCTATATGATATATGGTATATTCATTCGACAAGGGCCGCCAGAGCGGGACCGGCCGCCCTGCCGAACAGGCGTATCGCGGCCAGCGCCTCCTGCAGGGTATTGCCGTTGCTGCCGACCTCGAGTATCATCGAGCCGGGCGTGAGGTGCTGATTATAGCGGTACTTTGTCAGCGTTATCGGCCGCATGAGGCTGGGGTAGACGCTGCATACGGCGTCCTGAAGATATACGGCAAGGCTCAGATTCTGCCGCCAGTTCGGATGCTCAAGGCCGCTTGCGTCGCTCCCGACGAAGAGCATTATCTGACTTGCGCACACGCCGCGCTCCGTGGCGGTCGTCTTGTATGTCACGGTGTCCGAGCACAGCGCGTCTCGGTGCAGGTCGATCACGATCCTTATGCTCGGATAGTCGGCGAGGTATTTTTCCGTCGCCTCGCAGCTGCGGTTGTACGAGCCCGTGTAGCTCGGATAGTCGAACACCTGCGTGTCGTGGATGACGTTCAGGCCGCAGTCTGTGAGTATCTGCGCAAGCTCCGTGCCGACGCGTATTACGTTAAGGCTCTGGTCGAGCGTGCGGTTGGTGCCGAGATCGTCGTATTTGTCCAGTCCCGCGGGGTGGTAGGCCTCGCTCGAGTGGGTGTGTATTATAAGTATCTGCGGCAGACCCGCCTCGAGCCTCACCGAGCAGCCCGCGCTCAGAACGGAGCTCATGTCGATATCGTAGCCCGAGGTGTTTTTCATGGACATCCCGCCGGCTATGGTCGTCGGGATTATCGTCGGCGCCGGAGCGGCGCTCGACACCGGCCCGGGCGTCGGAGAGGGAGCTGCGCTCGGCAGGGGACTCTCCTGAGACATGTCCGTCAGCGTGATAGTGTTTTTCACAGCCTCGCCGCCGTCGAGCCTGAGATAAAGAGCGAAGCCGTACAGGCAGCACAGGGCAAGTCCGCCCACGATGATCAGCTTTAGTTTTTTCAGCATACCGAGCCCTCCCGTCAGACAATTATACTGCACGGGAGCTTAAAATATGCCGTACCTGCCCGCAGGAGCTTATGCATTATGTAAACCAAAAATATTCAGAAACGAGGTCTTATTATGCATATTACTTACCGCCCGAAGGGCGTATGCTCGCAGCTTTTCGAGATCGATATCGAAGACGGGCGCATAGAAAAAGTGGAGGTCAAAGGCGGCTGCGACGGCAATCTGCAAGGCATTTCGCGGCTTCTGGTGGGGATGAGGGTCGAGGACGCCGCGGCCAGGTTAGAGGGGATAAGCTGCGGATATAAGAACACCTCCTGCCCCGATCAGCTGTCCAAAGCTATGAAAAACTGCATATAAAAATGCGGTTTTAGTTTACATAATATTTTTTCATAACGCATTTGATTTACATAACGTTATACATGTGATTGATGTTTGTAATAATTTTTACGGTTTTTTAAGAAATTGTTGTCGAAATTCGGCTTTTGTGCAAACTGACTAATGCACAAAATAATGTGTTTTTGGCTTATAAAGACCCCAAATCTTGCGGTTTTTGAAGCCGATGTGTGAAATATGCACAATTCGACACATGTCCATTTGTGCAAAATATCTATTTACTCATTTGCGAACGTTCCGCTATAATTAATATGCCCGAGAGTAATAGGGCGACATTCGGTGTTTTGCCGAATCAATTTTTTATGACAGGAGCGTTAATATGAGTAAGCTGAAAAAGAACAGTATTGCACTCGTGTTCGTTATCTGTCTGCTGTGCGTTTTCCTCTGCGGCTCCGCGCTGGCCGAGGAAACTGACAACGGCGTGAGCTATACCGAGACTCCGGTATATGTCGACGGACTGCTGTCCTGCCGCGGCTATATGATAGGGGATAATTCCTATGTTTCGCTTGAAGCGGCCTGCGCTGTCCTCGGCTACGACGCCGATGTTTATTATGACAAAGAGATAAATAAGCTGACCGTCGAGGTCGCCGGCATAACGATCGAGGCCGGCTTTGAGGACTACTATCTGTGCGCAAACGGCAGATACCTCTACATTCCCGACGGCTATATGGAGATTGGCGGCTGCTTCATAATCCCGACGGAGGCTCTGGCGAAGATATTCACGCTGGACGTCTCGTGGGACGAGGAGCTCGACGCGGTCAACCTCAGCACGGCAGACGAACAGATCCTCCTGAGCGGGGACGAGTACTACAATGAGGACGATCTCTACTGGATGAGCAGGATCATCACCTGGGAGTCGGGCAATCAGCCCGTCGCGGGCCAGATAGGCGTCGGCAACGTCATTTTAAACCGCGCGGGAGACGCGAGGTTCGGCGAGACGATCAAGGACGTTATCTTTCAGGCCGGACAGTTCAGCGTCGTCTCGAGCGGCGCTATCTACGGCGAGCCGTATGATATAAGCCTTATCTGCGCAAAGCTCGTGTACGAGGGCTACAACACCGTCGGCGACGCGCTGTTTTTCCAGACCGGACGGTACTGGGGCAGCGGAATGATCGAAACGACCTGGCTGTGCCAGATAGGCGACCACAATTTCTTTAACTGATTGATAAAAGAAAACGGATATGCTAAAATGAGTTGGGCAAAGACCCAACTCATTTTTTCTTGGAGCTTTTATGGACAGGATATTGAACGAAGGCCTTGCGCAGCTCGGCGTCACGCCGGACGCGAGGGCCGTCGAGAGACTTAAGGCATATTACGAATATCTCGAGGAGCGAAACCGCGTCATGAACCTGACCGCCATAAGCGGTATGGAGGACGTCGCGAGGCTTCATTTTCTCGACTGCGCCGCGCTGCTCGGAGTCTGCGATTTTGCCGGCAAAAGGGTAGTCGACGTCGGGACGGGCGCGGGCTTTCCGGGCATGGTGCTCAAGATAGTGCAGCCGGATATGGACATAACGCTGCTGGACAGTCTCAATAAGCGTATTGACTTTCTCGCGCAGCTGAGCGATAAGCTCGCGCTCACGGGCATGGAATGTGTTCACGCCCGCGCAGAGGAGCTTACCGAGGAGCGCCGTGCGTCCTATGATATCGCCGTATCGCGCGCCGTTGCGCGTCTGGGCACGCTCTGCGAGCTGTGCCTGCCGTATCTGCGCACGGGCGGGACGTTTATCGCGATGAAGGGCCCCGACTGCGACGGGGAGGCCGCGGAGGCGGAAAGCGCCATGCAGCTGCTCGGCGCGCGGCTTAAAGACATCGTCCGCTACACCGTCCCGGGAACGGATATCACCCACGCCGCCGTCGTCATCGAAAAGGCAAAGCCCACGCACCCGAAATACCCGCGCAAATGGGCGCAGATAAAAAAGCAGCCGCTGTAACGGCGCTTAAAAAGCTCAGGCCGCTGGAGAAGCGGGAATAACGGAGGCTTTCAACGGAGGAATTTTATGAGCGTATGCACATTTATTGCGTCTGACTTCCCTTTAGCGGAAGCCGCGCCGGAGCGCGACTATCCGATCGAGATAAACGTCGATAACGGTACGATATACGACGGAGATGCAGACGACAACTTTTTTCTGCTTCCGTTTACGGAGGTATGGGAATACAGCAGCAAAAAGCATGGAGTATGTCTGCAATGGAACTACTGCACGGAGGGCAGAGCGGGTCGGATCGTTGAGTATCTTAAAAACGCCCTGCAGAACACGGCTTCTGTGGAGCTTTGGCATGTGTGGTTAGGGACGGGCGATGAATTTGAGGTAAGACCTGTTGTTCATCGGCAGACGATATCCGTTGCCGGGCTTGCGGCAGAACATATCAGGAAAATTGATGAGGCGGAGCTCTGGAACACTCCCGATAAAATGTATCCCGGCAGACCGTCGTTCTATTGTTTGGAAATACGGCGATAGTGCCGGAGCAGAATGCCTCTTGCAAATGAAAAAAGCCATAAAATGAAAAAATGACCCGTCCTCAGGCAGGTCATTTTTTCGTGCTGCCGGCATCAGACCGGCTTATTCGTATTCTCCGCCGCCGATGAACTCGCGTATCAGCGCGTCGGGAGCGACGAGCTTTTCGTCTATAACGCCGAAGAGCTGGAGCGCGGGGAGCACCGTGCGCAGCTCGTCGTAGCGCTCTATGCCCTCGGGAATGGAGGAGAACAGCTGCGTCGCCGTCTCGTTCATGACGGCCATCTCGTAGGGGAAGGCCGAGTCGAACAGGAAGTTTGCCTTGTTCTTGAACGGCGAGATGTAGCTCTTTTCACCTCTGCGGACGTTTGCCCACATCCTGAGCGTCATCGCGGGGTCCGCGCCGCGGAAGTTATAGTCGCGCACCGTGCGCCGCACGAGCCTGAACCAGGTGCCCTTGAAGCAGACCTGCCCGTTGAACTTGACGTTGCTGCGCGCCGAGATGTAGAGCTTGAAGGCGTCGGGGTGCTTTTCGGTTATCATATCATTCAGGGCGTGTATGCCCTCAAAAACGACTATCTCGTCCTTCTTGAGCTTTATCGACTTCGACGGCTCGAGCACGCGCATCTGGCGGGAAAACTCGTATTTCGGTATGAATATGCGCTTGCCCTCGGCCAGCATGGTGAAGTGCTCGTTCAAAAGCTCCATGTCGAGGCACAGAGGAGACTCCAGATCAATGTCGCCCTCGGGAGTACGCGGCGCGGTCGCGGGATCGACGGTCTTGAAATAGTCGTCCATGCCGACGTAGTGCGCGTGAACGCCGCGCCGCTCGAGCTCCTCGCTTATCTTGCGCGCGGTCGTCGTCTTGCCCGAGCCAGAGGGGCCGGACATGAGGACGATGGGGCTGCGCCTGCTGTTTTCGATTATCTTATCCGCCGCGTCTCTCACGCGGCCCTCGTACACCGCGTCGCAGTCCTCGATGAAGCCCCTGGGGTCGGCCACGGTGCGATAGTTTATCTCCTTGAGGTCAAATGCCATTACTTTTCGCTCTCCTTACTGTAGAAATCTATTATGCCCTGCTTGTCGCCGCAGGTCTTTTGTATGCCGGATATGTATTCGCTCGGATATTTCGGCGCAAAGAAGCGGATGTTCCGCCCGCCGCAGGGGGAGACGAGCTTTGTCGAGCCGCCGCCGCCGAGCGCGACGATGGAGCACAGCTCCTCCATGATACACACGTTGTACAGATTCTCGCTGCCGGGCCTTGCCCAGCCCACGTTTTCAAAGCCGCCGGACATGAATTTCTGCCTGTACAGATAGTACGGCGCCCAACCGCCGCGGCGCAGCCTCTCCCCGGCGATATCGAGCATTCTGCCGACCTCGCGCTCACCCGGTATCTCGCTTCCCTCGAGCGTTATGCGCGAGCCCCTTTTGAGCGAGAGCGTGTGTACCGTTATATTCTCCGGCTCGAGCCCGATAACGGCGCCGAGCGTTTTTTCAAAGCCCTCGGCGCTGTCGGAGGGGAGCCCTGCGATGAGGTCCATATTCACCGCCATGCCGCCGATACGGCGCACCCTATCCAGCGCGTCGAGAATATCCCCCGCCGAGTGCCTGCGGCCTATGACCCCGAGCACCTCGTCGCTCATCGTCTGCGGGTTGACGCTTATCCTGTCGACGCCGTGCGCGCGCAGAGCGCGCAGCTTATCCTCCGTTATAGTGTCGGGACGGCCTGCCTCGACGGTGTATTCGCGCAGGCGCGAAAGCTCAAAGCGCTCATCTATCTCAGAGCACAGCCGGTCAAGCTGATCTGCGCTCAGCGTCGTGGGCGTTCCGCCGCCCATGTATATGGATATGACCGAAAGCCCGAGCCTGCTCACGGCGTCCGCCGCCGCGTCGATCTCCTGCATGAGCGCATCCAGAAAAGGCGGGATGAGCTTCATGCTCTTTTCGACCGACTGGCTCACGAAGCTGCAATACGAGCACCTTGTAGGGCAGAAGGGTATGCCGACGTACAGGCAGATATCGCGCGCATCCAGGCTCTTTACGATGCTCTCTGTCACAAGCGCCGTGTCGCGGCAGAGCGCGGCGCGCTGCCCGGAAACATCGTAGTCCGAGATGAATTTCCGCAGCGCCGCGTCGGGCGTTTTTCCTTTTAGCTCCTCGCGGAAGAGCTTCCCCGGCCTCACGCCCGTGAGCATGCCCCATGCGGGCCTTTCGTGCCCGGCTCTCAGCGCGGCGCGGTAAAACGCCGTTTTTATTATGCGGCTGCAAAGCTTATCCCTGGCTATACCGTCCGTCATAAGGGCGGTCCTGACGGAGCTTTTTGCTCTGTGCTCCGCTCCGTTTATGACAAGGCGGCAGCTTGCCGTCGTGAGGCTTTCGCCCTGCGAGAGCCTCAGCTCGACCCTGTCTCCCTCGGGCCTGCCCTCGGGGTATTCCGGCCGCTCGGCGGGGTAGAGCGACAGCAGCATCTGTTCGGCTGCGTATTTATAATCATGTCCGTAAAAATAAAGTCTCACGGCGCGTCTCCTTGTGCGATGATAATTAAAATTATACCACATGGAATTAATTATTACAACAATTTGAAAGATAAGCTGCAAACAGAAGCTGCGGCTATAAAATATGCTGCGATTTTTTTGATCTTTTTCGGTGATTTCTGCGTTTATATATATGAAAAGAGGTGAGCAGGTGGAGGACGCACTACTTATACATCGGATAAAGCAGGGCGACGAGGCGGCGTTTGAAACTCTCGTGCGGCGGCATTACGAGAACGTCTACGCCTTCTGCTTCCGCCGCTGCGGCGACAGGGAGCTGGCCGCCGACCTTACGCAGGAGGTGTTCCTCAGGCTCGTCACAGCAGTTTACGGATATTCGGTGACGGGAAGGTTCACAAACTATCTGCTGACCATTGCCGTCAACGTCTGCAACGACTATTACAGGCGCAGAAGACCAGCCGGCGCAGAGCTTTCGGAGAACTTGACCGCAGCGCCCGACGCGGAGGAGCGGATACTCGAAAACGACAGCGCCGACGCCGTGCGCCGCGCACTGGACGAGCTTCCCGACGGGCAGCGTGACGCGGTGATACTGCGTTACTGGCACGATATGAAGCTGCGCGATATCGCTGCGGTGACGGGCGTCCCGCTTGCAACGGCAAAATCGCGCCTGCGGCTGGGCATGGCGCGGATGCGGAAAATACTCATGGAGGGTGAATACGATGAGACTTGAATATGACGTTCCTTCACCGCCGGAGGGCGCTGTGGAGCGAACAATAGCGTCGGGTATTCGGCGTATGCGCATTTGCCGGCCGGCGAAAATGCCGCTTGCAAGGCTGTGCGGGCTGCAAATGGGCAGCTTCTCTCCGCTGTACTGGACAGCACAGCTAATGGCGCTTATCGCCATGCTCTGCCTGCACTCGGGCGGCACGGCGGACACTGCGTCGGCGCAGCTTGCGATGATGGTTTATGCAGGAGCTATAAGCACGCTGGCCTGCCCCGAGCTCATGCGCGATATTTTCTGCCGGATGAGCGAGATAGAGCTGAGCTGCCGCATAAGCGGAGCAGAGCTTCTGGCTGCACGCCTGCTGATAATAGGGGCGGCAGACCTCGCCGGAGTCACGGCAGCGGCGGTGATCGCTGCGGCAAAATTTCAAACGGCGCTTGCCCTTACGCTCGTGACCGGTGCGGCGCTGCTGTTCTCGTCAGCCTTCATAACGCTTATCGTACTGCGCGCTCTGCCCGTTATCCGCAGCCGCGCAGCCGCGCTGTCGCTGTCGTTGACAGTCTCTGCCGCCGTGGGCATCGTGTGCGCGTCCGTGCCGTGGAGCATGCATGCATGGTCTGCTTTCTGCGCCGTCAGCTTTGTGCTTCTGGCAGCGGAGCTTTGGCGCGAGCTCGGAAATGTAAAAACGGGAAAGGGGAACGGTATATGGAGCTGTGCCTGAATAACGTATCAAAGCAGTATAAGGACAAGCTTGCCGTCAACTCGCTGACGCTCACTCTGCGCGAGGGTGTCTACGGGCTGCTCGGACCGAACGGCTCGGGAAAGACGACGCTCATGCGTATGATCTGCACTATCCTGCGGCCGAGCGGCGGCAGCATCACGCTTGACGGCGAGGATATCCGCGAACTCGGCGCGGGCTACCGCGACAAGCTCGGCTATCTGCCGCAGGATTTTGGCTATTATCCGAGCTTCACAGGACGTGATTTCCTCATGTACCTTGCTTCGCTCAAGGGACTGACAAGGTATCAGGCCGAGGAAAAGTGCGCACAGCTTCTGGAGCTCACGGGTCTCGGTACTGCTGCGGATAAAAAGCTGCGCAGCTATTCGGGCGGCATGCGTCAGCGCATCGGCGTTGCTCAGGCGCTCATAAACGATCCGAAAATACTCATTCTCGACGAACCGACGAGCGGCCTCGATCCCGCAGAGCGCGCAAAATTCCGCAATCTAATAAGCAGTCTGTCAAAAGAACGCATAATTTTATTATCGACGCACATCGTCTCGGACGTGGAGTATATCGCCGACCGTATCGTGCTCATGAAAAACGGACAGGCCGCCCTTGAGGATACGGGCGAGGATATATGCAGCGGCATCTCCGGTATGGTGTGGGAGTGCTGCGCTGCACAGCAGGAGGCGGACAGGCTCGCGTCGGCGCATGTCGTCACGAATCTGCACAATACGCACGAGGGAGTGCATCTGCGCATAGTCTCAAAAACCCGCCCGACGGCGGATGCCGTGCCCGTAGAGCCGAAGCTTGAGGATCTCTACCTCTACTATTTCAGACAGGAGCTTGAAAATGGACCTGATAAAGCTTGAATTCAAAAAGCTGTTCACTCCGCTTACGGTCGTTGTGCTCGCGGTAATGCTGGCGGTGAATCTGTACGCGGCGTTCACGCATCAGGGCGTGTTCTACGCCGGGGAGCGGCGGTCGGAGCTGACCGAATTAAAGGCGCGGGAGAGCCAAATGCGCGGCGCGATAGACGATGAGTGGATAGCCGCGCGCAATGCCGAGGTGCAGGCTGTCCTGAGCGCTCCGGAGTATCAGAAAAACGAGGAGGAGCTCGAGGAGCTTCGCCGCCATATGCGCGAGGAGGGCTTATCCGAAGCACTGATCGAGGAGCAGCTTGCAGTGCCGTATAATCGCCTGAACGCCGAGGGGATCGGCAAATACGAACAGACAGAGCCGTATATCGTTGCCGCGAATTTTTATAATCATGCAGAGAGTAAAAAGCAGGATCTCCTTGAGGAATACGCCGGCAGCGAGGCCGTGTGCGCGGATATAAGGGAGCGCTACGACAGGCTTATAAACGATTACACGGCCTTTTACGACTACTCTCTTGCCTACGAAAACATTCAGTACGCCGCGGCGAATATGCTCCATCTCACGATAGGCATACCAGTGCTGGTCGGCCTTGCGCCGTTGTTTGCCCGCGAGCGGGCGCTCAGGACCGACGCGCTGCTGCTGTCGTCAAAGAGAGGCAGGCACGAGCTTGCACGGGCAAAGCTCTGCGCCGGAGCGCTGTTTGCAGCTCTCGTGTGGCTGATAATGGCGGCATCCGTCACGGTCTATGCGCTGCTGTTCTTCGGCACGCAGGGCTACGGCGGACTGTGGCAGTCGTTCACGGACATAACATCGCCGCAGCTATGGACGGTCGGGCAGGCGGTCGTGATAGAACTGCTTACCTGTCTTGCCGGCACGCTGTTTTTCGCCTTTGCCGTAATGCTCATCTCGGAGCTTTCGCACAGCATGTTCCTTGCGGTGATACTTGGAGCTGCGCTGCTGCTCACGCCGATGTTTCTCGACCTGACAGCGAAAACGGCGGTGTTTCTGCCGACCTTTATCATGCGCGGCGTGGCGATATGGTCGCTCTATCTTCCGTCGAAGCTCTTCGGCAGCGTCGTGCCAAGGCAGCACCTCGCCCTTGCGGCTGCGGCTGTGCTCAGCGCCGCCTGCGCCGCCGCCTCCGTGCGGGTGTTCGCCTCCTCGCAGGCAAGGTAAATAAATTGCAGACAGCAGATATCGGAAATGCCCGGACTCGTTCCGGGCATTTTTGCTGCGCTTATCTGCGGCAGAAAATTTTACAGTTGTAATCGGGCGGATACTTTGTTATAATTTAATATCTATAAGTATTGCTGCAGGAAACGGAAAATGAAAAACTCACAGAGAATATTTGAACCGAATACAAGACCGTTCGTGTTTTTCCTGATAGTGTTCGCCATAGCGTCGCTCGTCACGAAAAACTACTACCTCGCCGCGGCCGAGGGCGTCGTCATACTTGCGCTGATCATTTATTCGATCATCACGCGCTCGCGCCGACGCAAGGCCCTGCTCGCGTATATCGAGTCGGTCACCTACGATGCGGAAACGGCAAAAAACAACACGCTGCTCAATTTTCCGCTGCCCATCGTCGTTTTCAGGCTGGACGACTCGCGCATCATCTGGGGAAACGAGATGTTCTTTTCCATAAGCGGCCTGTCGGGCACACGCACGGATATAAGCCTTGCCGAGCTCATCCCGGAGTTTTCCGGCAAGTGGCTCATGGAGGGCAAGACGAAAAGCCCCGACCTTTTTGAGCTCAAGGACAGGAAATACCAGATATGCGGCAATATCGTCCGCTCGGGCGGCGACGGCGGGGACGACAGGCATTTCATGGCCATAGCCTATTGGATCGACGTCACGGAGTACGAGGACATCAGGGACGAGTACGAATTTTCAAGGCCCGTCGCCGCGATACTCACCATCGACAACTACGAGGAACTGATGAAAAACCAGCCCGAGCGCGTCAGGAACGACCTTCGCGACGCCGTGGGCGACAAGCTCGACCAGTGGGGCGCGGACACCAACGGCATCGTCATAAGATATGACCGCGACCGCTATCTTTTCCTGTTCGAGGACCGCTACATGCAGGGCATTCTCGAGAAAAAGTGCGATATACTCAACGAGGTGCATCAGGTCGTAAGCCCCAGCGGCATACATGCGACGCTTTCCATAGGCATCGGCCGAAACGGCGAAAACCTAAGCGAGGCGCTGCAGTTTGCGTCCCTCGCGGTCGAGATGGCGCTTTCGCGCGGCGGCGACCAGGCCGTTATAAAGAACAAATTCAGCTTCGACTTCATCGGCGGCAAATCCGGCGAGGTCGAGTCGAGCAACAAGGTCCGCTCGCGAGTCATGGCAAACGCGCTCGAATCGCTGATAAAGGACGCCTCGCGCGTCCTCGTCATGGGACATAGGTTCAGCGATATGGACAGCATCGGAGGCGCTGTCGGCGTGTGCAGCCTTGCAAGAAAAAACGGTAAGAGCGCGCTCATCGTCGCCGATACGGAAAAAAGCTCGGCAAAGCCGCTGATAAAGCACCTGCGCGAAAGCCCCGAATACAAGGAGGCCTTTATAAGCGCGCAGGAGGCCATCATGATAGCCGACGGCAAGACCCTGCTCGTCGTCGTCGACACCAACCGTCCCGAGCAGGTCGAGGACCTGCGCCTTCTGCAGTCGTGCAACCACGTTGCGGTCATCGACCATCACCGCCGCGCCGCGACCTACATAGACAGGGCCGACCTCAGCTTTATCGAGCCCTACGCCTCCTCCGTGTGTGAGCTCATGACCGAGATACTTGAAATGTGCAGCGACGAGCCGAAGCTCCTGCGCTGCGAGGCCGAGGCCATACTGGCGGGCATAGTTCTCGACACAAAGAGCTTCACCATACGCACGGGCGACCGCACCTTTGACGCCGCCGCATATCTGCGCCGCGTCGGAGCGGACACCGTGGCCGTCAAAAAGCTCATGCAGAACGGCATGGAGCAGACTGTCGCAAAGTACAGGATACTCCAGCAGGCGCGGCTTTACCGCAGCGTGATGGCCGTCGCCGTGCCGGAAACGCCGCAGAACAGGATAGTCGCGGCGCAGGCGGCCGACGAGCTCCTGAACGTCGCGGGCGTCGACGCGTCCATGGTCATGTACCCGACCGAGGACGGCGGCGTGTTCGTCTCCGCGCGCTCCATAGGCGATGTGAACGTGCAGCTTATAATGGAAAAGCTCGGCGGCGGCGGCAACCGCGCGGCTGCCGCGGCGCAGATAAACGGGCTGACGCTCAGGCAGGCGGAGGAAAGACTCTACGCCGCCATAGACGAGTATATAGATTCGTGATATTTCACGGGAAAGGAATAAATTATGAAAGTCATATTCAACGTTGATGTAAGAGGTCAGGGAAAAAAGGGCGAGCTCAAGGAGGTCTCCGACGGCTACGCGCGCAATTACCTGCTGCCCCGCAAGCTCGCGAGCGAGGCGACGGCCGATAATATAAACGCCCTCAAGCTCAGGGAAAAGGCGAGAGCGGCGCAGATGGCGCGCGAAAAGGCCGAGGCCGAGGCGAACGCCAAAAAGCTCGGCGAGATAACCGTCACGGTGCGCGCAAAGGCAGGCGACAAGGGCAAGCTCTTCGGCTCTGTCACCTCGCAGGAGATAAGCGACGCCCTGCGCGAGCAGCACGGCATCGAGATCGAGAAGAACAAGATCGTTCAGCCCGAGCCCATCAAGAGCTACGGCTCGTTCCAGGTAAAGGCCAAGCTCGGCTATGAGATATCCGGCACGATAAACGTGCTCGTCATCGAAGCATAAGAAAGCATCACCGGCGGCAGGAGTCGAAGCATGGAAGAATTATTGGGCAGACAGGCGCCGCACTCGGCGGCGGCCGAGCAGGCGGTCATAGGCTCGATGCTGATAGACACGCGCTGCATCCCGGACGTTATCGAGCGTCTGCGCGGCGCGGAGTTCTATATAAAACAGAACAGAGATATATTTGAGACTATATACGCCATGTTCTCCTACGGTCAGACCATAGACCCCGTCACGGTCCTCGACCAGATGAAGGTGCGCGGCGTGTATTCCGAGGCGAGCCCCGCGTATATCGCCGAGCTCATGCGCATAACGCCGACGGCGGCAAACGTGCTCGAGTATGCCGTGATCGTGCGCGACAGGGCGCTGCTGCGAAACCTCGCGTCCGCGGCCGACGAGATAAACAATCTCGTCTACGAGGGCTCGGGAGAGGCTGAGAACATCCTCGAAGCGGCCGAGAGCAAGATATACGCCCTGCGCCAGGGACGCAATATCGGCGGCCTGCTGCCGATATCGACCGTCGTTCAGACGGTGTATGAGAATATATCCGAGGCGGCGTCGAGCGGCAAGACCATACCCGGCCTGTCCACCGGGCTCAAGGACCTCGATAAATTCATCCTCGGCCTCAACAAGGGCGAGCTCATACTCATCGCGGCGCGTCCCGCGATGGGCAAGACGAGCATCGCGCTGAATATCGCGATGGACGTCGCGAAAAGCTCGGACAGGACCGTCGCCGTGTTCTCGCTGGAAATGAGCCGAGAGCAGCTCGTGAGCCGCCTTCTGGCCCGCGAGGCCTCCGTCCCGTCGCAGAATATGCTCACGGGACAGCTGAGCCCCGACGAGTGGCGCCGGCTCGCCTCCGCCGCCCAGATGGTCAGCGCGACCGATATGCGCATAGACGATAATTCCATGCTCACCGTCGCCGACATGAACGCCCAGTGCCGCAGGCTTTCAAACCTCGGCCTTGTCGTCATCGACTATCTGCAGCTCATGCAGTCGGCCGGCGGCAGGAGCAGCTATAACGAAAACCGCCAGCAGGTGGTCAGCGATATAAGCCGCATGCTCAAGATAATGGCAAAGGAGCTCAATGTCCCCGTGATATGCCTCAGCCAGCTCAACCGCGCCGCCGTCGGCAGGAGCGACAAGCGCCCCATGCTCAACGACCTGCGCGATTCCGGCGCTATCGAGCAGGACGCCGACGTTGTCATCGGCCTGCACCGCGAGGGCTATTACGATCAGGAGAGCTCCGACCCGTATCTGGCGGAGGCCATCGTTCTCAAAAACCGCAAGGGCCAGACGGGCACGGTGTATCTGCAATGGCTGCCCGAATTTACGAGCTTCGGCAACCGCTCGGCAAAAACCGATGACGATTATTGATTTTATCAGGGAAAACGCGCTGATATCGCGCGGCGACAAAGTTCTGTGCGCCGTCTCGGGCGGGGCTGACTCCATGTGCCTGCTGCACTGGATGTCGGAAAATGCGCAGAGGCTCGGCATCACGGTGTACGCTGCGAGCTTTGACCATATGCTGCGCGGCGAGGAATCGGCCTCCGACTGCCGCTTCGTCGCCGGCTGCTGCGCCCGCCTCGGCATAGAATGCCTCACAGGCAGCGGAGATGTGCGCTCCTGCGCGCAGTCCGATGGCCTGAGCGAGGAGGAGGCGGCGCGAAAGCTCAGATACGAGTTTCTCGAAAACGCCGCGCGGCAGCTCGGCTGCAATGTCATCGCAACGGCGCATAACGCCAACGACAACGCCGAAACGCTGCTGCTGAACCTCACCCGCGGCGGCGGCCTTAAGGGCCTGTGCGGCATACCGCCGAGGCGCGGCAATATCATCCGACCGCTGCTCGGAACGACGCGGCGCGAGATCGAGGAATATAACGCGGCCCACGGCATAGAGCATGTGTGCGATAAGACAAATATCGGCGACGACTATACGCGCAATGTCCTGCGCCATCATGTGACGCCGGTGCTCGAGGGCATAAACCCCGCTTTTTTTGAAGCCTGCACGCGCACGACGCAGCTGCTGCGTGAGGACGAGGAGTGCCTCGACAGTATGGCGCGCAGAGCATACGATGCGCACTACAGCTCCGGCAGGTTCCCGGCAAGGGAGCTGCTGGCGCTGCCGAAGCCCGTAGCTATGCGTGTCCTGCGCCTTATCTGCGGCCGCTCGCTGAGCTTTGGCCACGCGCAGGCGATATACGCCATCGCGTCGTCAAGCGAGTATAAATGCGCCGATATAAGCGGCATGCGCGTTGCCTGCGACAGGGGAGTGCTCACCTTCGGCGCACACGAGACGGCGGCTTTCGAGCCCGTTGCTCTGTCTCCCGGCTCGGTGCAGAGCATTTTCGGCGGCGAATTTGAGGTAAAAAGCGAGATAATTGAGCATTGCGGCAAAATTTTGATATCATTTAATAATTTATACTTTAATTACGACAGTATTTGTGGTAGCATATCCTTTACGTCACGGACAGCCGGCGACAGGATACGCCTTTCCGGCAGAGGCTGCACCAAAAGCCTCAAGGATCTTTTCTCGGAGGCGGGCCTGAGCCGAACTGAGCGGGACAGGACGCCGGTGCTGCGCGACGAAAGGGGCGTCATAGCCGTCTACGGCTTCGGCACAGCGGAAAGATGTATTGCACGGCCCGGAGACAAGGTCGTTCGGGTTACAATAAATAAAACAAACCGTACGGGGGACAATTAGAAGATGAATAACGATATAGAGAGAGTGTTCTTCACAGCGGATGAGATCGAGGAAAAGGTAGCGGCTCTCGGCGAGCAGATATCAAGGGACTTCGACGGGAAAAATCCGCTGTTTGTCGGCGTTCTGAAGGGCTGCTTCGTGTTCATGGCCGATCTTATACGCCATGTCAGCATTCCCTGCTCGATGGATTTTATGGCCGTATCGTCCTACAGGGGCGGAACGAGCTCCTCGGGCGCTGTCGAGATACACAAGGATCTCGGACAGAACATCGAGGGCCGCCATATCATAATCATCGAGGATATACTCGACAGCGGCAACACTCTCAACTATCTGCAATCCTATCTCATGATGAGAAAGCCCGCATCCATAACGATCGCAACGCTCATGGATAAGCCCTCGCGCAGGGCAGCCCCCGTTTATGCGAAGTATTCATGCTTTGAGGTGCCCGATGAATTCGTTGTCGGCTACGGTCTCGATTATGACGAGCAGTACCGCAACCTCCCCTTCATCGGCGTTCTCAAGCCGGAGATATATACGAAATAATTCAGGCACGGATAAAATGCTTCCTGTCTAAAAGGACGTGATCAATTGAAACCTCAGCGCAACAGAGCGAGAGATATAGGCTTTTATGTTCTTATACTGGTGCTGCTTGCCTGCACTCTGTTCACTCTGCTCAACCAGGAGCCTGAGAGCGGCCAGCTCAGCTATGCTCAGGTAAAGGACCTGTTCAAAAACGAAAAGGTCCAGGAATTCACCTATAACGGTTCAAAGAACATCCTCGAGATGCAGGTCAGGGACTCGAGCGCTCAGGGCGGTACGAAGACCGTTTATTATAAAATGTACAGCTTTTCGCTGTTTTACGAGGAGTTCGGCGAGCTCATCGACGAGCAGTACGACAGCGGCATAATCAAGGATTACCAGATAGAGCCCGTGCAGTCGACGTGGTGGCTGCAGCTGATCCCCTATGTCCTGTTCATCGGCTTCATGGTGTTCTGGATCGTCATGATGCAGCGCGCTCAGGGCGGCGGCGGAGCCGGCGGCGCGATGAAGTTCGGCAAGGCCAGAACGCGCCTCGGCAGCGAGGAGAAAAACCGCAAGACCTTCAACGACGTCGCCGGTGCAGATGAGGAAAAGGCGGAGCTGCAGGAGCTCGTGGAGTTTCTCAAGGACCCGAAATCGTTCACGAAAATGGGCGCGAGGATACCCAAGGGCGTCCTGCTCGTAGGTCCTCCGGGAACCGGCAAGACCCTGCTGGCCAAGGCCGTCGCGGGCGAGGCGGGCGTGCAGTTTCTGTCCATTTCCGGCTCCGACTTCGTGGAGCTTTACGTCGGTGTCGGCGCATCGCGCGTGCGCGACCTCTTCGACCAGGCCAAGAAGGTCGCTCCGGCGATCATATTCATCGACGAGATCGACGCTGTCGGCCGTCAGCGCGGCTCAGGCCTCGGCGGCGGACACGACGAGCGCGAGCAGACGCTCAACCAGCTTCTCGTCGAGATGGACGGCTTCGGCAACAACGAGGGCGTCATCGTCATGGCGGCCACGAACCGCGCCGACATACTCGATAACGCGCTGCTGCGTCCCGGCCGCTTCGACCGCCAGGTCTATGTCGGTATGCCCGACATAAAGGGCAGGGAGGCGATCCTGAAGATACACTCACGCGGCAAGCCTCTCGGCGACGACGTCGACCTCAAGTCACTTGCCAAGGGCACGCCCGGCTTCTCCGGCGCTGATCTTGAAAACCTCATGAACGAGGCGGCCCTGCTGGCCGTGCGCCGCAAGCACCGCTTCATCACGATGGACGACTGCGACGAGGCCATACTCAAGGTCGAGATGGGCCCCGAAAAGAAGAGCCGCAAGATGTCGGACAAGGCAAAGCGCCTGACCGCGTACCACGAGTCCGGCCACGCGATAGCCTCGAAATTCCTCGAGCACACCGACCCCGTGCACTATATAACCATCATCCCGCGCGGCATGGCCGGCGGCTTCACGCTCTACCGTCCCGACGAGGACGCTGAGGACTTCACCTCCAGGGCGCAGATGTTCGAGCGCATCGTCTCCTGCCTCGGCGGCAGAATGGCCGAAAAGCTGTTCCTTGACGATATCTCGACCGGCGCGTCCGGCGATATCCAGCAGGCCACGAGCATTGCCCGCAACATGGTCATGCGCTACGGGATGAGCGAAAAGCTCGGCCCCATCCAGTATGACAGCTCCGACCACAGCATCTTCATCGGCCGCGATTTTGGCACGACAAAGAGCTACTCGGAGGAGACCGCCGCCCTCATCGACGAGGAGGTCAAGCGCATCTTTGACGAGGCCGCGGCCCTGTGCGAAAAGATACTCACCGAGCACCGCGACACGCTCATCGGTGTTGCCGAATACCTGCTCGAGAACGAGTCGATGGATCGCGAGACCTTCGACTACTACTGCGAGCACGGCACCTTCCCCGAGCCGAAGCCCGCGCCCGCCATGCAGGATGATACCATCGAGCGCCCCGCGCGCAAGATCGCCCGCTTTGACGAACCCCCTGCGGAGGATGCCTCGGCAGGCATGGCCGACGAGCCCGACGATAAAAAAGACGAATAAATATCAAAGCTCCCGTCCTCGGACGGGAGCTTTTACGTTTTCTCAAAGCGCATTATGTCCTCGACCCGGCAGTCGAGAATGCTGCAAAAGACATCTATCGTGTGCGTGCTGACGCTTTCGTTGCGCTTCAGGCGCGTTATCTGCGCGGGGCTGACCCCGTGTTTTTTTATCAGTGTATACTGCGTAACGCCCCTGCGCTTCATCGTTTCCCAAAGCGGTTCGTAAGAGATCATAACACCCAAGCCTCACTTTCTACTT
This sequence comes from bacterium, assembly GCA_963625685.1. Taxonomy (GTDB): domain Bacteria; phylum Bacillota; class Clostridia; order Oscillospirales; family Oscillospiraceae; genus F23-B02. The sequence continues at coordinate 135,522 of CAVFTR010000004.1, forward strand.
GAATGTTAACCGAAAACAGTATATACTGATATTAACCAATATCGGTTAATATATTCAAAGGAGAGGAATAATGAAAAAACGAGTACTGAGCCTGCTGCTCGTGCTGCTGATGGTGCTGTCGTTGGTGCCGGTCAGCGCATTGGCGTGGTGGCATGAAGAAACCGACGTGCCCTATGCAGTTAAAGGCGGCAATATCTATTTTGATAAGTCAACAGGAACGATAACTGATTGTGACTCGGGTGTCACTGAAGCAAATATTCCGTCTGAGATTGACGGTGTTAAGGTGACGAGTATTGGCCCCTTCGCATTTTCTGATTGCATCAGCCTGACGAGTATCACAATACCTGACAGCATGACAGCTATTGAAGAAGGTACATTCAGTGGCTGCACGAGCCTTAAGAGCATAACGATACCCGATGGCATTACAAGCATTGGAGCTTTTGCCTTCAATAACTGTTTATGCCTCGAAAGTGTTTTTATTCCGGAAGGAATAGAAAGCATAGGTGTCGGAGCATTTCGCACATGCAACAGCTTAGAGAGAATTGATGTAGCTGCCGGCAATGAAGCGTACAGTTCTATTGCTGGCGTTCTTTTCACAAAAGATCAAAAAACACTTGTTGTATATCCATGCAGCAAGGCGGACAAATCGTATGTTATCCCGGAAAGTGTGACGAGCGTCAGTGAAGAAGCATTCGCATTCTGTACAAAATTAGAGAATGTATCACTGACTGATAAAATTAAAATAATAGAGTATGGTACATTTCGAGAAAGCAGTAATCTTAGAAGCATTGTTATTCCTGATAGTGTGTGTGAAATAGGTAATTGGGCGTTCGCAGGCTGCGAGAGTTTGGAAACTGTGTCTATAGGCAAAAATGCAAGCAAAATCGGGGACATGGGTTTTACGTTTCCTTATGTATTTGGCCGCTGTGCACGACTGAGAAGCATTAATGTTAGTGATGAGAATTCTGCTTTCAGTTCTGCTAATGGGGTGCTTTTTAATAAAGAAAAGACCATGATTATTATGTACCCTCAAGGAAGAACTGACGCATCATATAAAATTCCCGATAGCGTAACGAGTATCGGCGGGAGCGCATTCTTTGCTTGCACAAATCTTTCGAGCATAACGATCCCCGACAGCGTCATTAGCATTAACAACGGTGCATTTTCCGATTGCCAAAGCCTCACAGATGTGTATTATACCGGCACGGAAGAACAGTGGAATGCAATATCAATGGAATATGAATTTAACGAATCCCTCCTGAACGCAACCATCCACTACAACTACCACGAGCACGTCACCGAGCTTCGCGACGCAGTCGAGCCCACCTGCACCGACCCCGGCTACACCGGCGACGAGGTGTGTATGCTCTGCGGCGAGGTGATATCTCAGGGCGAGACTATCGACGCGACCGGCCACCACTTCAAGGGCAATGCCTGCACCGACTGCGGCGCGACTCGCTCCACAGCCGATACCATCCGCGCGTTTTTCCAGGATTCATTTAATAGCTTCAAGAGCTTCTTCGATAAGCTCTTCGGAAGATAACGCAGCATAACATGAGAATAAAAAAACGCACCGCAGGTGACCCTGCGGTGCATTTTTATGCTTGACAACAGTCCGAAATCGTACTATAATCCGTAAGTACGATTTCGGACCAAAGGAGCAAAGCATGGCATATCAATCAAAGCAGCTGCGCCGCTTCAACCGCCTTGTCGGCGAAACGGACGCGGCATATCACGAGATCGCGCAGCGGCTCGGCCTATCCGACAGCGCGTTCCAGATACTGTACACCCTGTACGACGAGGGCGGCGCATGCCCCCTGCGCGAGGTCTGCGCCTACTCGGGACTGACGAAGCAGACGGTCAACTCCGCTCTGCGCAAGCTCGAGCGCGAGGGCCGCGTGGTGACGGCCAGCAGCGATGCGCGGCACAAGACCGTGGCGCTCACGCCGGAGGGCGCGGCGCTGGCGGAGCGCACCGTCGCGCAGGTGATCGCGATAGAAAACGACATTCTCGGCTCGTGGCCGGAGGAAGCGCTTGAAAAATATCTGCGCCTTACCGAGGCCTACCTCGACGCGCTGCGCGAGCGGGCGGGGGAGGTGCGGGCATGAACATAAGACTCTCCGACCACTTCGACTACAGGCGTCTGCTGCGCTACGCCCTGCCGTCGATCATCATGATGGTATTCACCTCGATCTACGGCATCGTCGACGGCTTTTTCGTCTCAAACTACGCGGGCAAGACGCCGTTTGCGGCGGTGAACCTCATCATGCCGCTGCTGCTCGTGCTCGGCTGCGTGGGCTTCATGTTCGGCACCGGCGGCGGCGCGCTCATCGCCAAGACCATGGGCGAGCGCAAGCCGGACAAGGCAAACGAGATATTCACGCTCATCATCGCCGTATCGGCGGCCTGCGGCGTGGTGCTCGCGGCGCTGGGATTTTTCCTGCTGCGTCCTGTGGCGGAGCTAATGGGCGCTTCGGGCGAGCTGCTCGAGCACAGCCTCACCTACGGCCGAATAATCCTCGCGGCGCTGCCGTTTTACATCCTGCAATTTGAGTTCCAGTGCCTGTTCGCGACGGCCGAGAAGCCGAAGCTCGGCCTGTACGTGACCGTCGCCTCGGGCGTTGCGAACATGATCCTCGACGCGCTGCTCGTGGGCGTATTTCCCTTCGGCGTCGCCGGAGCGGCGGCGGCGACCGCGATAAGCGAGTTTGCCGGCGGCGTTATCCCGCTCATATATTTCTCCCGCGAGAACACGAGCCGTCTGCGCCTCGTGAAGCTGAAATTCGACGGAAAAGCGCTGCTCAAGACCTGCGGCAACGGCTCGTCGGAGTTCATGAGCAACGTCTCCATCTCGCTGGTGAGCATGCTGTACAACGTGCAGCTGATGAAATACGCGGGGGAGGACGGCGTCGCGGCCTATGGCGTGCTGATGTACGTCAGCCTGGTCTTCCAGGCGATATTCATCGGCTACTCGGTCGGCACCGCGCCCATAACGGGCTACAATTTCGGCGCGGAGAACAGGGCCGAGCTCAAGAATCTGCTCTCGCGCAGCCTGCGGATAATTTCCGTGTGCGCGCTGTGTATGTTCGCGGCAGGGCAGCTGCTGGCAGAGCCCCTGGGCCGGATATTTGTCGGCTACGATGCGGAGCTTCTTTCCATGACGGTCCACGCCTTCGGGATATTCTCCTTTGCCTTTCTGTTTTCTGGCTTTTCGATTTTCGGCTCGTCGTTTTTCACGGCGCTCAACGACGGCCTGACGAGCGCGCTCATATCCTTTCTGCGCACGCTCGTTTTCCAGCTTGCGGCGGTGCTGCTGTTCCCGCTCATCTGGGGGCTTGACGGCATCTGGCTGTCCATCGTCGGCGCGGAGGTCATGTCAGTGCTTGCCACGGCGGCCTTTCTCGTGCTCAAGCGCGGGCGCTACGGCTATTGAGCTCTCCCGCGCCGCTTTGTATCTTGACATGGCGGGCAGATATGCTATAATCTAACTGACAATTGCCGCTTTCGGAAGGAACGGTAAAAAACCAACATAAGGAAAAATAACAGGAGGAAACATGAAAAAGAGACTTATCAGCATGCTGATGGCGGTTCTCATGATCGCGTCCCTGCTGCCTGCATCCGCTGTACTGGCGGATACGACGGCGGCGTGTACGCATACGAACACTAAAACTGTCACAGTCATGGAGAAGGATGCCGAGAATAAGGTTCCCGGCATTAAGGCTACTGTTTGCACTAAATGCGGTGAGGTCACTAACGTAACTATCACGCGATTCAAAGACGATAAATGGTACACGCTAAAGTGCAAGCACGAAACGAGCAAGGTCGTCGAGGTTCAGAAGGCTGCCTGCGAGCAGTTTGGACTTAAGGTCAGCTACTGCGTCGACTGCGGCGAGGCAGTTCCTACAAAGGATCTTGCCGGTGCAGACGGAGAAAAGGCAGTTTTTAAAGCTGAAAAACCGCTTGCGCATAACTATGACAAGTTCACTGTCCAAGTATATCCCACCTGCACCAAAGACGGTTGGGGATATGTTGAATGTACGCTCTGCGGTGACCCTAAGTTCGTCGCGAATGCTGACGCCGCGGTAAGTGAGCTGAAGGCCAGTAACTATGCCACTGCTGCCGCATACCAGGCACGCTACAATGAGGTCAAAGCACTGTTCATCATGACCGATAAAGAACATGATGGCACAAAATTTGTGACTGTTACCAGAGAAATCACTGGTTTTGTCGACGATAGTGGCCAGACAAGGACTCTTGAACCTGCAAGAGACTATGTGCATAAAAATACCATAAGCGGCAAATACGACGCAACTGAAAATGAAATCATTAAATCAAACAGTACATCAGACGTTAAGGAATATAAAGCCAGTGTTAGCGGGACTACGATAACGTTTACTGAAACAACGGCTCTTGATGCAGTAGTCAGCCGCAGCGCTGATAAGTACTGCGCTTCATGCCACAAAGTGATTGAAGGTGCGGAAAATACAAGCGAAACGCATAGCCCTCTCGGAACGGAACCTGACAAGCTCGGCTATGCTCCCTATATCGATAAAAACGGCTATCCGCATGATGGCAAGACTGATACATGGAAATGTGCAACCTGTGGTGAGCAGTATGGCGGTATAACGCTTGACTTTGACGAGTATTTTAACTTCAACAACACTAATGATCTAAAAAGAGATAGGTATAGTGTTTCGGACATCGTTATTCCCGGTAAGGCTGTGACCTGCTATGAAAACGGGCAGACTGATACTGTTCTTGAATTCGACAAGACCGAAGGCAAATGGACGATCAAGCAGGTTGGCGCGCCTATAACGACCAAACCCGCACACAATATGGTTGATGTGGCAGCCGTCGACCCTGACTGCAAGACAGGCAAAGCGGGATGTATATACACCAATTACAAAAAATGCACAAATGAAGGATGCACCAAGGTTGAAGGCTCGGCAAACAACAAGATTGATATACCGGCGAACCATACATGGAAAGAGACAATACTTGTCGAGGCTACCTGCACACATACCGGCATTGCGGTTGAAAAATGCACCAAGTGCCAGTCTTACAAGCTGACCGATGATAAAAATAATGTGGCCAAGACAATTCTGGAAAAGAAGACCACTCACGTTGCAGCTGCTGAGCTCGCAAACGTTAAGGAAGCGACCTGCCTTGAGAAGGGCTACACCGGCGACAAGGTCTGCAAGTTCTGCGGCTACGTCATGGAAGCCGGCAAGGAGACCAAGCTCGGCGATCACACCCCCGTTGCCGTCGACGCAAAGGCTCCCACCTGCACCGAGCCCGGCGTGACCAAGGGCACCGTCTGCAAGGTCTGCGAGAAGGTCCTCGAGGCTCAGAAGACCGACCCCGCACTCGGCCACCAGACCGAGCTCCGGAACGCCAAGGCAGCCACCTGCACCGAGGCCGGCTACACCGGCGATACGTACTGCACCCGCTGCAAGACCGTCGTCGAAAAGGGCAAGGCCCTCACCAAGCTTGAGCACCAGACCGAGCTCCGGGACGCCAAGGCAGCCACCTGCACCGAGGCCGGCTACACCGGCGATAAGTACTGCACCCTCTGCAAGACCGTCGTCGAAAAGGGCGCCGCGACCAAGGCCCTCGAGCACAACTACGTAAACGGCCTGTGCTCCCGCTGCGACGCAAAGCAGCCCGGCTACATGCCCTTCACGGACGTCACCAAGGGCGATTACTACTATGACGCTATCATGTGGGCGTACACCAACGACATCACCAAGGGCACCAGCAAGACCACCTTCGGCGTGAACTCCGGCTGCACCCGCGCTCAGATCGTCACCTTCCTGTGGCGCGCTGCCGGCTCTCCCGCGCCCAAGACCACGGTCAATCCCTTCATTGACATCGCCAAGGGCGACTACTACAACGCGATCCTCTGGGCCGTTGATAACGGCATCACCAAGGGCGTCGGCAACAATAAGTTCGACCCCGACGGCCAGTGCACCCGCGGCCAGATAGTCACCTTCCTGTGGCGCTATGAGAAGAGCCCCGTCGTGAGCACTGCCCTCAGCTTCACCGATGTTGCCAAGGGCGATTACTACTATGACGCGGTCCTGTGGGCTGTTCAGAACGGCATCACCAAGGGTACCGGCAACGGCGCGTTCTCGCCCAACGCTACCTGCACCCGCGCTCAGGCTGTCACCTTCCTTTACCGCGATTTCGTAAAGTAATAAGCTGATTTTCAATAACTCCACGTCCCCCGACGTGGAGTTATTTTTACAGGGAGATGCATATGAAAAATAAAATACTCGCCGCGCTTCTCGCGCTGCTCCTGCTGTGCCCGCTGCTGCCGCTGCCCGCGCTGGCCGACGGCTACTGCGGCGAAAATGTCAGCTGGTCGCTGTCGGATGCGGGCGTCCTGACGCTGTCCGGCGCGGGGGATATGGCCGACTTCGAGCGCGGCGACGCGCCCTGGTACGCGCAGCGCGATAAGCTGCGCAGCGTCGTCGTTTCCTCCGGCGTCACCGCGATCGGCTCCGCCGCCTTCTCCGGCTGCGGACTCATCGAGGAGCTCAGCCTGCCCCTGTCGCTCCGCCGCATCGGCGACGGCGCCCTCGACGATACCTACGCCCTCAAAAGCGTTTACTACGAAGGCTCCATCGCCGATTGGAAGGCGATAGATATCGGCCTCGGCGTGAGCTTCGGCTCGGCAAAGCTCGTCTGCGCGGACAAAACAGAGCCCTTTTCCGATATCTCCGGCTGGTACCGCGACTATATCGTCACCTGCTACATGGCCGATATCGTCAACGGCTGCGGCGACGGCACCTTCCGCCCCGAGCAGAACGTGACCCGCGCGCAGTTTGTCATGATGCTCTACAACATGGGCGGCCGCCCGGAGGTGAGCGATACCTCGCTCGGCTTTTCCGACGCCGAGCGTGTGCAGCAGGTGTACGCCGCGGCCGTCAAGTGGGGCGTGCGCGCCGGCATCGTCAAGGGCTACGACGACAATACCTTCCGCCCCGACGAGAATATCAGCCGCGCCCAGATGGCGGCCTTCGCCTACCGCTTCCTGCGCCTCGGCGTGAGCGATACGGCCCTCGAGCCCGTCAGTGCGCGCAATTATTTCCGCGACTACGGCAGCATACCCGACTATTTCCGCGAAGCGGTCGACGTGATGGCGAACCTCGGCGTCATAAAAGGCTATCCCGACGGCTCCTTCGACCCCGGGGGCCTTGCGTCCCGCGGCCAGTCCGCCGCCGTGATGGCCCGCCTCCTCACTGCCCTGACCGAGCTGCGCGAACAATGACATAAAACCCCGAAAATGCTCTGCCAAACGGCAGAGCATTTTTCGTATCAGCGCTTTTCCTGTGCGCGTCCGAGCCCGACTGCACGGTGAAGCTGCCCTTAACGCCGCCGATTGGCGCTGAGATTAAGCATAAGAGGAGCATCCGAACCCGTTTTTAAGCGGCTCTGAGCGCCGCAGGCTGCGTTTTGCTCGATCACAAGGCGTCAGCCTTCCTCAATCGCAAAGCCTTGCCTGCAACGCACAGCCCTCGCTTAAAAATCGCAGACCTCAGCCGTTGAGTTTTTGCCCTTAATCAAGGCAGAGGACGCGGGAATACTGACGTATTTCAAGGACGATAACGCAGAGAAAGGGCAAAAGATCATGGCTGAGGCGGAGTTCGGATACTCCCCTTATGCTTAAGCTGACGGGAGGCGAACCGCTGCCGGTTTTGGCAGGCGGATTTTCACCCATGCGGCGGCTGAAAATAAAAAACCAAAAGCAGAGTTCGATCGAACTCTGCTTTTTATTATATTGAACAGTATTTTCTGAACGCCGTCTTTGACGCCTTCACAATATCGCGTATTACGTTCAGCTCTCTTGAAGAGCAGTCGCCGAGCATGGCGAGGATATCGTTTATATCCGAGGCCCGCGACGCCGTCTCCCCGTCAAAAAGCAGCTCGTCTGTACGCACCTCCAGCACCTCGGCGATCGAGACAAGAACAGGGAGGCTCAGCTTGGTGTTTCCGGTTTCGATATGGCTCATGTGCGTCGGAGAAATGTCGATTTTTTCCGCCAGCTCCTCCTGCGACAAGCCGAGAGCTTTACGATTTTTCCTTATTCTCTGCCCGATCTCATAATAATCCATACAAATTCACCGCTCATTGAGTTAAATTATACTTGAATTATATGGGCAGATATGCTATCATTGCAATGAACTACATAGGCTAAAATGCGCCTATACAGTTCAAATACCTGAGCAGGGAGCGATGGGATGAAGAAAAAATGAGCGAGCAAACGAAATAAATAATAAAAAATACCAAAAAAGGAGAACAAAGCATGAAAAAACGAATTCTCAGCATTCTGCTCTGCCTTGTCATGCTGCTGGGTCTGATCCCCGCTGCTGCCCTGGCGGAGGAGACTGTGCCGACACCAATAAGCAGCATTGCGGCCACGATCACCGCTCCGGCTATCGGTGAAACGCCGGCAGCAACAGCGACACTAACTCCGGCAGATGGACTAACGTGCGGAACGGTATATTGGTTCAAACTTTCTGATAGCAAGAATCCCGAGACTGCATCCGCAGAGGACTGGAGCAAAATGTCTGAAGACGATACGTTTGACGAGGATCATTACTATAAGGTAAACATCTCTCTCAGTCCAAATACTGGCTTCTCATTTGCAACTGACGTCAGCGGCAGCGTAAATAAAGAAAGCTGCACGGTGACAAATTATGGCTTTATGGCGGCGCTTACGCGCATCTTCACGTCGCTTGAGGCTCCCGCGCCCGCATATCCTGACTACGACGATATCACTAATCTTGACAAGATACAGATCGGCATGATCTGCTCGCAGGATCCCCAGGGGCACAGCAAATTCTACGGACTGCTCGACGGCGGGACTATCTCCAGCGGCCAGGCCGAGAAGAAAGACGGAGTATATCAGTTTACGCTTACGATCAATCCCGCGATATATCTGGCTCAGTACAATAAGGACACTGGAATCAAGCACGAGTTCGTAACAGCTCCCGAGAAAATCGATCTCGATTCACTGTCTATCGTCGTAAAATACGACAGCGAGAAGAAGGAATGGAGCGCGGTACCCAATAACGAAGACATGGTCCAGCTCGGCCTCTTCGTCAAGTGCGAGGCTCCCGCGCCCGCATATCCTGACCTCGATGATATCACTAATCTTGACAAGATACAGATCGGCATGCTCTGCTCGCAGGATCCCCAGGGACACAGCAAATTCTACGGACTGCTCGACGGCGGGACTACCTCCAGCGGCCAGGCCGAGAAGAAAGACGGAGTATATCAGTTTACGCTTACGATC